>NZ_RQVL01000003.1 GCF_003992005.1 Veillonella sp. VA139 | reverse complement strand
TGGTCATCTAATTTAGATAAAAAAACCTCTAGCATCATAATTGCAACACCATTTATTACGGTTGAAAAGTCTTCCATGAGATGGAAGAATGAGTACATTTCTTCATCATTAAATATCTTGTTTTCAGAAAAGTTAAAAAAGTCAGTGCAATTATCTGCTACTTGCTGTAAAATAAATTCCATAAGAAGGTCTCCTTTGCTTTGAGTTTTTTGACACATTCATTGTAACAAAGGATGACCTTCTTTTGCTATTTTATTTTCCCACAAACATTTTACACTAACCTACGCATTTCATTCCCCCTAGCTATGCGAATTTGGTACACCTAAACAAGATTCATTATACGTATAGTATTGAATCCCCTAATATGCACAAAAGGTACCTTCCCCTTAGGGAAGATACCTTGGCTATAGCATCTCAGATTATTCTTTTGATGTATCAATTTTATCGGGCATCACGATACCTGCCGCTTCTAGAGGAGACTTCTTACTGTTTGCTTCCTCTTCTGCTTGTGTCTGTGCCTCTTCTGGACTTAGCAAAGTACCATAGCGATACAAGTTGTCCACCTGCTTAGAATCAATCGTTTCTTCTTCTAATAAAGCTTTCGCCATATTATGTAAAAAATCAATATTTTCTGTTAACAAGTTCATTACATCACCGTAGGCTTCTGCTACGATACGATGCATTTCATTGTCGATTTTTTCAGCTACTGCTTCGCCATAATTGCGTTCAGATCCTAAGCTTTTACCTAAGAAAACTTGCTCTTGGTGTTCTCCAAATACCAATGGTCCTAGCTCATCACTCATACCCAAACGAGTAATCATTTCACGAGCAATGTTCGTCACCATTTGTAAGTCTCCAGAAGCACCACTACTGATTTCTTTCAGTACTATGGCCTCTGCACAACGTCCACCCAAAGCCACGCGAATC
Source organism: Veillonella sp. VA139 (assembly GCF_003992005.1). Taxonomy (GTDB): domain Bacteria; phylum Bacillota; class Negativicutes; order Veillonellales; family Veillonellaceae; genus F0422. Next base: position 157,434 of record NZ_RQVL01000003.1, on the reverse strand, counting down.
TGTGCTAGCAGTTGGGAACGAGTCATATAGTTTTTTTCCTCTTGTGGAAGCATCATGGTGTAACCACCTGCACTACCACGAGGAATGATTGTTACTTTATGAACTGGATCTGCATTCGGCCATAAATGAGCCACAATAGCGTGTCCAGATTCATGGTACGCTGTCAATTCCCGTTCTTTTTCACTCACCACATGACTTCTACGCTCAGGACCATAGCTTACTTTCTCACTAGCTTCTTCTAAATCATGCATGGAAATCGTTTTACGATCTTGACGAGCCGCCAATAATGCTGCTTCATTTAATAAATTGCTCAAATCAGCACCAGTAAAACCAGGCACTTTTTTCGCAATTGTTTTTAAATCCACATCTGGATCCAACGGTTTATTACGAGCATGAACTTGTAAAATCGCTTCACGACCCCGAAGATCTGGACGACCCACTGTCACTTGACGGTCAAAACGACCTGGACGCAATAAAGCTGGGTCTAAAATGTCTGGGCGGTTCGTAGCGGCAATAGTAATAATACCTTCGTTAGCACCGAAACCATCCATTTCTACCAATAATTGGTTCAAGGTTTGCTCTCGTTCATCATGACCGCCACCTAGACCAGCACCACGTTGACGACCTACCGCATCAATTTCATCGATGAAAATAATACATGGTGCATTTTTCTTAGCCTGACTGAACAAGTCACGTACACGAGAGGCACCAACACCAACGAACATCTCTACAAAGTCAGAACCACTGATAGTAAAGAATGGAACCCCTGCTTCCCCTGCTACGGCACGTGCTAACAAGGTTTTACCTGTACCTGGAGGGCCAAATAATAAGACCCCTTTCGGAATTTTAGCGCCGATAGCATTAAACTTAGCTGGATTTTTCAAAAACTCAACCACTTCTTGCAATTCTTGTTTTGCTTCATCTGCACCAGCCACATCTTTGAAAGTCACATTGACTTTGCCTTCTCCTTGCATTTTAGCACGAGATTTGCCAAAGTTCATGACGCGACCAGAGCCACCTTGTGTAGACTGCATCATAAAGAACCAGAATCCAATAATCAATACAATTGGTAAGGCAGAAGTTAATAAGCTTACCCACCACGCTGGTTGTTCAGGCGGTTGCGCCGTTACATCTACACCACCTTCGGACAATTTTGCAAAAATACCTGCATCACTAGGTGCATAGGTAGCAAATTCTGTACCGGATTTTAATTTACCTGTAATCGAATGATCCCCTGTAATTGTGACACTCTCTACATTTTTTCGTTGTACCTCTTGTAGGAACGATGTATATGTAATTTCTGATTTATTTTTAGTACCTTCAGAAAAAGAGTTTATGGCTGCCACTGCGGCCACAATTATCAACAAATAGAGGAGTACGTTTTTTAAGCCTCGCTTCAAATTTTTCTCCTTTCTCATCTATAATCTAAATTGATACTTATTTATCATATCAAATTTTGTCGAATATATCAACGATTATTGATAGACTTCTTCTTTTAAAATGCCGATATAAGGCAGTTGACGATATTTTTCATCATAATCTAAACCGTAACCGATAACAAACTCATCAGGGATGACAAACCCTTCATAATCTACATGAACATCTACTTTACGACGCTCTGGTTTATTCAATAAAGAACAAAGACGAACACTAGCAGCCTTACGAGATTGTAGGTTTTCTAGTAAATAGGACAAAGTGGTACCTGTATCCACAATATCTTCTACTACAATGACGTGTTTTCCTTCTACAGGACGGTCTAAATCTTTTAGAATACGCACAACCCCACTGCTCACAGTGCTACTACCATAACTAGAGCAGGAAATAAAATCCATACTCACATCGCCTTCAATATGGCGCAATAGATCTGCAAAAAAGACAACTGCCCCTTTCAGCACGCCTACAAGGACAACTTCCTTACCTGTATAATCTTCTGTAATTTGACGACCCAATTCTGCCACTCGTTTTTGAATTTGTTCTTCTGAAAGTAATAATTCTTTCACTTCTGGTATCATAGTAACTCCTTATTAGTTAGCTCTATTTCTTTTCTATGTCACTACATAGAACAATCTTAATTGTATCATATGACGTGAAAACTTGCACCTGACGAAATCGAAATTCTTTTCCTTTTGGGCCTTTCACCAGTGAAAGTAAGGCATCTATCACCGTTTGGCTCAACTGTTCTGCTCGTACATAGGAACCTAATACTCGTTTCCATAACCGGCTCACCAAGGCAGTATGCTCGCCCATCAATCCTCGTTTATCCAACACTATGCCCTCTTCAGTATGACTGACATAGTCCATTTCTAACCGTGTCACCGCTTGCTCAAAATAGGAGGCATCACATTGCGCTAATGCACCTAATCGGCACAAAGCATGTACCGTTTGTGGATACCGTTCTACACAAGTAGGTATTAACACTTGGCGAATCCAATTTCTATCATAAGTTGCATCTTGATTTGATGCATCTTCTCCATGAAAACAGTGTAACCACTTAGCATAGTCTTGCAAGACTTGCTTTGGCACAGCCAAACAAGGTCGCCAAATATCACCAGAGAACAGGCTCATCCCTTGTAAGCCTTCTAAGCCTGAACCTCGTAACAGATGCGCTAATATGGTCTCCCCTTGATCATCTAAATGATGGGCTGTCACAATATATTCATAGCCCCGTTCCTCAGCGATATCACGCAAATGAGCATAGCGCAATGTGCGTCCCATCATCTCAAAGGATACACCTTCTATATCCGCCTTCGCTGATACATCTTCCTGTACCGCATAGCAAGGCATACCAAATTGTAATGCATACCATTCTACGAGAGCCACTTCTTCCGTTGCCTCTGGTCGTAACCCATGATCCATGGTAAAGACCCCAATATTTGTGAACCCTTCTATATAGAAATAATGTAGCAAGGCAATAGAATCTACCCCACCAGAGCAAGCGAGCAATACAGGTGTATTCTTTGTAATCACATCATCCATGGATTCCGTCACAGCTTGTCGCAACCGTAACAGAGTAGTCCACATATCTCCGTACAAAGCTTTCTCTTCGCTACGATTCATCGGTCTAGTACAGTGAAACATGCGTTGTCGATACCTATGGTACTGCTCAATACAGCCTTCTTCATACCATTTACTCAACATATGTTGACTATGCTCCACTTGCTCTGCCAACTCTTCCATCGTCAGCAAAGGCACCACCATCTTCACATGTTTCCGTGTTTCATTCGCCTTTTCTACTTCTATCACCGTTTGAAAGTCCCCTTGACTTTCATAGGCATCTAATAAGCTATCCACCAAGGGTGCCCAGGAATAATAACTATCTCTATCTTCCACCATATTGTGATTGCCACCCTTCTAATCCATCGGCCTCGCTGATGACGATGGAGCCAATTTGATACGTATCCATAAGAGACGTAATAATCTCTGCACCTGGCACAATAATATCTACACGACCTGGTTGCAAACCTTTCACTTGCAATCGTTCCTCACGGCTCATATAGCGAAGTTGCAGTATCATCGCCTCGATGGTACCACGGTCTAAACGATGGCCTTGTATTCGTTTCGGATCATAGATCTCCATCTGCAAATCCATAGCCGCCAACGTCGTAGCAGTTCCGCCAATACCGATGAACTCTCCAAAGGTCCCTGCAATAGGTAATTCATCCCACATACGCACTGTTTCTTCCCATACACGTTGTGGCCCCTCTGCGGACATTTCTTGCATACGCACAGCACCAGCAGGATAAGATTTTGCAAAGTACACATGATTTGCATCACCCAAGGCAATTTCCGTACTCCCTCCCCCTACATCAATAGTGGCATAGTGAAAGTCGGGATGTTCATAAACCGTAGCCCCCTTAAATCCATAGGTAGCTTCTTCTTCACCACTTAGCACACGGTACTCCATAGGGCACACTTGTTTGGCTTGTGCTAGAAACTCCTGTCCATTTCCTGATTCTCGAATGGCACTCGTAGCAAGACCAATGCGAATAGTGGCACCATACGCATCTAAGACCTTACAGATTTCTTTAAGTGCTTGTAGACCACGTTCCATACCTCCCTTAGTTAATAGACCATCACTACTACGTTTTCCTAATTGTGTAGTCCATAATTGCTTCGGTTCATTCTGCCACTGCGAACCATCATAAGTGCCCAATAATACTCGAAATGAATTGGATCCTAAATCTACAATTCCTATCTGACTACCTTGTTGCACTATATATTGTTCCATCTATATCACTCAACTTTCTATCCATAATTATGTACATCCGTCTATTATGTAACTACTGTGTACACAAAAGAGACTATAATAAAATATTCATGTTTACATTTTCATTACAGTCCTTTTTTACATGCAGAAACTACCAAGTTCTTGAGACAGCATTATCACAAGATATCTTGGTAGTTTTCCGTTTTTCGACGCACTTGAAGCTATTTTATTACAGCCCCTTTCTTATCGAACATAGGGAACTTCCCCTGGTTTCACTAGACCAAGTTCTTCCCGTGCTACACCCTCGATATGTTTATCGTCTTCTAACAATTTCTTTTGTTCAGATAAACTTTCATTTTCCTTTTTCAGCTCCTGTAATTGTTGCTCCAACTGTTGCTTCTCTTGATGCAAACTATAAATCGTATATATTTGTTGCACTAATACAAGTGCAAACAAGATAACGATAGCGTAGCGCACCTTTTTCCACATACCATTTGCCTTCGCCTTGACAGGCCGACTCGGTCTTTTAGTACCGTTCTCCATGGTCTCCACTCCCAATATATATCTACTCGCTTTATCTATACCTTTTGTCCAGTCTTATGTATAGTTGTATTATAGCATATCTCCACAGTTCCGTGTAAACCTCATTCGCAATAACTAAGTCTCCATACTACATGTTAGCACTACTCATACAAGAGTAATCTCTGGGTTATAGGCCAAAATGATTTGGTATGCTAATCCCTGTCTTTTGTCAAAGAACCCTAACTACCCGCATACCCACGATGTAAATGCAATAAAAAGCGACCCCATAAAGAGGTCGCTTTTTATATGTGAATGTAAGGATTAACTATTCACCTTTGTAGTTCAATACTTTTTGAGTTACAGGTGTTGCATGTTTTTCGAAGTATTGAAGAGCTACTTCTGGGAACATAGCGTATGTTAATACGTCTTCTTCTGTTACGCCAGTGAAACCTTTAGCTTCAAGATCAGCACGCATTTTTTCCATTTCTGGAGCTACGTCATCAGCTGGACGATGAGTGATAGGAGTTTCATCACCAATGATTAATTCTTTGATTTCTGGTTTTACAGCTGCTGGAAGTTGACCGTATTTACCACGAACTAGGTCTTTTACTTCAGCTGGTGTAGTGTTGTAACGAGGCAATCCTTGGGATTGGAACAACACGTTCATCATAGCCATTGTACCAACGATTTGGGATGTTGGAGTTACCAATGGAGGGAAACCAAGATCTTCACGAACGCGAGGCATTTCATCCATTACGTCGAAGAATTTATCAGCCATACCCATTTCTTTCAATTGGTTTTGAGTATTGGATAACATACCGCCAGGAATTTGGTAATGACGAACTTCTGGCAATACTTCATGAGCTGGAGTCAAGCCGAATTCATCAGCGATTTCTTTACGAACGCCACGGAAGTATGTAGCTAATTCACGCATTTTAGCAAGATCTAAACCAGTATCATATGGAGTGTTTTTGAAGATTTCAACGATAGATTCAGTAGCAGGTTGGCTAGTTGCATGACCGAATGGGCTCAATGCAGTGTCGATGATATCAACGCCAGCTTCTACAGCTTTTAAGTAAGTAGCAGATGCTAAACCACAAGTGAAATGGCTATGTAAATCGATATCGAATTTTTCACCAAATTCTTTGCGTAAATCTTTTACTAAGGATTCTGCATCATATGGAGCTAATAAGCCAGACATATCTTTGATGCAAAGGGAATCAATACCCATTTCTTTCAATTCTTTAGCTACTTTTACGAAGCTTTCGTTAGTATGTACAGGGCTGATTGTGTAAACCATAGTACCTTGTACATGCACACCTGCTTTGTTACCAGCTTCGATAGCAGCACGCATGTTGCGAGGATCGTTCAATGCGTCGAAAATACGGATACGGTCCATACCGTTTTCTTTTGCTTTGCGAACGAATGCTTCTACTACATCATCAGCATAATGTTTGTAACCCAATAAGTTTTGACCACGAAGTAACATTTGCAATGGTGTATTTTTTAAGTTTGCTTTTAATGTACGAAGACGTTCCCATGGGTTTTCGTCCAAGAAACGGATACAGCTATCGAATGTAGCACCACCCCAGCATTCCAAAGCATCATAACCAATTTCATCCAATTGTTGTAATGCTGGAAGCATGTGTTTCATGCGCATACGTGTAGCCAAGATAGATTGATGACCATCACGAAGAACTGTTTCTACTAATCTTACTCTTTTTGCACTCATAATCCTTCTCCTTCACATTGACCCTTCCCTATCAAGACTCTACCACCTGATAGAAGGGGAATTATTAAATACATGAGTAACAGTTATCTCATGTATAATGTACATAACTATATTAGACTACTAAACGTGACATTTGTCAACCAAAGTACATGCTTTTTAGTCATATGAATTTTATCGATGTACTACCATGTTTTTCCACTATTTTAGAGGGATTTCAGTATATATATTACGATATTCATTGTCAACTGTTTAAGTTTATTTTACCTTTTTAGGCGCCGTTTCTAATACAATATTGTTGCCATTACGCTTGACCTGAATAGAAAAATCCTTTATGTCATCTTTGAAATAATCCATTTTTATGGCTAGTAATAACTTACCGATTTCCGTTTTTATCCGCTCTGTTAAAAACTCTTGGTAAAAATCATCTTCCGTTTTTTGCTCTTTCGGCTTTCCTACTACTTTGTTAGTTGCCTTAGCATCATCTTTCAATAGGGCAGTCTCAAATGTTTCTTCTTCAACAAAGCCTTTCATCATATCTGCATCACTTAATCCTTTTTGGATTTTAAATTTTGCCATTTTACAGTTCCTCCTCTCCATATCTTCCACAATTTCGCTTCTGTTATGACTAATTGTTATAGCTTTTTACAAAATACAGTGAACTTTATTACTGCACATTATACAATATTCTTACTTTTTTACTTCTTTTTCTCTGTAGAAGCACTATCTTTAGCAGATTCCTTGTCTTTCAGAATAGAATCTACCGTAATTTCTGTTAATTCCGTTGGGTTATCATAGGTATAAATTTTATTAAATCCTACTCCTAATTTACCCTCATAGGCCTCTAGAGCACGGTTTTTATCATCCACTTTTACAATATAAATTAGCTGACCTTGCGTCACACCAATGAGGCGGAATTTACCAGGAGGATTGATGGCACGCCAACCACCTTCTGTACCATTGAACATGAATACATCACCAGTGCGCGCATTATCGTAAAAGAATCGATCTTCATTATAGAACATACCGATGCGACCAATATCGGAGGCTTGCATGTACACACGACGAGTATCATAGTTCGCATCCGTACGATACACACGGTAAGCCCCATCACCTACACGGACTTTCATATACACTACGTTCGTTGCCGCAGAATATGCCACATCAGTAATTCGTGACCCTCGTGGGACTGTATTGATAGTCGTATCAATTTCATGATCTGGTGCTTCTGGGTCAATACGTGCTAACACAATATCATCATGCTTTCCACCGAATAAACCAACAATGGCTAGGTTGCGATCTGACATCCATTCAAAATAGGATACTTCTCGTTCTTTTAAATCCAACGTAACTGGCGCTTCTTTGCCCGCCGTATATATATCAACACGATTCTGTTCCACCACTGCCATATATTTATGATCATGGGAATAATAGCGCGTTCCCTCTTTCACGTCAGGAAAATTCTTATCTACTTCTTCCCCATTGGTGACCTGAAAGTTCGTGGTAGGCGCTAAGTATACTTGGTCTAAATAATAATAGACACCGCCTTGTAAAACTAAGCCCAACAAAAAGGCTGTCGTTACTTTTCCAAAGGTTTTCATAGACTCTCCTATTTCACGATAAATACAGTAGGAATCATGCGTTCACCGAGCAAATCAGCTGGTTTATTCACAGTTTTACCATTATAGAATAAGGTCGTACTAGAACCGCCATCTAAGTTAGCCGCAATGACAGCCCCTTCTTGGTATAAAATATCTTGTACATCACGCAAGGTAGCCCCTGCAGAGTAGGCTTGACGACCATCGATAACTAAGAATAAAACAGTACCGTCTTTCTTTTGTGCGATAGCCGTTCTAGGACCAATGCCCCACCCACCATCACCATCGGTAATCATCTTTTTACCGTTCACGATAAGAGGGGGTCCAAAGGTCAATCCTTCTTTGGCGCCCATTTCTTTCAATTCCCGCTTGTTGTAGGTACCGGCAATTAAGTTACCCGCTTTTGTAAAACCGATGAAATCTACATCTTCATCAGGTCCTACGTCTTTTCCGATGACATATTCTCCATCATGCAAAATAAATCCATAGGGAGAACGACCTGTGCCCGTTCCGTTTGGATCGTGGAATCCACCACCATTGATGGCAGCTACGGCTCCATTGAGGCGCGCAATATTGCTAGTGGTCTCCCCTTTTTCATTCAACTGTGGCGCCGTAGCCACTTGAATGCGTCGAGGGTCTGGAATTTCCAATAAAAATCCCGTATACCGATTGGACTCAATTTTACGCAAGTTCAAGGATGTATCTTCTTTCACATCGAATTTGAACAGTTCTTGGCTTTCACCAGTGCCCACAGTACCTACAATTTTCTGAATTTCCTCAGGTGTATAGAGCCACGTAATATAATGTGGATGGCGAGACCGTAAGATGGCCCCTACGACGGTACGTTTAATATTATCAAAGGGACCAAACAACACCACAATAGGCGATGTAATAGCCGTAAATATAAACATGAGAAGGATAAATTTTACCCACCCTTTTCTAAAAAAAGAACCCATATATATGCTCCTTATATATTTCTTCATAGACCATTCTAACGATGACTAACACCATCAAGGTGGGAATCATCCTAAACTGGCTCTGCATAATTCTAGCTACGATTCTATTGCCCGCAATTCCTCTAGTCTATTATGAATACTAACTCCTTGATAGATAAATTGAGGATAAATTTCTTGTAATGGTTCCAGCACAAAGATCCGTTCCCAAAAATAGGGATGAGGTACTACCAAATTAGCTGTGTTCACCTGCACGCATTGGTCCGCTTCATCTTCTATCCAAACAATATCTAAATCCAATGTACGAGGTCCCCAGTGAATCTCTCGCTGTCTCCCTGCTAACCGCTCGATATGCAATATTGTATCTAACATAACAAGAGGTGTCAGAGTGGCTTCTACTTTCAAAATACCATTTAAAAATGGACCTTGTTCTACGGGACCCCAGGGTGGTGTTTCAATCCAGCTGGAATGGTTTACACTGCGAACACCGTCTGTGTTCGTCAATTCAGATACAGCGAATGCTAAATACCCTTCCCTATCACCTAGGTTCGATCCGATGCCAATATAATAGATATACATTATAATTGCCCTCGTGTAATCACTACTTCTACGTAATCCAGCACGCCTGGAATAGGCGCTTCTGGTTTGCGCACCGTCACTGAAAGTCCCTGTAACCCTTCATAGTGTCCCCAGATGGATTCCGCTATTAGAGTTCCTACACGTTCAATCAAACAGCGGGGCGTCCCCTCTACGATTGCTTTTGTGCGCTCATAGACGTCCGCATAATTAATGGAGTCTTCTAATTGATCCGACTGACCTGCTTTTGACAAGTCTAAGGCGAGGGAAACATCTACAAAGAATCGCTGTCCTATTTCATTTTCACTTGGTAAATTGCCATGGTATCCGTAAAATGCCATGTTTCGCAAGTTAATTCTGTCCATTACTCACCTCGTAATAGTACATCTGCCACCGTGATGGCACGTTTATGCATTTCCACATTGTGAACACGGACCATATCCACGCCTTGAATCATACCTGTAATACAAGTAGCTACCGTTCCTTCATCCCTCTGATCCGCTGACAATTCATTTAAAATAGTGCCAATGAAACGCTTGCGACTAGGCGCTAATAGCACAGGATACTCATAGACAGTAATTTCCCCCAATCGTTGGATGACTTCCACATTTTGGGCATAATCTTTACCAAAACCAATGCCTGGGTCAAGCCAAATATTCTGCGGTTTTACTCCTTCTTTCAAAGCTAAATCCACAGAGGAGAAAAAGAATGCTTTCATATCGTCGATGATATCATCATAATCCGTCGTATTTTGGTTGTGCATGATAATGACCGGCACATCGTATTTCGCAGCTACTGCAGCCATATCCTTGTCATATTTTAAACCCCAAATATCGTTTAAAATATGAGCCCCATGAGATAAGGCAAAGTCTGCTGTTTCTGCCCGGTATGTATCCACCGATACAGGGATTGTACATACATCTAAGACCGGCAATAGAATGTCTTTCATGCGCTCAATTTCCTCAGTAACAGAAATTTGCGTGTGCCCTGGACGTGTGGATTCTACACCTACATCGATGATGTCTGCACCCTGCTCAATCATCGATTTCGCATGGGCCACAGCGGTGTCAGAAGTATTGTAACGACCTCCATCAGAAAAAGAATCGGGAGTGCCATTTAAAATCCCCATAATCAATGTACGGTCTTTTAGTTCTAATTGTTTACCATCTTGCCAGTTGTACTTGCGGTACTTAAACATGATCGTTACCTCCTAATAACACCAATGCTTCCTCCCGTAATATCCCAATGGGCTCTAATATACCAGTGGCTACGATTGTTTTTGCCACCGTTTCTTGTGCTACCTCACCTTTCATGAGCATGCATAAATGAGTAGCTTCCACCATGACCATAGCGCCCAACACATGGCCGTCTTCCACTAAGGATGTGGCAATGTCATGGGTAAATCGCTCTTGTAATTGTGGACGTTTAGCAAAGACATCTACCAAGGCTTTCAAACGGCCCAAACCAAATACTTTGCCATCCCGTGGCTGATACACAATGTGTACTTTGCCATAGAAAGGCATTAAATGATGTTCACATATGGAATAAAAAGGAATGTGATTCACCGATACAAGGCCCGTATGTTCCGTGGGATACACATCGCCTAGAGCCTCTTCGGCCGTGCTGTTACGTCCAGAAAACAAGCTTTCAAATAACGTGGCCACACGCTTCGGCGTATCTGTCATACCCTGTGCTTCAAGATCGATACCAAGGCCCTCTAATAATTGGCGCACACCGTCTAGAGCTTGTTCTTTCATAGTCATCTCCTAAATAATTTTCGTAGTCCAATCTTCGATGGTCCAAATATCGGTCACCCAAGATTCGTAAAATTCTGGTTCATGGCAGACGAGGACAATCGTCCCTTTAAAAGCCTGCAATGCCCGCGCCAATTCTGCCTTCGCATCTACATCTAAATGGTTCGTCGGTTCGTCCAATACAAGTACATTATAGGATTCCTGCATCAATTTACAGAGACGAACTTTTGCATTTTCTCCACCAGATAAGACACGCATTTGGCTCGTAATATGCTCATTGGTAAGTCCACATCGAGCAAGAGCTGCACGCACCTCGGAATTCGTCAAGGACGGGTAGGCATCCCAAATGTAATCCAACGCAGTTTTCGAATTATCTCGACTGTCTTCTTGGGCAAAGTAACCAATTTGTAAAAACTCACCTTTTTCAATATTTCCAGATAAAGCCGGAATCATGCCTAACAAGGTTTTTAATAAGGTTGTTTTTCCCAAGCCATTCACACCTTGAATAGCGATTTTCTTACCTCGTTCGATGACCACTTCTACAGGACGTGTCAATGGCTCATCATAACCCAAAACAAGGTCTTTCGCATCCACGATGAAACGACTCGGTGTACGTCCTTCTTTAAACCCAAAGGATGGTTTTATCTTTTCTTGTGGCTTCTCTAGGATTTCCATTTTTTCTAGGCGTTTCGCTCTGGAGTTAGCCATACCACGAGTAGCCACACGGGCTTTGTTGCGCTGAATGAAATCTTTCATGTCTGCCACTTCTTGCTGTTGGCGCTCGTACGCACGCAAAGCTTGTTGCTTTTTTACTTCGTAAGCAGCTAGGAATTGGTAATAATCGCCAGTATACCGTGTGAGCTGCGCTTGCTCAATATGGTAAATGACGTTCACTACAGAATTTAAGAACTCTACATCATGAGAGATTAAGATAAAGGCGTTTTCATAGTTTTGCAAATAGTTTTGCAGCCATTTAATATGATCCACGTCTAAATAGTTTGTCGGTTCGTCCAAGAGTAAAATTGTTGGTTGCTCCAACAACAATTTTGTGAGCAATACTTTCGTCCGTTGACCACCGCTCAAATCCATAACGTCACGGTCAAGACCGATGTCCATCAAGCCTAAGCCTTGGGCAGTCCGTTCAATGGTCGCATCGATTTCATAGAAGCCTCGTTGCTCTAACATCTCTTGCCATTCGCCAGTAAGCTCCATAAGCTCATTCATTCTGTCCTCAGAACAATCGCCCATTTCTAAATAGGCATCTTGCAATTGTTGCTCAATACCATAAAGAGAATCGAAGGCCCCTCGCAGTACATCGCGAATGGTCATTCCTTTCTCTAATACACTGTGCTGATCTAAATAGCCTACCGTCACTTGGTTGGACCATTCCACCTTGCCTTCATCTGGCATTAGATGCCCCGTAATGATATTTAAAAAGGTGGACTTTCCTTCTCCGTTGGCTCCGATTAAGCCCACGTGTTCTCCTTTCAGCAAACGGAAAGATGCATCATCTAATATTTGTCTTGCCCCAAATCCATGGGTTACATTGGTTACAGTTAAAACACTCATATTCAATCTCCAAACTATTGTTATGTATCTCTTTATTATACGTTAACATGACAATAATTTCTAGTTTTTACATATCTGTCCTAATATTTTTATAATTTCTGTGTATTTACGCATGACACTATGAAAGTGTATACTAATAGCATTCTTAAAATATCCTATTGATATACAGTAGAATATACTTCTTCACATACAATGGTCTATATAAATTTTGTTAACTGCATAACAAAACACAAGTGTCATCCACAAGTATAACAATATGAAAATATATATTACAAATAGCATAGTGATATTGTTATGTGAAGGTATCTATTACAAACAAAAGGAGAGTGTCCCATGAATCACGTACCTACTATACTATCCATACAAGATATGAGTTCTGTCGGTCGTTGTTCACTCACTGTGTTCATCCCTTTAGTGAGTGCTCTACGGTGCCAACCGATTCCGTTACCAACAGCGGTACTTTGCAATCATTTAGAATATCCTAACTTTGAATTGGTAGACATTACGGATTACCTTGAAAGTTTCTACAACTGTTGGAACAAAAACGACATCACCTTCGATGCCATTCAAAGTGGCTTCCTCGCATCACCTGAACAAATTCGTCTCGTAGAAGATGCCATCGAACGGTTCGGCAAAGATAAACTCGTTGTGGTAGACCCTGCTATGGCAGATGATGGCAAACTCTATTCTATCTATAACGACGAAATGGTGAAAGAAATGCGCAAGCTCATCACCAAAGCGTTCATCATCAAACCGAACTACACAGAGGCTTGTTTCCTCTTAGATATCCCCTATGACCCTACACCTCAATCAGAAGAAGTAATCTATGATATGTGCCGTCGTTTGCATGCACAAGGACCTGAGTATGTAGTACTATCTAGCTTACCATCTGAAGATTCTGCACTCATCGCCGTCTATCGTGGCAGCACAGATACTATCACATGGATATCCAACCCATTAGTACAAGTGAAAGCCCACGGAACGGGGGATACTTTCACAGCTATCTTAACAGCCCTCGTATTACGTGGCTATACCCCGGAAGAAGCATCTCGCATTGCAGGCCAATTTACTACAGAAGCAGTGAAGTTCACCCATGAGGAAATCGGTTCCTTGCGTGACGGCTTAGCCCTTGAATTACTATTAGATCGGTTAATTTCCATTCCCAATCCATAATTAGGAGGTTTCATGAACTCAACAACAAAAGATATCATCTATATCGGATTATTATCCGCTTTATGCATCGTGTTTACGACCATAAAAGTACCTCTGCCAACAGGGGCTATGGTACACCTTGGTTCCGCCGCTCTATTCTCCATGGCATCCGTATTCGGCGGATTCTATGCAGGGCTCGCTGGGGCCATCGGATCTGGCATCTTTGACCTCATCATGGGGCATTCCCAATACACAGTGTTCTCCATCGTGATTAAAGGATTAGCAGGTGTCATCGTAGGCTTATTAACAGTGGGTTGGAGACCTACCGTTCCTGCTCGTTCCGTATCTACTCCTCGTATCTTATTAGCTATGCTAGTAGGTGCTATTTGGACAGCTGCAGGGTACTTCGTGGCATGGTGGGTCGTACTGGATAGCTACATCGCTGCCGTCACAAGACTACCCGCATCCTTCCTAACCAGCGGCATCGGCATCTTAGTAGCCTTGCTACTAATCCCAATCTTACGCCGCATCCCTCGTAAATAATTTGGCATACCGTTGAAAGTATGGTATACTAGCCATAATAAAAGAGAGCCAATAACGTGTCGAAGGCGTTAGGCTCATCTCGAAAATACTTGAGAACGAAAATGGCCTAACGTGTTGAGGTGTACAAGACCTCATTCGTTAGGCGTTTTCATATATTCAATACACACAATCAAAACACTGAGGAGCGCCGTTATGTGTAGTAGCCTTGTGGCGACTCATACTAAATAAATAAGATAACAAAATGCCCGTGGTATACGTCTGAAGAAACATTATGAAATACCGTTTCTGAAGACGTGTACCACGGGCTTTGTCGTACCTATTCTGTTCATCGCCACAGGCTACATAACTTAGCTAGCGACGATTTTAGACATAAACTTTTCGTTATTAATAATAAACCGTTCATGTGTACCACGGCCGATAACTTTTTCACCTTCTTTAGCCACTACCTCAAAGGTTACTTTTCTACCGTCAACAGCTACCACCGTTGCCATTGCAGTTATAATTGCACCTAATGGGCTAGCTGCTTCATGGCTTGTTTCCATGCGAATCCCCACGGATCCTTCGCCGTCTCCTAAATCACTTTGAATCCCAGTATAGGCTGCTTTCTCCATCAATGCTACCATCGCAGGTGTGGCAAACACAGGTAAAGTACCACTACCCATGTACTCTGCTGTATTGTTAGCTTCCACTACCACCATAGCCATACCAACTTGTCCAATCTCGATTGCCATAGAAACTCCTTTCCAATCTATTATTAATACAGAATATCATTTTTTTCATTCTAACACTTTTATTGGATTATTTCTATTTTATTTTCCCATAAGAGTGTTACACTAACTCATGATATATTCTTCTTACCTATATACATGTATAGATTTTACCACTTCATTACCTTCAAACCCAAATTTCTTGACTTTTTTTGCTTCTATGTTTACAATGTAAACATGGAAGCGAGGTGATTATCATGGCTGTTATATCTGTTCGTTTTAATGAAGCAGAAGATAAAATTATTCGTCAATATATTGAAAGTAAAGGAGAAAACATCTCTCAATATATTAAAGCTATGTTATTAGAGCGAATCGAAGATGAATACGATATATCCATCGTCAATGAATATTTACAAGAAAAAGATTCTATGGAGTTCCTAACATTTGAGGAGGCTGCTAAAGAATGGGATATCAAGTAATTATTCCAGTTAAGTTACATAAGAAAATCAAAAAAATGGATTCTTCTACTCAAAAATTATTATACTCATATATTAAAAAAAATCTTTGTGGCACTGAGGATCCTCGTATACATGGAAAACCTTTAAAAGGAAATCTTAAAGGCTTTTGGAGATATCGTATACTTAATTATCGATTAATAGTCGAAATTAAAGATGATACATTAGTTATCATAGCTGTTGATTTCGATCATAGAAATAAAATTTACACATAATCAAAGTGGGTACCACGTCATTACGACATTGGTACCCACTTTTTGGTATGCTAGTTAACTTTTAATTATTGTTATTTCATTTTATGCCATACCCATGCGTTCCATGAGCATTTTAATTTGTGCTTTCATTTCTGCATTTTCTGCATCTTTTCTAGCATTTTCTGCTTTCAAGGCCGCGATTTCATCTTGCATCACATAAATAGAGGAGATTGGTCCCCCTTTGTAACGTTCTGGAATGGCGTCATCTCCAGCACCAAAACGATAGGTTGCACCTAAGTTTGCCATGCTTTTACCCGCTCCCATAGTGACGCCTGCATTGAACATGAAATTTTCATTTACATAATGTGCCACGCCTAGAGCCAACGCTTGGTTACCTTTATAGGTACCAATCCCTGCCATAATTTGTGATTTCCGTAGCGGATCGTAACCTAATGGATTCATAGCCGACAACGCTGCTGCATGTGCTCCTACTTCATTCACCCGTTTTGCCGTTTCTTTCACGGCTTCACCGATTTGTCCAGATGTATTTGCTAATGCTTCTTTCATTTGACCTACTGTAGCCACATCGTTGTCACCAGTACCTGCTTTCAGTCCTGTAATCGTTCCATCTTTAAAGGTAATAGTAGACGACGATTTACCAGTGCTATCCATGCTAACAATGGATAATCCTTGATCATTGATAGTCACTTTGCTCTTGCCTTTATCTGGAGCACCATTAGGGCCAGAATGATCTCCAAAGACACCGGTGTTAGCTGTAACGCTACCATCGGCGCCATTCAATTTCACCTCATTGGCACCAGCCCCCGCCGTAATCGCACCATGGCGACCATCAATATTCACAACGGAATCACCATAACCGGCAGTAATGGATCCATCATGACCATTAATATCGAGCCCCATGTTAGCCTTTTCTCTATCAAACATTGGATTTCCATCCGCATCTACACTATTAGGCGTTTCAATAACATTTCCTTGCGCATCTGTAGTTGGTTTTGCCAACTCTAAATGATTACTCAAGGTAACTGTAAAGATTTTTTTGTCACCTTCTGTTTTATTACTTACATTGATAGCTTTTCCATCACCAGCTACATCGATGACCTCTTTCGCTAAATCTTTGATAACATTTGTTCCTGTTTCTGTTAAGCCATCCATATTTTTTAGTTTTTCCACGTCTGCGTTCGTCGCAGTGGCTACAGAGTTAAAACGATCATTGATGGTCGTTAACGCATCACCAACAGTGTTCACAGATTTAGCATTACCATCTTTATCTGTTAGGTGATAGGTAGGATTCGTCAAGGTACCATCGGCACCGACAGTAGCTCCACCTCCTAAAGCGGTAGCTAACTCAGTTTTCGCATCAAACAATTGCTTGCCCGTTGCTGCATCTTTAGAGGTAGAAGAAATAGTTCCATCCGCCACATTAGATAATTTTGTAGGTGTTGTCGTACCATTTGGATTTACCAAGGTGGCTTGGAATTTGTCTGCCCCTACTGGTTGTGCTGCTCCAATTGGATTACCATCAGATCCTACTTCATTAGCCTTATAATATTTTCCATTATTAGCTTTTGTTAACCGATTTCCATCCGCATCTGTATACACAACAGAACCAGCTTCACCATTACGAAGGGCATTTACTTTGTCGGTTAATGTTTTACCATTTAACCCATCTTCAGCCGTAAGACCTGTGTTCTTTGCCGTTCCATTTACACCATCACGACCATCTGCTGAAGTGTCACCAATTTTAGCAATTTCTTTTAATTGGTCTTTTACCTTATCAGATAAGCCTACTGTAATCGTATTGCCTTTGGCTACTGTATGAATTTCATCTGTTACACCTTTTACATTTAGTGTATCTGTTTTTAGATTTAATTCCACTGCATTAGTAGCCGTGTCATTACCATCTTTTGTTACATCCCCAGCAAAGGATAATTTAGTGCTATCTGTAATTTCCGTTTTTAATGCAGTTAATTTCTCATTAAAATCTTTTGAATCTACCTTATCATTCAACTTAGTAGTAATCGTATTAATGTTAGTTTCCGCATTCCTTAAACGATTTCCTTGATCGGTAACCGTATCATTAATTCCATCCACTCTCGTAGAAAGATTCGCCACAGCTGTATTCGCAGCATTAGCTGTTGCTTCTACAGTTCCCACTTTTGTGGTCAAATTAGTTAACTTCGTTTTTGTATCCCCTAAGTCAGTGGTAAGGTTAGTAATATTCGTCTCCGCCGTTGTCACTCGTGTAGTTACAGCATCTACACTTGCTTTCGTTGCCACGCCGGTAATTGTTACTTTTTCATCATTTTTAACAGTACCAGTGCCGTCCACTTTTTCTAACACGATATTACCATTTGTATCAAAGGTATATTCACCTTTTTTCACATGCAGTTCCGCTGTTTTATCCACCTTATCAACAGTTAAGTTTGCTAATTCATCTTTTTTAACAACTGTATCACGCAATGCAGTTTCCAATTTTGCTGCATTATCTGCAATCTTCGTATCTACATAAGTCGTATCCGCTTTCTTACGTAATTCTGTGTTCACAAAGGAGGTATCTGCCTTCTTACCTAATTCGGTATTCACATACGTTGTATCAGCTTTTCCTGCTACCGTTGTGGTCAATGCTTCTAATTTAGCTTTGCTAGCTACATCTGTGATTTTGAAAGCTTTATCTGCCACCGACTGTTGGTTCCCATTTTCTTGTTCCAGTGTCACCTCACCAGTATCTGCATTCACCGCATAGCTTTTGGCTTTCACATGGAGTTCATCGGCTTTATCCACCTTATTTTCAGTGGAAGCGGTAATCTTATCACTTAGTTCCGTTTTTGCATTCGCTAACTCTCTATCACTGTCCGCTTTAGCTGCTGTTAATCGGTTATTTAGGTCCTCAGTACTTACCTTATTTTGCATGCCTTGCACAAATTTATCTGCCGTATCCTTATCCAGCTTATTATTCAACACATCACGCAAAGCAGCAATATCATCTCGATTCGCAAAATTTGCTTTTGCCGCATTAAAGTCTGCCGTTTCTAATTTATTTGCCAAAGCCGCATTTACGCGGTTTTTCTCAGTTGTAAAGTCAGCGGTACTTACTTTTTTACCTACTTCTGTAGTTAATGTAGTAATATCGGTTTTGCTAGCGACACCAGAAATAATGACATCCTGATTATCTTGCACCACATTTTCACCATTGGCTTGTTTCAATACCACATTGCCGTTCGTATCAACGGTATACGTATTTTTCACTACATGTAATTCTGCTGTAGCATCTAGCTTACCACTCGTCAAATTCGCCAAATCAGCCTTTTTCACAACCGTGTTATTCAACGCATTATCTAATTTTGTATCGATATCGCCAAATTTTGTATCTACATAATTCGTACTTGCTTTTGTTCCCAATTGTGTATCTACATAAGATTTGTCAGACTTTTCAGCTAACTTTGTAGTGAAAGTATTCGTATCTACTTTGCCTGCCACTGTAGTTGTTAACGTATCCAATGCAGCTTTACTTGCCACACCTTTAATCACCACATCTTTTCCAGTTGCCACAGCTCCATTTCCATTGGCCTGTTTCAAGGTAACATTGCCTGTACCGTCAATGTCATATTCCCCTTCTTTCACATGGAGCTCGTCCGTTTTATCCACCTTTGTCGTTCTCAATGTGTCCACATCTGTGACATTAGCCTTTTTATTCATTTCCCTTGTGAAAGTATCATTGCTCACCTTTGTATCTAATGCCGTTTTCACAGCGCCAGCCGTAACTAGTTTATTTCCTTCTGCTGCACTTGTAACATCTGCGGCTACCACAGGAGTCACTGTCACATTACCATTCACATTGGTCACAGTAAGAGCATTTGTATTACCACTAGTAATCTTATTTACTTCACTAGTGGACGCAATGGTAATAGCTCCAGTGTTCACATCTGGAGTTAAGGTAACATTGTTCCCCGCTGTTAACGTAAGCTTACGTTCCTTTGGTACCATTTCTGTCGTAGTGGCACCATTCACAACTTTCAAAGTTTTCAAACTCGCCGCTTCTAAGGCTTTTAATTGTTTCACATTGACCGCATCATAATCGTCGGAACCACCTGCTACACTGACAATACGACGAGTGATGGTACCTGTATCAGATTCATTTCGTTTATTCCCCAGGGATACAATACCATTTCCCGTATCATTCACAGCATCGCCGGATAAGTAGGCAGTTGCATTTTTCGCATCTGTCGTAGCTGTCGTGGATCCTTCACCTAGTGCAACGGAATGTGCTAGGGCGGCATTAGCACTTTTACCGATTGCAATAGAGGATGCCCCTGTTGCTTGTGTGCTATTACCAAGAGCAATCGCACTATGACCAGATGCTAATGTGCCATTAGATCCAATGCCGATACCACTTTGACCAGTAACGCTTGACATGTACCCAATTGCTACGGCACCACCAGCATTCTCACCAACAGTCATATTAGATCCAATGCCTACCGCTTGATTACCCAATACGTTGGTAATATATCCAATCGCCGTACTACCATCTTGCTTAGAACTTACTTGAAACCCAAGACCTACCGCTTTACTTCCTTCTACCTTAACTGTAGAACCAATTGCTGTTGAGCCATGTTGCTTTGCTAATACATCAGTACCGATAGCCGTCGTAGCCACACCAGTGGCAGATGCAGTGGAACCCATGGCAATAGCATTACCACTATTGGCTACTGTTTTCGTACCAATCGCGATAGACTGAGTTCCCGTTGCTGTAGGAGCTTCTGTTAAATCTGTGCCTGCACTGCCGATAGCAATAGCCTGTGTCGCATTGGCTGTTGCACTTTTACCAAGTGCAACGGTACCTGCAGCGCTCGCACTAGCACCATTACCTACTGCTAATGCACTATCTTCTGTGGCCTGTGATGTGTTACCTACCGCCACTGTGTTAGCGGCCGTAGCCTGTGATGTATTACCTACCGCTACTGTGTTAGCAGCTGTGGCTTTTGAGGTATTACCTACAGCCACCGCACTAGCACCCGTTGCTTCTGATTTATATCCATAGGCAGCTGCTGTGGCGCCTGTGGCTTTTGATTCACTACCAATTGTCACTGATGTGGCACCTGTCGCTGTTGCTTTGTGGCCTAACGCGATAGCCTCCGTAGCTCCCGCCTTACTTTCATTACCAATAGCAATACCACGTTCTCCAGTTTCTACAGTAGATAAGCGACCAATAGCAATCCCCGCCGATTTTTTTGCCTGTGCCGCCGTACCAATGGCAATGGCATCATTTTCATTGGCTTCTACTTTTTTCCCACTAAATGCGCCAGAACCTATGGCCACTACATTTTCTCCTGGTGCTCGCACTTGTACACCAATACCTACCGAGAAACGACCACTGACTTCCACATCTTGACCCATGGCAGAAGCAAACCGATTGCTGGCCTTAGCTCCCCCACCAATGGCAACGACAGCACCATTCGATGTATTGCCCTCTGGAATCGCTGCTTCTACAGTTGCCACTTGTACACCTACCGTCAGCGCCGCTAATACGCTAGCTACAACAATTTTCTTTTTTCCACTTCTGTTTTTTGCTACTTCAGATACTACGATATAGCATTGCTTAGATTTGCTCCAAATAACTTTGAATAACTTGTTCATCTGTGATAGAACCTCCTAATTCATATATTATTTATAATCACTATACTACAACCAAAAAAACAGCTAATATACTACTTCATTAGCTGCTATATACAATTCATTACATCCAGCCACTTATACTAAACTCATGCATAGATAAGCCATGGCATTCTTTTATAATTCTTACATATATTATACATAGTAAATCTATTATTTTCAATATTTATTTTGATTTATCGCTTTATTTTTTTACTGTAATTTTTCATTAATTTTTTGCCAATACTAGCCTATCACTAGTAATAATTTCTTGCTATAAGCTTGTATTGCACGACGAAAAATCAACCTTCACTAGAAGATATACATTCTATAGTGATTATAACTTTTTTTGATACTTTATTCACCCTATCATAGAACTGGTACTTTAGTATAACCTACATGCTCTCCCTAAGGAACGCAGTTAGGCCTAAAAAACTTGTGGCGGATCGTACTGTCTAAATAAGACAAACAAAAAAAGAGCACGGTGTGCCCCGAACAAACACCGCAACCTATTCTCTGAGGAACGCAGTGATGAGTAGAAAACTTGTGGCATCCATATTGACTGAATTACACCAATACAAAACGAGCGCGACATGTTCCGGAGCAAACCTAACCACTGTATCAGTTTGCGGAGGAATATGTCGCGCTCTTCCTTCACCTAAGGAACGCCGTTACGCGTAAAAAACTTGTGGCAGATTGTACTGTCTAGATAAGACAAACAAAAAAAAGAGCACGGTGTGCCCCCGAACAAACATTATGAAATACCGTTTGAGAGGGGGTATACCGTGCTCTTTCCTTTATCATATTACATCCGCCACAAGTTTTTATAGCGTTACAAGTGACGTCTTACTCTGGTTGAATTGTGAAGGATAAACTAGAGAAGTATTTAGTTTGTTCCCCTTTTGTTTCTGTTGGGAATGCTACTTCTACGCCTACTACATTCAAGCCATTAGCACCTACTGTTACCATTGCTTTACCTTGTGCATCAGCTTCGCTTTCATTAGTCAAATCATTGATAACGTCTTTGATTAATGGAGCGTTAGCATAAGGCATGCCATCTTTGTATACTTGGATTTCATAAGTATCGCCTTTGCGCAATGTTAATGGGTTAACGCTTGGAACGATTTCGATTGGCATATTTAAACGTTGAGGTTTTACCGCTGCATTCCAATAGTTTACATTGTATTTTACTGCATGCGTCGATTTCACAGCATTCGGTACATCTTTCATCATTGCTCTATGAGTTTTACCGTCTTTATCTTTAGTAAAATAGCCATAGTCAAATGTAGTTGCTGTAGTACCTAACATTTCATTTTTATCAATTGTTACATTGTGTTCATGAGGGATTACTTTCATGTCCAATGGGTTATATCCCACATCATAAGCTTCAAAGCTTTTTACCATGGATGGTTCGTATGCATTATCTACAGGACCTTCCCCTAATACCAATGTTGGTTGATCAATACGTTCTGCAAAGAATACGCCATGAGCAGATGCATTTGCGCCCACAGATACTGCGCCTACTAATGCCAATGCAAGAATAGCTAACTTACTTTTTTTCATTTGGATACCCTCCTATGAAATATAAAATTATACCTTCTATGATTGTACTCTTTTTGGGAATGACTAGCAATATTTATTTTTTGATTATGAATAATTGTTATAATTAGCTATACTATATTTCTATTTATAAACGAAACGACTGCTTCATCATTATAGAATTAGATGAACAATGCTTTCAAAAATGCCTAAAATCACTGCAAATACTGGACGTATGATAGCGCCTAAAAATCCAAATTGGCCCAATACCAAAATACCAATAAAGAACCATAGCTGAGCACCTAATAGTTTTTCTTGCCACTCATAGGGCAAATATTGAAGTAGTACATAAAATCCAATAAAGCCTGGTACTGGCAACATGTTAAAGACTCCAAAGCCGATGCTCAAAGTCACGATGTAGGACATAACCATCTGCAACCCCGTGCTGATTGTCCCCAGTTGCGTGACCACAGACATACCCATGTAGGCAAGGAATGCCACTAAAATATTAGCACCCAATCCAGCTAAGGCAATTTGCACCATCGCTGTCCGTGGATTTTTAAAATTATAGGGTGAAAACGGAATAGGCTTACTCCATCCTACACTGGCAATAAGCATGACCAGCACGCCCAGCAAATCTAGGTGAGCAAAAGGATTGATCGTATCTCGTCCCCATTGTCTCGGTGTCGTATCCCCTAGACGGATAGCCATCTTTGCTTGAGCATAGTTAAATATCGAAATTGCGATAGCAATAGCCGGTAGCATCGCAATATAATGAATCATATCTTTCATAATATCTCCTTGTATCATCAAAACTATTTCTTTTATTATACACGATGATCACCTCGTTCCTCCATAGGAGACAGAAAATTTCCTACCAGTGATACACACTCCTACCAGTGAGTAGACAACTTTCACTATTCTATGCATACTGAAAGTAAACTAACTCAACAGCAAAGCATACGAGGAGGCCTATTATGAGCAAACCAAAAAAGTTCATCATTTCGATTCCCTATGAATTACTGTATCAACTTTATGTAACTCAGCACTTGACTACCAAAGCTATCGCAGATCAATTACACTGTAGTCAAAGTACTATTTGCCAACGCCTACGAGACAATGAGATTCCCTTTCACAGTAGAACCCCGAATATCCCCAAAGAGGAACTGACTCAACTCTATGGAAGTGGCACATCCATCAAAGCTATAGCTCAGCACTTTCATGTGTCCCCTCGAACCATCTATAGCCGTTTACATGAATGGCATCTAAAAGAGCCTCGCCCTAGTTCTTCTCCAACAGCATTACCTATCTCCTATATTCTAGAATCCTATAACAGAGGATCTAGTGCCGCCATGATTGGTCGAGAATTACAGGTATCACCTTCTACGATTATTCATGTCTTACAACGTCATAGTATTCCCCTCCGAAATAGTATGAAACGTATTGACCTACCTATTGATGATATTTGCCAACTCTATACACAGTACAAGCTATCTACCATCCATATTGGACAACTATATGCTGTCAAACCCTCTACCATCGCCTCTCGGTTGCGGGAACGAGGGATTACTTTACGAGGAAACAAGGAACAACTCCCTACACATAGCATTATTTCTAAATATGTCCAAGGCACTCCATTGCAAGCATTAGCAAATGCATATCATACCAATTACCATACAATTCGGAATCTGCTCATTCGTCATGGCGTGTATCAAAAAGCACCCCGTATTCGTACATATGCTTATGATATATACGCTTTACACCAAGATGAGCAGTTGTCCGTAGCTGAAATTGCTAGCCATTACGGATGCCATCCAGAAACAATTCGTCGCATTGTAAAAGATATGTCGCCTAAGGAAAAATCTATCCATTGATATCCTTGCTATGCGTTCCAAAGTAACGTATACTAAAAGTGAATATATCATTTTTTAAAAAGGAGTTCATCATGGAGTATATCTTTGCCCTACTACCTTACTTTACGATAGGTATCGTAGCAGCCTTTATCTCTCGGTTTACGGGGATTACCATTTCCTTCTTATTAGTACCAACCCTATTATATTGGGGGGCTACACCAGTAGAAGTTGTGTCATTTATGTTGACATTTACTTTGTATAATACATTTACCTTAGAAACACAGGATGTACGATTAGACTTTAAAGAGTTAACCTTCTTCCCTGGTTGGAAATTAGCCATTCCTCTTGTTATCTCTTTTGGATTAAGTCTTGTATCTCCTCATGTATCCATCGGATTATTTATTTTCTTCTTTATCTTGGAATTAGGGGCTGCCTTATACAAACGCATCCCACAAGCAGAGCGTCCTACCCTAAAACAAATCGGGATTTCCTCCCTGTTAGCCGCTGGTTGGACCATCGTCGGTGTCTTAGCATACCGTCATATTCCTGATACTTGGTACTTCCTTTTAGTAGGTATTGCCATGCTGGGCTTAACTTGGTTTGCTTACTATGTAGGGGCTAATCGCTATGCTATGCGTCAATCCTGGACTGCTATTTGGCCTTCCTTATCCTTACTATTAGGTGTATTCGGATTGGAAATCTCCTCGTACATTCATGGTGTTAAACGAAATTTCCCATCTCCATTTGATCGTATTGTACCTATGGTCACAGTGATCGGCGCTTTTGCGGGTACCATGGTTCTGTTTGTACTAGAAAACCAATTCTCCTTAGCCTCCTTAATTGCTGCCGTTGGTTGTGCCTTCGGTATCCGCATGTTTGGATACTACGGATTCAGTAAGTCTGGCAAATTCTCTTGGTTAATCATCGGTTTAACTATACTCATCGTACTTTGCTTATATTTGGTAAGTCCTGCTCCAGTTGGCATGGATACTGGTAACGCTTTATTGCAAGCACCTATTGCGGAATAATTGATTACTAGCTATGGCGGAACAATAACAAACTAGTACCTAATAAAATAGAACTGTAACAAAATAGCCCGTAAATAAAATAGAGGAAAGTTGATTAAAAATTATCAACTTTCCTCTCTTTTATGATTCTATCATATAGATTAGTTCTATGCTAAATTTAGGAGCCACGCCTATAAAAGTAGCCCCCACATTTGATTAAAAACCTTTTATAACATGCTTCTATAATACGTATAGCTTCTTCCATAGCATTGCATAGGTTTTACCTAGTACGATTATCGACGCCATCAAAATTCTACCCTTGCGGAAAAGCCCCTACAAACTCCCACACGCTCATATCTGGCAAATGGCTTTCTATGTACATGGTTTGCAATGTATCCATACACCATGGTATGGGCACATCCTTCTTCACATACATATAGTTATATCCATCTTTATCTAAGGCGATTTCCAGATTTAGCTGATTCGGTTGCTCTTCATCCATAATAGCTTGAACAAAGTGGCAGTTTTCTTTTGGTGTGCCCCAAAACAAACTAAAGAACACCCGTTCATCTGCCACAATCTGATGTAGCACTGTTTCTACATCGATCCAAGTGCCTTGTTCATAGGTTTCTTCATCCGTCACTAAGCGAAACATTAGGCTTCTCCTTGTTCAATGCGAATTACATCGCCAATACGGTTACATAATTCATCCAATTGGTCTTGGTTCGGACCTTCTGCCATAACACGAATCAATGGCTCTGTACCAGATGGACGTACTAAAATACGACCATTACTACCCAGTTCTTCTTCTGCTTCACGAATCGCATCTTGGATCGCACTATTCGTTTCCCAACCTGCTTTTGTTAACACTCGTACATTCACCAACAATTGTGGGTATTTCGTCATCAAACCAGCTAATTCAGATAAAGATTTTCCTTTTTCTTTCATGATGGACAAGGTTTGTACCGCTGTCAATAAACCATCACCAGTGCTATTGTAATCCAAGAAGATAACATGTCCAGATTGTTCCCCACCAATAGAGTATCCATCAGCGAGCATTTTTTCCAGTACATAGCGGTCACCTACAGCTGTGCTACATGTTTGCATACCCAACTCTTTCGCCGCCTTGTGAAATCCGATATTGCTCATCACAGTGCCTACAATCATATTCTCTTTCAATTTACCTTGCTCTTTCAAGTGTAAACCGCAAAGTAACATAATTTGGTCACCATCTAAAACTTGGCCTTTTTCATCTACCATTAGACAACGATCTGCATCACCATCATTGGCAATCCCCACCTGAGCACCTTCACGAAGCACTGTTTCTTGTAAGCCATCTAAATGAGTAGACCCTGCATTGTCGTTAATATTCGTGCCCGTTGGTGTTACATTGATAGCTACTACCTCTGCCCCTAATTGACGAAGAATCTTAGGTCCCACATAGGAAGCTGCCCCATGGGCTCCGTCATAGACAACTTTCAAACCCGTTAAAGCGTCGCTAGTGGATACTACGAAGTTTACATATTCTTCCACCCAGTCTTGATGGTAGAAGATTTGACCAATATCACCTTTTGTTGGTCGTGGCAAGCAATCGTCTGCGCTAGCTGTACATAATTTTTCAATTTCATCTTCTACGGCATCTGGCAATTTAAAGCCGTTACCATCAAAGAACTTAATACCATTATCTGGATACGGATTATGAGATGCGGAAATAACAACCCCTGCAGTACATCCTTTTTGGCGAACCAAGTAGGCAATCGCTGGTGTCGGTGCTTCTCCTAAAATAATCACATCTCCACCTACAGCGCAAATACCAGAGGCTAAAGCATTTTCTAACATACCTCCCGATATACGTGTGTCACGTCCAATTAGAAAAGTAGGACGATCTACGGATTGTCCAAAGTAAGACGCCGCTGCCCGACCTAAATGATAGGCCAACTCTGGCGTTAAAAATTCATTAACTAAACCTCGTACCCCATCTGTACCGAATAATCTACTCATGATGATCTCCTTTCAAAGGGCCATATGTATTCATAATTAGTATGGCAGTTTCTGCCCCATCTAAGGCGGCACTCATGATGCCTCCTGCATAGCCTGCACCTTCTCCGATGGGATATAATCCCTTCGTGGACTGTGAAAGTCTGTTGTCGTCTCGTACGATGCGAAGCGGTGCTGATGTTCGTGTTTCCACCCCAGTCATACACACATGGTCCGCATCAAAGCCTTGTATACGGCGTCCAAAATATGGCAAGGCCTCCGCTAATGTATTCGTCACGTACTCTGGCAAGCATTGGCGAATATCTGCTGGTGTCACACCCGGTTCATAACTGTAAGCCTTCCGTTGTACATCATTCGTATCAGTACGACCTAAGAAATGACCTACCGTCTGAATTGGTGCATGGTAATTGCGACCTCCCACGATAAAAGCCTGTTCTTCCCATTTTCGTTGAAAGTCCACCCCAGCTAATGGATGCTCTCCAAAGTCACGAGGGCCTACAGTAACCACCAATGCACTATTCGCAATCCCACTGTCACGAGCGTATAAACTCATACCATTGGTCACAACACCGCCTTCTTCAGAGGCGCTCGCCACAACTTGTCCCCCTGGACACATACAGAAACTATAACAAGAACGATCTTGTTCTTTATCATGATACACTAAAGAATATTCTGCTGCTCCTAACCCAATATCTGCGGGATACACTCCATATTGTGACGTATCGATCACATCTTGATCATGTTCAATACGAACGCCGATAGCAAAGGATTTCCCTTCTAAATGGACCCCTCTATCATAGAGCATACGATAGGTATCACGTGCACTATGACCAACCCCTAACATCACAATATCTGCAGGGATTCGTTCTATTCCATTAATGATAACGCCGGTTACAACTTGGTCTTGTACTTCAATATCTGTGACGTGTGCACCAAATCGAACGTCTCCACCCCAAGCAATAATTTGCTGGCGCATAGCTTTTACCATATGGCGCAAAATATCTGTTCCTACATGAGGTTTATGTTTATATAAAATTTCTTTAGGAGCTCCAAATTCTACAAAGTACGTAGCAATCTCATGAAGTCTTGGATGGGTGACACGGGTCGTCAATTTGCCATCTGAGAAGGTACCTGCTCCACCTTCACCAAACTGTACATTCGATTCGGGTTTGAAAATACCTTCTTTCCAAAACTGTTCTACATCTAAAGTGCGTTGGTCTACATCTTGACCTCGTTCTAACACGATAGGTCGATATCCTTCTCGTGCTAAATAGAACGCTGCCAGCATGCCAGCAGGGCCAAAACCAACTACCACTGGGCGATGTTGCATAGGTGCCGTACCACGCATAATAGGTTCCGGCATTTCAGGTTCCATCAAAGTAATATCTTTATGACGACTTAATTTTTTCATCAATTGTTGCTCTTGGTCTACTTCTAAAAACAAAGTGTACACAAAAGTAATATTCGGTTTCTTCCTTGCATCTACGGCCCGTCGTACCACATGAATCGCTTTAATACGTCCTTGTAATGGGCTATATTTTTTTACAAGTAATGTTTCTAACCGCTCTGCCTCTTGTACTGGTATCCGAAAATTAATAATACGTAACATCTTTCTCTCCTACATCTGTGGTTCAATTTCTACTTTCACCACAACTCGGTCTTTTGTTGTTGTCACACCTTCTGGTAAGACTAAACTATACCCCCCGGTAAAGCTACTAGTAGCACCATGGATAGGGATGTCGATAGTTTTTACTCCATCAATACCGTTGAGGATGGATTCTTTTCCTACAATCGTCAACTCTTTTGGTTCAACTACAACACGTTTCACCGCATAACCTATCGGTACTGATCCGACTAGATTCGGTTGCACCAGCACTTTTTTCTCCATTCTAATCCGTTCTAATTCATATTGAATTTGTGCTCCTCTTGGTGTGATTGTTAAACCTTCTACCTCATTCCCAGATGTATCTACAGCTAAAATATCACCAACTTCTGTAAAACTTTCACGATGTTTATCTAGGTTAATGCGAATCACAGCATACGATGCTTTACTTACTAAGTGGGCTGGTCCAGAAATCGTAACCGTTGTAGGCATGATTTTCGAGTCTTTAATGGCAATATCATTAGGCACTGTCCCCAATGGATGCACCTGTACTTGCAATTCTTTTACCATATATTCATCCACTGTAACAGTGACATTTTCTGGTGTCATACTATCTATGAAAGTCCCTGTTGGGGCAGTAAAATTAATAGGTATATTTTCCTGACCTACACGAGCATTTTTCATATTCACATAGGCTTTCAATACAGATGGGTTAATATCAAAGATGGCATTGCGAGGTCCTCGTAAATGAACACGCACTTCACTCGGCACCCCTTCTACTAAATAGTTTTGATCTAAGTTTTGCACTTGTACCGGTACGGTGTAGGTCATTTCAATGATCGGGTTTTGATCCTTCATAACATACAGCCACATACCAATGGCGCAAAATAAGCAAAACAACTTCATGCCCCAATTATGTTTTAATCCTACTATCCAATGCATCATTTCGATTCACCTCGTTTGATTTTAAGTAAAGAGCTGACTGCACTTGGTGTTGGCTCCAATAAGGTCAACATAACTGTGCGCAATGTATCTTCCGTAACACCACGGTGAATTTGTCCACCTAAAGCATAGGAAATTTGACCAGTTTCTTCACTGACCACCACCACTAAGGCATCACTTTCTTCACTTTGCCCTAAGGCTGAACGATGTCGTGTACCCAATTCTTTACTCACATCACGATTTTGACTTACGGGAAGTAAGCTTGCAGCCGTCTCGATACGACCGTTACGAATGATCACTGCTCCATCATGAAGAGGAGATTTTGGATAAAATAAATTCATCAATAATTCACTAGTTACGAGTCCGTCAATACGTGTGCCTTGCATAGATAGCACGTCTAATTTCATTTTTCTTTCAAAGACCATGAGAGCCCCAATTTTACGACGAGACATACTACGACAAGCAATGACGACTTCTTTTACAATAGATGTTAATTCTTCTTTAGAAATTTTAGTACGGGATGAGAAAAATCCAGTACCACTACCCAGCTGCTCTAAGAGGCGTCGTAATTCTGGCTGAAATACAATGGGTAACGCAATCATAAGGACTGCCACACTTTGCTGCATCATCCAACTTATAGTATGCAATCCCATAAAGTGTGCTACGATATTCAAAACAACTAATACGCCCAAGCCTTTTAATAAGCCCAAGGCTCTTGTATTTTTAACTAGACGATATAACCAATAAAATAGTGTGGCTACAACTATAATATCTACGATATCTAAGAACCGTAATGTAGCTAATGTAGTTTGTAATTGAAACAGCATAGAATATCTCCTATCCTTTCTAATACAAATAAGGGCACATGCTCATGCATGTACCCTTTTATTGTATCCTATATTAGTATTTTTTTCTAGTAAACCTAGTAGTTATACATAGTAAGTTTCGATGAGTACGTCCATGTTACCGCCACAAACCATACCTTCTTTAATCGCTACATCATCGTTCAAATCCACATAAATACGACGGAAACGTTCTTTCTTTTCCAATGCATCTATCGCACTTAATCGAATTTCATTTTCCGCACGACCACCTCCAATAGTACCAAAGATTGATCCATCAGGATGTACAATCATAGTAGTGCCCGCTTTCCGTGGAGTAGATCCGTGGGTATTTAAAATCGTTGTCACTGCTAATGTATCTTCCTTATGTTGTTGTAAATACTCAATAAACTCATACTTCATGTGTATACCTCTTTTTCGATAAAAAACCACCTTGCTTACGATAAGACACTGCCATATATTCTGCTACGATGGATAGTGCTATCTCTTCTGGTGTTTGGGCTCCTAAATCTAAGCCAATAGGACCATATAACATATCTAGTTCTTGCTGTGTCCAACCTTCTTCTTTTAACACCTCAAAAGCATGGAAAATACGTTTATGGCTACCCATGACACCCACATAGGTTGGCAACACATGTCGCACTTGGTGCAAGCATATGCTATCGAACTCATGAGCTCTAGTGACTACCACTATGCCCGTATACGAATGAAGATTCAAGTTATCCTGTAATGATTTAAAATCTAAATGTACTCGTTTTACACGAGAGTCAAAAAAGTTTTCTTGTAAGTATTCCGCTCGGTCATCAACGACGGTGACACCGCAACCAATGAATAAAAATTGGTCAGCCACACAGCGGCTTACATGACCAGCCCCTAGAATGAGGACTTCTGGATCTTTTACTACAGGTTGTAGGAAACATTCCATATCTTCAATAGAAAATAATTGTGGTTCTATACTTTGAGGTACTGTAAAGCCTTCAATGGCATTGCCATATACCACGTCGCCAGTATGGCTATACATCACTTTATCGCCTTGTCGCTCTCCAGATAATATCGTTACAATCAACGATGATTCATCCTTTGCCATACGTTCTTGCGCAATATCAATCAGATTCATGGTACTACTCCTTTATCTGCTCATATTCCCAAGCAGTGATGGCCTCCATCACACCACCGCCGACAGCTAATGCTTTATCTGATATAGTAAAGCAATGGCTCTCTTCACATCGTGCGTCCACATCCGCTAATTTAAAGCCTTTCGTTACTAATATATTAGATGCTAAAATACCTCGTAAAGTGCCGGTAATTTTTGCATGCACTGGTACATCCTCTACATAGCCTATGATAGAACCTGCCTCTACTTGATCTCCAATATGGCTCTTCGCTACAAATAGACCATCCGTTGGGGATTTTATTACTCGCTCATGAGTATAGCCTCCCACATTGCCCGGAATCCCTGTATTAGCTAATGCTGGTCCTTCATAAATACATCGTCCCAAGGTATGACCACGCATAGTTTCAACTACAACATGTACATCCTTGCCAGCATTGAATCCAGGACCGCATCCAATGACTAAAGGAGCATCACTTTTTTTGGTGCCTACATTTCGCTTCGCCAAGATTGCATCCACCACGATGGTTGGTTGTATCGTAGCTAATACGGTTTCATAGGGCTCAGTGACAACAGGAATTGCTTCACGACTCTCTAGTAATTTTGTCACATCTTGTAAGGGTACATGACGTGAGCGCAAACGCTCTAAAATCATTTCCCCACGATGCACCGCATTTCCATAAGACACTTCTCTACGAATCATGGTAGGAATGGCAATTTCATTAATCACCACAGGATACCCTGCCCGCCACAATCGATACACAGCACCAGATGCTACATCTCCACCGCTACGGATTAAAATCATTGGTTTCATAACGTCCTCCTTCGCTCACAATACGGTCATAGTCTTCTTTCGTATCAATATCAATACCACTATGCATAATACGTTGCCTTTCAAGCCATACATAGGTAACATGAGGAGAACCTTCACCTCGCAAAATGACACGTCCCCCCATATCGCCCGGAATCAATCGTAACGCATCCGCCCAATGTCTACCAAACACTACGGGATTACCTCGCTCTTGATGCGGTCCATACTGTGGCTGTACAATGGCTTTCTCGTCGCCTATGTCTCTGAAAGCATTACACAAGTCGTCAATGACTTGTCCATCCAATAGAGGTTGGTCGATCACACCACATACAATTGCCTCTAGGCGATCCTTCTGTGTGCGTTCCCATTGTAACAAGGCTTCAACTCCCAATCGGATAGATGTACCTTGCCCTAGTTGTGGTTCCTCATTAAAAACAGGAATCCCCTGCACCTTACGCACCATATCTTCCACACCCATACGTGGGTCAATGACAACCGCTAGCGGTTGTATCCCGCCATACTTAGAGAGAGCAATCTCTAGCAACGTCTGTCCTTGATAGGTCAATAATTGCTTGGCACATCCCATACGTTTCGATTGTCCAGCCCCTAATAATACACAACCTATTGCCATGTTAGTATCCTTTGTATACAACAATTTTCACCATATCCATTAGCTAATACTACTTTGTGTAATGGAAGGGATTGTAAGGCTTGTAAAAATGCATCCACCACTGTTGAGTCTACCGTATCGCATCCTGTACAGAACACAATTCGTTTCCCCTGAGCATATTGAAAGATACCATTGTCGTGCCTTAATAGTTTTACAACTCCTTCTGGAGTGATTCTATCCCCTAGTGGGATATCCATAATAGCCTGCACTTCTTCTATGCGATGCACATAGGCCTCTGTGAGCGGTTTGCCTAGGACCTGCATATTCACTACTGCAATAGTGGTTACCGTTTTAGTCGGTATCACCGGTTCGTGAGATTTAGGGGCTTTCAACCACTTGGTTTTCGCCCCATCTGCCTCAACAACAATGGACCAATCTGGATGTCGCTCATGTAATGTATCTAGTAATTCCGGATCTAGTCCTACTACTTTATGCCCGGCTACTGCTTGGAACCAAGACCCCATCTGACCACGTTTCATTTGTTCAACAATATGAGACTCACCCAGTGTTACGTCATCCCCATAGTAGGGGTTCCAAGGAGCCACTTGTTCAGACCCCATCTTTGTTGTCGTCGTCACCACCACTGGTCGCTCTAGACTGACTGCCACAGCACCTAATTTAGATACAACTGTTGTCTTACCACCAGCTCCTACGACAGCAAGTATCCCCGGTTCTAGTAAGGATTCCCAGTACTTCCTATCACTCATCTTGACTCTCCTATTGCTTACTCGACTTATTTTTCTTGTAATGCCTTATACACACGTTCCGGAATCATTGGCAATGTAGTGACCTCAGCACCTGTAGCGTTCAAGATAGCTCCTTGAATAGCTGGACAAGATGTATTGATAACAACTTCCCCAATGGATTTAATACCGTAGGCACCAGTTGGTTCATAGGATTCCACAAAGTCTACATGAACATTACCAGTATCTAGTCGTGTTGGTAATTTATAGTGCATGAAATTGTTTGTTTCTAATACCCCACGAGAAGAATAACGAATCTCTTCATACAATGCCATACCGATACCTTGTACTATACCACCTTCTGTTTGTACAGTGGCTAGGTTTCTATTCACAATCGTACCGCAGTCAACCACAGCATAATAGTTTTCAGGCGTTACTTTACCAGTTTCAAGGTCTACTTTCACCTCTGCAATGCCTACCATGAAAGGAGGCGGAGATGTTTGACTACCCCAAGTAGCCATACCACTTAAATAATGACCTTTCGGTCCCGATACAAGTTTCGGTGCTAACTCTTTGGTAGTCATCGTTTTAGACCCATCTTCAGTCCACGCTTTTTCCCCATCAAAGGAAAGTGTACTTGGATCCACTTCCATTAGACGACCAAATTCTTGCAAGATTTTTTCTTTCAACTCGTCACAAGCTAGTTTCGTAGCAGTCCCTGTCACATAGGTCGTACTCGATGCATAGGAACCTGGGTCAAATGGTACTACGTCAGTATCTGCTTCATACACAACCATCATATCCATTGGACATCCCAAAGTTTCACAAGCAATTTGTGCCAACGCCGTATTGGAACCTTGACCCATATCTGTAGAGCCAGTAAATAACATATACGTACCGTCATCAAGCATGCGCACTTCTACCGATGCAGAATCAATATTGGCAATCCCAGACCCTTGGAAAGCAAGGGCTACCCCTAAGCCACCCATATGGCGGTCATCTATTTTCCATGATTTTGGACGATTGTCCCAGTTGGACATTTCTTTCGCTTTTTGGATAGCTTCTTTTAACAAACCAGATTCCAAAATTTCCCCTGGATGGAAGGATTGTGCAGTTTCACCTACATCAATTAAGTTTTTTAAACGTAGCTCGATTTCATCTACGCCCATCTTATGAGCCAATTTCGTAATGGCACACTCCAGCGGCCACAAGGCTTCTGTAGCGCCATACCCACGGAATGCACCGCCTGGCATATGATTCGTGTACACCACATTGGACTCATAGCGGATGGCTTTCGTTTTATTATATAGTGGCAAGGATTTATGTTCCCCTGCTGTGAAAGTAGTCAATGCGTGCGTACCATGAGCCCCAGCATCGGATACAGCCACCATGTCGATCACTTGGATAATACCATCTTTTGTGGCACCTACACGGATCTTCCAATCCCGTGCGTGTCGGCTAGTGGAGCAGTTATTCGCTTCATGACGATCGTATACGATATAGGATGGTTTTTTCAACTTCCATGTTACAAAAGCAGGGAACATTTCTGTACAACCTGTTTGTTTAGATCCGAAACCACCACCAATACGAGGTTTGATAACACGAATCTGAGCTGCAGAAAGCCCCAAAGCACGTGCCACATGTCTACGAATATGAAATGGAACCTGCGTAGAGCTTGTGATAACAAGACGGTTGAATTGGTCAATATGAGCAAATGTTCTAAAGGTTTCCATCGCCGATTGTAAAGTAGCTTGGTCAAAGTAAGACTCTTCTACTACATAATCACATTTCGCCAATTCTGCTTCTAAATCACCTACTACATGGCTATAGGAACAAGCAATATTTCGCTTAGGGTCTC
The DNA here is from genome assembly GCF_003992005.1 of Veillonella sp. VA139. Classification (GTDB taxonomy): domain Bacteria; phylum Bacillota; class Negativicutes; order Veillonellales; family Veillonellaceae; genus F0422. The sequence continues at coordinate 120,828 of NZ_RQVL01000003.1, read as the reverse complement.
CCCCTACTGGGAAGTTATAGTGGAAATCATCTTCATTGTGAATGATGCTAGGATGATCGATGGCTGTATGAATATCCAAAACTGGTTCATAGATCTCATATTTTACTTTGATGAGAGGCATCGCTTTCAATGCTGTCCGTTCATCCACAGCTACCACTAGGGCTACTTCATCCCCCACATAGCGAACCACTTGATCTAAAATCAACATATCGTATGCAGATGGTTCTGGATAACTTTGACCAGCTAAGGTAAATCTAGTCTGTGGCACATCTTTGTAGGTATAAATCGCTTCCACACCGGGTACTTTTAAAGCGGCATCAATATTGATATCTACAATTTTAGCAAAGGCATGAGGACTACGAAGCACTTTAATACACAATGCATTAGAAGGAATAAAATCTTCTGTATAGGCTGCTTTACCACTCAAAATCGTTGTAGAGTCTTTTTTCTTGTAACTTTGTCCTAAGTGTTTCATAGTGTTCTGCCTCCTAAAAACTTACGAATCCCCCGCATATGAGATTCATATCCAGTACAACGGCATAAATTATTGTTTAGGTAAGCTTTAATTTCCTCATCAGTAGCATTTGGATATTTACGGCTTAAGGCTATGGCACTCATCATCATACCTGTTGTACAGTAGCCACATTGATCAGCCCCTTCTTCAGCCAAACAATCCGCTAAATGAGCCGCCTCTTCCGCTACGCCTTCTAGGGTAGTAATCTCGTGACCTACCGCTCTGAAAGTTGGATACGCACAAGACAACATAGGATCTCCATCTACCCATACAGTGCATAGACCGCAATTTGTCGTATCACAACCGCAACGCACACTATAAAAGCCTAAGTTACGTAATGTTTCCAATAACATTTCATCTGTTTCGATGAGAACTTTTCGTTTCACTCCGTTCACTTGTAACATTATTTCCATTGTGCCACCTCTTTTACCAATCGTTTAAACATGTTTTTTGCCATCTCTAAGCGATACTCTGCACCTGCATGTGAGTTACTTTGAAAGGATAATTCCTCTTGAATCAAGGTTACCGCTTCATCCAAAGCATCTAATCCTTTTTCATTGATTACCTGGCAAGCTTTTGCTGCTAATGCTGGTTTTCCTGGTCGACAACCAATATATACGGAGTAGCCTTGATCATCTAATCGAACAGAGCCCGTTAAATAAGGAAAATCTGAAATCGATTTCCGCAATGCTTCAATCCCTACCGGTACTTCTTGTTTTGGTACAATGATTTCAAGCAATAAATCTCTTGTTCCATAGGTTAAGTATTGTTCTATGGGCATACGGCCCGCTTCAAACAAACGCACCTCTGCTCGCAATGCTAATAAGGCAGGAATAATGTCAGAGAATCCGAATTTCGCTGCTACCGATCCCCCCATAGTAGCCATACTCCGGAATTGAACACCTAAAATATCTTTCACAGCTTTTGGGAGCACTCCTCTACAGAATGTTTTAAATGGTTCATATACCTCTACATCCCGTTGTGTAGCCATGGCGCCAATGCGGTATTCCGTTTCGTCCTCCTCAATATAACGGAGACCTAATTCAGACAAGTCAATTACCATAGGCCATTTACGATTTCCCAATCGTGTCCAACAACCACCTGCTAAGACAGGCGCCATCTTTTGCTTCACCATGAGTGCATGTGCCTCTTCTACTGTTTTAGGCTGTTGCACTTGCATAAACATAAGCATACTTATACCTCCTTACTACAACACATCTATATTCTTATTGTATCATGTATAGCCCTCTTTGGTATATGATTTATATATGATACTTCTTATAGTTTATGATAACTACACCCCATATAACGTTACTTTTTATATACTATCATCTATTCCATATCCATAGATAGTAAAAGAAAATAGGCATATACAAACGATTTCTAATGCTGATGAATCCACGCTGTTAGAGAATACGTTATATATGCCTAATGTATTTACTTCAGATATATCACAGATATCATTTACCCACTTGTGTAGACTTCTTTATACCCTTCTGCTTGTTTTTCTACAACCTGTTCTATATCCTCTAAAATATCTTCAGGAATGTTCTCCACAATACACAGATCCACTTGGAATATGGCACATGTGCCACATGAGGAGCTTAGCCACCTTGGAACAGGTTGTAAGTGCACCGCAATCGATGCTTGCTTACAAAATTGTTCAAATTGGATAGCCCCAAAGTGAGAATAAAACGTTGCTACATATTCCATACTATTTTGTGATAGTGAGAATATACTCACCGTTCTCCTCTTTAGATACAATTGTATATCCTTGAGCTACTACAAATCGAGTAATATTTTCTACCGCGGTTTTGGAGTCAGATTGTACAGTATATTCACTGTCATCTGATGCCATTGCTTTTTGTACCATAATAACGGGTTCGGGACAAGATAGTCCTCTTACATCAATCATACTTACCTCCTATGTCTTCTATTTACGCAGATTTTTAACAGCAATTACCAAAGCAATCACAAAGCCTACACCTACTGCAATTTGGCCCGCCACTGGAACTCCAGTACCAGATGCAGCTAAACCAAAATTATGTGCAAATGCTGCACCTGCTGCTAAGCCTACTACTGTAATCATAGAATCGGAATTACCTTCACCAGATAAGATAAGTTGACGTAATGGACATCCACCCATTAATGTACAGCATAAACCTGCTAGAGCCATACCTAAGAAGTTCCACAATCCATCTGTATGCGCAATTGGTTGTTTCACAAAACCAGGATGGAAGTTGCCAACGGAAATGTTCACTAGGAATGCTGCTACAAGAATCGCAATAAAACCAAGAATTAATTTTGTTTCTTTAAATAAAATGATATCTCGGATACCACCTACCATACAAAGACGGCTATATTGTGCCAAGCCACCTACTACTAAACCAGCTGCTAAAGAAATCCACAATGGAGCATGAATGGCACCTGGACCTTTTTCAGTAAAGAAAATGAACGCTGGCGCTGCCACCACAAGACCTAATAGAATCACCTGTGCTGCTGGCATAATAGAGGAATCCATTTTAGATACAATGTACGTTCTACCCAAGGAATAACCACGTTTTAAAAATACTGTACCTACTGCAATACCACCTGTGAATCCTAATAGACCCATAATTGCATTCCAGTCACCACCTGCTAAGCGCAAAATCATACGGAATGGGCATCCTAAGAAAATAAGACAGCCAATCATAGTAAAGAACCCTAAGGTAAATCGTGTTGCTGGAGCGGAACCACCTTTAGCCGATCTCTCCCCACGGAACCAAGATAATACAAAGGCTCCTAACACTAATCCAATAATCTCTGGACGAATGTATTGTACTGGTGCTGCTCTATGCAGACCCAAGCCTCCTACAGAATCACGAATAAAACAGGCAATACAAAAACCCATGTTTTGTGGGTTTCCCGCTAGCACTAACAAACTAGCAATCGCACCAATAATTAATCCAGCAATAATAATTCTTTGCTTTTCACTTACTCCACTCATAGTATCTCTCCTACTAAACATTACCTCTTCGACTAGTTTACTTTGGCCCCTACAAATTGATATTTTGTACGCATTACTTTATACTAAATATAATATACATATTAAAAGGAGTTATAATTATGAAGTCTATCTATGCAGATAATAGCAGTACCTCTTTCCCGAAAGCGCCAACTGTAGCGCAAGCTATGTATGATTACATTTCCTATAATGGAGCTTCTGTTCATCGCTCCTCTAACGAAGATGCGTACCAAGTGGAACGTTTGATCCTAGAAACACGCCAACAGTTACAACAACTATTAGGTGGACCTAGTCCAAAATACGTCATCTTTACTCCCAATGTGACCACTAGTCTAAACATGGTCTTACAAGGTCTTTTCTCCGCTGGTGATCACCTCCTAATTTCCAGCTTGGAGCATAACGCAGTGATGCGCCCACTCCATCAATTATCTATGAAAGGTGTATCTTACTCCACCATTCCAAGCACACCTCAAGGTGAAATGATTACCTCTACCTTAGAATCACTTCTCTTGCCTACTACAAAGGCCATTCTAGTGACTCATGTGTCTAATGTATGTGGTACCATTCAACCCATTGCCGAAATTGGTGCATTTTGTAAAGAACATAATCTATTGTGTATCGTAGATGCTGCCCAATCTGCTGGTATCTTACCTATCCATATGAAAGAGATGAACATTGACATCCTTTGCTTTACCGGCCATAAAGGATTATTGGGACCCCAAGGGATTGGTGGGTTTCTCCTTACCAAAGATGTAGCCCATCAAATACAGCCACTACTAAGTGGTGGTACTGGTAGTTTTTCTCACACCTTAGAGATTCCCACTACCTTTCCCGATCGCTTTGAACCTGGCACGCCTAATATCCCTGGCATTATCGGTCTTCATGCTAGTTTATCCCATCTCCATACAGTAGGCATCGATCGCATTTACCAACACGAATTATCTTTGACCAAACAATTTCTATGTGGATTACAAGAACTTCCGAAGTATACGATTCACGGTATTCCCGATATTCACAATCGGACAGCGGTGATTTCTATTTCTCCTACTCATTGTGATCCAGCGGAACTGGCACACAATCTAGAACAAAATTATCATATTATTACTAGAGTTGGCTTGCACTGTGCTCCTACAGCTCATCAAGTACTGGGCACCTATCCTAGAGGCACTGTTCGCTTTTCCTTTGGTTACCAGAACACAGCTGATGAGGTAAATACTATATTAAACAGCTTAGATTTATTACAAAACTGACAACACTAACAACTCTTATAACTAGAATATCACATATGCAAAAACAAAGTAAGCACCAATTATACATATAATTGGTGCTTACCTATTTTCGTGCCACTTTCTCTATAAAGAAAGCACTTATATATGTAACCTAACTCTAACCATATATAGCATGTTTTTAAATAGATTGTTTTCTACGAATTTTTCGTTCTGCTTTCCATTTATCTAATCTGGCAATCGCCTTTTCACGGCGTGTTGTTTGTACTACATGTGTTTCACTTCCGTAACCATTTAACAATACATTAAGAAATACTGCCATTAAGCTACCAAATGTAATCCCACTATGAAGGACAATTTTTAACCATTCAGGGAAATGATTATAGAATGTTGGTACTGCTAATGGAATCATGCTCACACCAATACTAATCGCCACAATCATAAGATTGTAAGTGCCGTCAAATTGTACTTTAGATAAAGAACGAATACCACTAGCGATAATCATACCGAACATAGCTACACCAGCACCACCTAATACAGGATTAGGGATACTTGCCACAACGGCCGCCATTTTAGGGAATAAACCTAATAATACTAAGATAACACCAGATGCAGCTACTACGAAACGGCTTTTTACATTAGTTACGGCTACTAAACCTACGTTTTGCGCGAATGCTGTATGTGGAAAACTATTTAAGAAACCACCAATCATCGTTGCAAAACCATCTGCACGTAAGCAAGCAGCTAATTCTTTCTTACCTATTGGTTTCTCAACAATTTCACCAATAGCTATACAATCACCAGTGGTTTCTGTCATTACTACAAGCATAACAATAACCATGGAAATAATAGATGAAATTTCAAAGGTTGGCATGCCAAATGCTAATGGTGTTACGATGGCAAACCATTCTGCTTTACCAACTGCACCTAAATTTGCAACACCTAATGCCATGGATACTAGCGTACCAGCGACTAGACCTACAAGGACTGCAACATTACTCCAGAATCCTTTGCCAAATCGATACACTGCTACTACGATAGCTAATGTTAACGTAGCTAATAACAAGTTAATAGGATTAGCGAAGTCCGGTGAACTAGGGTTACCTCCCCCTATCCAACGAACGGATACAGGCATTAATGTAATACCAATAATTGTAATAATAGTACCTGTTACTATAGGTGGAAAAAACCGGATTAAACGGCTAAACAGATGGGAAATTAAAAATGTGACTATCCCCGCCACAATAACGGCTCCGTAGATACTTGTCATACCATGTTCTTGACCAATTAAAATCATTGGTGACACAGCGGCAAATGTAATCCCTTGAATTAATGGAATTTTTGCACCAATTTTCCAAAACCCTAGCGTTTGAATCAATGTGGCAATGCCACAAGTAAATAAATCCGCATTAATTAATTGAATCAGCTGCTCGTCTGATAAACCCATAGCCTGTGCTATGATGATGGGAACCGCTACAGCCCCTGCATACATTGCCAACACGTGTTGTAAACCGTAAGCAAACAATTTCGGAATCGGTAGCATTCCATCTACATGATTAACACCCTGAATTTGATGTGCCATATGAATCACCTCATATTACTTAATAGAATATACTAGTCCTATGCTTATATCATGTTTTGAATTTTTTTACATCATCTGATGGTGTAGCAAGCACTCCCTCTATTACTACACCATCGAACTTCATAGATTTAGTACACTCTCTTCCCTACTGATTATTTTCGATATCCAGTTTTCTCAAGTGGTAAAGAACAACGTTCCATACCGTCCAAACGATTGTATGCATTTGCAATAGCTGGAGCAATTGGAATACTACTGATTTCCCCAATACCTTTAGCACCATATGCATATTGGTCTGGCGTACCTTTTTCTATGAATGTACATTTGATTTCTGGGCGTTGTGTAGCTCTTAACAAGCCTAATGTGCCATATTTGGTAACTACCTTACCTTCATTGTATTTGAAGTCTTCTGTTACACCATATCCCATCCCCATGATTGTGCCACCTTCAACTTGGCCTTCACAAGATTGAGGGTTCACCACTCGTCCTACATCATAAGCTACATGAATTTCACTTACCTTGTTATCATCTCCAATCGTAGCTACGCAAGCTCCATACCCATAAGCCACATGACTCTTAGGATGTTGTTTGTCCGAATCGAATGGATCCGTAACACCTAGGAACTCTTCGTATATTTCTTTTCCTTCAAGGTCTGCTAACGTTTGAGTTTTCAATAATTCTGCCAATTTTTCGGCTGCTCTACGTGTTGCTTCCCCTGTAAATACCGTTTGTCGAGATGCAGTAGTGGTACCAGAATTTGGCGTACGCTCGGTATCTGGTGCTTCTACTACAATTTGTTCTGGTGAAAGTTTTGTAGCTTCTACAACGATTTGTGCCGCCACTGTACCTACACCTTGACCAATACAAGCTGCGGATGTACGAATACGAACCTTGCCGTCACGAACCTCTAGGATAACACGTCCTGTATCTGGCAAACCTACACCAACACCACTATTTTTCATACAAATGGCAAGCCCTGTACGATCGCTGGCATAATATGAATCTTTAACGGCTTCCAAACATTCCACAATGCCTGTATCTGGAGTACATACTTGTCCATTTGGTAAGTAATCACCAGGTCGTACCGCATTTTTATAGCGGAATTCCCAAGGATCCATACCTACTTCTTTAGCTAGTAAATCAATATTCACTTCTTGCCCAAAAATCGTTTGTGTTACACCAAATCCACGGAATGCACCACCAGGCACTGTATTCGTATATACACAAATACCATCCATGGAGAAGTTTTCAAAATTATATGGTCCGCTAGAGTGTGTACCTGCCCGTTGTAATACTGGTCCACCTAAAGACGCATAAGCTCCACAATTAGAAACAATTTTTACTTTTGTAGCTACTAATTTACCTTCTGCATCACAAGCTGTAGTGATATCCATTTCCATAGCATGGCGTTTTGTATGTACTTCTAAACTTTCTTGTCGAGTTAACTGTACTTTCGTTGGAAGTCCCGTTTTCCAGGCTACAAGTGCTGCATGATGTTGCACACTCATATCTTCTTTACCGCCAAATCCGCCACCTACTAGCATGCTGTGGACTTTTACTTTGGATACATCCAACTCCAACATGCGAGCCACTTCACGTTGATCATCATATATACTTTGGCTACCTGTATAGAGTTGAATGCCATCTTCAGTTTTCACTGCAATAGCACATTCAGGTTCCATAAATGCATGGTCCGTTTGTGGTGTAGAATAATGACGAGTAACCACATGCGCCGCATTGGCAATTGCTTCATCTGCATTACCACGACTTAATGATTGATGCGACAAAATATTACCATTCGGATGTAATTGAGGCGCTCCTTCTGCTAAAGCCTCTTCTGGAGTGACTACAGGTGTCAATTCTGTATAGTCTACAGTCACTAGATTACATACTTCTTGTAAATATTGTTTTTCTTTTACCGCAACTACTGCAATGGCATCACCTACATAGCGAGTGATATCTCCTTCTGCGATCATTACGTCCCAATCTGGAACAATATGACCGGTTTTATTAAAAGGTACATCTTTGGCTGTTAATACTGTCACGCATTGAGGATGTGCCAAGGCTTCTTCAATATGAATTGCATCTACACGAGCCCTTGGATATTTAGAGCGAATAGCTTTTGCATAAATCATGCCATCCACTACCATATCATCTACGTATAAACCTGTACCCAATGCTTTCTCCATCGCATCAACACGATGCAACCGAGACCCGACCGTACCGTCTGCATCATTTTTAGGAACAGGTGCATTCTCTTTAAACATACGAGCTGCTAATAAAATAGCATCTTCAATCTTTACGTATCCTGTACAACGACAAATATTGCCCAGTAAAGCTTTTTGAACAGCTGCTCTCGTAGGCTCTAGTGTAGTATCTAATAATGCTTTAGCACTGATAATCATGCCTGGAATACAGAAACCACATTGCACAGCTCCACACTCCGCAAACGCATATACATACACTTCTTTTTCACGTTCAGTAAGGCCTTCAATCGTAATAATTGATTTACCTTCCATTTGTGAAACTTTGCCTATACAAGCTTTTACCTTTTTTCCATCAATGAGAATTGTACAAGCTCCACAAGCACCTGCACTACAACCATCCTTTGTTCCAGTTAAACGTAGATCGTCACGAAGATAATCCATTAATCGTTTATCTTCTTCTACCTCTCGCCAAACACCGTTGACCTGAAATCGGTACATACAGAGACCTCCCTCCGATTATTGTTGGAATTCCCCTTTATAGGCTTCCACTAATTTTCTATTTTGCACCACATGGTGTCCACGTAAAAACACATCATCTATTCGACCATGTACAGTCATTCCCTCATAAGGTGTATAGTCTGACCGACTATGAGTTGTATCCGAAGTCATACATTCTGTTACATCCGGTGAAAGTATCACGATATCCGCATCACTTCCTACCTGTAACGTTCCTTTTTTTGGATATAATCCATATAACTTAGCTGGTGTTTCGCTAGTTAATTTCATATATTCTACAGGCTCGATTCGTCCACTATGAACAAACATATCCCACATTAGAATCATCCGCTCTTCTACACCTGGCAAACCACCTGGTGTTTTCGTAAAGTCACCAAGACCCTGCGCTTTTTGCGCTAATGTATAATTGCAGTGATCCGTACATAATGTTTGGAAAACTCCGCGTTCTACCGCCGCTTGCAAAATCTCCACATCTCTTTGTTTTCTAAGAGGTGGACTTAAGATATATCGCAATCCTTTTCCATCTGGCTGATTATACAATTCATCTGTCAATAGTAAGTATTGAGGACAGGTTTCACAGGTCACTTTTGCTCCATTTTTTCTGCGTTCCTCAATCACATCTAATCCTGCTGCAGAGCTCACATGCACAATATGTACTGGATAATCTGCTAATTCCCCTAGTCGAATGAAACGATGCATTGCTTCTGCTTCTATAGTATCTGGCTTTGAAAGTGGGTGATACTTTGCTTCTGTATCTCCTTCCTCTCTCATTTCCTGTACCTTAGCTGCAATCATCGCTCCATTCTCACAGTGGGCTGCCACCAACGCACCAGTTGGGGCGATTGTTTTGATTGCTTCATAAATTGACCGATCATCAATGCTAAAGCTGTAGGCCATATATACTTTGAAGGATGCGACGCCTTCTTCAACGACCTTAGGAATTTCTTCTGCTACTTGCTCATTCATATTCAAAATTTCCATATGAAATTTATAATCACAAGAGCAACGTCCTTCCGCCCGTTTCTTATCGCGTCGCAAACCTTCTAACAAAGATTCTTCAAAAGGCGATGCAAAGTTGATAATCGTCGTGGTTCCCCCCATAATAGCTGCCTTCGTACCACTATCAAAATCGTCAGCCGTGGTGGCAAATGCATTGGTCATTTCAAAATGGGTATGTGTATCGATTCCTCCAGGCAACACATAACGCCCTTTTGCATCGATTCGTACATCTCCTGGTTTCGCCTCAATATGAGGGGCTACCTCTACAATCTTATCGTTTTCAATTGCTATCGTCCCTTGCATGACTCCCGTTGGGAGTACAAGATATCCTTGTTCAATGAGTATCATAGATATAATATGGAAGTTCTTTAATGAACGCTTCCACTACTCCTTTCAACACCTCTGGTAAGGCATCAATCGCTGTGCGACCCGTAGCGCCTTGGAAGCGATATCCGCATTCCTTACCTTGAATATAAAAGCCGTCATTATCGCTTGCTAATAAGCGTTCTTCATCAATGAAGTATGTCAATTTATCTTTATATGGGAAGCATGGTTGTACGCAATGGCAAGCACAGTTACCACATTCATTACATGACTCATCAATATGAATGATTAATTTTTTACCGTCTACAGTAATGCATTCATTCGTTCTATTTGGACATACACGCACGCAAGTACCACATACCACACGACATTCATGATTTTTATCATGAGCTGTTGGGAAACCTGGTTGCTCTTCGCGTTTTTTCTTAGCCGCTGCAGATTTTTTGTATGTTGGCGCTGCTCCCATCGCCTCCGCAAAAGCTTTAATCTCTGTTGGTTTAACTACCTTAGCAGTATCGTAATCTTCTGCTTCTACTAATTTAGCCAAATTATCCAATTGGTTGTAACCTAATCCTTGTAATAAAGTTGTACATACTGTGATTGGCCAAATACCTGTGCGGAATAAAGCTGCAATATTTTTCGCATCTGCACCACCGCTATACGACATTGGTAAGCGTTCACCAAATGTTTCACTCAATAGTTGAGCCACACCGATGGATAATGGTAATAAGGATTTACCAGACATATACATTTGCTCACCTGGTAATTCTTTTTCGTGAATTGAAACAGGGAATGTATTTGTCAATTTCACACCGAACACTAACCCTTCTTCTTCTGCAATGGTCAACAATCGTTCAATCATTGGCACTGCTTCTTTAAAAGATAAGTCTACTTCAAATTGATGTGCATCAAAATCAATATATCCAAACTCTGCTTGATCTAATAATTCTCTTACACGATCATAGCCCAATAATGTTGGGTTACATTTTAGATATAGATTTAGATGTTTTTCTTTCAGTAGGTATGTACAAATCGATTCAATTTCGCCTGCAGGACAGCCGTGCATTGTGGATAATGTAATACCTTGGCAAATGTTGTCATCAATATTACGAATGTAATCTTCTGTTACATGTTTAAATTGATGCACATTCGCTAATGCCCATTCTTCGCATTCTTTCCAAACTGGTTTAGTACGTGCTGCACGTAAGTATTCCATATAGGAATCTACATCTTTACTTTGAATACCTGCTAAGTTATAGCCAACACTCATAATAAAGATGAATCCATCTGGATCGCCGATGCCCCATTCTTTACTAATTAATTTAATAGCAAACCATGCTTTAATGTATTCATCAGCAGCCGCATGGCAATGGTACTCAGAGGACCATTCCACATTGTATGCTTCATCTTTTGAATAAATACATGGTCTTGGGATGCCCAATTCTTCACCGAACATAATTTGTACTGTTTTTAATTCTAAGAATCGGGAACCTCCCACATAGGCTGCTACTAAGTTTTGAGCTAATTGAGTATGTGGACCTGCTGCAGGACCTAATGGATTTTCTAGGTTACGACCAAATAAGGATAACCGTTGATCCGTACCTGTTGTGTGCATGCGCTCCACATTATATACTCGATTGTGTGTAGCATATTCTGTTAAAATATGGTTCATTAAATGTCCGAAACTTACCGGATACATGATATCGCTCATAGTATTCACTCCTTACTGAAAGTGTATTATGGGACTAATCGTTTCCATAAACGATGGGAAATTTGTCGTACTTCTCGTAGCAATTCTTCTTTATTCATGCCACATAGTTGACGATCTAGCATACGTACCTTACCACCAGAAATCGTTGTAATTACATTGAGACCATTAAGTCCAAATAGTAAATGACCATTGATATTATCAGCATGTAAATCTGTTCTAGGAATATAATCTAACACAATTACATCTGCTTCTGCCCCCGGTGTCAAGGTACCAACTTTTACAGGGAAGAATTTTTCAATCATTGCTGGGTTAGTATTGAATAACATATGTGGAATTTCAGTCCAACCAACATTTGGATGTTGCATGTTATGCTTCACTAAGCAATTTGCTACTTTGTAGGATTCTAACATATCGCTCGTATATCCATCTGTACCAAGACCCACTGGAATACCTGCTCCCATAAGTTGTAATACATTAGGTGCTCCTACTGCATTACCCATATTACTTTCTGGATTATGAGCCACCACGGTGCCAGTTTCAGCTAATACCTTCACTTCACTATCATCTACATGGATACAATGTCCAGCAATCGTTTTTGGTCCTAGGATGCCATCTTCATGCAAGCGATGTACTGCACGCATGCCATATTTTTCTTGGCTATCTTCTTGATCTGTTGTGCCTTCTGCTACATGGATGTGATATCCCAAATTGTCTACATTTTGTTCACGAACATAGGCTAATGTATCTTTACTTAATGTGAAAGATGCATGTAACCCCATCATAGCTGCGAGTGTTTCAGGGTTTTCTTTTGCTTCTTTACCAAAGCGTACGTTTTCTGCTACCGCTTTCTCCATTTCCTCTTGGCCATTACGATCACTTACTTCATAACATAAGCAAGAACGAACGCCGAAGTCTTGTGCCACTTCACTGATAACAGATAAACTACCTTCTGTTTCCCCATAACTTGCATGATGATCAAATATGGAAGTCACACCATTTTCGATACATGCCATATAGGTCACAATCGCACTTGCCCACACATCTTCTTTCGCAAGACGTTTATCTAGGTAAAACCACAATCCATCTAAAATTTCTTTAAAATTTGTTGGGTTATTACCAGGGATATATAATCCACGGGCTAAGGCGGAATAAATATGATGATGAGCATTTACAAAACCAGGCATAATCAAGCGTCCATGCGCGTTCACTCGATATGCTTTTGGATATTGTTTGCGCAATGTTTCGTATGAGTCTACTGCCACAATTTTAGTGCCATCCATTAGTACTCCACCATCTTCAATAATCGGTTGTAATGGATTGCGTGTAACGACAGTTCCTTTTCCTAATAAAATCATAGATAGGCTCCTTTCTATGAAAAACAGTATTCAATGAAATACTACTATTATAATTCGATGTGAGTGCCTGTTTTTCCTTCAATACCTTCTCTAGATTTTTCTAGTTGTGTGATAATTGCTTTTCTACCTGGTTTCGATTTAGCAAAAGCTACAGCTGCTTCCATTTTTGGTTTCATAGAACCTTCTGCAAATTCACCATTTTGGATGTGTTTTTCTGCTTCTTCTACAGTAATGTGCTCTAACCATTGTTGGTTTTCTTTACCATAGTTAATCGCTGCTTTTTCAATAGCTGTTAAAATAATCAATACATCAGCATCAACTTCTTGTGCTAATAAGCTACTAGTCCAGTCTTTATCGATAACTGCAGAGGCACCTGTTAAGTGATTTCCATTGCGAACTACCGGGATACCGCCGCCACCGCAAGCGATGACCAATTCATGACCAATTAAGCCTTTGATAGCTTGTAATTCAATAATTTCTTTTGGTGCTGGAGATGCTACTACACGGCGATAGCCACGACCTGCATCTTCTTTTACCACATAATCATATTGGTTCACAGCATGTACAGCTTCTTCTTTTGTCATGAAATGACCAATTGGTTTTGTAGGGTCTAAGAAAGCTGGATCATCTGCATCTACACGAACTTGTGTAACCATTGTTGTTACAGGCAAATCTGTAATACCTCTATTTAACAATTCTTCGCGTAATGCGTTTTGTAAATCATATCCAATATATGCCTGACTCATGGCTACGCATACAGACAACGGAGTATTAGGTTGACCTTCTACTTCTCTTGTCAATGCAGCCATAGCATTATTGATCATACCGATTTGAGGACCATTGCCATGGGTAACGATAACATCACAATCTGCTTCGATTAAATCTACGATTGCTTTCGAAGTTTCTTTTACTGCAATCATTTGTTCTGGTAATGTATTACCTAGGGCATTGCCCCCTAAAGCGATAACAACACGTTTTTTCATAGGGTACCTCTCTATGGTGTATATATTCCTAACTACTTTGTAGGGATTAAAATAAGGGACTGTCTGAACAGACAGCCCCTTTGCTCTTAGCGGAGAACTCTTTCTGTTCCCTTTTCTTCTAGCTCTTTCAATAATTCTACTGGATTTTCAAATTTGCTTAATAAAATCATAGCAGCAATTACATATGGTTTATAGCTCGCTTCTTTGTAAAGAGGTACACGATAACGATCAAATACGGATGCGTCAACTTCACCTTCTTCACAGCTTACGCCAGTGATATCAGCTGGTAAGCAATGTAAGTATAATGCTTTACCGTCTTTTGTAAGACTCATCATATCTTCTGTGCAAGCCCAATCTTTATGTTGTGCATTTTGTTCTAATAAACGACCTTCTAATTCTTTAATGCCTGCTGTATCGCCTTTGCCATATAAGTCAGTTCTTTCTTCCATTGCTGCGAAAGGTGCCCAGGATTTAGGGTATACAATATCAGCATCTTTGAAAGCTTCTTTCATGTCGTTTGTACGTTTGAAAGATCCTCCACTAGCTTGTGCTTGTTTTTTAGCAACTTCTTCAACTTCTGGCATTACTTCGTATCCTTCTGGATGCGCTAATACAACTTCCATACCTAAACGAGTGAATAAACCGATAGCACCTTGTGGTACGGAAAGAGGTTTACCATAGGATGGGGAGTATGCCCAAGTCATAGCCACTTTTTTACCTTTTAAGTTTTCAAGTCCACCAAATTCATTGATAAGGTGAGCCGTATCAGCCATCAATTGTGTTGGATGGTCGATATCACATTGTAAGTTTACCAATGTAGGACGTTGTTCTAATACGCCGTCTTTATGGCCTTCTTCTACTGCATCAGCTACTGCATGCATGTATGCATTACCTTTACCGATATACATATCATCACGGATACCGATGATGTCAGCCATGAAGGAGATCATATTCGCTGTTTCACGTACAGTTTCGCCATGAGCGATTTGAGATTTTCCTTCATCTAAGTCTTGTACTTCTAAACCTAATAAGTTACAAGCAGATGCGAAGGAGAAACGAGTACGAGTGGAGTTATCACGGAATAAGGAGATACCAAGGCCACTGTCGAATACTTTTGTAGAGATATTGCGCTCACGCAATGCACGTAATGCATCAGCTACAGCCCAAACAGCTTGTAATTCGTCGTCTGTTTTTTCCCAAGTCAAGAAGAAGTCATTGTTGTACATGTTTTTTGTGTCTAACTTAGCTAATGCGTCTACACATTTTTTGAAATCTGCCATTTTTGCACCTCATTAATAATTTATAGCTTCATAAAATGTAAACTATTATTTGCAATAGTTTGTAGGTAAGATTGCATATACTGCTGCACATGTTACAAGGTCTTGTTTCCATGTGATTTCGTTAGGAGCATGTGCTTGTGCTTCTGCGCCAGGACCGAAACCGATGCAAGGAATACCATTACGTCCCATGATGGATACGCCATTTGTAGAGAATGTCCATTTATCAGTCAACGGGCGAGCTTTACGTTCTGCCAATGTAACTTCAGCACCAATACGTTCTGTGCCAAATAAGGAGATGTAAGATTCTTCTAACGCTTTTGTTACTTTATGATCTTTAGGAATTACCCATGTTGGGAAGTAGCATTCGATTGGATATGTTAAACCAGTCCAAGATGGACGAGCATATTCGTACATAGATACTTTCGCACCGTATTTTTGTACAGCTGGTAAATCTTCGATTTCTTTTAAGCAACTTTGCCATGTTTCACCTGCTGTCATACGACGGTCAAGAGATACTGCGCAAGAGTCTGCTACTGCACAACGGCTTGGGGATGTGTAGAAAATTTGGGAAGTTGTTACTGTACCACGTCCCAAGAAGCGAGCTTCTTCATAGTGGTCAGGGTTGAATTTTGGATCCAACATTTTTTCTAAGCCACGAACACGTGTGCTTTCTGTAGAATTGTTTGCATTTAATGCACGAACATCTTGTAAAATGTCAGCCATTTTGTAGATGGCATTATCACCGCGATCTGGTGCAGAACCATGGCAAGACACGCCTTCAACATCGATGCGAATTTCCATACGACCACGTTGACCACGATAGATACCGCCATCAGTTGGTTCTGTGGATACTACGAATTCTGGACGAATGCCACGCTCTTTAATAATGTATTCCCAACACAAACCATCACAATCTTCTTCTTGTACTGTACCAACTACTAATACACGATATTTATCATTCAATAAACCTAAGTCTTTCATGATTTTTGCACCGTATACTGCGGATACGATACCACCTAATTGGTCAGATACGCCACGACCACCGATTTCAGTGTCGCTTTCAAATCCCTCATATGGATCAAAGTTCCAGTTGTCACGGTTACCGATACCTACTGTATCAATATGTCCGTCAAAAGCAATCAATGTTTTACCAGTTCCCATATAGCCAAGAATGTTACCCATAGGATCCACTTCTACTTCATCAAATCCTAAGTCTTTCATTTCTTTTTCGATGCGGCGAACATGTTGTTCTTCTTCCGCACTTTCACCAGGGAATGCGACGATTTCTCTTAAAAATTTTGTCATCGCTGCTTCATAGCCTTGCGCTGCTGCTTTTACGGCTTGTAAATCCATTACCTTTTCCTCCTTGTAATACACATATACATATAGGTTAAAGTTAAAATTAACTGTATATGACTTAATAGGTTAAATTAAAATTTCCCTTGCCATACGATTTCTTGATAACGTGTTGGATCTGTATCCCCTTCTGTGGAGAAACAAAGGACTTTGGAGTCTTTTGTAAGACCTAAGTCTTCTTTCAAATCTTTATATTCATCCATTGTCATAGCGGCTGCTACTAAACCAAATGGTACAGCACCAGACTCACCAGATGTAATGCTTGCATCGCCTTTAATAGGAGCTGCACTCATGCGCATACCTAGGGATGCTACCCAGTCTGGAGCGGATACGAATACGTCCACATGATTTTTTAAGATGTCCCAAGAAATTGTATTTGGTTCACCGCAAGCTAACCCTGCCATGATAGTTTGTAAATCTCCACCAACAATGCGTAAGTCCCCGTCGCCTGCTTTAGCACCTTTGTATAAGCAGTCTGCTGCGGATGCTTCTACAACAACAATTTTTGGTTTCACAGGAGCATCTTTATAGCGGTTTACTACATAACCAGTCACAGCACCTGCTAAGGAACCAACGCCAGCTTGTACGATAACATGTGTAGGTACATCCACGCCTGCTTTTTCTAGTTGTTCAGTAGCTTCTAATGCCATTGTGCCGTAGCCTTGCATAATCCATGCTGGAATTTCTTCATATCCATCCCAAGCTGTATCTTGGATAACAACACCATGGTTAACTTTTTTAGATTCTGCTGTAGCTAAGCGTACGCAATCATCGTAGTTCATTTCTTCAATTGTAACTGTTGCACCTTCTGCTGCAATATTTTGTTTACGAGTTTCTGTAGAACCTTTTGGCATGAATACTACAGATTTTTGGCCCAATTTATTAGCCGCCCAAGCAACGCCACGACCATGATTTCCATCAGTAGCCGTGAAGAATGTAGCTTGACCAAATTCATCACGTAATTCTTTAGATGTTAATACAGAGTATGGTAACTCGGATACTTCTTTACCTAATTCTTGTGCCACAAACTTAGCAATCGCATAGGATCCACCCAACACTTTGAAAGCGTTTAATCCAAAACGATAGGATTCATCTTTAATAAACAATCTATTCAATCCTAAATGCTCTGCCATACGTGGTAATTCAGTTAATGGTGTTTCTTCATATTGTGGGAAACTTTTATGAAATTCCCTTACACCTTCACTTGATTTCACACTCATAATATGCGTATTTAGGTCCTCAGACCCAGGCATATTATTTTTCACCCATTGAATCCGTTCCATGTAATTCCTCCTCTTCTTTCACCTGATTTAGGTCATTATATAAAGTAAATTTAGAAACGTTGAAATATTCCGATATCTTATCAGATGCCTTTGAAATCAAAAAAGCGCCCTGGCAATATAAATATCGTATTGCTTCCAGACGCTCATTCTTATTCATTAAATGTGCTGGTCGCCCTACTACTTTTTCAGCTTGAGATAACATATCGCTCAACAAATCGCTAACAGATGTAACAATTCGTTCACCTTTTGTTTCCCACGCTCGATTACTGGATGTGATAATTCGATCTAATGAGTTTTGTAATGTAATAAAATCAGTAATATCGTAGTTAATACATAATAAATACTGTAATTTATCATTATCATCACGTATATACATTGTCGTCGATCGAAGAACCCTTCCATCTTTGGTTCGTGTTAGATACGCTTCCTTACCTTGACACTGACCATCGTCATTTCGTATCGCATCTAGTACAGCATGCGAGGCGCCATCACCTACATTTCGGTTAGAAATATCCCCGTGCTCAATATACACAATAGAACTCTCTAATGTTTCTATTTGCACGTCGTGAATCAACACTTCACATGAAGCTCCAAATTGTGTCGCAATACCATGCGCAATTACCTTTAATTGTTCTAATTTCATAATTGTCTCCTAACTATTATTTAGGCTTTCTAACAATTTATTAGGTATGCCCTCATTATAGCACTGTCATATCTATAATTCAATACTTTTTCTAAATATTTTTTAGGTTTTCTAATTTTTTGTCAGGTGATAATTTTCACAGACTAGACATAAAAAAAAGATAGAGGTAGGTTGAGTCAACACTTCAACCTACCTCTATACTATATGAGAGTTCTTTATCTTAGTAAGGAACTTCTGTTTTACGAGCTACACCAGTTTTAATCGCTGTTTCAGCTACTGCTTTTGCCACTGCTAGTGGAACACGTTTATCGAATGCATTGGCTACTACGTAGTCTTCTGCTAATTCTTCATCTGTTACAAGAGCTGCTAGCGCCTCAGCGGCTGCCAATTTCATTTCATCATTGATTTCACGTGCTTGTACGTCGATGGCGCCACGGAAGATACCAGGGAATACGTTTACGTTATTGATTTGGTTAGGCGCATCGCTTCGACCCGTACCCATCACACGTACGCCAGCTGCTTTCGCTTCTTCATACATTACTTCTGGCACTGGGTTAGCCATTGCAAATACAATCGCATCATCTGCTAAGCTTTCTAAAATTTCTTTTGTGAAAGCACCTGCTGCAGATACACCTAACAATACGTCTGCACCTTTAGCAATCTCTGCTAAATTGCCAGTTTTTGTTTCTTGACCTAATGTTTTGATCAATTCAGCTTGTAAGGAATCAAGACGTTTGTAATCTTTGTTCAATACACCAGAGCTTACCATTAAGGTAATATCACGCGCACCTGCTAAGTATAACAAGCGAGCAATATTAGCACCTGCTGCACCTGCCCCATTCACCACGATTTTAACTTTGGACAAGTCTTTTTTCACAAAGCGAAGAGCCGCTTTCACACCTGCTAAACAAGCAATAGCTGTACCATGTTGATCATCGTGGAATACAGGAATTTCTAGTTCTTCTTTTAAGCGATTTTCGATTTCGTAACATTTAGGAGAAGAAATATCTTCTAAGTTAATGCCTGCAAAGTTTTTTTGTACTAATTTTACAGTGTTGATCAACACGTCTGGATCTTTTGTATCGATTACCAAAGGAATGCAATCTACATTACCAAAGCGTTTGAACAATAGGGATTTACCTTCCATTACTGGAATCGCAGCTGCTGCTCCGATATCACCTAAACCCAATACGCGAGTACCGTCGGATACAACGGCTACCATATTAGAACGACATGTTAAGTCGAAGGATTTATCTTCATCTTCTTTGATATGAAGGCATGGCTCAGCTACACCTGGAGTGTACGCCACTGTTAAGTCATGAGCATCTTTTAATTCATATTTTGTTCCAGTTTGCAAGAAACCTTTTAGTTCCAAGCGTTTTTCAATTGCCTCTTGTTTTACGTCCATGGGAAAACCTCCTAGATTTTCAATGATGGTAAGTTTCTACCGTAAAAGATTTCAGCCATCTCTTGTTTGAGTTGCTGGTTGATTTGTTTACGCTCTTTCAGCGTCAAATCTTCTTCGGTAATACCAAACAAATAATTATTAATGTCGTACTCTTTCAGCATCATTTTGGTATGGAAAATATTTTCTTGATACACATTCACATCGATCATATTGTAAAGATTACGAGTTTTAGAATTGATATAATTTTGGATGGAGTTCATGCGATGGTCCATGAATAATTTTTTACCATGAATATCGCGAGTGAATCCACGCACTCTATAATCTAAGCTAATGATATCGGAATCAAAGCTATCGATGAGATAGTTTAATGCGTTGAGCGGAGAAATCTGACCACATGTGGACACGTCAATATCTGCACGGAATGTGCTTACTCCGTTGTCTGGATGACTTTCAGGGTAGGTATGAACCGTCAAATGAGATTTATCGAGATGCATTACCACATCATCTTTATCTACTTTATCAACAGGTTCTTCCGAAATCAGGATGGTTACGCTTGCCCCTTGTGGATCATAGTCTTGCTTTGCCACATTCAACACATTGGCTCCGATAATATGTGAAACCTCTGTTAAAATATCAGTCAGGCGCTGTGCATTGTAAACTTCGTCAATGTATTCAATATATTGGCGTTTTTCTTCTTCTGTACGCGTATAACAAATATCATAAATATTAAAACTCAAGGTTTTTGTTAAATTATTAAACCCATAGAGTTTCATTTTATTTGATTTTACAGATGTATCCATAACTTAATATCTGCCTTCCTTATAATACCTACCATTATTATATCGAATTACATCCATATATTCAAGACTTTCGATATAAAATTTTTCATTTTTTATTAATTACTTAATTATAGTGTGTCGCAATTGCTCCACCAACGCTCGTAGTGCCTTACCTCGATGGCTAATAGCTTGCTTTTGTTCCATAGAAATATTGGCCATCGTCGTTTTTAATTTTGGAATGTAAAAGTATGGATCGTAACCGAATCCACCTTTTCCCATTGGGCTTAACTGGATAAGTCCTTCACAAGTGCCTGTAGCTCGAATGCATTGTCCATCCGGCGTAGCCCACACAAGAGCACATTGATAACGTGCTGTTCTATCACTTGGAGTAACATCCACCAGTTCGGCTACCAAACGCCGATTATTATCTTCGTCACTGCGATGCAATCCTGCATAGCGCGCAGAATATACACCTGGTGCACCGCCTAAAGCATCTACTTCTAAGCCAGAATCATCAGCTACACAAGGCAAACCACAAGCCTCTGCATAGTATAAAGCCTTTAGTTCTGCATTTTCCATAAAGGTAGTGCCAATTTCTTCTGGCTCATCAATATCTACAATATCATCTACTGTGCGCACTTCAAAGCCTAATTCTTCAAAGGCAGCAGTAAACTCACGAATTTTTCCTTTATTCCGTGTAGCTAATACTACTGCTTTTGGTGCATTTTCATGACCCACCATATGACCAATTTCACCTAATGCTTCACGTTGTACCGCCATTAGTTGTTGTGTGCCGGATTCACCTAAATCTAATAGGCTATTCAACTCATCTCTTGTGAAAGTCCCATGTTCACCTGTTCCTTGCACTTCTACTAGTTGACCTTTTCCAGTACAAACTACATTCATATCCACAACGGCTGCACTATCTTCTTCATAGCACAAGTCTAGCATAGGACCATCTTCACCGATTCCCATAGAAATAGCTGCTAAATAGTCCGTTACAGGAAACTTACCATATCCATCGTACATAGAATAAATGGCATCTACTAAAGCCACAAAAGCACCTGTAATCGAGGCAGTACGAGTACCGCCATCAGCTTGTAGTACATCGCAGTCTACCGTAATCGATACTTCCCCAAGAGCTTCTAAGTCTACAACAGCTCGCAAGGCCCGACCAATCAAACGTTGGATTTCCACGGTGCGACCTGTCTGTTTACCTTTGGCTGCCTCTCTAGGTACACGAGTGTGTGTAGCTCGTGGTAACAAGGAGTACTCTGCTGTCACCCAGCCTGTACCAGTGCCTTTCAAAAAGCGGGGAACGCGATCCTCAACGCTAGCCGTACAAAGGACTTTTGTATTGCCACATTCAATTAGTACAGATCCCTCTGCATAGGCAGTGTAATGCCTAGTAATTTTCACAGGGCGTATTTCTTTTACACCACGACCATCAATTCGCATCGTCATTCCTCATTTCCCTCTAAAATCGGATAATATATACCTCCTATTATACACAATCTCATGGCGGATTGGCAATTTATGTGTGCCTTTGACTGAGGGTACTTTATCCTGAGTAAGTAGGGTATGTTTTCCTCTACTTCTCAGTCAGAATGCGGCATGCTTCCTCACAAACGGCACTACGTAATGTTTGCTGCGGAGCATACCGCATTCTTCTCAACCTTTATCTTATATAGCAAAACTAGCCTACTTACTTATCTCTCCAGAGCTCATACCTCCATTAGTCAAAGGCAATCATCTACTTTGGGTCCGCCTATACGATTGTGTATGATCATCAGTATGTGAGGGGAATCCTTACGGAGGAGAGTGTCCTTTTGCTATCTCTTTGCCAATGCATATAAAGTTAAATGATATGACAGATGTCCATCCTGTTGATAGCTCCTATATCTTCTACTAATTATATGTATGCCTCTATGTATGAGTATCCTCAAGGGAACAGATTGTGCTTATCTCCGAAGAAATACGTATAGGTCATAAAGTATAGTTATACAGAAAAATACGGCGCACCTCGCTACAAATATCATACAGTATTGTATGTAGCCGGTGCCCCGTACGGTAATTTAAGTTCGATATATTGTTTTTATACTCGCAGCATGGAGTTTAAGAACGCTTGTATTCTTGGGTTTTGTGGGTTCTCGAAGACTTTTTCTGGTGTTCCTTCTTCTTGGATTTTGCCGTCTGCCATGAAGATGACTCTGTCTGCTACTTCACGGGCGAATGCCATTTCATGGGTGACGATGATCATAGTCATGTCTTCTTCGGCTAGTTCTTTGATGGTCCGCAGTACTTCGCTGGTGAACTCTGGGTCCAAAGCGGATGTAGGTTCGTCGAAGAGCATAATTTCTGGTTTCATCGCTAATGCTCTAGCAATAGCGACCCGTTGTTTTTGTCCTCCTGACAAGGTACTAGGGTATACATCTCGTTTATCCCAAAGGCCTACTTTTTCTAGTAAGGACTGTGCGATGGGCAGAATATCTGCATCTTTCATCCCTTTCACCATGCGCGGTGCCACCATGATGTTTTCTAGCACTGTCATGTGTGGAAATAGGTTGAAAGATTGGAATACCATCCCCATTTTCAGCAAGATTTGTTGCTGTTCTTCTTTCCCAACATAGACCGCTGCCCCTGTGTTCGTCGGCGTGTCCACCAAGGTCGCTCCATCGACGATGATCATCCCTTTTTGTATGGTTTCTAATTGTCCCAAGCAACGAAGAAAGGTGGATTTACCCGATCCAGAGGGACCGATGATGGACACCACTTCGCCACGTTCCATGGATAGTGACACGTCTTGCAAGACCGCCACAGAGCCAAAGCTCTTTTCAATATGTAACATGTCTATGAAAGCCATGGTTTCCTCCTAATCTTCGTAAATTGCCATGCGGCGTTCTAAATATTGATACAGTTTCGTCAATACAAATGTCATAGCCAAGTAGAATACCCCAGCTACGATGAAAGCTGTAATGTCAAAGTCTCTTTGTACAATGCTACGAGTAATTCGCAAGATATCATTCATAGCTAAGACATACACCAAGGATGTATCTTTCAGTAGTGTAATCGTTTCATTCGCCAATGGTGGCAACACGCGCTTAATCACCTGCGGCAAAATAATTTTGTACATCGTCTGCACATAGGTAAAGCCCAATACCTTCGCCCCTTCGTACTGTCCTTTTGGAATGGATTGGATGCCACTGCGGAAAATCTCACACAAGTAGGCGATGTAATTCAACACGAATGACAACACTGCCGCCGTCATATCTGTAAGTTCAAAGCCATCAATCATGAATGGCAAGCCGTAATAGATGAGCAAAATTTGTAGCATCAACGGCGTACCACGCATCACGTACACGTAAGCATCTACGACAGCCGTCACCACACGGTTCGTACTCAATCGGAGCAGCGCCAAGAGCAATCCCCCTGGCACTGACAAGATGATGACGATGAAGAACAAGGACAAGGTCACTTGGAACCCGCCGGCAATGGCCGGGGCTATCTGTAAAATATACTCCAATACATCCATGTTTATTTATACTCCTCTTTCGTCAAGATGGATGTACTACCAAACCATTTTTGTGCCAATTTGTCAGCCGTACCATCATTCATCACTTCTTGTAACGCAGCGTCAACTTTTGCTTTCAATGCTTCCTCTTCCTTGCGCATACCTACACCCACTTTTTCACTAGCGAACGATCCTGTAGCTACAGTGAATACATTGTTACCTTTTTTGCCGATTAAATAACGGCCTACCATTTCATCCACCACGACCGCATCAATACGGCCTAATTCAAGGTCCATGAAAGCGTTTACATAATCGCCATATTCTTTAATTTCTTTAAAGTTTTTAGATTGTGGATCATTTTTCACCGCTTCCAACCCAGTAGAGCCTGATTGAACGCCTACACGTTTGCCATCAAGTTGGGCTTTATCAGCAATACCAGAATCAGATTTCACAGCAATAATTTGATCCCCCCGAAGATATGGTTTAGAGAACAAGATGTTACGTTCCCGTTCCTTCGTAATGGTTAAACCATTCCACAACACGTCAATACGTTTAGATTTCAACTCCGCTTCCTTGCTGTCCCAGTCGATGGACTTGAACTCCACCTCAGTACCAATACGCTTTGCCACTTCCTTCGCTAAATCAATATCAAAGCCAACTAGCTCACCTTTTTCATCTTTAAATCCCATAGGAGGGAAGTTATCATCTAAGCCGATGACAATTTTTTTCGGCACCTCAGTGTTCGCCTGCTTCGTAGACGCCCCACAACCTGCCACTAACCCAACAATCACCAATGCACTCGCCGCTGCTAATACCGTTTTAGAACATTTTTGTAACCAATTCATAATACTTTCTCCTCTCTATAGATATGTAATCTCTAATTCATGATTACATTATACTTTAGTTAGTTAAAGATGTAAAGAGATAAATTGCAAAAATTTTATCATGTCTTCTGAAAGTAATTTATACTGACAACGCCCCTCCAACAACTAACTATCAAATCAAAAGCGATATAGTAAGTTATGTACTCACCATATCGCTGATTTTCTATTTACCAATATGTTTATATCAATGCATGTGCTTTGCTTATTTCATTAATTTTTCTACGAAGTTGGTCTTTAGATTATATCTATATAATATGATAAGCTAGTAGAGATACTCAAAGATAACAAATGACAGCATAGAACAAAGTAGTACCCACCACCAAATCATTTCATTTCCAGTACCATCTTCCCAACCGAAATTATCGTCAAGTGCTATGCCAATAGCAAAGAACGAATAGATAAACGAAAGAATAGGTGCGATGATAAGTCCTTTATCAAAAATCATAAAAATTCCCATAAGTGCTACTACAATAGCATGGGGAATCACCATGATTCTATAACTAAAGGCATACATTAAGACTGCATAGACAGCATGAAGCAGAAAAGCACCAAACATATAGATTTTCCTCCTTTATGTGAAAATAGACCCTGCCGGATAACGAACAGATATTACTCCTTGATAAGAGGTTAACATGTTTTCTAGTCCTATTCAAGTATTTTTATATCGATTCAGTGCCTCTAAGACTTTCATTTTATCTTGATGGCTCAGAAATTGTAAGCTAATGGGCACGATATAAACACCGCCTGTTTCTGTTTGCACATACAAGGTTTTCCAATCCTCTCCGAATCCCATGATGCCTTGATAATGAACAAAGGTCAAATATAAATCTGATGCGAAGAAACGTTCAATTCGTTCTTTTACTAAAATAGGGGTTCGTTTGACAATAATTCCTTCTGTGGCAATATACACTTCTACATCATCTTGTTGGTACATGCGAAGCAAAGCGTATCCAGCAACCATCACGAGGAGAATGAACCACATATTCATCCCTGAGCCTAGCTCTCGATAAATAAGCACACTGCGATAAATGCCCCATACTGTAATGGCCGCATATAAAAGCTGAAAGCCCCATACCATAACAGCGGAATTATGTAGCTCTTCTTGAATCGTTCCACAGGGAAACATGTTCTCTAATTCTTCACGTTTCATAACTTCTCCCAATATACAGATTGGGAAATAGTCACTACTATTTCCCCACATGTTCATACGCATTTACACAACAATACTTCATTCCGATTCTACCGTACGGCTAATCGTTAGAACCGGCCTGTTCCTCCTTTCTTGACGTGCCTGTTCATATTCTTCCTTCATTTTCTTATCATATACAGCTTTTTTAGTATCACGATCTGTTAACTGTTTTACTCTATTCCAAACCGATTTAGCTATTTCACTTTCCCTTGTAACCATGAAATAATCATAGTTTCTTCTTCCCACTACCACATTAGAATCAGGGGTATACAGCAATGCGTCTACTACTTGTACACTCCCACCCCCAAAGTACACTTTATAATGTACAACCTCCTGACGGGGTTGATCTATATTAATCTTAGCTATCCAAGCTTCGCCTATGTCCAATTCTACATCATAAGAAACTGTATTCACATCAAGCTTTAAGGTTTCAGTCTCATCAGAAAATACTGTCTGCCAACGTGGGTCATTAAAGTCTTTGGCACTGATAGTACTCAACAACCCTACCAATACCATTATCAAAAATAGTATCTTTTTCATACTATAGTTCATCCCCCTAAACACCGTACATACCTATGGATACTATAATCCTGACTCCTACTAAAAAGATGTAATGAAATACCACGAGAGCATCTCATTACATCTTACTATTACTTACGTCGTAATCCCATGGCTTCTTCTACGCGAGCTAAGGTTACGTTCGCCACGGAGGCAGCTTTTTCAGCACCTTCTGTCAAAATTGTATCTAGCTCTGGGCTGGAGATTAATTCTTCATACCGTTCATGGATTGGTGTCATTGCTCCTACTAATAGGTCTGCAATGTCACCTTTGAATGTTCCATAGTTTTTGCCAGCATACATGCTTTCAATAGCCTCGAAGGAATCTCCTGTTAAAGCATTGTAAATACCCATCAAGTTAGAGATGCCTGGCTGTTTTTCTTTGTCGTAGCGCACGACACCCTCAGAGTCAGTGGCAGCTTTTTTAATCTTTTTCACCACTACATCTGGCGTATCCAACAAGCGAATAGTCGCCCAATTATTATCATCGGACTTGCTCATTTTTTTCGTTGGATCTTGTAAGGACATGACACGAGCACCACCTACGGTAGTTTTAATTTCCGGCATAGCGAAGACTTCGCCATACTTGAAATTAAAACGTTGTGCCAAGTCACGAGTTAACTCGATATGTTGACGTTGGTCATCCCCTACAGGCACATAGTTGGTTTGGTATAACAGAATGTCCGCTGCCATCAATGGTGGGTATGTCAACAAACCAGCCGGGATCGTTTCCCCTTGTTTCGCCGATTTATCTTTGTACTGGGTCATGCGCTCTAACTCACCGATGGAGCTCAATGTTGTTAAAATCCAGCCTAACTGCGCATGGGCAGGCACTTCGGATTGCACAAATAAGGTCACTTTTTTAGGGTCTAAACCTACTGCTAAATATAAGGCCGCTAGACTTTGCGTATTGTGGATTAAGTCCTTTGGATCTTGTGGTACTGTAATCGCATGTTGGTTCACGATACAGTAAAAACATTCATGGTCATCTTGGAATGTTAAGAAGTTGCGAAGAGCACCTAGGTAATTCCCAATGGTCAACTCACCGCTAGGTTGTATTCCGGAAAATATAACAGACATAATATCTCCTATTCTACGGTTACAGATTTCGCCAAGTTTCTTGGTTTATCTACATCAGCACCGCGAGTGATAGCTGCATAATAGGACAACAATTGCAATGGCACAACGGCTAAGATAGGCACTGTGAAAGCGTCAGTTTTTGGCACGAAGATAGTATGGTCCACGTATTTTGCCAACTCTTCGTCACCTTTCATACCCACACCAATGACAATGGCATCACGAGCTTTTACTTCTTTGATGTTGCTCATCATTTTTTCACGTACAGATTCTTGTGTTGCCAAGGCGATGACAGGAATGCCTTCTTCAATCAATGCCAAAGTACCATGTTTCAACTCCCCACCTGCATAGGCTTCTGCATGGATATAGGAAATTTCTTTCAATTTCAAAGACCCTTCCATCGCTACTGCATAGTCGATTAAACGGCCTAAGAAGAACGCATCTTCTTTGTAACCGTAGTGGTTGGCAAAGGCTTTGATTTCGTCCACATTTTCAAAGATTTCATGAGTCAATGTAGGCAACTCTTGTAAATTTGTCAAAATTTCGTGTTTTACTGCTGCATCGATGCGACCATTCAATTGACCTAAGTACACAGCCAATAACAATAAAGCTACTAATTGTGTGGTGTACGCTTTTGTGGAAGCTACGGCAATTTCAGGACCTGCCCAAGTGTAAATCACTTGATCCGCTTCACGGGATACGGCGGAACCTACTACGTTGGTGATACCTAACGATTTAGCACCTAAACGTTTTGCCTCTTTCAACGCAGATAATGTATCGCTAGTTTCACCAGATTGGCTGATGACGATGCACAATGTATCTTCATCTGTTAATGGTGTACGGTAACGGTATTCAGAAGCGATGTCTACTTCTACTGGAATACGTGCCAATTGCTCGATGTAATATTTCGCTACTAAACCTGCATGGTACGCTGTGCCACAAGCAGTGATTAAGATGCGCTTGATACCTTTCACTGTATCTGGTGTCCAGTTCAATTCATCATAGATAACTTCTGTAGCATCTTTATTAATACGACCGCTTAACGTATCACGAATCGCTTTTGGTTGTTCGTAAATTTCTTTTAACATGAAATGTTCGTAGCCACCTTTTTCAGCTGCTTCTGCATTCCATGTGACATGATAGATATCTTTTTGTACTGGTTGACCAGCTCGATCAGTAATTGTCACGCTATCTGGTGTCACAATAACAACTTCGTTGTCGTTGATGATATATGTTTCACGAGTACGTTGAATAATAGCTGGGATGTCGGAAGCGATGAAGTTTTCACCTTTTCCCAAGCCCACAACCAATGGATTATCTTTTTTGGTAGCAATGATTTTATTTGGTTCATCAGCGCAAACCATTACCAAAGAATAAGACCCTTCGATGCGTTCTAACATGCGGCGAACAGTACTTTCAAAATTGCCATCGTACATATCGCTCAATAAGTGAGCTACTACTTCTGTATCTGTTTCAGATGTAAATTCAACACCTTTAGCCAACAATTCTTCTTTCAATGGCATGTAGTTTTCGATGATACCATTGTGCACTACGGCAAATTTGCCATCTGTACTTGTGTGCGGGTGCGCATTCATATCGCTTGGACGACCATGGGTAGCCCAACGGGTATGACCGATACCAATATGACCTTGGTTAGGATCTGCTTTTACCACAGCTTCCAAATTCGCCAAACGGCCCATTTTCTTTTGTACTTTAATCACATTATTTTCGCCCACTACGGCAATCCCTGCAGAATCATATCCGCGGTATTCTAATTTCTCCAAACCTTCCAGCATAAAATCTGCTGCATTTTCAAATCCAATATATCCTACGATACCACACATGGTATGTACCTCCTTGATTAATTCATTTCTATTGCTTCTGAAAGTAGCTTTTGTGCACCCAGTCACCTCGGTGTTTTGCTCTACTTCTACGACTGAAGCTAGCCGAGAGGCATCCGCTGAATTTCGATACTCCTCTACCTCGTCCGCTGTGAAAGCTGTCTCTTTCCAGCGCTTGCGCTATTCGCCTGTACGAATTTGGTTCCTCCTTTGCATGTGTTTCGACAGTTCTTTTGACTATGCCTAGATATGCAAAAAATAGTCAGTAGTATTATACTTCATATGAGCAACAACTGTAAAGAAATAAACGAATTTAGCAAAAATAGAGGAACGCTGACCTAAGTATGTCAACATTCCTCTATCTCCTTACAACTCTTCTGCAATCATCCCATCACGACACAACAATCGATGATTGCCTACTGCTGCCGCTTCTTCCTCACTATGAGTGACCCACAAGCAAGGGATAGCCCATTCAGAAATAATAGCTACTAAATCTTGTTGCAACTGAGCACGCAAATTCACATCTAGCGCCGTCAATGGTTCATCCAATATGAGAAGCACTGGTTTAGAATACAATGCCCGACCTAATGCCACCCGTTGTTGCTCCCCACCAGACAAGCCTTTGGCTTTCTTCTTAAGATGTGGTGTCAATCGCAAACGCTCCACAATATGATCGAATAACTCTGGAGAACCTTGTTTACTATACCGAATATTCTCCTCTACCGTCATATGGGGAAACACAATATTGCCTTGTGGCATATAGCCAATGTGTCGTTCTTGGGTAGGTGTGCCCCTTCCCTTTTCGAACCATACCTCATTATTGGCTGTAATCCTACCTTCTTTTGGTGTCAACAATCCACACAAAGCTTTCAAAAATGTAGATTTTCCACTTCCAGAAGGGCCCATCAATGTAGTAATACCTTCTTGTAATGTACCTTGGGCTTTCACAACAAAAGCCCCTCGTTCTATGACGATATCAAAGGAAATCATAGTACCTCCTTACCGATTTGAGAAGAGGGAACCTTTGGTTAGACCTTGAATGGCCCACACAAGCCCCAATGTTAAAATACAAATATAAATCACTAATTCAAATGCACCGTTATAATCGCCAAATTCTACGAGAGAATAAATGGCTAATGGCATAGTTCTCGTCACACCTGGAATATTTCCAGCGATCAAAATAGTAGCACCGAATTCACCTAAGCCACGGGCAAAACATAGAATGGATCCGCTAAGGATTCCCTTCCATGCCAATGGCAGTGAAATTGTCCAAAATACACGAAATTCCGAAGCCCCCAAGGTGCGAGCTACGTCTTCCATATCTCGATCGATAGCAGCTAAGGCTGTTCGCACTGATTGATAAAATAACGGAAAGCTCACCACTGCAGATGCGATAATAGCTCCTATCTTAGAGAAAACTACACGAATTCCGTGTGCCTCTAACCAGGCACCAAAAGCATTACCTGGGGAGAATATGATGAGTAACACAAAACCCAATACCACTGGCGGTAATACCAAGGGCAATGTAAAGAAGGAATCGATCAAGGATTTCCCCGGAAAGGCATAGTGTTTCATCACATAATTTAGGCTAAGACCGATGACCATATTGATCAATAAGGCGATGAATGCCACTTCTATGGATAACTGTAAAGCTATCATTTTTTAGCAGGCTCAGCGAAGCCCCATTTAGCCAATACTTCGCTAGCTTCTTTACTTGTTAGGAACGCATAGAAATCTTCCGTTAATTTATTTTGGTTCTTTTTCACCACACCGATGGGATACTCAATTGGTGCATGTAATTTAGCATCTACTGTTGCAGAAATATCTACTTTATCTTTCAATGCCAATGCATCCGTTTTATATACAAATCCTACATCAGCTGCGCCTTCAGCAATATACGCACCGACTGCTTTTACGTCTTTCGCAAATACAATATTCGGTTCTACTGCATCCCACAAATTAGCTTTTGTTAAAGATTCTTTTGCATATTTACCAGCTGGTACTGTTTCTACTGTGCCGATAGCTACGCGTTTTGCATTTGTAATATTGTCTAATGTCACAGCCTCTTTACCTTTTGGTACGATCATTACCAATGTGTTTGCTACGAATGGGCGAATATTATCCATTAAACCTTTTTCATTCAATTGGTCCATGTTCTTTTTGTTCGCAGAAATGAAAATGCTAGACGGCGCACCTTCTTCGATTTGTTGGCGCAATGTGCCAGATCCTGCATACACAACATTGATTTGTTCAGGTTTTAAATTGTGTTTTTTCACATAGTCTGCTTTTAATTCTTCCATAGCTCCTTGCATACTAGCTGCTGCAGATACGGTAATCGTTTCTGTGGTAGATGGTGCTGTAGACGATGTAGTGCCTTGTCCACCGCAGCCAGCTAATACTAACATACCTGCCATAACTAAACCCATTAACCAATTACGCTTCATAATGATATCCTCCCTAATTTAAATATATACACTTAGAAGCTTACTACATATTCTCATTATACAAGAAAACTGATATTAAGCAAATTGATTTTAGTTATATGTGGTACAATAGAGATGACAACTATACAACCTAAGGAGGTTATCCGTTATGGATTTATTTTTTCACATTATTCTCACTAGTATCGTCCCCATCCTATTACTCACCCTTATGGGGGTCCTTTTAGACCGATGGTTTCACCTCGATTTGCGAACACTGAGCAAACTGAACTTTTATTTATTTTTGCCTGCCTATATTCTCAAATCTTTTTATGTTACTAACTTAACCCATGAAAGTTTTGAAATATTCGCCTGTGCTCTCATTATCTTATTTGCCAACTCCGCTTTAGCTGGCATCGTAGCAAAATGGCAAGGCTATGACTTAGGAAAAACAGAAATCGTCCGCAATGCGGTCATGTTCTCTAATATTGGTAACCTTGGCGTGGCTCTAGGAACTTTCGTCTTTGCCAATGATCCGTACATCATTGATGGAGCTACACCCTATTTACATGACGGGGTTATCGCCATTATCGCTACTTTTATTATCCAAACTGTTTTCTGTAATTCTTTAGGATTCTATCAAGCTGGCAAAGGGAAGTTAACTACAGCAGAATCTTTGCGTACCATCTTACATATTCCTATCATGTATTGTGTGCCTATATCTATCGTCGCTCACTACTACATTCCTATCGATTTCACCCAAACCATTATATGGGGTCCTTTAGATATCTTCGGACGTTGCTTTGTAGGCGCAGCTATGCTCACCCTAGGGGTACAATTGAATCGTACGCCTTGGAACTTCATCAAAAAAGATGTAATGATTACTTCCTTTTTACGCTTAATTGCTGGTCCCATTCTGGCGTTGATTGTCGTTCTTCCTGTAACTATGTACTACACACCATTAAGTGCTATTGCAGCACAAAGCATTATCATCGCTTACGCAGTCCCATCAGCTGTCAACACCGCTCTTATGGCTGTGGAAATGAACAACAATCCAGAGCTAGCCACACAACTCGTATTAGCTACTACAGTTCTATCTTCTTTCACCATGCCACTAGCCATACTCCTCGCCTACCATGTATTCCCTTTATAACCTACGGTAAAAGTCTAATCCTATACTAGCCTCCTCTCCATCCGTTCTTATGACCACCATGGATAGGGTCTTGTATAGATAAAAGGAGACTGCCACAACATGTACAAACTACATGTTGTGACAGCCTCCTTTTTTAGGAACTTGTATGTGACTACAACCTCCAAGCCTTTCGAACCTAGATACTGTTATTGATGACTTACATGTTCTAACCCTTGTCGAATTAGAACAATTACATGATCATCATTCAATCGATACCAAGCTGTTTTTCCTTCTTTTCTAAATGTTACAAGTCTTGCTTGACGCAACACACGCAACTGATGAGATATAGCTGATTGGCCCATATCCATAGCATCTGCAATTTCAGTCACACACATTTCTTTCGAAAGCAGATGTCTAACAATACGCAACCGCGTTGGATCTCCTAGGACCTTAAATAGTTCAGCTAACAATTGTGTTTCCAACTCTTGTTGATTTGTTTCCATCTTAACCTCGCTATCATACATTAGTATTCGATTTCATCAATTAGAATTCGATATACTCATTATATCATCTTTTTCTTGTTCTGTATCCCCAATTTTTTCAAGTAATACACGAGAATCCTTTTCCTGATCCACTACACTCTCTGGTGTGGCTAATTCCAATGGTACGCCTTTGGCATATACACCCGTTACTACTCCATAGCCATCGCGTAATTTTAAGGTCCCAATCAAAGTTCCTCGATAATTGTTGTAAAACTTACTATCCACTTTATTGAGATCTACTTTCACTCGATTGAAAGGAATGGTAAACTCCACTATACCATGGTCAAATCCCTTTACATTAGCTCGAATGTATTCTACCTCCTGTGGTGTTTCATCCGTAGCAGACACCACTTGTAATACGCCTGTTTGCTTCGGCGTCACAATGACATAGACTTCTCGTCCTACTTCTGGAATTTGTTTGCCCTCCCAATTCGCATAGGCTCCTAAAAATTCAACCTCTAAATAGTCTGAAGGAACCCAACCGATGTGACGGTTTACTTTCACAGGCCATTGGTATTCAGCCCCACCTTGCAGTAAGGTCGTATATCGTTGTTGAATGTAGAATTGACTTAGCAAGGCAACGATAGCAGCAAGAGCAAAGAAAATCCATTTTTGATATTTCATCGTTCTTCCTCCTTCATGGTTACCTCTGATTCTACCGTTTTACTTTCCTGTGTCACTACTTGTGTTTCCAACGTTGATACATCTGCTACTTGTCGACGTGCTTGTCGAACACGTTGGTTGACGGTAGCACGTTGTTTTCCTTTACGCCATAAATAAATGGCATTAATACCAAGTACAATGATGCCCAATACCAAGAACGACACGCCCCGTTCGATGAACGTAAAACTAGGATCAAAGAAGCGTGCTCCAAACATAGCAATCAAAGTTAAAATGCTACTGTTGAGCAAACTCACCTTTTTTACCAAGGTACCACGAATGAAAGTCCCTAATGCCGCCACAAAGATATACGCATTAAATAGAATAGATGTCAAAATAGGAGTCGACCCAGAAACAGTGACCATATAACATCCAAAAATTGCAAAAGGGATTAAGCCGATAGCACTTTCAATACGTTTCCCCAACACTAAACGACGCAATACGAGGAATGCTACCCCTAGGCTTAACAACATACAACACCATAACCACCATGCCATGGAGCTTTCACCAATGCGAACCCACGTGCTAAGGTAGGTACCTTCCACAATGGTATACAGTAAGGCGATGGCGCCTACCCCCTTACACGGCAACGCTAAGAGGGTTATTTTCTTTTCCAATGTACCTAATCCATAGGTGACAGCACCCAGTACACTGATAAAAAATAGATTCATTTGCGGTTCATAGGTGGATAAAGTGAAAAATACTTCTCCAAAAATCGCACCTACGAACGCCCATGATACGGACACTAATAAAGGATCTTTCACCTGTTGATACTGTCCAAAACGACGAATGTAATAAGGCACTGCCAGCAGTAAAAGCCCGCCTACAGCAGCTGGCCCTACCCATGCATTTAAAGGATGATTAGAAAAACTCCATCCCAAGACACCAATGAGGTACAATATCATCCCCAATGCGGAATCAAGGATATAAATAATGGGCAAAGAACAACACAGGATAATGAGCACATATAGACCCATGTGTTCCCCTGTATAATAGGTATCTGCCACTAATAAGGTAGACGTCGTTAATATCCCCATATAGATGACGGTAATTGCTTCCCCGATTATGCTAGCTGGCTTGGCTTTCCATACACCGCCCCCTACAATGGTGATTGCTAGCAGTAGGATGACTAATGCCCAATCAAAGCGTCCATTGGGGGAAAATCCATACCAATACCCAGCAAAGAGCAAAATAATTCCCAGCAAAATGAGTGATGCTCCACCTAATACTGTAACGAGTCGAGTCCAAGACGGTCCCTCTTTAGGAATACCTCCATACTTTGCTTGTAGCTGACGACTTTGTTCCTCTGAAATCAAACCTTCCTCTCGCCATTGTTCAAGTTCTGCATGTAACCAACGTATATGTTTTATACTCATATATATCTCCATAGAAAAAGGCTTTGCTCAGAGAACAAAGCCTTGTATCCTATTATTTAACAATTAATACTGGACATGTGGAATGACTAGTTACGTAACTGCTGACACTACCCATAAACAAACCTTTCAAAGGTCCTAGTCCACGGCTCCCCATAACAATTAAATCTGCATCATATTTTTTAGCTACTGCTAATACTGCAGGTCCAGGAGAACCTACTTCAAAGACGCATTTCACTTTCATATCTGCTGGTACCTCTTCTGCTACTTCGCTTAAGATTTTTTTACCAGTTTCTTCCATATCTTCTGCAATTTGTTCAGATACATAACCACCACTGATTGGAGTTTGGTCAAAGTTAGAAATTGCGGATACAATATTCGCTACGTGCACTAAAATCAATTCCGCATCATTGCGCTTTACAATGGCCAATGCATGTTCTAACGCTCGTTTACCATTTTCTGATCCATCTGCAGGTACAATTATTTTTTTATATTCCACCATAGTAAGACCTCCTCCGTATTGTCACTGTGCTACTATGTAACTTGTCTATATCACTATAATTCGACATAGACTTGAAAATTCCTTTTCTTTACTCTTATTGTCTCACAAAATTCCAATCTTCGCAAATGAAACTTGCGTCACGATGATATCTTTATGGTGTTCTTTGGCAATATTAGCGCACACTGAAAGCACAGCGTAGGTTCTAAATCGAAGAGCAGGGCACAAAGTTATTTCCTTCATTTCTGCCTTGCTTAGCAAAGGGAAGACCGTGGCACACCTCTCCACAAACTGATACTCCGTTAGGTTTGCTCCGAGGCATGCCACGTTCTTCTAGGATTAGCATAATTCTAATAAATACAAATATCATTTCATATACTAGAATCTATTTACCCATGCCCTGCTCTTCATCCATATACTAAATATAGATAATCAACATCGATACGTGCTTGCTGTGCTATACCGACTTTGTCCTATCATTACAAACGAACACCTACAAGAGTATATCCTACCACTGCGTTTCTACGAAAAGGTATACTATGTTTGCTCCGAGGTATGCCACGTTCTTCTCGCAATCTATGAATTTAGGCAGTAAGAACGCCACTTTAGGTCGATATACCGTGCTCTTTCGGCTTAGCGTAATTTTAGTAAATACAATCGCCTTTACCTCTACACTCCCTTCAATATATCTGCCGCGCTTTTCTTACTACGCCCTAAAGTAGCCAAAGAACACCTACAAGAGTATATCCTGCCACTGCGTTTCTACGGAGATGTATACTATGTTTGCTCCGAGGTATGCTACTTTCTTCTCGTAATCTATGAATTTAGCCAATAAGAACGCCACTGTAGGTGGATATACCGTGCTCCTTCGGGTTAGCGTAGTTTTGGCAACTACAACCGCCTTTGCTTCTACACTGCCTTCAATATATCTGCCGTGCATTTCTTACTATCCCCTAAAGTTACAAAAGAACACCTACAAATCTTTTTAAATACATTTTACTTCATGTACATAAGATACGTAAAATTTTTATTCTATACTTAATTCTATATATGCACTTTTATATTATGTTCCTCAAAATTATAAGGACTACCTCATAAAAGCGTATATTCTTATTTTAGTCGAATTAACGACAGTAAAATAGCTCCGATGATTGGAGAGATAGATAGTGCCATTAGTGCTGTTTGGTAATTGCCAGTGGCTGTTAATACTGTGGACAAGATGATAGGTGCTGTGAGGGCTCCAATTTGGTTAAACAAGTTCACGAATCCTGCTGTGGTTCCTCTTAGCTCTGGTGGTGCTGCCTGGATGATGATAGCATTGGTTAATGGGCTATACATAAACGCTCCCATACCTAATAGGGGGGCTGTAATGTATAACATATCTGGATTGCTTGTATTGGCAAAGATTAGCAAGGCTGGCGAGAACAAAAACATAACGATGCCCGCTAAATAGTTTCGTGGTAAAGAAATTCTATCAGATATGAATCCAATGGTTGGTTTGGCAATCACTGCTGCAATACCGTAAATACTCATAATAGCACCTGCAAAGATAGGTGTCACATGTAATTGTTTCACCAAATATAAGTTAGCCCATGTGGTAACGCCCCAGGTAGTACCTGTTGCGAAAAATCCCATCACTGCTAACAATACAATGTTACGGTTTGTTCCTACAAAACGCAAGCTCTGTACTAACGACATGGACTGTTGTGCTGTACCTTGTGTGTCTACTGTGTGATTCACTCTGAAAGCTTGTACTTCTTTCACAGTGAATAGAGCCAAGAAGAATACAATCAGTGGTAATAAAGCGGTCATCAAAAATGCCATTTGCCATCCGTAGTGGACAGCCACAAATGGTGCATATCCATTGACCACGGTAATACCAAAGGATGTACAGCTCATAAAAATACCAACGGCAGTACCACGTTGTTCTACACTGAAATGTTCTCCAATGGCTTTCAAACAAGCAGATTGTACAGGACCTGATAGAATACCTAATAAGAAACGCAATACTAAACCATATTCATAACTTTGAACAATACTCATAAGCCCAGTTACAATAGCCATAGCCACTAAACTACCTAAGATAGATTTACGATAGCCAAATCGATCTGCTAACAAACCACCTGGCAATACGGTCAATGCATAACCAAAATAAAACGCCGTCAAATAGGACGTTCCTTGCTGTGCTGTAAAATGCAACGCTTCATTTACAATTGGCATCAACGATGACCATGACAAGCGCATGACAAAACTTAATAAAAAGGTTAACCACAACGTCAGCAGTATACCTGATTGTGTAAGCGTAAACCCTTTCTTCATTCTATACCTCCTATGGAATACAAAAATCTATGCATACAATATAATCTGCATAAAATTATACCATATGTAACATAGTTTCACACCTGTATTCCTTCACTCTACTATGATTGTATGAAAGTTACCTCAGGGCAAGTGCTTGGAGCATTTTATATTAAAATATTTTACTTTACAATCCAATTACTATCAAAAAGGCTACCCGTTCTATACAACACGCCTTCTTTTTTCAATACATCAATATCTCTTTTAACCGTTTTATCCGATACATCCAGCAAAGTGCTCATTTCTTTAATTGTATATTTAGGATTCTTTTTTAATAATTTTATAATTCTAAAAATAAACCTACCCTCTTTATTATCATTTTACCCCATATATTTCTTATTGACAAATCAGTACCCACAATGATAGACTATAACTAGTTTTTATATTTGGAGAGGTGTCCGAGTGGTTTAAGGAGCTGGTCTTGAAAACCAGTGACTCCGCAAGGGGCCGTGGGTTCGAATCCCACCCTCTCCGCCACAATAAGCTGTTACCATCATGGTAGCAGCTTTTTTATTT
Organism: Veillonella sp. VA139; assembly: GCF_003992005.1. GTDB lineage: Bacteria > Bacillota > Negativicutes > Veillonellales > Veillonellaceae > F0422. Next base: position 81,102 of record NZ_RQVL01000003.1, on the reverse strand, counting down.
CCCCCTAGAATCGCGGTTATGCGTAGTAGCCCTGTGGCGTTCCTTACTATCTAAATAACACAAACCCCAGAAGAGCACGGTGCCCCCTTGAGCACCCACCCGAAAGAACGCCACAGGCTATAGGACCCACGGTATACATCGTAAGTATGTGGCGGTCCATTGTTATACCAAAATAACACATATGCAAAAGAACACGATATATTCCAGAACAAACCTAACCACTGTATCAGTTTGTGGAGGAATATATCGTGTTCTTTCATCCCCGAGCATCCCCCCAAGAGCGCCACATGCTTGTAGGCTGTTAGCTTATGTCACATTCCTTAGTTGCTAGGTTTCATCTATGCAAAAGAGAGCGATATACTCCGGAACAAACCTAACCACTGTATCAGTTTGTGGAGGAGTATATCGCTCTCTTTCCTTTATATACTTATCACCATTGAATGTGAGATAAGCTCGGCATCAGCATGTGCCGTTTTTTCTTAATGCTAGTCTTTGAGTTCCGCATTCCCAAGTCCTGTTTTGCGGAAGATGGCAAAGATAACGCTCAACAAGATAGCTATTACTGTTGCCAATCCCATACCTTGTAGCACTACTGGACCGATGGCTAATTTAGCACCGCTTAAACCGATAACTAATACTACAGAGGTTAAAATTAGGTTAGAAGATTTTGTATAATCCACTTTACGTTCTACTAACATGCGTAAACCAGAGGCAGCGATAATACCAAATAATAAGATACTGACACCGCCCATAACTGGAACTGGGATCGCATGGATTAAAGCTGCTACTTTGCCAACGAAAGAGAACAAGATAGCAAGTACTGCGGCACCTGCGATAACGAAGGTACTAAATACACGTGTAATCGCCATAACGCCAATGTTTTCTCCGTATGTTGTATTCGGTGTAGCACCAAATAAACCGGATAACACATTGGATAAACCATCTGCAAATAAAGAACGGCTTAAACCTGGATCTTTCATTAAATCACGACCAATGATATTACTTGTAACTACAATATGACCCACATGTTCCGCAAATACTACGAATAAAGCTGGCATAATCATTAAAATAGCATTGATATTAAATTCTGGCTCATAGAAATGTGGAAGTGCAAACCAAGGTGCATTAGCTACGCTTGTGAAATCTACTACTCCCATGATGGCAGCTGCTACATAGCCAGATACTACACCAATTAATACTGGAATTACTGCAAAGAATCCACGGAATAACACAGTACCTAGGATAGTCACCGCTAAAGAGAATAAGGATAAAAATAGAACTTGTTCATGAGTCATGCCAAATGTTTGCCATTGATCTCCAATGATACCTGCCATGCCCATGGCTACAGGGGCCACTTCTAAACCGATAACAGCAACAATAGCGCCCATCGCTGCTGGTGGAAATAATACATCAATCCATTTAATACCAATAAATTTAACTAATAAAGCCAATAGCATAAAAGACACACCAAAGGCAATGAAACCACCTTGTGCTGCTCCATAGGTCATACCAGAGGCTACTACAGCACCTACGGGTCCAATGAAAGCAAAGCTAGAACCTAAATAGGAAGGAATCTTTCCTTGACAAATTAATACATATAAAATAGTACCAATACCATTCATGAATAAGGACGTAGCCGGATCAACTTTCAATAAGAATGGTACTAATACTGTGGCCCCGAACATAGCAAATAAATGCTGGAAACTAAGTGGTAATAACTTAGCGAAAGACGGGCGTTCGTGAACATCAATAAAATCTTTCATGGTTCATCTCTTTCCGTGTGAATCACACTTAAAACATTAAGACCTAGGTTGAAACCGATGCCGTGTTTCTTCACCAATGGATGGTAAATGACGGGTCGTTCCAATTTGTTTGCGTGCCTGTTCATTGCGACGCGCAATATTTAATAATATGCCTATGACAGCAAAGTTCGTTACCAATGAGGAACCGCCATAACTAATGAATGGCAAGGGAACCCCTGTTACTGGCACTAAACCTACCACCATAGCAATATTAAAAAATGCTTGAATGGAAATAAAAAAGGTAAGTCCTACAGCTAACACGTGCCCTAAGTAATCTCTGGAATGACGAGCAATGGATAGTCCATACTTCATGAACCAGATAAATAATACGGCTACTATGCAAACACCTAAAAAGCCAAACTCTTGAGAATATATAGAAAAAGCAAAATCTGTATGAGCTTCTGGCAAATAATTATATTTGGAAATCCCTTTCGTAAAACCTTCACCCCAGAATCCACCTATGGCAACACTCAAAATACTCTGTGTTACTTGATATCCATTGACAGTTGTATCTGACCAAGGATCATAGTAAGCACGAACCCGATCTAAGCGATAATCTACATTAGCCACCAATGGGTAAGCAATCGCTGCTAAGACAGCGAATATGATGAGGAAATATTTTCTATGTCCCTTATAATACCCTGAGCAAAGGGTCATAATCGCAGGGAATAAGAGAATTAATATAGCCGTCCCCATATCTGGCTGAAACATGGTAATCACAGCATACAAGAGAGGTACCCAGAAGGCTGATGGTAACAAAAACTTTGGATGTAGCTTCCCCTTTGTGCCACGGAATCTCATCCACAATTGATTCAATATCCTTGTCACAAAAGCCCATAACTTCCAAAGCCATCCAAGTCCTCTATAGCGTCCCCAGTGATAGGGTTCTACTAAATACATCATACCTCGTCGTTTCACTTGCAAGTCGATACGATAAGCAGCCCAAATCATGGCCGCTAACTTTGCAAACTCAGATGGTTGTATGGTCAGTACAGAAAATCCAATCCACCGTTGTGCCCCATTTGCACGATGCCCAATACCTGGAATAAACACCAAAATCATGGCCGCCACTATGATGAACCATACATAGCGCTGTGTCTTGGGATTTCCCCACTTTCGATAATCAAATCGATAGAAAGCCCACGCCACAAAAACGCCTACCCCTAAAAACAAAGCTTGCTTCCCTAGTAGAAACCAAAATGGTGTCCAGTTGTCTCCCCCATGCAATGTAGTTGTGTATGTCGCGCTATAACCATTTAAAAAGCCTATCAAAATGATACCGAAAAGAGGTACCAATATACCTTGCCCATCGTGCTTGATAATACTTTTATAAAGGGATCTAAGTTGCTGAAATATACCAAGCTTTTTATGTGATGAAGTATTATTCTCCTGCATCTGTCGTATCACTTCCTTTAGCTGGCTTAATCGCCTCTAAGCGGAAAATTGGTTGACCTTTCGCACTGAATTTTTCTTCATATTCTGTGCGTACATTTGGCATGTCCGTGCTATGTAAATCATAACTTACATGTTTTAATGTCCAACCAGAGTTTTTGAACTCCTCTAAGGAGAACATAAATAATCCTTCATTATCTGTTTTAAAATGGATTTCTCCATTGTCTTTTAACAGTCGCGCATACCGATTTAGGAATGTATGATAGGTCAAACGGCGTTTTGCATGCTTCGCCTTTGGCCATGGATCACAGAAATTGATGTAGAAACGGTCAACTTCACCTGGTGCCACCACCTCTTCAATGCCGGCAATATCAAACAAACTCACTTTACCATTCTCCGCTTTTTGTTCATACAATTTTTGAGCTGCATAATATAGGACGCCAATTTGCACTTCAAAACCAACAAAGTTTGCTTCTGGATGTGCTTCACACATACCAGCAATGAACTTGCCTTTTCCCGTCCCTAGCTCCATATATAATGGTTTGGACGGATCTGCAAAACTTTCACGCCATTTTCCCTTGAAAACTTCGTGATTCTCTAGTACAGTATATGTATTATATTCTAGGATTGCGTCATCAATCCATGGTTTTCTCCGTAAACGCATACTTTCTCCTTGTATAACAATCTTATCTTTACTATTATAGTACATCATCTGTTCTATGTCAGTACTCACTTATAAATTTTTTATTTCCATGAAAGGTTTTCTATGAAAGCATTAGTATTATCCAGTGGAGGTGTGGATTCCACCACATTAGAGAGAAAGCTTTCATTGACAACGGTAATGTCGACCCTTTACTACAATCATAATAGACAAAAAGCTATTCGTTCCTATTGGAATGAATAGCTTTTATTGTACTTTTCTCACCTCAATCACTTGGCTGGAATTCGCATCAATAGTGACATACATCGTCTCCCCCTGCCTATCCAGCACCATATGATATCGTGCTATATATCCTTTTGTTTCTAGCTCCCAACGCACTAAACGAGCGCCACTACCTAACATAGTAATCGCTATTTGTTTCGCCTCTTCAGGATTAATGACATCCCCTAAATCAATCGTAGCAGATTCCACCATCGGCTCTTGCGCTATATCTTCTGCTGTGGTCAACACTTGCCCCGTTGTGGCATCAATGGTGACACTTTGCCCCGTTTCAGACGACACACCTGCTACTTCATAGCTTTTACGACCATCTTGTTCTTCAAAACTTATCCCTTTCACTTGTGCTGTTGGATATTGTTTCTTGTATACGTTCACAGCTCCCTTAGCATCTACCAAGATAGGGTCTGATCCATCTCCTAAGTCCGATTTATCTGGTACTGCAGATACCACTTTCACTTCTGCTAAGGGAAGTTGTTTCATGGTCATTGGCTCTGTATTCATAGAGCTAGTGGACTTAGAAACATCATCTGTACCCATACAACATGTGTACAACACTACAACCACTATGGAAATAACGGCACAAATACTCAGGATACCTATGAGTATCTTTCGTTTCATATTGCATCCTCTATACACACTAATTGTCCCATACAGTATACATACTATTTATGAAAGTAATGTGAACAAAGCTCTTACACTTTCACAATATATCGCAATACACCACAACTGATTTCATAGAGTAAAATCATAGGACCTGCAATCATCGTTTGTGATAGCATATCTGGGGTCGGTGAAATGGCTGCACCCACAACAAAGGCCACTAGAATAAACATTTTCCGATATTGTCGTAATCGATCAGATGAAAGAATACCAATCACGCCCAAAGCAATCAATATCAGTGGAAGTTCAAAGGTAATACCAAATGGTAAAATAAAGGCAATGACAAAATCGATATACTGACCTATAGAAAACAACGGTTGTAATTCATCGGTACCAAAGCCAATAAAAAATTGTATGGCCATTGGTAGCACTAAATAATAGGAGAACAGTACACCTACTACGAATAAGGTAACGGCTGCAGGCACCACCATGAAAGTTACCTTTTTCTCACCTTTTGATAAGGCTGGCACAATGAATGCCCAAATCTGATAAAACCATATAGGACTAGATACAATACAGCCAGCTACTAAGGAAATCTTCATATATGTGAAGAAGGCTTCTGTTGGTTTTGTATAATATAATTTTCCTGCTGGCGCCACTAAGATTTGCAGAATATCCTCCACATAATAGTAGGCCCCCAAAGTGCCTATAATAATCGCTACAATGGCTACCACTAAACGTATGCGAAGTTCATCTAAATGGTCCACTACCGACATAGAGGAGGCTTCTTCCATAAGTTTTGCTTCCGTCTCTGTATAGTTGTCCTGTTGCAACAAGGCGTCTTGCTCTACCTGTTGCTGAGCAAGACGCTTTCTTTGCGCTATCACACTATTCAAGGATGGACGTTTCGCACTCATTTCAAAGTCTTTTATTTGAAATTCTTTCATACTTACACCTTACGGTTCGACAATTTTTCAAGAACAGTTTCTAGAATATCTTTTCCTTTAAAGGATGGTAATTGCTCTAGTGCTATCTCTGCTTGTCTGCGATACATTCCCTCAAGAGCCAAGGCTTGATTGATACCACCTTCGGCAATGACATAATCCAACAATTCTTTTGTATCTTTTCCTTCACGAATTTCCTCTATCATAGTTGTCAAGCGAGAGGTATTCTCTGGTGTTACAATAGATAATAAAGGATAGGTCAAGATACCTTCTTTTACATCCTTACCTACCGGTTTTCCTGTTGTTACCGTTTGTTCACGGTAATCCATCACATCATCGGTAATTTGGAAAGCCATGCCTAAGCCATGACCATAGGTCCGCAATAATGAAATATGCTCCTCTGACCATCCACCAAGAATGCCCCCTAATGCCAAGCAACCTTCAATGAAATCTGCTGTTTTCTTTTGTGTTTTTAATAGGTATCGGTCTGTACCTTGATCTAATCGGTATACATCTTCCATTTGCATAAATTCGCCTTCTACTAAGGCAGAAATAATTTCAGAAAAAATGGTTAAGCATGGAATGGAGCCGATTTCAGCTACAATACCGAAGGCCTTGGCAAATAAATAGTCTCCGCTAAGGATGGCCACTTTATTGCCTTTTGTGCAATGAATAGAAGTAACTCCTCGTCGCACTTCTGCTTGGTCTAATACATCATCATGAATGAGAGTAGCCAAGTGCAGCATCTCAATGGCTGCTGCCATGCGAACTCTATCTTCTTGTTTGGAATCTCCACTCAAGGCAATCAACAAACACAATTGCGCCCGTAATCGCTTGCCGCCCCCTGCTGAAAGAGGACGAATGAGGGCATTAAAATCTTCTGCACCAGTTTGTAGAGATTGTTGCAAATATGTTTCTACACGCTCTAAATCTTTAGATACGCGCAGTTTCATTTGTGCATCTGTAAGAATACTCATTCCTCTTCCCCCAATAAGACTGCATTAATACGCGCTAATAAACGATCACGACCTGTATGCTTTAAAGAACTGTACAAAATGGGAGGATGCCCTGTCGGATATCGTTCTTCGATGGTCTTTAACTGTTTTTGTCGTTCGTTCATTTTTAATTTATCCGCTTTTGTTACCACGATTTGTAAAGGTACCCCATGTGACTGCAACCAATCAAAGGCCTCCTGATCAATGGGTAACTCTGGATGACGCCCATCAATGAGTAAACACAATAGCATCATCCGTTCGCTTTGTAAAATATAATTAGCAATGAAAGAAGACCAAATATTAGTATTGGATCCACCTGTTTTAGCATATCCATAACCTGGTAAATCGACTAAGAACCAATCAAAGCGACGTTCCATATCATCTGGCATATCTTCTTTTGATTCTATACTAAAGAAGTTAATTGTTTTCGTTTTACCTGGCGTACCACTGACCAGTGCTAATCCTCGATGGTTGCATAAAGAATTAATCAAAGAAGATTTTCCCACATTGGATCGTCCCAAGAAGGCGATTTCAATAGTATCACCTTCTGGGTATTGATCTGCCTTCACCGCAGACGCTATATATTTCGCCGCGATAATACGTGGACCTGTGAGCTCTTTTCTAGTATACACTGGTTTTGGATGGCGTTTTACTGCTGGTTTCTTCTTCATAGTAATGCCTTTTCTAATACTTCTTCCATCGTTTTTACTGGCGTAATGAGTAAACCTTCTTTCACGATGTCTGGCAATTCTTGAATGTCTTTTTTATTGCCTTCAGGAATTAACACTTCTTTCACACCATAGCGAAGAGCTGCTAATAATTTTTCTTTCAAGCCTCCGATTGGTAATACTCTACCACGCAAGGTAATTTCTCCAGTCATGGCAATATCTGAACGTACTTTTCTACCAGTCAAAGCAGATACGATAGCCAATGTCATCGTAATCCCCGCAGATGGACCATCTTTTGGTGTCGCCCCTTCTGGTAAGTGCACGTGAATATCTAGTTCCTTATGGAATTTTTCTGGTAACTTCAACTCTTTTTGATGATGACGAATGTAGGACATAGCCGCTTGACCAGATTCTTGCATGACCTTGCCTAGGCTACCAGTCAAACTTAATTTGCCCGTTCCTTGCATTGTCGTCGCTTCACATGGTAAGACAACACCACCTACAGAAGTCCATGCCAAACCATATACAAGACCTACTTGTGCTTGTTTTTCTCGAGATTCTTCTACAAATTTAGGCGTGCCTAAATAGTCTACTACATTTTTCACTGTTACTTTAGGTGCTTTATCACCTTCTGTAACCACAGCAAATGCCAATTTACGACAAATTTTAGCAATTGTTTTTTCTAAGGTACGTACACCGGCTTCACGAGTATATTCAGAAATGACACGTTTCAACACCGCATCTGAAAGTTTCACACCTTGGTCTTGTAATCCATGTTTTTCAATTTGCTTCGGCACTAAATAGCGTTTAGCAATTTCTAATTTTTCTTCTTCTGTATAACTGCTGAGTTCGATGATTTCCATGCGATCCAATAATGGTCTAGGGATATTACCTGCCACATTAGCCGTAGTAATCCAAAATACATCAGAGAAGTCAAATGGAATTTCAATGTAATGGTCACTGAATGTACTATTTTGCTCAGGGTCTAACACTTCTAATAAGGCAGAAGATGGATCTCCTTTATAATCGGATGCTAATTTATCAATTTCATCAAGCAAGAATACAGGATTCCGAGTACCTACATTTTTAAGTCCTTGAATCATACGGCCTGGCAAGGCGCCTACATAGGTACGGCGATGACCACGAATTTCAGCTTCATCACGTACACCACCTAAGGATGCACGGATAAATTTACGATTCATAGCTTTTGCAATAGAGCTGGCTAAGGATGTTTTACCTACCCCTGGTGGTCCTACTAAACACAAGATAGAGCCCCCTTGTTTGCCAGACAATTTGCGCACTGCTAAGAATTCTAGAATGCGTTTTTTGATTTTTTCTAAACCGTAATGGTCACCATCAAGTACTTCACTAGCTTCTTTCAGTTCTAGACGATCATCCGACAAGGTATTCCAAGGTAATTGCAATAGCCAATCAATGTAATTGCGCAAAATATTGGATTCTGGCATCATTTGTGGCATACGGCTATAGCGAGTAATCTCTTTGTCGATACGCGCATGGATATCCTCTGGTAACTCTAATTTAGCTAGTTGTTCCCGTAGTTCTTCCGCCTCTTGGTCAGGATCCATTTTGTCGCCTAATTCGTCATGGATGACACGGATTTTTTCACGTAAGAAATATTCCTTTTGTGCTTTTTCCATAGATTGACGAACTTGGTTGTTGATAGAGTTTTCCATATCCGTGATTTGAAGTTCCGTATTCAAAACGCCTACAACCATATTCAAGCGTCGATTCACGGATAATTCTTCTAAAATGCTTTGACGCACTTTCATTTGGATAGGCACAAGGAATGCTACTTGGTCTGCCCATTCACTCGCATCTGAACTACCCAATACATGGTCTAGCCCTTCATCTGAATTCGGTTTGATTACTTCTACCCATTGGGCAAATTTAGATTGCAAAATACGACGGTATGCTTCCTCTTCCATTGGATCTTCATGAATCGTTTCCAGCGGTGTCACTGTTACTTCATAGAAAGGCTCCGTAGATAGAATAGCATCAATTCTAGTACGGCTCACACCTTCCACTAAAATACGAACTACTCCGCCTGGCAAGCGAAGCATTTGATTTATTTTAACAATCGTCCCAACCTTGCCTAATTCTTCCAAGGTAGGAGTTTCGATATTTTCATCTTTCTGAGCAGTTACCACCAAGTATTGATCTCTATCCATAGCTGCTTTCACCGCTTGCACAGATGTAGTGCGACCAATATCTAATTGTGTTACTACTTTGGGAAATACGACCATTCCACGTAGGGGAACCATCGGTAATGTCATAGGTTTAGTTTCCATTGAACCTCCCAGTTCTATATGATAAAAAGAAACTCATTTCGCCTTTGAAATGAGTTTCTTTGCCTTTACTATCTGATTTCTTCAGCGTGGACTCATTTATTGAGTATTGGCTCTTCTTCGCCACGAACCGCTTTATCTGTTACAATGCATTCTTTTACATCTTTCATAGATGGCACTTCATACATCACACGTTTCATAACTTTTTCTATAATCGCCCGTAAGCCTCGTGCTCCTGTATTGCGTTCTAAGGCTTCTTTCGCAATTTCATGAAGTGCATCTGATTCAAAGACTAATTTTACATCATCTAAAGACAGCATTTTTTCGTATTGTTTAGTCAATGCATTTTTAGGTTCTGTTAGAATTTTAATTAATGCCTCTTCATCAAGTGGGCTGAGCGTAACCATCACTGGCAACCGTCCGATAAATTCAGGAATTAATCCGAATTTTTGTAAGTCTTCTGGTACAACTTCCTTCAAAATAGAGGCTACATCTTTTTCCTCTTTCTTTTGAATGTCTGCACCAAAACCTAATGTTTTCTTTGCAGTCCGTTTCGTGATCACTTTTTCCATACCATCGAAAGCGCCACCGCATATAAACAAGATTTTTGTTGTATCTAAATGTAACATCTCTTGATTTGGATGTTTCCGCCCTCCTTGTGGTGGCACAGAGGCAACTGTTCCTTCTAGGATTTTCAGTAATGCTTGTTGTACCCCTTCACCAGATACATCGCGAGTAATGGACGGATTTTCTGATTTACGAGCAATTTTATCGATTTCATCAATGTAGATGATACCGCGTTCAGCTAGTTCTATATCATGGTCGGCAGCTTGAATGAGTTTGAGAAGAATGTTTTCTACATCTTCCCCCACATAGCCTGCCTCTGTCAAACTAGTAGCATCTGCCATGGCAAATGGGACTTGTAACATTTTTGCTAATGTTTGAGCCAATAATGTTTTACCACTACCTGTAGGACCAATGAATAATACATTGGACTTTTGTAGTTCTACATCATCAATAACATTATCATGTTGCAAACGTTTGTAATGATTATATACGGCTACAGACAAGGAAACTTTAGCATCATCTTGACCAATGACATATTGATCAAGATGCGCTTTGATTTCTTTTGGAGTCGGGATATCCTTTAAATCAAACGTTTCTGGTAGTTCTTCAATTTTGTCTTCCTCAATAATATGCTGGCAAACATCAATACATTCGTTACAAATGAACACATTAGGACCTGCTATCAATCGTTCGACTTCTGTTTCTGCTCTACCGCAAAAATTACAACGTCTTTCTTTATCGTCTTTATTCAAACTCCTGTCTCCTTATTTTTCTGTTGAAGATGGACGTGTTAACACCTCATCAATCAAGCCATATGCTTTTGCATCTTCTGCAGACATGAAATTGTCACGATCTGTATCTTGTGCAATCACTTCTATTGGTTGACCTGTATGATGGGCTAAAACACCATTCAATTCTTCTCGCAACCGTAATATTTCACGAGCGTGAATTTCAATTTCAGATGCTTGTCCTTGGACACCACCTAATGGTTGGTGAATCATAATGCGAGAATGTGGTAACGCATAGCGTTTACCTGGTGCCCCCGCTGTGAGCAACAAGGACCCCATACTAGCCGCTGAGCCTACACATATGGTAGATACATCAGGTTTAATGTACTGCATAGTATCATAAATCGCCATACCTGCAGTTACCACTCCACCAGGGCTATTAATATATAAGTGAATATCTTTGTCAGGATCTTCAGATTCTAAAAATAGTAATTGAGCTACGATACTATTAGCTACCGTATCATCAATTGGACCACTCAATAGAATAATTCGATCTTTTAATAGACGAGAATAAATATCGTAGGAGCGCTCACCACGACCAGTTTGCTCTACCACGATTGGCACATACATAGACATCTAACACCTCTTATACATGTACCTGCATTAGCAATTATTCAGCTTTTTCAGCACCTTTAGCATTCTCAATGATGAAACGAGCTGCTTTTTTGCGTGCTACGGAACTTGCTAACATAGATACACGACCTTCTTTTACAATGATATCGTATACTTCTTTAGGGTCAGCACCAAATTGTTGGGACATAGCAAAGATTTCATAGTTCATATCTTCTGGAGTTACTTGAACGTTTTCTACTTTTGCAATTTCATCTAATACTAAGTCAGCACGAACGTTTTCAGCTGCTGCCACTTTATTTTCTTCACGTAATTCTTCAATTGTTTTGTTAGAGAATTTTAAGTAGTCTTCTAATTTCAAACCACGACCTTCAAGATTCATTGCTAGTTCTTGAACCATTTGTTCTGCTCGGTCTTCAATCATGATTTCAGGGATATCTACTGTTGCATTTTTAACAGCTAATTCCACTAAACCTGCATTGTAAGTGTCGATGGCACGGCGTGCTGCATCGTCTTCCATACGTTTGCGAAGGTCTGCTACAAATTCTTCTGCTGTGTTGTAAGATGGTTCAGTTTTACCTTGACCTACAGATACAGAACGAACAAATTCATCAGTGATTTCTGGTAATTCTTTACGTTTAATGTCATGAATATGGCATTCAAATTTTGCTTCTTTGCCAGCCAATTCTGCTACGAAGTAGTCTTCTGGGAAGGATACTGTTACTGTTACGTCTTCGCCAGCTTTGTGACCGATTAATTGTTCTTCGAAACCAGGGATGAAACTGCCAGAACCGATTTGTAATGGGTAGGATTTACCTTCGCCACCATCAAATGCTTCGCCATCAACGAAACCTTTGAAGTCAATTGTTGCAAAGTCATCGTTTTGTACAGTTGCATCTTCTGGAGCTGCTACCATTTTCGCTTGTTGGCTACGGATATTGTTCAATTGTTCTTCTACTTGTTCGTCAGTGATAGTAGCATCTTGTTTTTCTACTTCCAATCCTTTATAGTCACCTAGAGTAACTTCTGGCTGTTTTACTACTGTTGCTTTGAAGATTAAATCTTTACCTTCTTCAAATTGTTCACGTTCGATTTCTGGATTGCTAACAGGAACGATTTCATTTTCACGAAGTGCTTCTGTGTACGCACGACCTGCTAATAATTCAAATGCTTCTTCAGCAATAGCTTCTTTACCGTAGTTCATTTCCAAAATTTTACGAGGTGCTTTACCTTTACGGAAACCTGGAATGTTAACTTGGCCAGCAATGCGTTTTACAGCTTGCGCAAAACCTTTTTTCACATCTTCCGCTGGAATTTCGATTGTAATAGATACCTTGTGCTGATCAACAGCAGTTACAGTTGCTTTCATGAAACTATTTCCTCCTTAGGGTATACTGCACCCAAATTATAAGTTTTAATATTGCATTCTTAATATTATCATAAAGTTGTCAATCGTGCAATTATTTCCCTATTTACCTTGTTCTTCGGCGATAAGTTTCATGATATCATGACGACTTACCATACCAATTAAATGATACGCATCATCCACAACTGGCAAGTTTTTCAAATGTTTTTCCACCATAGCCCCTACAGTCGCTTCTACCTCTGCATCTGCATAGGCAGTAATTACTTCTGTAGTCATAATTTCTTCTACATGAGTAGCCATCAATTTTTTAAATTGTCCATCGTATTCACCGATGCCACCGTAGTAAATATTAGCACCTAAAATATTGATGTAATGTGGTGCATGAGGCCGAACTTTTTTATACAACAAGTCCCCTTCCGATACAATACCAATTAATTTGTTATCTTCATCTACTACAGCAATGGCGGTTAAATTATGTTTCACCATCAATTTAGCTACATTCGTAATCTGTTCATCTTTACCAACAGTAATTGGGTATTTGTTCATAATTTCTTGTAATGTCATAGTCGGTTCCTCCTATTTCATATATACATACGCAGCAAAGATAGCTATTACTATCGCTGTGACAACCAAAATAGCTGTTAAACTTTTGCGGTTACCACCATCTCCACCTTCTTCTGTGCCTATGTGGTTGCCTTCTTCATCATAATTATGACGATATTGACCTTCTAAGTCCGCATAATCTGTCACATCTTCTACTTTCGCCTGTTGACGCATCTCTTGCAGACGTTTTCTTCGATCCTCTACATCATTGGCTACGGAATGGACTTGCACTTTCATCACATCTTCTCGTAACCCATCAATACGTGGCACCATTATTTGCAATCGTTCTACCAAAGCCTTATTAATTTCTACGCAGGAACTCAATGCAGTTTGATGCAAGAATAAAATTTGCATCGTTTCTTCTTCCGATACACCTGGTGCCCCTGCTACCACTGCTTTCGCAAGTTCCGTTTCTTTCGCAAGCATATCCACCACTGTAGAAATATAATAATCTACACGGTCAAAAATTTTATTCAATTCTACGTTTTGTTCTAATAATTCGTGTTTACGATGGAATAAATAAGCTGGATTACCACCAGAAGTTTCCATTTGTTGAATCATATTCGCCATATCTACATAGGTATCCAATACGGTACAAATTGTATTTGTTACATTCTCATATTCTCGTATACCATCGAGTACCATATGACGACGTTCTTCTAATATGTTAGATATTCCCTTTTCTTCTAATTCGACAAAGAGTGTTTCATATCCTTGTACCAGTGTTTGTATTTCATTTTGAATCGCAAGAATATCTTCTTTTCCCTCTGTTAATTCTGTCGTATAATGTCTCACAAATTCTGGATCTTCTAAAGACAATTCTTGTACATCTGCCGACACATACGTAATGCCTTTTTCAATCGCACTTGCCATGCATATCTCCTTTCCTACCAATGATATGGTTCATTTCGATTAATTTTACAAGCTCTATATAATTGTTCTACTAGCACAAGGCGTACCATTTGATGGGTGAAAGTCATGGGGCTGATGGACAATTTCCAGTTTGCCCGTTGTCGCAGTTCTTCGGACACCCCAAAGGCGCCACCAATGAAGAACACCATCTCACTATGACCTTGCACTTCTAATTCGCTAATCCGCTTTGCCAAGTCCTCGGAACTCATCTGTTTTCCATATACATCCAAAAGCACCACAAAAGACTGAGGTGTGACGTATTTCAATAACCGTTGCCCTTCATCATAGAGCGCTTTTTGCTTATCCGAAGGACTTGGCTTATCCCCTAATTTACTTTCTGGTAGCTCTGTAATCGTCACACCCCCATAGGGCTGCAATCGTTTGACAAATTCCGCTACCCCTTCCCGCAAATAAGGTTCTTTTAACTTTCCTATACAACAGATAGAAAATTTCATACTATACTATCTCCTACGACGCTTACTGTATTCCTTCATAGGAACCATGTTAAGTACTATACATACCAATGGATATATTATTTTCCATCGATACCAATGGATGTATATTCCTTTTGATCTCCATGATGTGCAGTAAACCCTTCTTGACCTTGTGTTTTGCACCAAGCTAGCAAGCGCTCTGATAGCTGCTCTACTAAATGGAGCGAATTGTTCTGCTCCGAACGATGGGCAAAAATAACTTCCATATTCTTAGGTCGTCTCAAGGCTGACAACACTTTCATGGCCGTCACATTCGACAAATGACCTGCATTGCCTTTCACACGCCGTTTTAATTCTGGCGAATAGGGTCCGTAGACCAGCATCTGTTCATCATAATTAGCTTCTAATACCAATAAATCTGTATCATGCAGATGCGCTAACATCTCCTTTGATACCATACCAGTATCCGTCAATAGAGCCGCCTTTGTGTGCCCTTTATAACAAGTGATTCCAATGGGATCCACCGCATCATGGCTCGTAGAAAATGGCTGTAACACCATATCTCCTATGGTTACTTCCGTCGCCCCTAATGTTTGAAAGCATTCCAAGGGCAAGCTAAACTTGTCCATAAGCCTCCGTGCTGTGTTATGCTTGGTCAGTATGGGCAACCCCATTTGCTTAATCATTTGTGGTACCCCTGCAATATGGTCAGAATGTTCATGGGTAATAACAATGCCTTCTACCATATGCTTCGGTATTTCCAAATCCTGCAAAGCCTTAGTAATCCTTCGGCAACTAATACCTGCATCAATAATCACTGCACTGTGAGAACTGCGTATGATGGTGCAATTCCCTTTACTACCGCTAGCCACGACATGAACTTCTAATTCTTTTTCTTGCAATGTCATTGTCTCCTAGCTTCTTTCTAATACATCTATGAAAGCTTTCATATTCTCTGTTAAATCTGGTCCTCGGCGGAACATATCGCCCCCTACGAGGAACATCGTATCCTTACCGTAAATGCCCACCAATTCAGGTAAACGGACCTCAGTCACACCGCCGCCCGGTGATGGACATGATGCTTTCATCGATGCCAATGGTCTACGATTACTATCACAAATTTGGCGACATAAATCTGGTTTAAATGTAAATCGTCCACCATAGGATACAAAAATATTCATATCCCCACCGAAGATACGTGGCAATAAGCCCATCCAGATGGTGGCAGCAATTCCTGATGTGCCTGGTAATGTGAAGCCACCCATCATAGCCGGGTGCACGATCAATGGTAAGTTCAAGGAATCATCGGTAGCTAATCGATGGAGCCAACCAAATCCAATTAAGGATGGTGCCACCATGAGAGCTGTAGCACCCGCTTCTTTCGCATAATGGGCCCGTTCTAGCACATCTGTACCATCCCCAGATACATTGGCTGCATAGAGGGTATGATGACCGCTCTTAGCATTCGCCTCTTGCACCGCATGGGCACAACGTGACACCCGATCTTTGAAAGGAGAAAAGGATTGATTCGTCAATCCATGGTCATCCTTGATGACATCGGCACCGCCCAATGTATAGGCGTGACACATGCGAGCCAATTCTTCATTGGGCGTCCCCATCGGTTTAATAACAGCTTGAATCATAGGACGAGTTGGGGTCTGGCATAATTCTCGAATACCAGCTAAGCCGAATTTAGGACCTTGAAATGCGTTTACTAAACTTGGGCACAACTCTATATCCACCACCCAAATGTGTGGTTGCAACGACGAGTTCCCAAAAACTACATTTAAAAACTGTGTTACTTCAAAGCCTGATGTCTCCACCGGGTAGGCAATCTTTGCCAAAAAACAATCTTTTGTTTCTGTTAAGGAAAGCAATTGCCCCACCATATGACGGCGTGGATCACTTTCACCTAATAATTCGTATGGAAATTCAATGGTTTGCTCCACCTGTATAGACCAAGCCACTTGCTTCGCCTCTTCATAGGTGGGAACATGCAATGCATAGGTTACGGAAAATGTTTCCATCAGTAACTCCTTTCCCATCATTACAACTGTATCTATTCTATCTTGTGAGTATCTTCGTGAAAGCCTGTTACATTCTATTAGGTTGTAACAATTCTTCGAGACTATTTCTCTATTCTTATAGTATGACATAAGTTCCTATGAAATGCTATGTCATACCTACAATTATACACTATATGCAACAAAAAAGAACCTCTAATCCACTAGGTTCTTTTCTAAGAATGTGGTACACTGTTACTATTATTTACTCTATTATTCTACTAGGTGTTGTGACCGCCTGTATGAGCTCTTATAAGTGGCTAACCCTATATACACTTGTTATGGGCTGCTCTCCTTGCAGTGTCTCATATGAGCGACTATCCATATCAGTGGCACAGCATTCTAACATTTGACATAGAGATACATGCATCATGTATCAGAAAGGACAACCTATGAACTGGAACCACTATCTTTCAACTATGACACAAACATTACCCCCTTCTGGGATTCGTAAATTTTGGGAAAAAGCAATGGCTATGGACGATGTTATTTCTCTTTGCGTGGGGGAACCCGATTACATACCTCCTCAACCTGTGCTAGATGCACTGGTAGCTAGTGTGGAGCGAGGGGAAACAAACTACTCCCCGAATGCTGGTATCTTGCCACTACGCGAAGCTATTAGCAATTGGTATAACCGCCGTTACCACGTACACTACGGCACGGATGAAATGATGCTCACCATCGGTGCTAGTGAGGCCATCGATTTGTCCTTACGTGCTCTCTTGAACGAAGGTGATGAAGTACTTATCCCCAATCCATCCTATGTAGCACACCAAGCAGAAGTTCACATGTGTGGAGGCAAGGCTGTGCCTGTACCGACACATTTAGAAGATGGCTTCAAACTTCGTGTAGAAGAGTTAGAAAAGCTTATAACAGACAAAACAAAGGCTATTTTGATGTGCTACCCAAGCAATCCTACAGGAGCCATCATGGACTATGAAGATCTATTGCCTATCGCCGAGTTCGCTAAAGCCCATGATCTAATCATCATCTCTGACGAAATTTACTCGGAGTTAACTTATCACAAGGACCATGTATCTATGGCGTCCTTACCGAGCATGAAAGAGCGCACCATCATCTTGAATGGCTTCTCCAAATCCTATGCTATGACAGGCCTTCGCATTGGTTTCCTCTGCGCTCCGGCACCATTCATTACAGCTTGCATTAAACTACATCAGTACAGCATCGTCGCACCAGCTACACCAGTACAACATGCTGCCATCGTAGCTCTAAACGAATGCGATGACTCCGTTATCGCTATGCGACAAGATTACCTAGAACGACGTGACATGATCGTGAAAGGATTCCAAGACATGGGCCTACCTATCGCCGTACCAGAAGGAGCTTTCTATGTGTTCCCAGATATTTCTCAAACAGGTTTATCCGATGAAGATTTCTGCGAACAATTGCTAGAGCAACAACATGTAGCCGTCGTACCAGGCTCTGCTTTCGGCACTTGCGGCGCTAACCGCATTCGTTGTTCCTATGCGTCATCCAAAGAAACCATTCAAGAGGCATTGCGTCGTATTAAGTTATTTTTAGATACTATCCATAATTAATATAAATATAAAACAACATTGGGAAATAAATGTACTCTTAGCAATTTTCTTCTATTGTATATGGTACTATCTATGTATGTATCATCTTATTCATGGAACCGCTTAATTGCATTACATCTTATCCTAAATAACATGTAAACAACTATGCATACCACAAAAGGGTTGTACCAAAACTACTACAGTAGTTCGGTACAACCCTTTTTTATCTCTTCGATATGTAATTATGCACGTTCACAAGAGGCTGTCGTAATATACACAGAGTTATTTTCCACTTCTAGGAATCCCCCAGGAAGGATAAACTCTTCACTCTTGCCATCATGATCAATGCGGATGGCCCCTGGCGCCAAAGCGCTCACTAAGGGCATATGATGTGGTTGGATACCAAACTCTCCATCGAGAGCTTTCCCTACCACCATCGTTGCGTCTCCAGAAAACACTGTTTCATCGGGAGTAATAATTGTTACATGCATGGTACTCATAGATTATTCTCCTTTCCCTAACATGTCCCTTCCTTTGGCAACAGCTTCATCGATAGTTCCCACCATGTAGAAAGCACTTTCAGGTAAATCATCATGTTTACCTTCTAAGATTTCACGGAAACCACGCAATGTTTCTTTCAATGGCACATATTTACCAGGACTGCCTGTAAATACTTCGGCTACGAAGAATGGTTGACTCAAGAAACGTTGAATTTTACGAGCACGAGCTACGGTCAATTTATCCGCTTCAGACAATTCTTCCATACCTAAGATGGCAATGATATCTTGTAAATCTTTGTATTTTTGAAGTACTTCTTGTACGCCACGGGCTACGGAGTAATGTTCTTCCCCTAATACTAATGGATCCAAGATACGGCTTGTGGAATCCAATGGATCCACGGCTGGGTAAATACCAAGTTCTGCAATGGAACGAGACAATACTGTAGTAGCATCCAAGTGAGCAAATGTTGCTGCTGGCGCTGGGTCAGTCAAGTCATCGGCAGGTACATACACGGCTTGTACAGACGTAATGGAACCTTCTTTTGTGGATGTAATACGTTCTTGTAATGCCCCTACGTCATTGGCCAATGTTGGTTGATAACCAACGGCAGATGGCATACGACCTAACAAGGCAGATACTTCGGAACCAGCTTGGATGAAACGGAAAATATTATCTACGAATAACAACACGTCTTGTTGTTGCACATCGCGGAAATATTCCGCCATCGTCAAACCTGTTAAAGCTACACGCATACGAGCTCCAGGAGGCTCATTCATCTGTCCATAAACAAGAGCTGTTTTGGACAATACGCCAGACTCTTTCATTTCATTCCAAAGGTCATTCCCTTCACGGGTACGTTCACCAACGCCTGCGAATACGGAGTAACCACCGTGTTCTGTAGCGATGTTATGAATCAATTCCATGATCAGAACTGTTTTACCTACACCGGCACCACCAAATAGACCGATTTTACCACCTTTTACATATGGCGCAATTAAGTCTACGACTTTAATACCAGTTTCTAAAATATTAGTTTCTGGAGCTAATTCATCAAATTTTGGAGCAGCACGGTGAATTGGCCAATGTTCATTCACTTTCACTTCTGCTGGATCATGGTCTACTGTTTCGCCTAATACGTTGAAAATACGACCTAGTACACCATCACCAACAGGAACGGAAATAGCGGCACCTGTGTCCACCGCTTCCATACCACGAGTCAATCCATCAGTGGAACTCATGGCTACACAACGAACTGTGTCATCACCTAAATGTTGCATCACTTCTACAACAATCTTAGATGCTTGTTCGTCGCCTTTTGTAATAGTAATTGCGTTGTAAATAGCAGGCAATTCACCTTTTGGGAAGACTACGTCTACCACCGGTCCAATAACCTGAACTACTTTACCTATATTTGTACTCATATACGAGATACTCCTTTATCTATTATTGCAATGCGTTTGCACCGCCTACGATTTCAGAAATTTCGTTAGTAATACCTGCTTGGCGCAACTTATTGTATTCTAAGTGCAAGGTACCAATCAATTCGCCTGCATTATCAGTAGCGGATGTCATGGCCGTCATACGGGCACCTAATTCACTAGCCGCCCCATGTAGCAATGCATTATATACAGTGCTTTCCACATAGGCTGGCAACAATTGTTCCAATACAGACCCTTGATTCGGATAGAATAAACTTTCACCGGCCTCTGCTGTATCGGACTCTAATGAAAGAGGTAATAAGCGCTCATGAGTCACTTCTTGCAATAAGGAGTTCACAAACTTAGTGTATACCAATACCACTTCATCTACCTCACCAGATAAGAACATGGTTTTCACTTGTTCCACAATGTCTTGAGCATGATGAAAGCCTGGTTTATCAGAAAAACCTTGCAACTCAGAGACTACAGAATAGCCATGGCCTCTGAAATATTCCGTTGGCTTACGACCCACTGTGAATAAACCATAGGCATCTGTTGGCGTATCCTTGAGCAAGGATTGCACGTATTTAATGATATTACTAGTATAAGCACCAGCCAAACCTTTATCAGCACCTACCACCACATAGGCTACCTTCTTCACAGGGCGAACTGTGAGTAGCGGTAAATCTGCGCCCCCATCTAGAGAGGACATACTTTGATGCAGCATGTGGCGGAGACGTTCAGTATAAGGTTCAGTACCTTTCGCTTTTTGTTGTGCACGACGTAGACGAGCAGATGCTACCATCTTCATAGCTTTTGTAATTTGCTGCGTATTAGTGACACTTTTTATACGCTTGCGTAAGTCTTGTGCACTACTCATAGATTACGCCTCCTCTGGTAATAATTCGTGAGTAGCACCAAAGATATCAATACATTCTAAAATCGCTTGTTGCAATGTTTTTTCTGTATCTTCTTCTAATTTCTTAGTATCTTTAATTGATGCTAATACATTGGCATAATTACCATGTACATAGTGTAATAAGGCATCTTGGAATGCTGGTACATCATGAACAGCTAATCGTTTAAAGTAGCCATTGATACCTGCATATAAGCATACTACTTGTTCTTCTACTTTTAATGGAGAATATTGTGGTTGTTTCAACATTTCAGTTAAACGTTCACCACGATCTAATTGTGCTTTTGTGGAGGCATCCAAATCGGAACCGAACTGCGCGAAAGCCGCTAATTCACGATATTGTGCCAATTCCAAGCGCAATTTACCAGCTACTTGTTTCATCGCTTTAATTTGTGCACTACCACCTACACGAGATACGGATAAGCCTACGTCAACTGCTGGACGAACACCAGAGTAGAACATATCTGTACCCAAGAAAATTTGTCCATCAGTGATGGAGATTACGTTTGTTGGGATATAGGCAGATACGTCACCTGCTTGTGTTTCGATAATTGGTAAGGCTGTAATGGAACCGCCACCTAATTCATCAGATACTTTCGCAGAACGTTCCAATAAACGAGAATGTAAGTAGAACACGTCACCAGGGTACGCTTCACGTCCTGGAGGACGACGTAATAACAAACTCATCGCACGGTATGCAGCCGCTTGTTTCGTTAAATCATCATATACACAAAGTACATGTTTACCTTGGTACATGAAATGTTCGCCCATAGCTACCCCAGAATATGGTGCTAAGTACTGCATAGGAGCTCCTTCAGACGCCCCTGCAGATACGACGATAGTATATTCCATAGCTCCTGCTTCTTCTAATTTTTGTACTACACGAGCTACAGTAGATTCTTTTTGACCAATTGCTACATAGATACAAATCACATCTTGTCCTTTTTGGTTCAAGATCGTATCAATAGCAATCGCTGTTTTACCAGTACCACGGTCACCAATGATCAACTCCCGTTGACCACGACCGATTGGCACCATCGCATCAATGGCTTTCAAACCAGTTTGCATTGGCTCAAATACAGATTTACGATCTGCAATACCAGGTGCTGGGTATTCTACAGGACGATATGTTTCTGCCACAATCTCTCCTTTACCATCGATAGGTTGACCAAGGGCATTCACAACACGACCAATTAAGCCATCTCCTACAGGAACCTGCATGATGCGGCCTGTACGGCGCACTTCATCGCCTTCTTTAATCAAGAAGTCATTACCTAGGAGAACGGCGCCTACATTATCTTGTTCTAAATTGAGTACCATGCCATATACACCATGAGGTAACTCTAACAATTCGCCAGCCATGGCCTTTTCAAGACCGTAGATATGCGCAATACCGTCCCCTACTTCCAGAACAGTTCCTACGTCATCTACGTTTAATTCAACATTATAGTCCTGAATCTGCTGTTTAATAATGGCAGTAATTTCTTCAGGCGTCATTTTCATAATTAACCATTCACCCCAATCTTATTGGTACTTGCATTAAGCAATGATTTTTTCAATTCTTCCAATCGTCTAGCCATACTTCCATCAATCCGAGTGTCTCCCACTTGAATGACCATACCACCTAAGATGGATGGATCCACCTGCTCTTCCATGACACATTCTTTGCCAGTGATGTCTTGCAGTTTTTTCAATACTTTTTCACGTATTACTTCTGAGAGTGGCTCAATAACCGTCACTTTCGCTTCCAAGATGCCACGGCTTTCACGGGATCGTTTCACGTAAGCACGGGCTGTTTCCATGATGTAGGGACTGCGACGGCGGTCCACCATAACATAGAGAAAATTCATAATCAATGGATGCACTTCACTTCCAAAGATCTGTTCTAGAATCTTCTTTTTCCCTGCCACTTCTAACATAGGATTGATTAAAATTTGGCGTAATTCCTCATGGGTGGAAAATAAATCTTGCACATAGGAAAGATCTGTATCAAATTGCGGTAACAAACCTGATTCCTGTCCTAATTCAAATATAGCGGAGCTATATGTTTCTGCAATTCTTTCTACACTCATCGTATCACGACCTTATAGTTGTACTATCAAGTTTTGCAATGGTATCCTCTACAAGAGCTACATTATCAGCACTGGAAAAGTCTTTTCCAATTAGCTTGCCAGCTACCTGTACAGACAAATTCACAACTTCTGCACGAATTTGTTGCATTGCTTTTTCCCGTTCCCGTTCAATTTCTTGGCGGGCTATTTCTTTTTCTTTCACTAGTTGAGCTCGTAACTCTTTGATTTGTGCTTGTGATTCTGCTTCTGCTTGTTGTTTTGCGGTCTCGATAATCCCTTGTGCTTCTTTACGAGCCTCTTGCAATTGCGCTGTATATTCAGCTTTCAACGCAGCCGCTTCTTCTCTAGCATGTTCTGCACTGGTAAGATCATTCTCAATGCGACGTTTCCGTTCTTCCATGGTTTGCAACAACGGTTTATACGCATACTTTGCTAAAATCAACACTAGCACGATAAAGTTTAAAATCTGAAGTACGAGTGTGCCGTTTAAATCTACCAACGGTCATACCTCCTCTTAGCTAATGTCTATTATTTAAGTAAGTCTACCAATGGATTTGCGAACACTAATACAATCGCAATAACTGCTGCGATAATAGGCACCGCTTCGATCAAGCCTACAGAAATTAACATATTTGTAAATAATTTACCAGATTGTTCTGGTTGACGAGTCATACCTTCTAATGCTTTACCAGATACAAGACCGTCACCAATACCTGCACCAATCGCAGCCAAACCAATTGCTAAACCAGCGCCAATGGCAGAACCAACTAATACATACGCTTTCGCTAATAATAATTCCATTATAATTTCCTCCTAATACATTAATGTCCATCTCCGATTGTCATCCCCAAATATGAGGTAACGAGCATGGCAAAAATAAACGCTTGAATAATACCGATTGCTAGACTAAAGGCTAACCACACGATAGGAAGTACATAGGGTACCAATGCATATAATAATTCTAGTAGAATTTCCCCCGCTAGTATGTTACCAAACAAACGGAAGGCTAATGTGACTGGCTTCGCTATCTCTTCCATCAAATTAATAATGATAAATAACTTAAATGGTTGCACAAAGTGTTTGAAATAGCCTATACCTTTCACTTTCAGACCTACAATCCATACAAGAATCGAGCTGGAAATGGCCAATCCCAAGGTGGTGTTAATGTCATTTGTTGGCGATGCCAAGATATGCGGACTTGGAATCAAGCCCAATTCATTACTCACCAAAATAAATAGAAAATACGTAAATAGGATGGAGCTTAAAAACTTCCACTGATTGCCTAGGTTCGTTTTAAACTGTCCTGTCAATCCTTCTAACACGCTTTCCATCACATTTTGAATCCCCTGTGGTACCATGGCCCGTGACCGTGTAGCTAATAGTGTGACCACAATAATGATTGCCATCACTAGCCACGTCATGTATAGCGTATCCATATTAAAAGAGATACCCATCCATTGAACAACATGATGATGCCCTGCATGTAACTCCATATTCCCACCCCCTTTCACATAGATGATTCCCTATTACGTTGACGTACATACATACTATACTCAACATATTGCATAGGAACAAATACACAGATTCCGCCTAGTACACCTTTCATGGAAATAGAAGGAATCTGCGTGCTTATGCCTACTAACAATACGATTAAGCTAAACCGACTCATAACACCAATCCAAACTCGTCGTTTCACATCGTCTAAGGTGGCGTCTTTCATCTTATAGGTTTGAAAGGCTAAATACAAGAAATATACAACATAGGTCATAATTCCCCATAGCCAACCAGTAATATGACTAGACCAGTCCAGTATCCATAACACGACTACACCTAGTATAGCCACTGACAGTATCCATCGGCAATGACTTTTGATATAGGTTATATATTCTTTCATACAGTCTCCTTACATGCACTGACGTATGACACCATATAGACCTAGAAATCCACCGATTAATCCACCGAGAAGTACGCCCCAAGGGTGCGTGCCCACATAATGATCAATGGCATAACCAAGCCCCATACAGATACCGATAGAACAAAGTATGGTAAATCCCGTAGTAGATGCTTTGGAGATAGCCATCCATAGATCTGATTTTTCTTTCCCCATAGACATACCTCCCATACCTCTAACATTACAAATTATACCATCTACAAAGATAGTTTTAATAATATATATATTTTATACGTATCAAAACTAATCCCCTCGTGAAGCGAAAAATGATATGATTCTATCCATTTCAAGGCTATTGAAAGTAGATATCAACGATGTATGACTTTTACTCATGCATCTATTACTTTATACAAAAAGAAAATGGTTTTTCTTGCGTTTTATCAAACTCATAGCGCAATGCTTGCACAATCCGATTCGATGCCAATCCATCTCCATATGGATTCACTGCATTGGACATCTCTTTATAGATGTTTTCATTCGTAATCAACTCTTTGGCTGCTTTGTATACGGACCCTTTATCTGTACCCACCAATTTCACCGTTCCTGCATGTACCGCTTCTGGCCGTTCTGTGGTATCACGAAGTACTAATACTGGTTTACCCAATGATGGAGCTTCCTCTTGAATGCCACCAGAGTCGGTCATAATGAGGTAAGTACGAGCCATTAAGTTGGCAAATGGTTCATATTCCAATGGCTCAATCAAATGCACTCGATTCATGTGGCCTAGTACGTCTTGCACAATACTGCGCACCTTTGGATTCCGATGCATAGGGAAGATAACTTCTACGTCTTCATGCTCTCCAATAAGATCACGAATAGCCTCATACACATTGCGCATTGGGTCTCCCAAATTTTCACGGCGATGCGTAGTGACCAAAATGACCTTTTGATGTTCGTAGTCGATGTTGTTCAACAACTCTTCCTTGAACGTATAGTCTTCTTTCACCGTTGTCTGCAACGCATCGATCACCGTATTCCCCGTTACATACAAGTGATCTGGATGTATATTTTCTTTCAATAAGTTCGCTTCCGATGTAGTAGTCGGTGCAAAATGGTAGGTCCCAATAGCCCCCGTCAACTTGCGATTCATCTCCTCAGGGAATGGAGAGTAAATATTACCCGTCCGAAGACCTGCCTCCACATGTCCTACAGGAATGCCTTCATAGAACGCCGCCAGAGCCCCCACAAATGTTGTTGTCGTATCGCCATGAACAAGCACCACATCGGGCTTCGCTTCTTTCAATACCTCTTGTAAACCCATCAAAGCACGACAGGTAACATCGTACAACGTTTGCCCTTGGCTCATAATATTTAAATCATAATCTGGGGTGATGGAAAATAAATGCAACACCTGATCTAACATCTCTCTATGCTGCGCCGTTACCGTTACAATAGACTCCATATCAGGCGCTGCTTCCAAAGCCTTAACAACTGGTGCCATCTTAATTGCCTCAGGACGTGTCCCAAATATGGTCATGACTTTTAACATAGTACCTCCCACATATTTCGTTTACTTCCTTTACCATGAAAGCTGTCATACACAAACTTTCCTAAATCACTTTATTAAGCTTTTTCAATTATCTCTATTGTATCATGTACAAGCCTTCCATACTAGTAGAAACTACAAAGAAGTATGTCCAAACAAAATACCATGCCCCTCTCCCTCACAGAGTGAGCAAGTACGAGGCAAAATGCCATAAGCGTAAGCGACATGGCGTCCTATGCCCAATTCTGCAAACGCCAGAAAGCGTGGCACCCCTCTCCCCTACAGAGTGAGTAAGTACTAAGCAAAACGCCTTCAGCCGCGAAGTAGATTATCTAAGGCATATAGCATTTCATTACTAACATTAAGAAAACGCAAAAAGACCGCGGTATGTTCCCTCCCCCCTCACAGAGTGAGCAAATACTAGGCAAAACGCCATAAGCGTAAGCGACATGGCATCCTATGCCCAATTCTGCAAACGCCAGAAAGCGTGGCATGTTCCTGAACAAACATTATGAAATACCGTTTGTGAAGGAATGTGCCACGCTTTCCCTTTGCCTAAAAATAAAAAACGCCATGAAGCATGAGCTCCTGGCGTTTTGCCTAGCTATTTACGAACGTCGTTGTCTTTGGATATAATCCCAATTTTTGTTGCTGTCCACACACATGCACAAAGTATCACAAGCACTAGCAATACTCCGATAACAAAGTTTGCTTTTGCGGCCACGATAGACACACAACCTAAGAGTGCCGTAATAACATACATCAACAGCACAGCTTGTTTTTGTGTAAGCCCCATCGCCAATAGACGATGATGCAAATGCCCTTTATCTGGTTGGAACACAGGGCGTCCATTAATACGTCGCCGTACAATGGCAAATAAAGTATCTAAAATTGGTAATCCTAGCACAATCACAGGTACCACCAATGCCACAGTCGCTGCCGTTTTCACACTGCCCATAACAGAAATAGCCGCCATGGTATAGCCCAATAGCATACTACCTGTGTCACCCATGAATATTTTGGCAGGATTAAAGTTGTAGCGCAAGAACCCGCAAGCCGCCCCAGCTAATGCCAAGGTAATGCATGCCAATTCGATTTGACCCATTTGCAATGTCACGATACAAATCGTAATACACGCAATGAGGGAAATCCCTGCTGCCAATCCATCTAATCCATCAATGAGATTCACAATATTCGTAAACCCTACAATCCAAAATACCGTCAACGGTATAGCAAAATATTCTAAATACAATAGATGGTCACCAATGCTAATGAAATGCACGGCGTTCCCAAAGAGTGGCAACATAAGAGCCGCCAAAATTTGTCCCATCAATTTCGTTTTCGGACCAATTTGCTTAATATCGTCCCAAATACCTACTGCTACTAGGATGATAGAACCTACAATCAATCCTTTCACCGAAGATACATCTTTCACACTATATAGCAAAGATACCATATAGCCAATATAGATGGCCAATCCACCTAATCGTGGAATTGATACTTGATGCACCTTCCGTGCATCTGGTTTATCAATAGCACCTACCTTAACAGCAAATTGTTTCACCAAAGGCGTGCAAATATACGTTACTACAAGAGCAATGACAAAGGCCCATAAATATACTGTCATTTCACCACCTCCATACGTGGTATTTCATGATTATTACAAGTGATTGTCTACTAGTCCATCATTACAATACGAAGTTCTTTGTATAGACCATATTTATTAATTATATCAGTTAAACACAGCACATACAAGAATAGACACAGTAAACTCATGGAATCCCTTGTTCTTCATCCACTTGGTAAGCAATTATACATCATACAGATGTTATGACTAAACCTTCAATGATGCGTTTACCATCGTCCATGAGACGAGCTAATCCTTCCTCACCTGCATAGGACTCTGCATACATTTTATATAAGTTTTCCGTTCCTGATGGTCGCGCCACAAACCAACCTGTATTCGTCACAATTTTTACCCCATCAATGGGTTGATTTTCAAACAATGAGGTGGTACGAACGTCTAAGATGGGACTTCCCCCTAATTCTGTCACAGTCACATCACTAGGCTTCATCCCTTTTAAAGCATGTTTAATGTCCGCTGTGCAAGGCATATCCACACGTTGGAACACTGGTGTTCCCCATTGTGCCGTCATATCTGCATAGTGCTGTGCTGGAGTTTTCCCTGTAGTGGCTACCATTTCTACCGCTAAAAGTCCTAAAATGATGCCATCTTTATCAGTAGTCCATACAGTCCCATCTTGTTGCAAGAAGGAGGCCCCTGCACTCTCCTCTACCCCTAGACCAATCCGTCCATCAAATAATAATGGGGCAAAATATTTAAAACCTACTGGCACTTCATAGACGGGATGATTGGAATCTTTACAATAGGCATCCATCAAGCCTGTCACAACCGCTGTTTTACCTACCCCTTTCCCTTCCCAAGGACGAGTTTCATTCAAATACTTAGCAGCTACTACTAAATATTGATTTGGCGCTAACAAACCTTCTTCTGTGACGATACCATGGCGATCATAGTCCGGATCATTACCGATGGCTAGTACGTGATCACCCAGATTCTTAGCCACTTCTGCCATAGCATATGGAGAAGAACAGTCCATGCGAATCGCTCCATCATGGTCATAGGACATGAAACTAAATGTTGGATCATAGTCGCTATTAATAATGGTAAAGTTTAGATTATACTCCTCAGCAATGGCATGCCAATAGGATCCTCCACTGCCACCTAGCGCATTAATTAATACTTTCGGATTAGCTTGTTGAATCGCCTTCATATTGATAATTTGAGGCAATTCTTTTATATAAGCCATTTTAAAATCATAAGGCTCTAAGTATTGGCCTGCTTCCTCTACAGAAATTGCAACTGGTGCTACTGGTTTTTCTTCTTCATGATGACAGCAGCCACAATGAGCACTTTCATGAGCATCCACTAGATGATGAAAGGAGAATCGTTGAATACTATCTAATCCTTTTTGCAAATATTCGTTAGCTAATGCTTCAATTCGTTTGGTTACGGCTGTATCTGCTGGGCCCCCATGAGGTGGGTTATATTTAATCCCTCCATGTTCTGGTGGATTATGGGATGGTGTAATAATAATACCATCTGCTACATTCTCTGCTGTTGTATTTGCATTGTGTCGCAAAATAGCACGTGATACACTTGGAGTCGGCACAAATTCACGATGTGCATCCACACGTGTTTTCACGCGATTTCCCAACAAGACTTCAATAGCTACTTGCAAGGCTGGTTGCGATAAGGCATGCGTGTCTTGTCCAATATAGCAAGGTCCTGTGGCACCAAATTCTTGGCGTACATCACAAATCGCTTGGACGATAGCCGCCACATGTAATTCGTTGAAAGTTCCTTTCGAGGCAATCCCTCGATGTCCAGAAGTACCAAAGCTTACTCGTTCTTCTGGTTCATCATACCTCGGAGTTATTCGAAAAAAGTCTTTCACCACAGTATCTATATGAATCAAATCTTCTTTTTTTACAGGTTGTCCTGCTAATGGATGTACCATATTATCGTTCCTCCTTATGTTCTTCTAAAGGAATTTCATTTCTAGCCATTTGCACATCATGAATCATTTGTTCTGCTTCTGCAGCTTTTACAGGGTCACAGGTTTGCAATACCCGTTCTACAGCACCATTCGTAGATCGTGCGGAAAAACCTGTGCCGATAACCTCTGCCGCATCGGTAATGACCATAAATGCTGTTGGATCTTCTGCTTCTACGGCTGCTTTCAGTCGAGCCACTTGCAACAAACTTACTACTACCATAATAACCTGTTTAGGCTGATGTGTATAGGCTCCTTCTCCATTCAAAATCGTAGCACCACGACCAATTTTATCAATGATTAAATTACAAATCGTCACTGGTTTATAGGAGATGATAAACATCGCTTTCCGTTGACTAAATCCAGTAATCACCTTATTCGTCACCATCGCAGATAAATAGGTGCTAATCAATGTAGTAGCTGCAGCTTCAATATTAATCACAATAGCCCCAATGATTAAAATCATCATATTGATGCCAAATAGAATGCTACCGATTTGTAGACCAAAGCGATTTCGAATGATTAAAGCAATGGGATCAATACCACCAGTATTACCTCCCCCACGATAGACAATGCCAAGTCCTAGCCCAGAAAATAAACCACCCAAAATACCACCAATAATCGGATTTTGTGTTAAACCTAATTCCGCCAATGGGGATACCACATTAATTAGAATTGACATCAACACTGTACCAAAGATAGTAATACCTAGATGCCAGCCCCCTAGCCACCGCCATGCTGCATATAAAACAGGTAGGTTCAGCAGAAAGTTAATCATACCAAGGCTCAATGCTCCTTGGGTTACATAATAAATGATCAGAGTCAGCCCGCTAATACCACCACTTAATAATTTATGGGGTACTATGAATGCTTGCACGCCTACGGCAAACACGAGAGCCCCTACCAGAATGTGTAAAATAGCTTTCACCGTACTTAAATATTTGGGTTTGTTACTCATAGTCTCACCTATCCTAATACTACTTAAATCCTTACACCCCTATATAGATACAACACCATAAGCAAAAAGCTGCCACATTAAGAATCATCATAATGTAACAGCTTCAAGCACTCCCTATACCGCTTATGGTATAATACGATATATTATTCTGCTAAGGCAATCACTTCTACTTCTACCAAGAAGTTAGCTGGTAATGTTTTGACTGCCACACAACTACGAGCTGGTTTAGATGTAAAATATTCAGCGTAGATGGCATTAAATTTAGCAAAGTCACCCATATCTGCTAAAAAGCATGTTGTTTTTACAACTTTAGAAAAATCAGTGCCAGCTTCTTGTAAGATAGCTTCGATGTTTTTCATCGCTTGCAATGTTTGCGCTTCTACGCCACCTTCTACTAAAGCGCCTTGTGCTGGATCAATACCACCTTGACCAGAGATAAACACAAAACCATTTGCTTTGTAAGCTTGAGAGTATGGTCCTAATGCTGCTGGTGCTTGCTCTGTATACACTTGTTTCATAGTTGTCCCCTTTCATTACCATAAGACATTTATAATATACCATTAGTATAGCATGTAATGGTATCGAAGTGTAGCTATTTTTCATACTTCTATTGTACTTTATTTGCATATCTCTATAAGGAGCGTCTATATGTCTATTATTTATACTACTTATGAAAGTCCCTTGGGCACTCTCACGCTATATGCCACCGCTTCGGCCTTAGTAGGGCTCACCTTTCCTACACAATCCATCACCTTCTCAGCTCCTATCTCGCGGGTGAACAGTACAACCTCTCCTATACTCACACAAACTATCCAGTGGCTAGATCAATACTTCAGTGGACACATCCCAAGCATGACCATCCCCTTAGCTCCACAAGGGACACAGTTCCAACAACGTGTGTGGTCGCAATTAGAGCATATCCCCTACGGTACATCCCTTACCTATGGCGAGTTAAGCCAACGTGTATTCAACTCTCCCGCACCAAAAGGAGCCCAAGCCATCGGCTCAGCCGTCGGGGCAAACCCGATCTCCCTCATCATCCCTTGCCATCGTGTCCTAGGCAAAGGAAAAGCCCTCACGGGATATACCGGAGGGCTGTCCATTAAGCGAGCCTTATTGACGATCGAGCATATCGATTTTGTGGACAAGTAGGCTTACTTGATATATTGTAACATTTGTAGGAAGTATGGCTTAAAGAATGTACCTTCCACTTCACTAGTTCCCATTACAATCGTTGTCAAATACTGTGGCGTTCCCACTATAGCTATTCGTAGATAGGTTGGATATTGAACTCCTTTTATATCATACGTCATATTTCCCGCTGTTGTCATCGTACCATATTTAGTATCTGTTAAGGTATGTAATGGTTCTACATTGCGTAATCGTATCTTTGCTGGAAGTTTATTCTGAGAATAATCAATATCTCTGTCTTCTGCCATACGAATATTAAAATGGTTTAATAAGTCGTTTGCATCACGAGTAATTCTATCCATTTCTGCTGATGAAAGTCCCTCTTTTCCGTATGATAGAGATGATTGCGCATTCATTAACAACTCTTTAGGTAGTGGAAATACAAGAACCCAAGCTGTATTTAAACCATACTGATCTGTACCTTGCAATTCATAGAGATCCATATAATGCCCCAATTTAAGTCCGTCCTTCATATTCGACATGCTTGCATAGTCCTTTACTCTAGTAGTCCTAGTGCCTACTGTGCCTAAATTGGCATACATATACCCTTTTCCTACCTCTGCTAACTTTGAAGAAGACAATTGTTTAACGGTAATCTCTGGTCCTACGGTTTGACGCAAATCCACCAATGGATTCTGATCTAGCATCGCATCGAACTCGGCCGCTTTTTCTTCGCCTGTTTTTTTCTTTTCTTGTTTTTTCTTTTTCTCCATAGCTAAGTACTCACTCAAAGGAACTACTACTTCCCCCTCTTGCATTGGTCTAATACTACCTACCCTCTCATAGGTAGTATCCTGTACCTGTGCAGACACTTGTCCATAGCCCATCATAAGGCTGGCCACTAAGACAGCCAGTCCCATTCGCATCCAATATTTCATCGTTTTATTCTCCCTTCATACCTAATAGACTCATGATAACAGGGTCCCAATAAGCTTTTGATGTATCAGCCGTCGTTATCAGAGTGATAGATATCCCATCTTGACCATAGCGTCCTAAAAAACTGATATAGGCAGGTAACACGAATCCATCCACATCCAATTGCACTCTACCATGGGTATACAACCCTGTATCACCTTGTAGACGTACAGGTTTCATCATCTCTCCATCAAGAAATCGTACGTTCACAAGAGGTAGTACGGCTTTCATAATCTCGGTACTACTGAACTCTGGATTAGTACTTGTAACGAAAGGAACTAATGCTGCCCCATTCTTTTCTATACGTTTTCGTCCCCTAAGACTAACATTATAGAGGTCTATATTTCGTAGCTCTTGCACCGTTTTCTTATATAACATTTCTCCTACAGATTGTGGGGCCATCGTCGTTCCTTTATATTTTATCTTCCATGCTTCGGCCGCTTCTGCACCTGTCATGTGAAGGTGTACCAACTCTGCCGTATGTAAGCCTCGTTCATCACGCCCTTGCAACTGATACCGTTGCCCCCGTTGCACTACGCCTTTGACAATTTTATCCAGTGCCTCAGCCTCTGTTTCATCTATATGCCAATCATTAGAAGGTACTATACGAACTGTATCTTCTTTTTTTATAAAACCTTCCATTAGATCATCATGGTTAACTACCGAAACATAGCTAGGTAACTCTACGCTACTTTGTCCATCTAGCGTAATGGTTGCAGCCTGTGCAGACAGGATTGTCCCCACCAATGCTACGCCTGTCATCATACATTTCCAATTCATAATAACTCCTTTCTAGTTTAGGTTCCCCACTTTTTCCAACAATAATTTAGATTTCAATTGATGCAATTCTTCGCTAATATTAACTTTCACCTCTGGTGCTCGGCGAAGTCGCAAAAATTCTGGCCACAGCAATTGAATTTGCTCTTCTCCATAGGCTTTCACTTGTGCCAATGTTGGTACATCATACACTAATTCTCCATCTACAAAGATAGGTACCAATAGTTCTTGTACTCTGAACGTATTTGCTTTCAGCACCATTTGTTTCCACGGATGCAATGGATTTTTAAACACATAGTCCTGTGTGGTGTCCACCCTTTCATGATCCAAACAGATTAAATCCCCAATCAGTTTATTGTTCCGTGTATTGATGAACCGCAACACCTTTTTCTTACCAGGGTTTGTTACTTTTTCAATGTTGTCAGAAAATTTCATGGCTGGCATAAAGGTGTCACCTTCCCATTGACCTGCTAATTTGTATACACCACCTAAAGCTGGTGTTTCATCGGCAGTAATCAATTTAGTGCCTACACCCCAAGCAGTAATCGCCGCTCCTTGCTGTTTCAAGTCTGCAATTTTATATTCATCTAAATCATTGGTGGCAAAAATTAATGCCTCTGGGAATCCTGATTCATCTAGCATCTTGCGTGCCTCGATGGATAAGTACGCTAAATCGCCACTATCCAAACGAATGCCATAGATGGATGGCATCGTGCCACCTCGGCGTTCACGAATTTCTTGGAACACTTGGATGGCCGCAGGTACCCCTTTATGCAATGTATTATACGTATCCACCAAGAATACTAAATTATCTTCGTATTGGTCTGCATAGGCACGGAACGCATCAATTTCAGTAGGAAAACTCATGACCCAACTATGTGCCATAGTCCCTACAGGTCGCATGCCATACAATGCTGCACTGTACACATCGCTAGTGCTATCAAATCCGCCAATGAAAGCCGCTCTAGCACCTTGCACTGCTGCGCTCACCCCTTGGGCTCTTCGCATGCCAAATTCTGCTACTCCATCCTTGCCAATGACAGATCGGATACGACGGGCTTTCGTAGCAATTAAGGACTCATGATTTAAAAACATGGAAAGCGCTGTTTCCATTAAAATAGCCTCATCTTTAGCCGTCTCTACTCGAAGTAATACTTCTCCTGGGAATACGACAGATCCTTCCGGTGCTGCATAGATCGTACCTGTGAAGCGGAATGTTTTTAAATAATCCAAAAACGCTTCTGTGAACACACCTGTTTGTCGTAAATAGGTAATATCTTCCTCTGAGAAACGCAAGCCTTTCACATACTCGATAACTTGTTCTAATCCAGCGACCACCGTATAAGCCCCTTGGAATGGATTGATGCGATAAAAACGATCAAACACGCAACGCGTACGATGTTTATTTTGCGTAAATAAGCCTTGCATCATGGTTAATTGATACATATCTGTTAATAAAGCCTGTGTAATCATGAATATCTCCTATTCTTAGCAGTACGTACCAGTGTATACCACACTGTACAACGTATCATAGTGTACTAATTAGATGTTCTCTCCCACTTAGTCTCCTATTATTCTCTATTATAACCGAAGTTGTAAACTATATTCTACTATTTTTCACAGACCCTAGTATCTCTATATCTCAGCATCTATACCTTATACCTAAATTCCTATCCATCGTACTAGTATAGCGTCTATTGGTTTGTCTCTATACATATGGTATGATAACTATGGTATCAAGCCATACTTTCATCCATAATGACTACCATACACAGACTATGGTTTACCATATACATCTCTTCATTTCTAAAAGAAAGGACATGTCATGAATCTTTCACAGTTTTTTGCATTAATTCGCCCTCGTACATTAACGGCTGCTTTCAGCCCCGTTATCCTCGGTGCCGCTATGGGAGTGGCTCAGTTTGAAAGCACTCAACCAGTTTGGCTATCTCTACTATATACCCTAGGTATCCTCATTTGCGTCCTAAGCGCTCAAATGGCTGCCAATATTTGGAACGAATATTTCGATTTCAAATCGGGACTTGATCTCACCCAAGTAGCTGGAAACAGCGGTTCCATCGTCCGTGATGGCATTTCTCCCCTCATCATCAAACGATGGGGATACGTTACCACTATACTTCCACTCCTCTTAGGTGTTGCCCTGGCTAGTGCAGTCACGTGGTGGTACATCCCGGTGGGTATGCTCTGTATTCTAACCAGCATCTTATATTCCGGCGGGCCTAAGCCCATTTCTCGTACTCCATTCGGTGAACTCGCCTCAGGACTTGCCATGGGCTTTGCCATCGTGTGTATCACCCTCTTCGCATGGACCCACACCTTGCACTGGACCTACCTCATCCCAGCGGTGCCATCCACCATCTTAATCGGCACCATCATGATGACCAACAACTTGCGTGACTTCACCAACGATGCAAATCATGGTCGCCGTACCTTGGTGATTCTCTTAGGCCGTGAAAGAGGTCTCCAACTGTTGCGAGGACTCTTCCTCATTAGCTCTCTATGGATAGTAGCATGGGCTATCTCTGGTATCATACCTTGGACATCTCTATTGGCTCTGCTTTCTTTACTACCGGCTATGAAAGTCATCCATATCTTTAAGACCTATGCTGATCCACTTCGATTAAACGAGGCTATGAAGTTTACATCTATATCTTGTACGCTGTATCACTTCTTATGGGCTATAGGGCTTCTTTGTAATACTATTATGTAAAATAAGTCTTTGCTATACAGTACATGAATATATTAGCAACAGCCATACCAATTAAACTTTCATGCTGAGGCAGTTACTTCACATACCAACCTTGATGATAATTAGTACTTTCACAGAGTTAACACTAGCTACTGACAAAAAATAATTGGTATAACTAGGACATGTGGGTATTCATCAATATATAGTTAAAAACTATAAATGCTTAGATATATAACATATTTTACTTATAACAGAACTCTTGCTATACTAAGCAAGTAGAAATTCACTATGTAAGTATACAAAGAAAAGGAGATAACTTATGAAAAAATTATTTAGTTTAGCAGCTACAGCTGTATTAGGTGCTGCCTTATTAATCGGTGGCTGTGGTTCCACTGGCACTAGCTCCACTGGTTCCGACGCAGGTAAAACATTAAAAATTGGTGCTTCCCCAGTACCTCACGCTGAAATCTTAGAGCAAGTAAAACCAATCCTTGCTAAAGAAGGTATCAAATTAGAAATCATCGAGTTCAGCGATTATGTACAACCTAACGTTGCCTTGAATGATAAAGAACTTGATGCAAACTTCTTTGCTCACATTCCTTACCAAGAAAACTTTAATAAAGAAAAAGGTACTCATATTGCAACAGCTGGTGCCGTGCACATCGAACCAATGGGGGTATACTCTCATAAAATCAAAGACTTAAAAGACATCGAAGATGGTGCTCAAGTAGCTATCCCATCTGATGCGACAAATGGTGGTCGTGCATTACTATTGCTTTCCAAAGCTGGTTTAATCACATTGAAGGATCCTAACAGCATCTCTTCTACTGTACAAGATATCAAAGACAACCCTAAACATTTAAAATTTGTTGAATTAGAAGCAGCTCAATTACCTCGTGCATTAGATGATTCCACAATCTCTGTGATTAACACAAACTTTGCTTTAGGGGCTAACTTGAACCCAACGAAAGATGCATTATTCTTAGAATCCAAAGATTCCCCATATGTTAATATCGTATCCGTTCGTGAAGGCGATGAAAAACGTGATGAAATCGTTAAATTAGTGAAAGCCCTACAAAGCCCTGAAATCAAAAAATTCATCGAAGATAAATACAAAGGTGCTATTCTTCCAGCATTCTAATGGAATCACTTAGAATAGACTCCTCCAAATAAAAATAAACACTAACAACTATCATACAACACACATACACACAAACAACAGAGGAAAGTTGACACACACCAACTTTCCTCTGTTGTTCTATTTCTCATATAATGATTAGTCTACATTTCTCTTTCTCCTAACCTTCTCCAGCCAATATAAATGAAATTTACACGATAGCGCCACTCTAAATTCCTTATCCGATTCTTCGTAAGGCCCTGAGATAAATAGGTCTGTTATAGAGGCTTATAGATATGCTATGCATTTGTATATGTATATTGTATCGCAAAAAATATACCTTCAGGGGATGGCTTTGCTATCCCCTCAAAAATATATTATAGAACCAAAAAATGTTGGGGCTACTCATGTACGAGCAGTCCCAACATTTTATTTAGAATCTACTTTTACTATACAATTATTTACGTGCCATCGATTTACGTACGTCGAAAGCAACCGCTACAACAATAATTAAACCTTTGATAATCAATTGCCAGTATGGACCCATGCCAACGAATGTTAAACCATAGTTGATAACTGTGAAAATCAATACACCTGCGATGATACCAGGTACAGTACCGATACCACCAGTGATGGATACACCACCTACAACAGATGCTGCGATAGCATCTAACTCGTACATATTGCCATAGTTGTTAGTAGCACCACCAGTACGGGCTGCTTCCAAGATACCCCCTACACCGTATAAAGCACCAGCAATCACGTAAATAATCACTAATGTTACTGCTACGTTGATACCAGATACAACAGCTGCTTGTGGGTTACCACCAATAGCAAACATGTTTTTACCAAGAATTGTTTTGTTATATACCACATACATGATTAAAGAAATCACTGCCGCGATAATCACAATGTATGGAATCGTCACAAATCCTAGATCCAAGGAACCTGTACCAATTTGAGTAAACTCTGGGCGTAAACCACCGATTGGTTGGGAGTTATTGGGCTCCATATCAAAGTACAAGGAACAAATACCGTAGGTAATAACCATAGTACCTAGTGTAGAAATAAAAGGTACAATCTTTAAATATGCTACAATCACACCGGATACTAAACCGATGATAGCACCCACCGCGATAGCAATCACGATTGGTAGAATCAATGGCAATTCTGGTAAATGTTCAAAGAACGGACGCGGATAATCTGGCAATTGTGTTAGAGATGCAGATACCACAGCAGTCAAACCAACCACACGACCTGCTGACAAGTCACAACCTGCCGTGATTAAGATCATCGCAGAACCTAATGCAATGATAATACGTGGGGAAGACTGAATTAAAATATCACGAAAACTTGTGACGGATAAAAAGTTCGGGCTATACATTGAAATAGCCGCTACTAGTACTACTAGTACCAAATAGATAATATTCTGGGAAAGAAACTTTCCTAATTTACCTTGGCTCATACGATACCTCCTAGACTAAACCAGCTGTTGCTAGTTCCATTATTTTTTCTTCTGTCGCTTCATGGGCATCCAAAATGCCACTCATATATCCATTACTCATAACCATAATACGATCACTCATACCCAATAACTCAGGCATTTCTGAGGAAATCATAATGATACTTTTACCAGCACTAGCCAGTTCATTAATAATGGAATAAATTTCATATTTCGCTCCTACGTCGATGCCTCGTGTAGGTTCATCTAACAGTAGGATTTCTGGATTGGTATTCAACCAACGGGCAATGAGTACCTTTTGTTGGTTACCGCCAGAAAGACTTTGAATTTTCGTTTCTGGAGATGGTGTTTTCACTCGCAAAGAAGCCACACCTTCTTTTGTATCGTCTAGTCGTCTTTCATCATTTAATAGTTTAAACTTATTTTCATATTTTGGTAATGCTGCCATCGTAGTATTATCTACAATGGTGAGCATAGGGAAAATCCCTGTAGTACGGCGTTCTTCTGTGAGCAATGCCATACCCAATTTTTTCGCATCCCGTGGGTGGCGAATGCGCACTTCTTTATCATGCAAATAAATCTTACCAGACTCAATGCCCCGAAGACCGAATAAGGCTTCAATAACTTCTGTACGCTGTGCACCTACCAACCCGCCTACACCGAGGACTTCACCTTTGCGAAGAGAAAAACTGACATCTTTAAACGAATGTGGATGAATGGATGTTAATTTTTCTACACGCAATACCTCTTCACTTGGCGTATTTGTTTTTTCCGGAAATAACTGTGTCATCTCGCGACCTACCATTCGTTGAATGATAAGATCTGTCGTTAATTCATCAGCATGCCAAGTGCCTATATATTGACCATCCCGCATAATCGTTACTTCATCAGATATGCGTAGGATTTCTTCCATTTTATGAGAAATATATATAATTGCAACCCCTTTTTTACGCAAGGAGTTAATAATTTTGAACAGATGCTCTACTTCATCACTCGTTAGAGAGGAGGTAGGTTCATCCATAACAATAATTCTAGAATGATGAGATACTGCTTTTGCAATCTCAATATTTTGTAGCTTAGATACAGATAAATCACCAGCTAATTGTTCTGGATCGATATCTACATCGATTTCATTAAACAACGCTAGTGTATCTTCTTTCATCTTTTTATGATCCACAAATGTAAAGGGACCAATTTTTTTTGTTGGGAATCGGCCTAACCATAGATTTTCCATAACATTACGCTGTAATACAGGGTATAACTCTTGGTGGATCATAGAAATCCCCATTCCAAGAGCTTTTCGGGAGTCTGTCATTTCCACTACTTCGCCGTCAATGACCACGTCCCCTTGATCTTGCTTATAAATACCGAACAGGCATTTCATAAGAGTAGACTTTCCCGCGCCATTCTCTCCCATTAGAGCATGTACGGTGCCTGGTCGGACTTTGAAAGTGACATTATCCAAGGCCTTTACGCCAGGAAATTCCTTCGTAATTTGGCGCATTTCTAATATGTACTCGCCCATACATTTTCCTCCTACTAATCAGATAATAAAGGGGGCAAAATGCCCCCTTCCCGCATTTTCTTATTTGTCACCTAAAATCTTATCCGCATTTTCTTTTGTTACGATTTCGTAAGGTACCCAAATATATTTACCATCAACAATATCAAAACCTACATTATCTTTATTCGGTGTTTCACCTTTAGCTAGCACATAGGAAAGATTAAATACCGCTTGACCTTGTTTTTTAGCATTATTCAATACTGTACCTAGTAAAGTACCGTCTTTTAATGCTTGTACTGCTGGAGTTGTAGCGTCAACACCTACTACTGGAATGTATTTACCATTTGTGAAGTAGCCCGCTGCTTTTAAAGCTTCGATTGCACCCAATGCCATGTCATCGTTGTTAGAGATAACAGCATCAATTTTGTCACCGTAACGGCTTAAGAAAGCTGCCATTTTTTCTTGGCCTTTAACGCGGTCCCACATACCTGTGTCGCTAGCTAACTCTTCTACTTTCATACCTTCATTTTTAAGAGCTTTAATAGAGTGTTCTGTACGAAGCACTGCATCTTGGTGACCAGGTTCACCAGTAATCATAACATAATGGATAACACCGTCATTGCTATGGTATGCTTCTGGATGCTTTTTGAAGTATTCAGCTAGGATTTTACCTTGCATTTCACCACTTTGTTCAGCTTTCGCACCTACATAATATACTTTATCCCATTTCGCCATATCTTCTTTCAATGGTTCGCGGTTCAAGAATACCAATGGAATATTCGCTGCTTTCGCTTTATCAATGATAACGCCTGCTGCTGTACGGTCTACTACGTTAACGCCGATTGCTTTGTACTTCTTATTGATGAATAAGTCAATCTTTTCATTTTGTGTTGGTTGAGAGTTTTGGCTATCTACGATATCCACTTTCGCTTTGTCTTTAGCGGCTTTGTCAATTTCTGCACGAACGCCACTCATGAAAGTGTCATCAAATTTGTAAATAGCAACCCCGATTTGAGGTTTGTCACCGCTTGCTCCTTGATCGCTTCCGCAACCACCTAACACAAGTGCACCTACTGCTGCTGATGCAAGTAACGCTGCTTTCCAAGATCGTTTCATAATAATATCCTCCTTTTAGATATCCTATATACCTATAAGACTAGTCTTTCTAGTCGTGGTACCTACCGTAACCAAGCTTCTTCAGCTCGTTTTGCACTGACAATATCAATCATCCCTAACAATGTATAATAAGAACCATTGCCAGAATATTCTAGATTGATTGTATGTGCTTTGTATGAATTGCGTTCTAACACACCTCGAAGAATAGGGTCCATTACTCCTACTGCATTCCCCATAGCACTGCTCAAAATAATCCGCTCTGGATTAAATAAGTTGGCTATATTAGCTAAGGCAATTCCTAGATAATGACCTACCTGTGAAAGTGCTTCTAAACACACTTCATCGCCTTCTACTGCGGCCTCATAAATAGGCTCTACACGAAATGCTTTGCTTACAACCAATGGATTATCTTGTACCGATGTGTATCGGCCTTTTTCCATTTGCTCCATCACATAGGTATGAATCGATGTTTCCGATGCAATGTCTTCCAAGCGAACTTCATTTCCCACTTCATCCAGTCGAATCACACCATATCCAATTTCACCAGCACTATCGTTAAAACCGCGATAGAGTTCACCGTGGTAAATCAAGGATATACCAAGTCCATAACTAAATTTAAGGACAATAAGATTATCCATTTCTTTACCACTACCATAATAATATTCACCCGTCGATAAACAACGGACATCATTTTCTACATATACGGGCACATGGAATCGTTCTTCTAAGATATATTTGAATGGAATATTGTTCCATTTCCCATTAGGAGAATAAATGGAAATCCCTTTCCCCGAGTCTACCGGACCACGCAATACGAGTCCTATACTTTTAATCTTATAGTCTTCTTTAAAGATATCCTGCATGCCACGATACATATGTTGCATAATTTCATCAGAAGTACAACCGATAATTGATGTTTCTCTTTGATGTAAAATTTGCCGACCTACCGTCGTCACATAAAACACAATAGCATGTGTTCTTACATGGACGATTAGATACGTTTCAATATCATGATTAAAGTCTAATAACATGGATGGGCGTCCCAATGCAGACCGTTCTTGACGGTCTTCATAGACCAATCCTTTCCGAATTAAATTCGTACAAATATTAGTCACTGTGGGAGGCGTTATTTTTGTTTGTCTTGCGATCAATGCCTTTGATACGGGACCATGACGCCTGATGTAATTCAAAATAATTTCATCATTGCTTATTTGTGGCTTTATCATGATTCTATCTCCTTTACAGCGAATACACCCCATCACCAATATCAGCAATATACAGACTAGGGATAACACCTATTTGTTTCTCGTACTCTTCCGGAATAGCTCTCATAAAAGCCTCAATATGCTCATCTTTTACAAGGGCAATCGCACAACCGCCAAAACCTGCACCTGTCATACGAGATGCAATACAGCCTTCTTGAGATCGCGCTAAATCAACAATCGTATCTAATTCCTTACCTGTTACTTCAAAATCAACCTGTAAGGATCTATGCGATTCATTCAAGCAATGAGCGATGCCTGTTAAGTCGGCATTTTCCAAAGCTTTCATAAAATCTAATACACGTAAATTTTCAGTGATGACATGGCGAGCTCTACGCATCAACACATCATCAGAAATAAATTCCAAATCATCCACTGTAGCCAATGCCAAGCCAGAGATATCCTTATGCTTGCGAATAATTTCATGAGCCGCATCGCACTGACCTTTACGCTCGTTAAATTTGGAGTCCACAAGACCTCTTTGTTTATTTGTATTCATGATGACAAGGGTATGTCCATGCCAATTTAATGGAACTAGTTTTCGTTCCATTTTTGTGCAATCTAACAAGACACCATGGCCTTCTTTACCGTGTGCAATGGCATACATATCCATAATGCCCACTTTTACACCTACGAAATGGTACTCCACATGCATGGCCATTTTTGCCAATTCCGTGCGATCTATTGGTGTTAATCCCAATTCTGAAAGCAACATATAACCAGTTAAATCTAGCATACATGCAGAAGAGGACAACCCTGCACCTGCTGGCAAATTACCATTAAAATAAATGTCCATACCTGGCACTGTGTGACCTTTGTCTTTTAAGAATTGAATCACACCTAATGGATAATTAGCCCAATCGT
This sequence comes from Veillonella sp. VA139, assembly GCF_003992005.1. Lineage (GTDB taxonomy): Bacteria > Bacillota > Negativicutes > Veillonellales > Veillonellaceae > F0422. Next base: position 36,816 of record NZ_RQVL01000003.1, on the reverse strand, counting down.
GTTTAATATTATATTGGAAAGGTTCATTTACATCAACCACTACAGTTTTTTCCATATTATCCGAGTGTAAACGTACCTTGCTATCTTCACGTAAACGGATGGCTCCATAAATACCTACTTTCAATGCCGCCGGGAATACATGACCACCATTATAGTCCTGATGCTCACCAATCACATTGACACGGCCTGGAGCAAAATAACAATGCACCTCTCCTGAACCTTCGCCAAAGAAGGACAGAAAACGCTGTTGTAATTCTTCTTTATTCATTTTCTTGTTCAACCTCACTATATAGTTTGCGCAACTCCGGTGCAGTTTCTTCTACAGCACTCGTATTCGCTGCTGCCCATGCCCCCATTTCAGAGGATGCATAGTATTTAATTTTATTCGCTTCTCTGAAAGGCGGATAGAATTGAATATTAAAGTGATAATATTCTTCATGTCCTGCATATTCAGGGCTATTTACAGGATTTTGATGATATACCATCATGTATGGGAATGGCATATTAAATAAACGATCGAAGGCTTCCGTTAATGTTTTTAACATATGCGCCAAATCTTTCGTTTCTTTTTCAGTACAATCTGTGATGTAATTCATGTGACGTTTTGGCACGACAAACACACCATATGGATAATCTGTAAAGAACGGAATATAGGCTAAGAAAGAGTCATTTTCTCCCACAATGCGAGCATCTTTTTCTTTCTCAACTTGATTCATTTTACAGAATAAGCATTTACCATGTTCATGATGATGGTCTTTAGCACTATCCAGCTCCACTTGCAATTTTTGTGGTACAAAGGAATAACCATATAATTGACCATGTGGATGTGGCATTGTCACACCTACCGCTTCACCTTTATTTTCAAAAGGGTAGATGTATTTAATTTTCTCATCCTTCGCTAATTCGCTATGACGCTCTTTAATAAGGTTAAGCAATTTAACAATATGATCTTCCGATAATTCATAAAATTTAGCAGTATGCTCTGGAGAATATAAGATAACTTCACATTTCCCATAGTTTTCTTGGCTTTTGTAAAAGTCATTACCATCTTCATAGGGAGCCTCTGGCGTTTGCGTTAATGCTGGAAAGTCGTTATCATATTTCAACACATCATAATCTGCAGGGACTTTTTTATTAATACCTGGGCAGAATGGGCACCAATCCTTTGGCATCGTTGGGCGTGCTTTACGGTTTGAAGCGACCATAGTCCAAGTCCGCAATAAAGGATTCCATCGTAATTCTGACATGGAATACCTCCAATCTATAGCTATATCATGTTAATAAATAAAGATAATTTTTTATATAGTCCTATTCTTTCATATTTTAACATTTTTTTCAATACTTAATTAAATAATAAGTTATATGATTTACTCATAATTTAATCTTTTTTCATGTTTTTCGACTTTTTTGATATCCTATGATACAAAACAATGCCACATTCCCCTTCTCTCACTGCATTCTGAATGTTCGTTCAGGGGAATATGGCATTGTTTTTTCTTTATTTGGGAATATCAATACATATCGAAACTCCTGTAATACGCACAAATTATGAGTAAATCATATGGGGGCTTATTAGGGAGGGTGGGGGCTAATGTAGTGTATCTGCTAGTATGACTAAATGTAATAGATACTAAAGTTCACTAGAAGAAGGTATCTTGTGTACCACTTTGTTTGACTTCCATTTGGACCCGTCGTTCATCGGTGATGAAAGAGTCTGGTTTCATATTGATTAAGTGTAACAAGCCTCGCATGGAGTCTACACCTTTTTCTTTCGCTGCTGCAATGGCTACTTTGGCACATACTTCCGAGTCGTCCAAAGCGTTGTGATGGTTAAATTTGATACCTAAAAATCCGCCCAATGTATTCAACTTATGGTTCACCAAATCAGGCCATACTTTTCGTGTTATACGGACGGTGCAAGTATATTCTAAATCAGGCCATTCAATATTGTAGTAATCCAAGGTGGCACGTAACACGTCGATGTCGAATTTCGCATTGTGTGCTACTAACAGTTTACCTTTTAAATGGTTATTATAAATCGCCGGCCACAACTGATCAAAGGTAGGCTTATTCAGAACCTCTTCCGGTTGGATGCCATGGATACCAATGAACTCTTGGTTAAACTGCATCACTGGGGGCTTGATTAAACTATAACCACGTTTTGTGATCCGTCCATCTTCCACAGTCACCACAGCTAAGGAAATAGCACTATTCTTACTTTCATTAGCCGTTTCAAAATCTAAGGCCACAAAATTTAACATATATCCTCCTCACGCAAGACTTTAAAGTCTGCGATTACATCAAGAAAAAGCAGATGCACATAGCATCTGCTTTTATTATATAGTATTTTTAATGAAAGTAAAATCGATTATTGAATTGCTTTCTCAAACACGGCTTTGATTAAAGATTTTGTTTGTTCGTAGCTTTCACCAGGTTGTGCTTCATATTGTTTGTCCAAATCGAACCACAAATTTGGATAGTATTCATATGGATGTGTTTTGAACAATTCTACAGCATCTTGATCTTCCACCCAGTTAATTTTGATGTCTTTGAACGCAGGGTTTTCTGCTTGCAATTCTTCGATTGCGCGGAATGCGTTAGCGCAATATGGACAATGATGTAAATGGAATCCTAAAATTTCTTTCATGGTATACTCCTTTCCTATAATCGATGTATTATATCGAATTTATTCAATTATAAGTTTAGTATACCACATGGAAATTCATGTTACAACTATAAGCCTGCGTAGTATGTCGTAATCGCAGTCCAAGATGTATAAATCCAACTAGATACATCAACCTTTGTCTGTAGTGCAATGGCTAAAAACATGGCTCCTGTAATTACAGTTGCAGCAGTACTGCTCATAATCGCATCAATTCGTTCTAACATAAGAACACATCCTCTCTAATCTCTTACTTTATACGGCTGAAAGTCATCACTACACCCAGTCTTTGTAGTAGAGTCTCTCAGTTAAAAATCTAAACTATCTTTCATAGCAACAAAGATATGAAACACTTTGTCACTTATGATATACTATTAGTATAATGGAATTAAAAAATTTGACAATAATCACTTTTTCTATTTTGTTATTTACGATACATATATAGAAAAGTATCCTATATTGAACAAATATCTCATTTTATTTGATTTCTATATGTAAGGAGGAATTATGGATAAACGACAAATGAAAACTAGAAAAGCTATTTTCGACGCCTTTGTAAGGCTTTTAGAACATAAAAATTATAATGCTATCATCGTCCAAGACATTATCGACGAAGCCCTCATTGGCCGTAGCACCTTTTACGCACACTTTGAAACAAAGGAGGATCTATTAGAGGCCTTGTGCCAAGAACTATTCTCCCATATCATCGACACCGCATCAGACTTCTCTCATGCTCATGGCTTATATAAAAATAGTCACATCAAGGAAGCTATCTTCCTCCATATCTTGCAGCATTTAGAGGATAATGACAACAATATTTTAGGTCTTCTTTCCTGTGAAAGTAACGAATTATTTCTTCGCCACTTTAAAAGTAGTTTAAAAGAACTCATCCAAAGCCACTTCTTAAACAATCAAACTTGTCCTCATAACAACATCCCTCATGATTTTATCTCGAATCACATTGCGGGATCTTTTGTGGAAATGGTTCTTTGGTGGTTAGAAAACGATCGCCAATACTCTATCGAGGACATGTCACGGTACTTTTACCATATTACAGAGCCATTGATTTTAGAACATCAACATTAAGACAAGCAACAAGGCGCTACCTTGAGCATACTCGCTCATAGGTAGCGCCTTGTTATAGCCACACCACTGTATACATTTTTACTTATCATTAAAATATTCTTTATGGCATAGTGTGTTCTCACTAGGATATAAAATTTCCATATACTTTGGTCATACTATTCTATAATGTTCATATCGTACGATTCACTGAACATACACTATACACCCAGTTTAAATCATAAATAGAGTATGTATCTCCTATTAGACCTATTCGAAGCTCACTATACTTCTAGTGAAAACCGCTTTCTAGCCAACGGCAGGAACAGTACTAAAATGATGGATTCTAATAGATACGTGAGCACATAGGTCATCCATATGCCGTCATTACCGAATGGAGGGATCAGCAATTCTTGCATGCCTACGAAGAAGACCACTGCAATGAACATCATATTCCGGATAGATGCGGTCTGACCGATGCCATTGTACATACCATATAATAATAATCCTACTGCCGCACAGATAGGATAGAGCAATAGATAATGGGAATATTCCAAGGCCATCGTGTAAATTTCTGGTACTGAGGTCATAAGCATAATGGCATCATTACGGAATAATCCCAGCACGATTTCTACAATGACCACATACACCGCTAAGCATCGCAGGGAAATCTTTAACGTATCTTTCCAAAGCACCAAGTCACGTTTTCCAAATGCTTTTCCAGTAAATACGCTGACTCCGTTCGCCTGTCCATCTGTGAAGTATGCCATGATGAAGATCATCTCCAAAATCACCGCATTCGTCGCTAATACATCACTGCCCATAGCACTGCCTGCTTTAGCAAACAAATTGTTGATGGTCAATAAACAGAATGTACGAAGCATAAGGTCTGTGTTGACTTTCATGATAGATAGAAATGGTTTCACCTGTTTCAAAGTATTCCACATACGAGAAGTTAGGTCTAATCGTTCACGAACTAAGTACATAGCGCCCAGCCCTACTAAGGACGCATAGATTTGAGAAATCAAGGATGCCCAAGCCACCCCTTTTACGCCAAAGTTAAAACCAAATACAAAAAGGAAGGACAACGCAATATTCAACACATTCATGGAGATTTGCATAATCATAGTGGCGCGAATCATCATCTGTCCCATAAGCCAACCTAACGTAACATAGTTCACCAATACGAAAGGAGCTCCCCAGATTAAAATATCTGTATAGTCCGCCATCAAAGTGATCACCTCTGGATCGGGATGCATAAAACTTGCATAGTAATCAAATATCCACGGATAGCCAATGAGAAAGGCTGCGCTAATGAGTAAAGCAATGATGAGAGGTCGGAAGAAACTGAGTGATGTACTTTCCTTCGATTGTTCTCCCAAAGCCTGTGCAGAAAACACCGTAGTAGCTACTCGCAAAAAGCCAAAGAGCCAATACATATTATTAAATAAGATAACTCCTAATGCTACGGCAGCGATGTACATAGCATTATCCATATGCCCCATAATCGCCGTATTCACCGCCCCTAATAAAGGTTGGGTTACCGTAGAAATCATAAATGGAATTGTCACTTTTAAGTAGTCTTTATAGGTCAATCGTTCTTCCATCTTACCCTCACAAAAAAAGGGAGCCCATTACGGTGCTCCCCTTGAAACATTCTATTCTAACACCTTTTGATGTAATTATTATATCAAAGGATGTTCATATAACACAAATATATCTTATTCATATAGTTTATGTTATATTACAAAACAATCTATTCATCTAATGAAAAATAATGTTAGCCATAGATTAGCGGTCTAAATTATATACCGCACTTAACAATTGTTTTGTATATGGATGCTGCGCTTCTGCTAAGGCATCTCCATTCAGGCGTTCCACTACTTCCCCTTTATACATAACCACAACTTTGTGGCAGAATAAATGGACTAATGCCAAATCATGGCAAATAAATAAGTAGGTAATGCCTTTTTCTTTTTGTAAGCGCACCAATAGTTCGATGATCGTATCTTGCACAGATACATCAAGAGCGCTAGTGGCTTCATCGCAAACGATAATTTCTGGTTCTAATGCTAAGGCTCTAGCGATGGCCACACGTTGCCGTTGTCCACCACTCATATTATTCGGATAGCGACCTGCAAAATCTTCTGGTAGGTCCACCATTTTTAACAGCTCACGAGCCTTTGCATCCACATCAGCTTTTTCAATCAACCCAAAATTGCGCAATGGTTCACAAATGATGTCACGCACTTTCATCTTTGGATTGAAAGCCGCTGTTGGATCTTGGAATACCATTTGGATATGACGATAATTTTGGCGTTTTTCTTCACCTGTTAATTTCGTAATATCTTTCCCTCGGAAGATAACGGATCCAGACGTCGGTTCATGCATGTTCATGATTGTTTTTACCAAGGTGGACTTACCACAGCCAGACTCCCCTACGATAGCTAAGGTTTCGCCTCGCTCTACATCGATGGAAATGCAATTACATGCACGCAACGTAGAACCGTCAGCGAGAGGAAATTCTTTCACAATATCTTGAATTTGCATAATAATATCAGACATAGCGTTTTCCTCCAATTTCTGGCACTGCATTGAGTAATTGTTTCGTATACTCCGCTTGTGGGTTGCGAATGATTTCCTCAGCTGGACCGAATTCCACTACAGCCCCTTGTTTCATCACCATGATTTTATCAGACATATGAGCTGCTACGCCAATATTATGAGTTACAATAATCATGGATGTTTTATTTTCACGGTTGATGCGCAATAATTCTTCTACAATTTGCGCTTGTGTCGTCACATCTAGGGCCGATGTAGGTTCATCTCCCAATAATAACTTAGGAGAGAAAGTAATAGCCATGGCAATACCTACCCGTTGGCGCATGCCGCCACTGAGTTCAAATGGATATGCCTTCATGATGGCCTCGGGATGTGGCAAATTGGTGAGCGCCAACATTTCGATAGCTTTTGTCTCTGCCTCTTGTTTAGACATAGTGCTATGCAATTGAATGAACTCTACAAATTGTTTGCCGATTGTTTGAATTGGGTTCATCATATTGCCACTATCTTGGAAAATCATAGCAATATGATTGCCCCGTAGGTCTAACCAGTCTTTTGTGGAAAACCCTAATAAGTCTTGTCCATCAAAGGTAATGCTTCCTTCAGACACGCGACCCGTATTTGGCAATACACCTAATAGGGCACGGATGACCGTTGTCTTACCACTGCCAGATTCGCCTACGATGGAGACAATTTCCCCTTCTGCCAAGTCCAAGTTCACACCGGCAATGGTAGGATTTGGATTATTACCATAGGTAACGGCTAAATTTTTAATACTAAGTAACATATAGATCCTTTCTGCCTATTTCGTAAGTATCATACTGAAAGTTACTGCTATATACAACAAGGGGAGGCAAAAGTGCCTCCCAATTGTTGCGGACATCTGCAAAGGATTATTTTGCTGGTTTAATATCTTTAGTCAACCAGTAGTAGTCTGTTGGATACATCACTACATTTGTTAACCATTTGTTATTAACGATATTTGTTTTAGGGTAACCTAAGAACAATGCCGCACCATCATTCAATAAGATTTGTTGTGCTTCGATAATTAAGCTTTGACGTTTAGATTTGTCGAACTCAACTGCTAATTGATCCATGATTGCATCGAATTTAGGATTGCTGTAACCAGAACCATTTTGAGGGTTTTCACCATTCAAGTTAGTTTTCCAGTACCATTTCAAGAAGATTTCTGGGTCACCAGTGTTCGCTGTTACGATGTTGGAGATCAATAAGTCATAGTCGCCATCGATACCCATTTTATCGATTAAGTTATAGTCAACAGATTCGATGTTTACTTTAATACCGATTTTTTTCATGTCAGATTGAACTGCTTCTGCATAGATTGGAAGTTCTTGACGGCTGTTGTATACTACGAATCGCACTTCTAAGTTTTTACCGTCTTTATCTACGAAACCGTCTCCATCAGTATCTTTCCAGCCAGCTTCTGCTAGCAATTGTTTGGAACGTTCAGGATTGTATGCATTAGGGTCTTTCAAACCATCGAAACCATAATCCAAGCTTGGTGGAATTGGTGCTTTACCAGGAATGAAAGTACCTTTTAACAATACTTCGTTATAGGATTTACGGTCAGTACCGCTGATGAAAGCAGCACGAACTTTTTCGTCACCTAATACACCTTTTTGGTTAATACGAGCTAATACAGTACGCAAGGAAGCGATTTCATCTACTTTGAATTTGCTGTCATTACGCATAGTTTCAAGGTCACCAGCACCGATATTAACTGCGAAGTCTACGTCACCATTTTGTAATGCCAACGCACGAGTTGTAGGATCATCGATAGATGGAATTTCTACTGTTTTGAAAGGAACTTCCCCATCCCAGTAATTTTCGTTAGCTTCTACTACTGCTTTTTCTTTAGTGAAAGATTTCACTTTGTACGGGCCAGTACCGATAGGGCCTTCTTTAGCGAAGTCGCGGCCAGCTTTCTCAGCAGATACATCTACGATGATGAATAATGGGTCAGCCAAGAAACCAGGTACATTTGGATACGGTTTATCTGTGGTGATGATCAAGTTTTGACCGTCTGCTTTGATATCTGTGTATTTGAAGAATGTAGCAGCGCGTTTATTTTTCTCGAAGGCACGCTCAATGGATTCTTTTACCGCTTCAGCAGTTACTTTATTACCATTAGAGAATTTCGCTTTGTCGCTAATTTTGAAAGTCCAAGTCAATTTATCCGCAGATACAGACCAGCTTTCCGCCAACCAAGGTTGTGTGTTCATTTTTTCGTCGAATTTAGCTAATGTTTCGCCAATACCGTAACGCATAACTACCCAACCGAAGTAATTTTGTGTTGGCTCCAATGTATCTGCGAAGTTTGTAACACCAAATTTTACTACACTTTTGTCAGCTGGTCCTGCATTGTCGCTACCGCAACCTGCAATCACACCTAATGCCGCTACTGCCATAACGCAAAATGTAGCATTACGAAGCCATTTTTTCCAACTTTGTTTCATGTTAAGTTCCTTTCTACAAAACTTACAACTAACACATTAATGTGAATCTGTACTACGTGGGTCTAATATATCCCGTAGCGAATCGCCCCATAAATTGAAGATGGTAACCACAATGAAAATGGCCATCCCTGGATATAACATCAATTCTGGTGACGATAAAATATATTGACGGTTCTCATTCAGCATTAAGCCCCATTCTGGCGTCGGAGGCTGTGCCCCAAATCCCAAGAATGAAAGTCCCGCAATTTCCATCATCATAGTCCCGATATCCATCGCTCCTGTAACGATAGTCAAAGGCACTACATTCGGTAAAATATGGCGCCATAAAATGGTAAATTGTTTTGTACCATTCAATCTAGCTGCTGCAATAAAGTCATTATGGCGAAGTTTGATTACCGCAGACCGTATGAGTCGTGCGTATTTCGCCCAGCTCACCACTACGAGAGCCAAAATCGCATTGATGGCACTACCACCCATAATGCCAGCAATGGCAATAGCCAGTACCACACCTGGGAAAGACAACATAATATCTGTAAAGCGCATCAACACTAATTCTACTTTACCTCCAAAGAATCCAGACAAAATTCCCACTACAGTACCAACAACAGCTGTTAAGATAACAAGGATGATAGCCATGAACAAGGAAGTTTGTGTACCGTAAATAATACGAGAGAATGTATCACGTCCTAATTTATCAGTACCCATCAAATACTCTGCAGAAGGTTTCAAAAAGGATTTCGACATATCTGCATGAAACGCATCATGCGGTGTAATATAAGGAGCAAATATTGCAATTCCTACTACGATAGCCACTAAGAGGGAGTAGAAAGAAAAGCGCTTGTGTTGCAAAATAAATTCTTTCATCTTATCCCCTCGCTTTCAATCGTGGATCTAATATAGAGTAAGACAGGTCTACCAAGAAGTTGATGGCTGTATAGATAAGGGCCACCCACAATACAAAGCCCTCAATGAGTGGATAATCGCGCATGGCAATGGCATAGACCGCCATTTTCCCCATCCCTGGCCAAGAGAATACGATTTCAATCACCGCAGCCCCTGCCAAAAGCCAACCAATACCCATACCCATGATTGTTATCAATGGTAATAAGGCATTCGGTAATACATGTTTCCAAAGAATTTGCGATTCACTCATGCCACGAGCACGAGCCCCCATCACATAGTCTTGATGCAACTCCTCAATAATCACAGTCCGTACTTGACGTGTGAATTTAGCTGCCATTACAAAAGATAATGTGATGGCTGGCAAAATTAAAGCTTTAAAGTTAATCGCAGACGTAGCAATCGGTACCCAATGTAATTTCAATCCGAAGATGTACAGTAAAAGCATACCTAACCAGAAGCTTGGCATCGACACATTCACAAAAGAAAAGAATCGAATAATAAAGTCTGGCAGTTTATTCGCTTTTACCGCCGAATAAATTCCCATGGGTATAGAAATAAGCACATTCAGTACAAAGGCGGACACGGCTAATAGTGCGGTCGCACCCAAGCCTTCCGACAATTTTTCTGTAACAGCTTTTTTCCCTGAATAGGAAGTTCCCAAATCACCTTGTACAGCGCCTGCTACCCAGCGCACATACTGTTCCATGAATGGACGATCTAAGCCCATTTCTTTTCGTGTAGCATCAATCATTTCCTGTGACACAATAGTGTCCCCTGCCTCCAACACCATTAAGGCTGGATCCCCAGGAGCAATGTAGGTCAAGCAAAATGTCAAAAATGTAACACCAATCAAGGTAATCAGCAACTGTGACATCTTACTCAGTATGGTTTTCAATCATCCACATCCTTTCTTTAATGTTAGTGAGCATACATTGATGTAATTAATACATACCCAAAAAAGAAAAGCCACCCTTTGGGTGGATCTACATTAAGTTAGCAAGGGCTATAGTTTAGACAATCTTGCTCCATCTTGCCCATAACCCTATACAACTTTTAGCAATATCTTTCCCAAAATATTCTTCCCTTATTTAAGGCATTCATAATCAATATCTACGCCCAACTATATTATAGATATTACATAAATATGTTAATTTCTTTTATCAAAATTGTCAAATGACTAATGTGAATATTGCAAGACATGGAATGCATGCTTGTTTGAAAGTGTACATTTATAGGCATTTATCTGTGATTTATATCATTTTAAATCATTATTTTTACACAAATTGAAAAATATCTATATAGTAATTTTATTCACTTTGTATAATATTCATGACTTTTAAAGATAGATATAAGAAACTTTCATAAGTAACCTGAATAGTGACACAACAAAACACCTAAGAGGTTAGCCCCTTAGGTGTGTTACATTTTACTATGCAATTAAAAGAAATCGTTTTTCCAAAGCCAATAGCCTGCCAGTGCAGCAAAGCTAATACCGATTCCGATAACATATTCAAAACCGTATGGTGTATCTGCAAATGGTACCGGCACATTGATGCCCCACAAGCTAAAGATTGCCGTTGGTACCGCTAACATAATTGTCATAGCTGCCAATAATTTCATAACTAAGTTCAAATTGTTAGAAATAATGGATGTAAAGGCATTCATCATATTCATCAAAATATTAGAATACATTTCAACCATTTCCACAGCCTGCTTGTTTTCGATGATGACATCTTCTAATAGATCTTCATCTTCTTCGTAGATTTTCAACAAATAGCGCACATCATCATGACGACGAATACGTAAAATCCGTTCCATTACCGTACCATTACCACGTAGTGCAGAGGTAAAATAGGTCATGGATTTTTGTAATTCCAACAATTGGAATAAATCTTTATTCCGTGTCGTATGTCGTAATGTTTTTTCAATGTCATCCGTACGGCGGTCGATTTGTTGTAAGTATCGCAAATAGAGTACCGCTGTACGATACATAATTTGGAATAGGAATCTTGTCTTTTTAAAAGTAAAGAAGGTTGGCATTTGATTGCTCAAGAACGGATAGAGCACCTCGGCTTCTTCTAAACAGATGGTAATAAAGAAATCTTCTGTCACAAAGACACCCAACGGTACTGCATCATATACATCAGAACCACGCAGTACTGGAATGTTAATAACGACGAAAATATATTCATCTTCAATTTCTACGTGAGACCGTTCTTCCGTATCCAAAGCTGCTTTCAGTACGTCCGTTGGAATCTGTGTCATCATATTGACGATAGCCAACTCATCGGGGTCTGGGTTCACCAAATTTATCCATGAACCTTTTGTAGCATCTTGTACAGTGGAATCTGTAAACAATTCCCCCTCTACGTGTTTGTGTACCGTTAACATGTGACACCTCCTTAACGTCTTAATAACCCTATCCTTTATCTTAATCAATCGACGCCGATTCGTCAATTTTTTTATGATTTCTACTGAAAGTTTCTACCAATCTTTCACTGTTTCCGCTCAGTCAACGTATAGGAGTAAATACATTGGTAGGTGATAAAAGGGTTATAGAACAAAATGAGTTAGTAGACCATGCCCCTACACGACAAAGAGGACCTGGCCTAATGCCAAGTCCTCTTTGCTGTATAGTTGTTATGTAGTGATATATGCCTTGTATAACTACAAGGAAGGGAAGATATCACAGTTCCTCCTGCTTCATAGTTGGGCGTACATGCTAGCAGGAGGCCTTATGTTATTTGCTGTAGAAAATACGGATAGAGTTCAAGATACAAAGAATAGATACCCCTGTATCTGCAAAGATAGCTACCCACATATTAGCAAAACCGAATACACCAGCTACCATAACGATAATTTTCACAGCAATGGCGAAGAAGATATTTTGCCAAGCAATGGATAATGTACGATCTGCAATGCTCAAGGAACGCCATACAGAATCTAGATTAGAGTTCATGTATACTACATCCGCTGCTTCGATGGCAGAGTCTGCACCGCTCCCCATAGCACCGCCTACATCGGCACCTGTCAATACAGGCGCGTCGTTGATACCATCACCTACGAACATGACAGAACCATGATCGCCTCGAAGAGATTGTACTACTTCTAATTTATCTTGTGGTAATAACTCAGCACGTACTCCTTGGATACCTACTTGTTGAGCAATGTACTTCGCACTAGCTGCCACATCACCTGTAAGCATCACTGTTTGATATCCTTTGCCGTTCATGCGACGGATTGCTTCTTTAGAATCAGCTTTTAAAGCATCGGCGATGATAATACGACCTGCGTATTGACCATCAATGGCTACGAATACTTCACTACCATACACATAATCAATCAATGGGGTTGCAATATTTTCTTTCGCCAACAAACGACCATTGCCGACTAATACAGTATGACCTTCTACGGTGCCTACCATGCCGTGACCAGAGATTTCTTTCACATCCTTAGCCGCAGTAAACTCTACCCCTCTACGTTGTACTTCTTCTACGATGGACATCGCAATTGGGTGTGTAGATACGGCTTCTAAGGCTGCTGCATATTGCAACACTTCGTTTTCTGTATACTTACCAGCTACTTCTACTGTTTGTACGTTGAAAGTACCTGTTGTGATGGTACCAGTTTTATCGAAAGCAATGGCTTTCACACGGCTCATAGCCTCGATTGCTTTACCACCTTTGAACAAGATACCTTGTCGAGAACCAGCACCAATGCCAGAGAAGAATGCCAATGGCACAGATAATACAAGAGCACATGGGCAAGATACTACTAAGAAAGTTAAAGCTGTATAAATCCAATATTGCCATTCTCCTGTGAATAATGGAGGTACTACGGCAACAATGATAGCCAATGCCACTACGATTGGCGTATATACACGAGAGAAACGAGTAATGAATCGGTCGATTTTTGGTTTCGATGCCGCTGCATTTTCCACGGCATCGAGAATACGCATAACCATGGAATCTTTTAATTCGTGAGTCACTTCTAAGACAATGCGGCCATCCACATTGATACAACCAGACATGACTTCAGTGCCTACTGTAGCGCTTACAGGAACAGGTTCCCCTGTCACCGCTGCTGTGTCGATTCGTGTAGTCCCTTCTACGACACGACCATCCAATGGGATACGATCGCCAGGGCGAATTTCAATATGAGATCCTACTTGTACATCCTCTGGATTCACCACTTCTACAGAACCATCACATAGAACTAAACGTACTTCTTCAGGACGAAGATCCACTGCATCCATGACCGCATTACGACTGCGCTCTGTAGCACGTTCTTCAAAATAAATCCCTACTTGGAAGAACAACATAACGCCTACGGCCTCTGCATATTCACCAATGATTAAAGCGCCGATAGTAGCAATGGACATCAAGAAATTCTCATCAAAGAATTTACCTTTCATACCATTTTTAATAGCTGCCCATACAATACGCCATCCTAATACAATAAATGTTACGATTAACAATGGAGTCATATATTGTTCTGGTACAAGGTTAGTAAACTCTGCTACTGCCATCACGATAGCACCTACAATAATGGCCACTAAACTAGAATTATGCTCATGATCATGTTCATGGTTGCTTTCTTTTTTAGCTGCTCGCACAAATGGTACAACCACAACACCATCTTCTGTAGCATCACAAACCGCTTGGATTTGTTCTTGCAAAGCATCCGTATCTTCTACGGTAGAGGTAATCCGCAATTGTTTCGTACCAATTGTGAAAGTCGCTGCCGACACAGATTCTAATTGATTTAATTTTTCTTCAATGACACTAGCGCAATTTGCACAGTTCAAATTTTGTAATGTAAAAATGCGTTCCATAGTAGCTCCTTTTTATTGATATATTACATACGTTTTATACTTGAGTGTTTATTCATATGTTTATTATATCTACAAAATTCTATTTTGTCAATATATGATTATGTATTCATTTATTATTTTTTTATCCCTAGTTTTATCTCATTTCGATAATAAAAAAGCACCCTATTACTTAGAGTGCTAAAAAGAGGGTTATAGGACAAAATGAGCTGGTAGACTATGTCCCTACACGACAAAGAGGACTTAGCCTAATGGCCAAGTCCTCTTCGCTGTATAGTTGTTATGTAGTGACATATACCTTGTATACCTACAAAAAAGGGGGAAGATATCACAATGCCTCCTGCTATATAGTTGGGCGTACATGCTAGCAGGAGGACTTATATTATTTACTGTAGAAAATACGGACAGAGTTAAAGATGCAAAGAATGGATACCCCTGTATCTGCAAAAACTGCCACCCACATATTTGCAAAGCCAAATACACCAGCCACCATAACGATAATTTTTACAGCAATAGCGAAGAAAATATTTTGCCATGCAATGGACAAGGTACGTTCTGCAATGCTTAAAGAACGCCATACGGAATCTAGGTTGGAGTTCATATATACTACGTCTGCCGCTTCAATGGCAGAGTCTGCACCACTACCCATAGCACCGCCTACATCAGCACCTGTCAATACAGGCGCGTCATTGATACCATCACCTACGAACATGACAGAGCCATAGTCATTACGAAGAGATTGGACAACCTCCAGTTTATCTTGTGGTAATAACTCGGCACGCACACCTTGGATACCTACTTCTTGGGCAATATGGTTCGCACTGGATGCCACATCACCTGTGAGCATCACTGTATGATATCCTTTTCCATTCATACGACGGATGGCCTCTTTAGAATCTTCTTTCACAGCATCGGCAATGACGATACGACCTACATATTGACCATCAATAGCTACGAATACTTCACTACCATATACATGTTCAATGGTTGGTACCGTTACATGTTCTGTTTCTAATAAACGACCATTACCAACCAATACGGTATGGCCTTCTACAATGCCTACCATACCATGACCAGAGATTTCTTTTACATCCTTAGCCGTATTAAACTCTACTCCTCTACGCTGTACTTCTTCTACAATGGACATAGCAATCGGGTGTGTAGAACCAGCTTCTAGAGTCGCTGCATATTGCAACACTTCATTATCTGTATAAGTACCAGCTACTTCTACTGTTTGTACATTGAAAGTACCTGTTGTGATAGTACCAGTTTTGTCGAAAGCAATCGCTTTCACGCGACTCATAGCCTCGA
The DNA here is from genome assembly GCF_003992005.1 of Veillonella sp. VA139. GTDB lineage: Bacteria > Bacillota > Negativicutes > Veillonellales > Veillonellaceae > F0422. The sequence continues at coordinate 21,008 of NZ_RQVL01000003.1, read as the reverse complement.
TCGCCTTGCCACCTTTGAACAAGATACCTTGTTTAGAACCAGCACCGATACCAGAGAAGAATGCCAAAGGCACAGACAATACAAGAGCACATGGGCAAGATACTACTAAGAATGTTAACGCTGTATAAATCCAATATTGCCATTCTCCTGTAAATAGAGGAGGTACTACGGCAACGATAATCGCCAAGGCTACTACGATTGGTGTATATACACGAGAAAAACGAGTAATAAAACGGTCAATCTTTGGTTTTGATGCCGCTGCATGTTCCACAGCATCGAGAATACGCATAACCATGGAATCTTTTAATTCATGCGTTACTTCTAAGACAATGCGTCCATCCACATTGATGCAACCAGACATCACTTCTGTACCTACGGTAGCGCTCACTGGAACTGGTTCACCAGTTACCGCTGCTGTATCGATACGTGTAGTACCTTCTACAATACGGCCATCCAATGGAATACGATCACCAGGACGAATTTCGATATGAGATCCGACTTGTACATCTTCTGGGTTCACCACCTGCACGCTGCCATCGCAAACGATCAAACGCACTTCTTCTGGACGAAGATCCACTGCATCCATAACCGCATTACGACTGCGTTCTGTAGCACGTTCCTCAAAATAAATACCCATTTGGAAGAACAACATAACCCAAACAGCCTCTACATATTCACCGATGATTAACGCACCAATAGTAGCAACAGACATCAAGAAGTTTTCATCGAATAATTTACCTTTCATGAAATTCTTAATTGCTGCCCATACAATGCGCCAACCTAGTACAACAAAGGTTACAATTAATAATGGAGTCATGTATTGCTCTGGCACCCAATTTGTAAACTCTGCTACCACTATCACGATAGCGCCTATAATAATCCCCGCTAAACTAGAATTATGCTCATGGTCATCCTCTACTTGTTGTGCTTTTTTAGGTGCACGCACAAATGGTACCACTACTACGCCATCTTCCGTAGCATCGCACACCGCTTGGATTTGATCTCGTAACATATCTGTATCTTCTATACTAGAGGTAATACGCAATTGCTGGGTGCCAAGCGTGAAAGTTGCTGCTGACACAGATTCTAGTTGATTTAATTTTGTTTCAATCACGCTAGCGCAATTGGCACAATTCAAATTTTGTAGTTTAAAAATGCGTTCCATAGTATCTCCTTATGAATTATAATATAAAAGCCCCCTATTACTTTAGAGTACTAAAAAGCGTTGTATGCGGATTCGAACCGCATCTTTATAACAATATATTATCGTCGTGCCAGTAGACCAACAGCGATTTTTTATTTATTCTATTATCCCATAGATTTAATAGATTTTCAATATCACTCTACCCCCTAATACTTTAGATATCTCTGCCTCTATATAAATGTTATCCCATTTCTTCTTGACTTTGCCCCTCTTATAAGATGTAATATAAGTAAAAGAAAGAGCAGTACATAACACTAAGGAGGCCTATCATGATTCCTATCGATTCTGCTTTACATGGTGATGTGATTATCTACCAATCAGGAGAAGAAAATATTTCAACTAACGTTTTATTTAAAGACGAAACATTTTGGATGACACAAAAAGATATGGCGACGTTGTTTTGCGTTGATATATCCACCATTAATTATCATTTAAAAGAAATATTTGATTCTGAAGAATTATCAGAAGAGTCAACTATTGGAAAATTTCCAATAGTTCGCTTAGAGGGTACCAGAAAAGTAACTCGCACCATCACTTTCTACAACCTAGACGCCATCATAGCTGTTGGCTACCGTGTAAACTCCAAAGAGGCTACACAATTCCGTATTTGGGCTACAAAGGTATTGCGTGAGTATATTGTGAAAGGTTTTGCCCTCAACGATGATATGTTAAAAAATGGTACTCCATTCGGTCAAAACTATTTTAAAGAACTTTTACGTAGAGTTCAATCCATTCGAGCTAGCGAACGTCAAATCTATCAACAAATTACAGATATATTCGCAGAATGCTCCGTTGATTACGATGTACAGGATCCTTTCACCCGCCAATTTTACGCTATGGTGCAAAACAAATTCCATTATGCTATCACAGGCAAAACTGCAGCTGAAATTATTTATAATGCCGTTGATAGAGATAAACCACACATGGGATTACAAACTTGGAAAAGCTCCCCTCATGGGCGCATTCATAAATCCGATGTAACCATCGCAAAAAATTATTTAACCGCAGACGAAATACGTAAACTAGAACGAACTGTATCCTCCTTTTTTGACTATATCGAAGGCATCATCGAACGAAAACATACTTTCACCATGAAAGCCTTTGCTGAAAGCGTAGATAAATTCCTATCTTTCAACGAATACGAAGTGCTCACTAATAAAGGGCATATTTCAAAACTACAAGCTGATAAGAAAGCAGTTACTGAGTATAAAGAATTTAATCGTACGCAGAAAGTATTCTCTGATTTTGACAGAATCATACACAAGCAAAACGAGTAACATGATGAGAGCCTCAAAAAGGTTGAGCAACGGTTGAGCAACCGAATCGAAAACGCCTAAAATTAGAGTAAATAGAAAACGAGAAAACCCCGTAAACACGTATGTTTACGGGGTTTGTTATTTGCTTGAATTATTCAGCTGTGATTGTTGCTACTGGGCAAACGGATTCGCAAGAACCGCAATCGATACAAGTATCGTTGATTTCGTATTTAACTTCGCCTTCAGAAATTGCTCCTACTGGACAAACAGAAGCACAAGAACCACATTTAATGCATGCATCACCAATAACGCGCATGAGACACCTCCATAAAAAATAGAAATTCGCTAACTTTATGATTATCATTTAACTAAGGTACTTACCTTTTTATATTCTCATTATTGCACGTTTTTTTAGTCTTGTCAAATACTTCTGCATACTTTTTCTATCCAATTTTTACAATTAATGTTGCATTTTTTGTATCGCTGAGTCCATGTATTATACTATTTGATAGAATTTATCATTTGTATTCAACTAAATATACAAACAATAACTATAGCTCCTCACATTCTCAATTATTCCTTCTCAATATGTATTTTGATAATAATTATATTATCAACTAGATATCTATCCAAAAAACTAATTCCCATCCAGTTAGTGTAACTGATTTGATTCGTATCCCATTATCCGTTGCTTGATCTTATACATCCGTACCCGCTGGTAATCGACTTCATCATGACACACCAAGGTTGCTACATCAACTCGCAACGTCTTGGCAATCAAATACAATACCTGTACCGATGTACCTAACGACCCTTTGGCTCCTTCAATTTTTGCTAAATAGCTTGGACTAATACCACATCGTTTAGATAATTCTTTCTGTGAAAGACCCTGACAACGTCTAACCCAAGCAATTTTTCTGCCTAAGCAAATACAAAACTCTTCATACTCTGGCATAGATTCCATTGATTGTAAATGCGTCCCCATATCTATACACCTCATTTCAAAAGTATACGACCAAACTGCTCTACTCACATTATATATAGACAAAATTCATAAATCAAGGGCATAACTGATAAAGTTTTAATCGCTATACCACATGCTAAAGCTTTCCAAAATGTCTTCTTCATTGTTGTATGATTTCTCCCTGTAATACTCTTCATAGTATGTTCTCCCTTGATCTATACCAATTTTCACAAAATATTTGCGCTAACTCATTCTTTCTCCAGCTCTATTCGACCAGACCGCTGGATAGTCACCTTCGTTTTGCTCGTATCATCCCAAGTAGATTGAGAGGTAATCCCTTCATCGGTAATTCTTAATTCCTGTTCTTTACGCACCGATGGCTTGTTTTGGCTTAACTCTTGATGGTACAGGTCTTCAAGGTTCGTTACATCCTTCGTTTCCATCCACATGTCTGACAGCAATGCAGATGGTAGACTATACCCTTCGTCTACTAGTGAAGGGTCTCTCTGCTCCTCAGTCTGTTGCTTTTCGTTTTGCTGAGCATCTGCCTCACTTTCATCTGGCAAATACTCCAGAATATCCACTAAGTGTTTCAATGATTCTATACTATACTCTTGGATATCATCATAAGTAAATGTAATCACATACCGATGTGTAGGGTCATCTTTCAAAATCATGTCCACCGTAAAACGCACCTTTGGTCCTTCCGGAGTCATTTGTACCGACCGATCCCAACGAGCCGCCGTCATATCTTCTCTCCACAGCAATCCACCTGTAAGCTGTATATACTTTTCAAATGTCCGAGAATCCTCCCGTCGCCAAATTGCCATATACTCCTCATCGGTCATTCCCTGTATTGGTTGGTCGTACCACGTCGTATTCCACCGCTCCTGAAAAACACCTTGCGTTGGCTTGTTATCTCGTCTCGTGATCATCATAGTCGTATTCTCGTCAAAATCTACTAAGATACCGACCATATGTCCACTATCTGTAGGAACTACCTTATCAATCCAATGAACACCTTTCACAGTGCCATACATATTCACCCGAAAATGAGCTGGTCGGTGGCTAATATAGAGCCCCCTCTTCTCTGGTGTAGCATTCTCCTTTTGTAATACGAAATGTTCCCCATCTATTCCTTGGGTATCGACGGCTTGCACCATTCCTATCTCCTTTGTCAAATCCTGCACCGGCTTTGCCTCCATAGCATGTGCTATACCTACAACACCTGTGAAAGTAACCATCGCCATGCCACATACCACAGCTTTCCACCATGTATTTTCAACTAGTTTGCTTTTCATTCGTTTATTTCCTTTCTTAGTGATACCTCTATACATCCGATGTTGATTTCTATACACCGCTAACATTAACACATATATATAAACCTCTAATAAGTTTTGCCATATCATTGTATTGTTACCTAGCACAATTATATATCTAGTATACCATAAATGGCTTATTACAAGCATCTAAGCACTACGTCACACTGTTTGTTTATGATATTGTGTATCCCCAAACCAATATTCATACATATCAGCACCAGTTCTGACGATACTCCCCCTATGACTATAAAATATACTTAGAGGTAGCTGCACCTGCTGAATATAGTATAAAATCATATATGATAAAACCCTAACACATAGGAACATTGGCGTCATCAATCAACTTCTCTCTATTAAATTAATCATATATCTTATGATACCCTTAGATTATGTTATCCTATAACCCATCTTGTAACGATAACGTTCTTAGAAAATATCCATCCCTATCTACGCAACAAAAAGAGAACCCACCGAAGTGAGTTCCCTTATTATAGTATTATATAGTGACTATATCTTACAGTTTGTCCAATGCTTGTGCTAAGTCAGCAATGATATCCTCAACGTTTTCGATACCGATGGATACACGCAACTGTTCTGGTTTTACACCTGCTGTCAATTGTTCCTCAGGGCTCAATTGGGCATGTGTTGTACTTGCTGGATGGATAACCAAGGATTTCGCATCCGCCACGTTCGCAAGGTTAGAGAAGATTTCAAGAGCGTCAACGAATTTGATACCTTCCTCTTTGCCACCTTTCACACCGAATGTGAATACTGCACCAACCCCATTCGGGAAGTATTTATCAGCCAACGCTTTGTATGGGCTGTTTGGTAATTCAGGATAATTTACATAAGCAATTTTTGGATGGTTTACCAAGAAATCTACTACTTTACGAGTGTTTTCTACATGGCGTTCCACACGCAAGGACAATGTTTCAATACCTTGAATAATCAACCATGCTGCTAGTGGAGTAATGGCTGCCCCAGTGTCACGCAATAATTGAGCACGTACTTTCACAGTGAAAGGAATTGGAAGATCGCCATATACTAAACCATTATAATGTACATCACCTTCTACGAATCCAGGATAACGACCGCTTGCTTTGTAGTCGAACTTACCACTTTCCACGATCACACCAGCGATAGTTGTACCATGACCGCCTAAGTATTTAGTTGCGGAGTGAACCACTACGTCTGCACCGTGTTCAAATGGACGGAACAAGTATGGAGTACCGAATGTATTGTCCACGATTACAATGATACCGTGTGCATGAGCAATCTCAGCGATAGCTTCCAAGTCCACAAGGTTTGCCCCTGGGTTACCAATAGATTCTACATACACAGCTTTTGTGTTGTCGTCGATAGCTGCTTTGAATTCTTCTAAATTATCTGGGTTCACGAATTTTGTAGTAATACCGAAGCGTGGCAATGTGGCACTGAATAAGTTGTAAGTACCACCGTACAATGTGGATGCTGCTACAATGTTATCGCCAGCAGATGCTACGTTTTGGATAGCATACGTAATCGCTGCAGAACCAGAGGCTACGGCGATAGCACCTGCGCCACCTTCTAAAGCAGCTACACGACCTTCTAATACGTCTTGTGTAGGATTACCTAAACGAGTGTAGATAGGACCTGCATCAGTTAAGGCAAAACGACCTGCTGCTTGTTCTGCATCTTTAAATACATAGGAAGTTGTTTGATAAATTGGCACCGCACGGGAACCTGTTGCGTCCACTGTATGACCTGCATGTAATTGTAATGTTTCAAATTTGTAATTGCTCATGTTACTTTCCTCACTATTCTTAAATCTTTACTAAGTTTAACTAGGATTAAATCACCCAGTCTAGTATATATGTTTCTTCAATCGGTCTCGATTGTAATTCACTGACCTCGTATGGTGTTTCTTGGTACACATAATAATTTAACCAGTTTGTATAGAGTATAGTCGATGCGGATCGCCATCGAATGATAGGATCCTTCGTCGGGTCATCTCCAGGGAAATAATTTTCTGGAATCTCAATATCTAACCCTAACTTTCTATCCCGATCATACTCTTGATATAAAGTATCTCTATCATATTCAGGATGTCCAAAGACAAACACATGTTTATTATCATAGGACCTAACGATACCAACACCAGTCTTATCCGCGCGGACTAGCACTTCCAACTGAGGGTGAGCGTTGATTTCCCTTTCACTCACCGTCGTATGCCGTGAATGAGGCATATAGAAGAGTTCATCTAGACCACGCATAAGCATGGGTTTCGTGTTCTGCACTTCTTGTTCATATACACCGAACAACTTGCTAGGCAATTCTTCCTTGTGGATACCGAAGTGCTTATAAATCCCTGCTTGGGCTCCCCAACAAATGTAGAGGGTCGAACACACATGGGATTTGCTCCATTCCATAATCTCTGAAAGCTCATCCCAATAATCCACTTCCTCAAATGGCATTTGCTCCACAGGGGCACCGGTAATAATCAAACCATCAAAGTATTGATCCTTGATTTCCTCGAAAGTCCTATAAAACGTTTCCAAGTATTCTTGGCTCGTGTTACTCGCTGTATAGGACGTCATATACAGAAAAGTAACCTTTGTTTGTAACGGTGTATTGCTCAATGCCCGCAACAGTTGAATCTCCGTCGCTTCCTTCCGAGGCATCAAGTTAACCACCACCAAATGTAGGGGGCGAATATCTTGTGATTCAGCCCGTTCAGAATCCATGACAAATATATTCTCTTCTGAAAGCTTCCCTATAGCAGGTAGCCCTTTCACCACTCGTATAGGCACACAATCCACCTCACTTTCCCGTAAAACCTATCGAATAACGATGAATTAAGTATACTAAGATGTCCATCATATGTCAACAATATACGTACATTTATCCTTATACAGGATACATATTATTATATATAGTCACTACCTATAACAAAATAGCAAGTCTACAAATTTGCAAATATTCCTCCGTGGATACTAGCTCTTTATCACCATCACTAGAGTCACAATGATATATCCCCCAGAAAAGTACGATGTACCCCGCCCCACCCCTGAGGAACGCAGTTAGACGTAGCAGCCTTCGTGGCGGTCGCTTACTGACTACTCTACTCGCACAAACAGAAAAGCCCGTAACATACCCCTGAGCAAGCATAACCACTGTATAGCTTGTGAAGGGGTGTGTTACGGGCTTATTTTGCCAGTATTACGGTATGCGACCGTAGCAGGCTGCATAGCGTTACAAGAGACGATACATTATGAAATACCGTTTGAGAGGGGGTATACCGTGCTCTTCCCTTTGCTATATTCAGTTACGACCGCCACAGGCTGCATAGCGGAACAAGTGACGTTTTATAAGAGCGCATGCTCTTTTCCGATTTTAATCACTTGCTCTACAGACATATTGGTAATACGAGCAATCATCTCTACTGATAATTTTTCATGTAGCATACCAATAATCGCATCAATCTTTCCTTTAGTTTCACCTAGAACCATGCCTTCACGCCAATACTTCTTCCGATCCATTTCTAATTTCATATACTCACCTCTCCATTCTTTACTCTGCTTTACAACTTTTACTACCTCGTCCATCTGTTGTACCAAACTATCTGTTGGTGGTTTTCCATCTACATAGTCTAAAAAGTTCTGCAACAGTTCTGATACATCATTCATTTGTCCCTTTGTACTTAAAAATATAGTTGTTGTGCCATCTCCTAATTCTTCTCCCTGTTCTTCTCTACATGTTTTTATATAGGTATACTTGTGTCGCTTTCCAGAAAATATAGGAAACGTGCAAATAAAGATAACATAACAATCATTCAAGGTTACATAGTCGTCGCCCTTTTCCATACAATAGTGATCAATTCCAGCATGATAGAATCTCGTCCGCTTTATCATCTCTGACATATTCTTGTATGTTTGCATTTCAATGTTATATACCGTCCCCTTATCATCACTGACATACACATCCAAACGGATTCCCTTACCATCAAGACTTGAGTCCATCGTCTTTTCCGTTTCAATGTAGGCAATATCCCGAATCGGAACCTCTAACAACCGTTCCAACAATCCTTTACAGATAGATTTCTCACGCATAACTTTTTCAAAGATGAAATTATCCTGAATACTCAGGTCATCAAACTCTTTGAATTGCATAGATGCACCTCGTTCTTTAGTTTAACTAAATTATACCACATACATGCTGCAGTACGGTAGCACACCATGTACCACCTATCTACACAATTCTTTAAAAATACTATAAACCCTCTAACATTTCCTACCAATATAATTATAGAAATAATTATTCAAGTCTTATTATAATACACATCCCCCTGAGGAACGCAGTTAGGCGTAGCAGCCTTTGTGGCGGTCGCTTACTACCTAAATCACACAACCACAAAAAGAGCGTGGCATATCCCGAAGCAAATCTCAGTGTAACGTAAATTTGCGGAGGGATGTGCCACTCTCTTCAATTCCCAAAGGAACGCAGTTAGGCGTAGTAGCCTTTGCGACGGTCTTTACTGACTAAATCAAACAAACACCAGAAGAGCACGGTGTGCCCCCGAACAAACATTATGAAATACCGTTTGAGAGGGGGTATACCGAGCTCTTCAATTTCCTGAGGAACGCAGTTAGGCGTAGTAGCCTTTGTGGCGGTCTTTACTGCCTAAATCACACAAACACAAGAAGAGCGTGGCATATCCCGAAGCAAATCTCAGTGTAACGTAAATTTGCGGAGGGATGTGCCACGCTCTTCCCTTTATCCTATTCAGTTACGACCGCCACAGACTGCATAGCGGAACAAGTGACGATTCACAGGCTTCATAGACTAATAAGTAGTATTTTTACTGAAAGTATGCTACAATATAATTGTAAATAAGAAGAGCCACAAACGTGTCCAAGGCGTTAGGCTCATCTCAAATCTAGTAAAAATGATGATGCCTAACGTGTATAAGTGCTCGTAACACTTATCTTTTACGTTAGGCTTTATCATTTCTAATTAAAGAAACGATAAATATCTATAATAAATTTCAAAAATTTTACTACTAAAAGTAATTTTTTCCAAAATTTCATAGAAACCACCCCCTCCCATAGTAGGAAGAGATGAGCCCAACAACACGTTGATGGCTCTTCAATTTTATTATAGCACAAATCACACATAACGTTAATGATAATTACTAAAAACCCTAAGGAACGCAGTTAGGCGTAGCAGCCTTTGTGGCGGTCTTTACTACCTAAATCACACAAACACAAGAAGAGCGTGGCATATCCCGAAGCAAATCTCAGTGTAACGTAAATTTGCGGAGGGATGTGCCACGCTCTTCCCTTTATCCTATTCAGTTACGACCGCCACAGACTGCATAGCGTTACAAGAGACGACCCACAGGCTGCATAGCGTTACAAGAAACGTCACTACCCGAAGTGGGCATCCACTAATTCTTGCATGGTTCCTTCTTTCGCATACGGAATTGTATCCACCTGTACAAAGTGATCTCGACAAACACTTTCACCAATAGGTCCAAAGATAAAATTCATAGCAATTTTATAAATAATCGTAGATGGGGCAAATCCATATACTTGATGTTCCAGAATATGTGCTAAACGGTCTTCATCATTGGGAAACTCAGCTTTCATCGCAGGATTATTATATAAACGTTTCACAATTTCAGCGATGTACAACCCAGATTTCATATACAAATCAATAAATGTTTTAGAAGAATCTTCAAATATATGAGGGTTCTCTGTTTCTAATGCATCTACCATTTGTTTCACTATTTTTTTCGGTGTAAAAATCTGATTCGTTTGTTGTGGTGGAATGTAGTCAAAAATATCTTCTGAGCTATCTTCAAAGTAATTCGCTAATTCCACCCTTTTTCGTAAGAACTCTTGAATAGACTCATTAAATGTTGACGAATCAAATAACTGTCCAGCGAACCCTTCGCCACCATCTCGCAAGTACCTAAACTGTTCCAATGTAATTCCCGTTACCTCCAAGAATACATTTTCATCTACATAGGTATCAAAGTTCTCTAAGGTAAGATTCATATCCCCATACGCCATCAAGAAACTTGGTATTGTTCTCGCAAATCCACGCAAATGACCACGAATTTTTTCTTCGTCACCATTCACCCGTTTTTGTAATACCTCTTCCTCTTGTTGACGAATTAATTGTTTTGGCAAGTTTTCTAACGTGTCCTTCAATTTGTCAGCCAATTTCGCTTGATGTTCTTCTTCTACGGCACGAATTGCTTCCTCACGCTTCACAATCAGTTCTTCTTTTTCCGCTTCACTAGTTGCTTCGTTCATCTTATCGGTAAATTCCCGCTGTGTATGAGCAATCGCTATCTCTTGATTAGCATTATTCTTACGAACCGTATCTTCTATGGCACTTTTTACCTCTTTTTCAAGGCGTTGTGAGCTTCTATTTTTCAGACCGTAGGTATCTTTCATTTCCTCAACGATAGGCGTAATATAAGGATCAGTAACCTGTCTAATAATCTCGTCCGCTGTTGGTTTCGTTTCCTGATGACGTACCGTACTTTCAATGTGCTCAATAGAGGTGCGTAATCTATCTCCAAACAGTTCACCCTGACGATTGACTACAATTCCCTCTGGCACCACTGGACGATTATCCTCATCCAATTCCACATCTTCAATGGCAAGTTCTTCGCCCATCGTAATTCTACCTTGGTCAGCCACTGGCAGTTCTTCCAAAATATCCAAAACAGCTTGCGTTGCTCGGAATACATTCGCCATGTTATCAAACAAGAAATTCGACATAAATCCACGTTTCACAACCTCTTGTGCCTTAATTTGTCGAGGTATGGTCAACACTTGAGTAGCATCGATTTCCACCATGCGACCATCTGTATCCTCTGCAATGACAGGGAAAAAGTTCAATAACTCCCCAATATTTTCTTTTCTATCCGAACTCGTTCCAGCCCCATTAGCAGTAGTAGACCGTAAATCATTGGCAAATTGGTCATACACTATGAGAGTTCGTTCTGGTGCAAAATCAAATACGTAGGCACGCTCTTTACGATAATGCACACCTTTTTCTATCCAAGCATAAGGATTTTGTGCTCGAAATGCCGCTTGCATATATAAGGCAGGCGACTTCATATTGCACAGCATCATGACACCCGTCCACTCTGGTACCGTCACGCCTGTGGTGAGCTGACCTACTGAAAGTGTGATAGTCCGTTCATGATCCTTAATCGCTGTTCGTACCGCTTCCAAAGAACGAAGATTTTCATTTCCCTCATCGGACGTATAGGCATTACCAGAACCAGCCGCCAATACAATACCATAATTTTCAAAGGTAGGATGTTCTTCCAGTAATCGTTTCAATGCTTTTGCGGAGTCTACTCGATCTAAGAGCCAGAATGTATGCTTTAGTTCATTTCGCAGCTCTTTTGTCGAAAACGGATATTTCTCATTCCGTGTCAATGTATCTAACCAAGCTTTTACCGCATCAACATGGATAAATTCTCCGCTCTCTTTCGTGGCGAAAAATTCATTTAAATCAAAGGCAAAGTCATAGGTTTCCCCATCAATGTGTACTCCTTCTCGTACCACATCTGTAATCATATGTGACATTTGATAGGTAAACATGTTGAGTTCTGGCAAGGATTCATAGGGGTTTTCACTTTCACTATGAGGGTCCCACTCTTGTTTCGCCCGTTGTTCATCCGCATAGGACCAATGGTAAATTTGTTCCTCTCCAAAACGACCTGACCCGATGGATTTAAAAGGAGTACCCGATAAATGAAGTGTCCATCTACTTTGAATCTTCTTAAATGCAAAATCTGTTTTCCAAGTATCAACACCTTCATGGGCCTCATCAATAATCACAAGATCCCACATTAACTTAGCTACCCAATCTAATTTATTATGTTGCCCACCAAAATCGATAGACCCTTTCAAATCTTGTAAGCTAATAAACGCAATTTGCCCTACCTCTTCACAATCCCTCGCATAGTCCATAAACTCATCACGACTCATAGCTGGGCGATGTTTTAAGGATTCTGTACTACTTACGAATTTATACTTTGTATTCCCTGCTATAAATTTGTGAAAGTCATCATACCAAGAATTAGCTACCGCTGGACGATTGGTGAGGACCAATACATTCATCACGTCTAAGCGCTTCACTAAATCGTAGGCCGCTAAGGTTTTACCAAATCGTGGTTTCGCATTCCAAAGGAACTCCCCTTTGTCATGGGATAAAAAATACTCCAAGGTCTTACTAACAGCTCGGTCTTGCTCCATCCGCAACACATACTCACACTGTTGACCCGGTTGGTACCCCGACACATCATGACGCGTAAACTTATGAAAAAGGTCCTCTGCAGCTTCAGGATGCCCATTAAAATAAAACCATTCCGTTCTCGGCTTACGCTCCACTTCATGATATGTTAAAAACTGGTGAAAGTCATAGTCTTTAAAGTTAATCCCTTTATTGGGTTCCTCCGTATATTCTGCGTCATGATGCCACAAAATAGCTGCATCGACACCAGACGTATGGACCTGTTCATTCACACGAACCTGCACCTCTCGCTCCGTATAGCCAATCTTAATCCAACCTTCATGACTTGGCACAGCCGGTAACGTATAGGCATAAATCTTTGGTTCCACTTGTTTTTTCGTTTGTATGGTCGTTCTCATCAGTCCATAGCCCTCACTTTCGATTCAATAAACTCTATCTCCTCTTGTGAAAGCCCATATTTGCGATACAACTGACGGTCGATATCTTCAATCGACCGTGACCAGTCGATATCAGAATCGACCGTAAAATCTTGGAGGGGGACGAAACGCCAAGTATTTCTTTTATTATCTTGAGTGATTTTAAGGATTCCTAACAAAGTTCTAGCGAACTTTGTTTTGATGTATTTCATACATGAATTTACAGCATCAGCGGTTTCAAAATTCCCAACAGATAGAAAAGTTTGTGTGTGCCCGATTAGGGGTTCCCCGATTAGGGGTGTGGATAACACTTCCCCTATAGCACCTGTACCATTTGCTTTAGGTAAAATCACCTTATAGTTCTCTAAATTTTCTGGTCCATTAATATAGTCTCTTCTAACCCATTTATAAGCCCTAGCATTATTTTCGCGTCCTATAATCTGAATATAATCTTCTCGCATATCTCCATTTGATAGTTCAGATTTAAATACCTCCGGCAGTTTATCAAATATATTCGTTGTTACATCATATTTATGACCTTTACTTAATTTCATTTCTGCATCTGGATAATCACTATGTAGCTTATCTGTTAATTTATAACTTTCAGGAGCATATATTAAATCGCTAAATGTTTCAAATCCATCAAATTCATATACCTTATGATATATACTATTTAATTCAGGAAAAGCGGTAAACGTACCAATTTCCCCAAACTCTTTCTCTTTATCTGTATAGGTAATTGCCACTCCACCTTTAATATCTGTATTAGGAAACACCTTTGATGAGTCTTGTTCATAGTACAACACTTTAAAATGAGGATCGTTCAATTTTTTGCGGTTCCATTCCTTCGGAGTTTTTCCCGCATTAAATAGAAATCGAGCCGGAGTAATTAAACACACTCTATCCGATACCTCTTCAGCTCCATCCATCATATAATTATAGATAGGCTTGTCACTTGTACCTTCTGTTTGCTCCTGATACGGCGGATTCCCTATAACAACATCAAACTTCATCTGTCCCTCTCCTTTGCTAATACTCTCTATGGTGACTAATTCCTTATGCTTCCAATCTTTCACAACGGTCAACATATCCCCTTGAGGCGCAGGGGTACTATCTGTTTCTGTATCAAACAAATTCATTTGCATTTCTTTCACAGATTGATCCGAATATGGCGTCCGTTTCGTCAATCCATTCATTTGAAAGATATTATACACGATGATAGTAGCGATGGCTTTCACCGTTTTAATCGTTGGCAATATACCAAATGTCTGTTCATAATGTTCACAGAAGGATAGCAATAAATTTTCTCGTGCTAATAGCAAGGAATCCCCTTGCAGTTCATACCCATAGGTACTTTCATAAGCTAATTTTGCTAGCTTGATAAATTCCTTTTCCGAAGTCACCTCTTGGCTAATTCGTTGTAGTTTTCTATCTAAACATCCTACTCGTTTTAGCACTGGAATACTATCGCCCGTCACAGAGTCGTAGCGAGTCACGATATACGGTGCTTCCCCACAGGCAAGCTCTAACCAGCGAAGACCAACCCACTCTTTCAAGGGCATATCGTTCCATTCCTCTAACACCGCTGACACCTGTTTTTCCACTAACCACGGTGGCGTAAACACCTCACCACTAGACCGTGTTCGTTGCTCTTGCTTACGAGCATGCTTTGCCACCCTTGGTTGTACAATCGCTTGATGTTTACCCACCAAGAGATTCCTTCGTATTGGTTGATCACTACAAAAGGACTTTCCCATCCCCTCATAGGATGGAGATGCCCAAACAATATTCCGTTGTGTCGTCTTATCTTTTAACAGAGTCCTTAAAAGACTATCTATATCTTGAGCCGTTTGATCAATCCCAAGCTGTGTAGTTACTATCTGCATCGCATTCCCTTTACCGTAGTGCATGTAATATATTTGTATTACCAGTAGTTACCAGAACTGAACATGTATCTGTGATTGTATATAACACTGTCATATATAGCACTATACAAATATCTAGATTTTTATTGTATCGAGCGTTCATTTTCATTACATAATTAAGCAAAAACATCTGCTTTTTTATTTTAATCAATGTCCAATTTCGTTATACAATTAAGTAAAGATATCTTTCTATCATTATCTTTATTATAGCACACTAAACGAAGTATACTGATTTCACAAGAAAGATAATCATGGATACTGTAGCCAAAATTTACAGCATCCCCATCACAGTAAAAGCACTAATATTTCTTCGCAAACTGTGCTAGGCTATGAGTAGATCTATAGTAGTATTTTTTCTTAACATATGCTACAATATAAACGTAAACAAGAAGAGCCATCAACGTGTCAGTGGCGTTAGGCTCATCTCTAAAGATTCTAGAAATGGATAAGCCTAACGTGTTAAGGTGTACAAGACCTTATCCGTTGGGCTTTTTCATTGGTTATTTAAACAACTCAATGAGCTGTACTATTAATTTAAGAAGTAAAATCAATACATTGATTTTTCTAAACTTTTTCATAGTACCACCTCCTCCCAAAGTAGGAAGAGATAAGCCCAACAACACGTTGATGACTCTTAACTTCATTATAGCAAAAAACTAGACAAACCGCAGAAGTAAATTGAAACTAGTTCTTATATTCTGATCATATTTTATCCATATATTAAGAGAAGTAAAATCCAACCCAAAGATTCCATATAAGTATCGTGCACCTACAATACACCCACCTGAGGAACGCCGTTAGGCGTAGTAGCCTTGTGGCGGTCGCTTAATAACTACACGCACAAACACAAGAAGAGCACGGTACGCCCCCGAACAAACAACATCCCGCTGAGGAACGCAGTGAAGCGTAGCAGCCTTTGTGGCGATCTTACTGACTAAATCAAACAAACGCAAGAAGAGCGTGGCATATCCCGAAGCAAATCTCAGTGTAACGTAAATTTGCGGAGGGATGTGCCACGCTCTTCCCTTTGCTATATTCAGTTAGGACCGCCACAGACTGCATAGACTAACAAGTGACGATTCACTGGCTACACAAACTAAAAAGTAGTATTTTTTCTTAACATATGCTACAATATAGACGTAAACAAGAAGAGCCATCAACGTGTCAGTGGCGTTAGGCTCATCTCAAATATTACGAAATATGATGATGCCTAACGTGTATAAGTGCTACGAACACTTATTTTTTACGTTAGGCTTTATCATTTCTAGTTAAAGAAACGACAAATATCTATAATTAATTTCAAAAATTTTACTACTAAAAGTAACTTTTTCCAAAACTTCATAGAAACCACCTCCTCCCAAAGTAGGAAGAGATGAGCCCAACAACACGTTGATGACTCTTAATTTCATTATAGCACAAAACTAGACAAACCATAGAAGTTAATTGAAACTATTTCTTATATTTTGATCATATTCTAATCAGATTCTAGCCATATATTAAGAGAAGTAAAATCCAACCCAAAGATTCCTTATAAGTATGGTACACCTACAACAATCCCCCCCACCGAGGAACGCAGTTAGGCGTAACAGCCTTTGTGGCGGTCTTACTGACTAAATCACACAAACACAAGAAGAGCGTGGCATATCCCGAAGCAAATCTCAGTGTAACGTAAATTTGCGGAGGGATGTGCCACGCTCTTCAATTCCCTAGGAACGCAGTTAGGCGTAGCAGCCTTCGTGGCGGTCGCTTACTGACTACCCGCACAAACACAAAAGCCCGTAACATACCCCTCAATCCCGCTGAGGAACGCATTTAGGCGTAGCAGCCTTTGTGGCGCTCGCTTACTGACTACCCGTACAAACACAAAAGCCCGTAACATACCCCTGAGCAAGCATAACCACTGTATAGCTTGTGAAGGGGTGTGTTACGGGCTTATTTTGCCAGTATTAGGATATTCGACCGCCACAGGCTGCATAGCATCACAAGTGAGTAACCTTTAATTATATCGACTTTTATAATCCGCTTATATACCATTAGAAATAACTAGCATATGCATTATATTTTTCAAATTCTATATGCCAATTTGATATTTATGAGCAATTTTGATTATTTTATTGATGACTTTTCTCATTTCTTGTTTTATAATTCTAATCAACAGTACAAGCGCTTGCACCATAATCTATTTCCCATTCTAATTAACAAGAGCTAGGAGGTGTTTGCCAAAACTAATGAACTGGATGACACATCAACTAGTATTATAGTGATAAGTTCTTTCCTAAAAGGAGGAGATACTATGGCAACATCGTATATTACCAAATGTCTTCAAGCGGCACGCCCCGATTTCGGAGAAGATTCTTATACCGATGAAGAGCTAGTCGCCTTAGCCCAAGCAGGTCATACATCTGCTACTGTCATTTTATGTCATCGCTATGTACCACTTATCACACGGTACTCTCATGTACGTCAACTCCGCAGCCTAGAACATGATTTAGAGGCTACATTATGGGAAACATTCTTAACAGCTATCCAAACCTATGATTTGAACGGCAAAGTCCCATTTGCAGGTTTTGTAAAATCTCGTATCCATTACAGGGAAATGAACCTTTTCCGCAGTAGCCTTCAACAATGGAATCACGAGTCTTTGCTACACGAAGATAATGATGATACAAATCCTATCATCCACATTCCCTCAGAGGATGATACAGAAGAGACCGCCCTCGCCAACCTACAAATAGTAGCGTTGAAAGAGGCACTTTCACGTATCAATACAAGCCACGCAAAATTACTAGAACAAATTTTATTTCAAGGTAAATCCATTAGTGATATGGCTGAATCATATGGAATGAGCCGCCAAGGCATGCACAAAAAGTATAAAAAGGCTATTGCTTTAGTACAACAAAAATTAGAATATTCTAACTATTAATTGATGGTAGGGCTTATCACAAAACCTGAATCTCTCCAAGAGGGATTCAGGTTTTACCGTTTCTTTTATATAATGTTAGCTCAACAAATTCCCTACTTTCAGGTATATAGACATAACAATAGCCACCTTGCTACTACTTAGCAAGATGGCTACGGTAATCCTTGGCACTAAGTTCCTATATACTAATGTTTACATATACCTCTAGGGTATGCGTGGCACCTCTGTCTAAAGGTTCTATCCTACCTTATCGTTTCAACCACTTATACACCCATAAGGCAATTCTAATAATTTTAACTACTTTTTCAAGCTTGTCCATACTAGGCGGCCAAAGTGATCGCGTTATTACGAACAACTCCCACCAATGGGTATGCATATAATTTACCTAATGCATCACCTACGGCTTTGATGTCTTCATTAGACGCTGCTTCGTTCACATAGGCAAAGTTTGCTACTTTCACATTGTGCGCACCTTCACCTTTTTTAAATTGTAATTGTAATTTAGTCACCATTGCTGTTGTCATACTGTACTCCCTCCTTATGCTACCACTGTAGATTCTGTGGTTACTAATGTACCACGTTGAAAGCTAGTCAAGCGTTGATCTTTGCGACCACGAAGCACATCTTTTTCCACCATAAGCTGACCTACTGCATCAATTTCAGATTTGGTCACACCTTCTTTTGGGAATCCTACTACGATGCTCACTTCTTCCTTAGATGTGTCCGTAAAGACTAAATGTAATTCTTTTTTCATGACTGTACTCATTTCCATATTGTTCTCCTTTCTTAGTACCAAGTCCTTACACTTAGATACATTCAAAAAAAGAGACCTTGTCAACCAAATACAAACATTTTTATCATTCTCTTCTCCGCCACTGAAGTCTGCGTCATAGGCAAGCTACCTTCTCCTTATGTTTATGATATAGCTGTATGCTATAACAATTTCCATATTATCCGTATTTTACTTAGTCCTATCGTATTGCTATACTATATTTGTCGATGTGATACTCGACAGGAACTATGAAATCTCATACGTTCCAGCCTTTCAAACTACTTACATATGTGATAACGGTGACTTCCCATACACACCAATAGTTATCACAAAAAGCCACCTACTCGGCCCCATACGAGTCAGGTGGCTTTTACCTTATATGTAACTTTTATTATAAAGCCTGTAAAGACAGAGTTATATGCCCAAGTGTTTACAGGCTTGTATTGTTATATAGACGGTGTATGCTTATGTATCCTGCAATACTGATACAGCTAGCATGTACTGATACACTATGTTTACACTAATAAAGTACGTATACCCCTATAGGTTATGTGCATACTATTATCCGCCAATACAGTCTGTATCTTACACATGCAGAAGATTAGACTTGCCACGAAATCCACGCAATGGTATCCGTTGTGTGGTTTTCTAATTTACCATCTATAGCTTTCGCAGATAAGAACTCACGAATTTCTTCTTTGATTATCTCCAAGTCACCGCCCACTTTACGATGCACGCGCAAGCAGAAATAATCCACTGCCTCATCAACAGTCAAGGTTTCCACTTCTTCCACCGTTTTGTAGGTAATGTTGACATTCTTTCCAATTTCGTTGACTGTACCCAAGCAATCTTGCAACATGGATTCCCATGGGCTACCACTTACACCGTATCGTTCGGAGTAAATGGCATCTAAATATTCATCTTTCCGATCGGCGAACATGATACATAAACAATGCTTGCGACTCGCCCGATGTAATACTTGTAAATTAGCTGTATCCGACATAATCGGACAGAAAATGCTGTACACCAAGTCGAATTGTTTATCCCACCCTAGTGCTTGTCGTGCCTCTTCGGACCATGGTCCCAACCATAAATCTAGTGAAAGTCCTTCTTGTTCGCTAATGACCTTGCCCCCTTCTAACATGCCAGTAGAAAGATCCACACCCGTTACTTTCACCCCATTACGAGCAAGTCCCATCGCATAGTCACCAGTACCACAGCCTACATCAAGAGCTGTTTCTCCTTCTGCTGGATGGATACCTAGTTCTTGTAATCGTCCTACAAAACCCACCACTTGTGCCACCCGATCCTCGCGCTTGTGCATATTGACGAAGAACTTAGACGTTTGATTCCAAGATTGTTGTTCCTCTTGCCAGCCTTCCATAGAAACAGGCATCGTTGTGATTGTACTCATGAAAACCTCCTTATCATTTTATATTTCAAGGAATAGATATCATTTACACTCCTATTACTAATAGTTGTAATCGTAATATTAGCACTATTCTTACTACTATCATTATATACGATATGTCTTACATTATATATGATAAAAATTATCAATTTATATATTTTGATTATACTATACAATACGCACTTATACTATGCCTATGACAACAAAATTTATGCACCCATACATCATAAATTCTTATAATCATCTAAGATTCTATACATCTATCATATCATGTTTAACAACAAACTCCATTATGAAAGATATAGGATTGTAAGTACAAATACCTATATATTCATAGGGATACCTATGTTGGAAGACTAATTACAAAGAGTATAGAAATTTTTTACCAACTCATTTTGTCCTATAACCCTAATTAGAACACGAAAAGCGACCTTGCGGTCGCTTTTCGTATTTAGAATCTACGATTCTGTTAGATTATGCTTCGATAGCTGTAACAACACCAGCGCCTACTGTATGGCCACCTTCGCGGATCGCGAAACGTAAACCTTCTTCAATA
>NZ_RQVL01000002.1 GCF_003992005.1 Veillonella sp. VA139 | reverse complement strand
CTTCCAAATAGTGAGTTTATTTTAGATAGATTTCATCTATTTAAATATATGACAAAGATATGTGGAAAACGAAGCCGGAAAGAGGTGTTTGCAAGTTTAGAGACTAATGATAAAGCAAGATTTGAATCCTATGTAGAAACAATGAAAGAAACCTATCCACATCGTATGAAACAGATTGTAGAAGGTGCTACGTACATTGAGAACCAATGGGATTACGCACGGGCTAGCCTGCTTAGACCTGAGATTCGTAGCAGTACAGAAGCACATGTGAGTCATATTTTATCTGCACGATTAAGCTCGCGTCCACTAGGTTGGAGCGAAAAAGGGGCTCAAATGATCGCTAAGCTACGTGTACTAGCCGATAACAATGAATCTATCCAAGAGTTCGTGATGAAAGCATACAGAGGCGATAACTTCAATTATTTCAATGGTGTAGAAACGGCTAAGATTCTATCTTCTGTAAAAGTAGCTGCTAGGAAACAGCGGAAGCCATATCCATATATTACATATTCGCCCACACCTAGAACTGGAATCCCAGGTGTAGAAAAGAAAAGCAATGGATGGTTACAAGCAATTAAACATGGTGGACGCAGGATTCTTTAGTGACGAGGAACCCTCTTTTAAAGCTAGGTAATTATTTTTCCAACAAAAACTTGACACCGTCAAATTCTTATAAATAATTGATTTTTTTCCCTATCCGTAGTACACTATCTTCACAACGAGTAAACAGTGAACCCGAGGGAACACTGTGGGGACTAGGTTATCTGCGGATGACTTAGTCCCTTTTTTATTTAGGTATATAGGAGTCATATTATGGCAATGAAACGCGCAAACGGAACTGGTTCTGTTTATAAGATGAAACACAAGAAATTACGCAAGCCCTATCGTGCTATGGTATTTCTTGGACAAGATAGCAATGGCAAAACTATACGCAAAACGATAGGGACTTTTGCTACACAAAAGGAAGCCTACGATGCCATCGCTAATTATGTCTACGACCCTATGAAAGTGCATCGTGATACAGTTCCTTTCTATCAATGTTGGGACTGGATGTTATTAGAAAAAGAACGACAGGGTGTAGATATAAAAAAAGGAAAGTTTGAAGCTGTGAAACCCAAACTTTCCAGTATATGGTCCATGCCTATCAAAGACATTCGATTAATTCACTTACAGAACATTATCGATCAATACAAACATTTAGGACGTTCTTCCCATGATGCTATTTATAAAGCTATCAATGGTGCTTTCAAAGAAGCTATTAAAAATGATATTATCACAAAGAACTATGCCCTGGACATAACACTTCCTCCTGCCGTTAAATCAAACATACATAAACCATTTACACCAGAGGAGATTTCCATATTATGGCAACATACAGATGATATCCTTGTACGTGTCATATTAATTTATATCTATACTGGAATGAGACCTGTTGAGCTATACCAGGTGAAACTAGAGAATGTAAATCTAAAGGAACAATATGTAATTGGTGGTTCAAAAACAGCTGCTGGTAAAGATCGTATGATTCCTTTAGCTGATTGTATTATGCCCTTTGTAAAAGAGATTTACAGCAAAGCACATTTCTCACGTTCAGACACATTACTTCCCCCTAAATTAATCCCTACACGTCTATCAAGACCTATAGAGCGCTTATGTGAATCCTTAGGATTATCTAAGCATAAACCACATGACACACGACATACATTCATCACCCTGGCACGCAATGTAGATATGGATATTTATATTCTTAAATCAATTGTAGGTCATACACATACTGGAGATGTAACTAGTGACGTATATACTCATAAGACAAGAAAACAATTCCTTGATGCCGTCAATACATTACCTGTAACATTTACTGAGGAAATGATGAGTATGGTTGAATAACAAAAAAAAGGCCACCGCATAATACGGTGGCTTTCTTCGTGTAGTATGCTATTGTCAGCTGATAGCTTACTGTCTCACTATGTGCCTTAAGTTATCTTAAGAGTCTCGTTTTTTCTTGGATGGGACCCAAAAACGCCAGCATGTATAGCCGTAATCACTGGCTACCATAAGCTTGCCCCATCGATTTGTATAGCTTTTGCAACAAATCCACATGGGATACTCCTTTCTGGGCTGTTGCAAAATCGTTATGTAAATGCTAAAATGAAATTGCTTATATTTATTTTAGTCTGACACATTTACGTTCAGATTTTGGAATCCAACATAGATTCCACTGCACAGCCCCAAGTAATCAGCCACTTGGTGGCTGTTTTTTTATTCTTATCATTTATTTCCTCCTATTCTTTTGAACTGAAGCCGCCTCTATACTAACTCCATACTGTGTTGATATATCAAGTATGTCCATATGTTTTATATATTGGAATGGAGCTAGTAATTCTCCTGCAAATGCATTCGCTTGCCATTCTGGATCCATATATGGTGGAATCGTACCTTCGCTTCTTGTAAGAACTATATCTTCTTTTTGATGTAATATTATGTGCCCTAACTCATGCGCTATTGTAAGTCTGTCTCGACCATGACCTTCACAGGCTCTATTGTACACATCCTCTCGTATTCGTATTATCTTTTGTCCTAAAATAGATTCTCCATGTCTCATGCCTAATTCTGATTCAGGAACAATTTCAAACTCTATTCCTAATGAATGAAGCTTATGTTCCAATAGTCTTACGATATCTATAGGCTCATCTACTGGAATACCTAATAGTTTTCTTATCTTACTACATATTTTACGAATATCATTTAATGTTAGAGGTTTTACATACAAGCCTGCCATATATTACATCACCTACTCTTCTAAAATTTGGCGGATTTTCTCAAGTTGCTCATCAGTTAGCTGTTCAAATTGTCTTGCTAAAGATAAGACTACAGTCTTCTGAGATTGATTTGCTGTATTCAAATTAATTTCTACATTTTTTTTAATGCTATCTTCTGCTGCGAATAAATTACATTCCATTAAATCATCTAAGTCATATTCAGCAACAATTGTTCTTGTCATATTAACAGGAATCGGACGCTTACCATTTTCAATTGATGATAAATACGCTGATGTAATTTCTAACTTACCAGCCATGTCTTTCAATATCTCATCATGGTCTATCCTTATTTTCCTTAATAGCTTTCCATACTCCGTAACCACAATTTACACTCCTTACAAATAAACATACCTACAAACCTTTTTTAACTCGCTTGTTAATTATAATTCATTAGTTGTTAATTGTCAAATTTTTATATTTGTGATACTACAAAAAAATAGCACAGCTTTTTAGGCTGTGCTTTTTACATTTAAAATAAGTTTTCCTCTATTGGCTCTTCTGTATGTATGACATCAAGTACTTTAATAATTTTAAATAAGGTACAAATTAAATCATAACCTTTTCCATACTGCATTTTTACTTCCATTAATACTTTTAGTGAGTCACCAGGAACTAGTATAACTTTTCCTGTTTTATATCTCTTTAGCCACTCTTCATCTTCTATATGTGCAGAAATTTTACTTTTTCCTAACCTAAATTCCCACTTAGAGTTTCCCATAAAATCTACCTTGTGTATTTTTAAAATAAAGGTATCCTGGTTAATTTCTTCATGTTTAGCCAATGAATCAGTTACACTATCATCCACTTGTAACTCTTTGGGGATTGAGATAGTTTGTACACTACCACCTATTTCCGCTTCAAATTTAACACGATCACTTGGTCTCATTGTATCAACAGCGTCCGTAATCCTTGCCATACTAGTGATAATACTTTCTCTATCTACTTGAGTATAGCATCCCAATGTACTTGTACCTGTATCCTGCGCATATGCATCAATTTCTTTTTCTAATTGATCTAATTGATGAGTTTGTATTGGTTCATTCTGACTCGTGGCCTTCAATATAGCATACTTTGCTTTCACCAAGAATGCTCCTATGATACGTTTAATATCACATTTTTCTAGTCCTTCATCAGGTAAAGACTCAATAACGGAGCGCAAAAATATCTTAATAGAACCTTGTTCGATATTATCTAGTAATACAACTGGCTCTATATCTTTCGCAATACACCCAACTAGTTGTTTATCTGTATACTGTAACCCTTCTATTAGTTTTGCTATCCCTAAAAAGATTTGTTCTGGATTTGATTCCAACTTTTCATACTCTACAGTGATACAAAACTGATTATCCTTATATTGGCTATCCATAATTACCAACACCTTTCTTAATGTAATTGTAGTACGCATTAGTCATTTTGTATAGAGAAAACCTTAAATCGTTCTATAAAATAAAAAAGCACAGCTTTTTATAGCTGTGCTCTTTCATTAATGCTCTTTAGTTAAAATTTTTTAATTTGCTTATCCAGACAGAAATAAAATCATCTAAACATTCTTTACATCACAAATAATCTAATTACCATGAATTGTTAAAATAATCCCCAATAATTAGATATGTAAATTTAGACATTTTTTATATTTATTCTACTCTCTGTAATATCTTTCATATGAAAAGGTTGTGCAACGGTTGTGCAACCGTTTTATTTTTTGCCATTTTTAAGGCATAATTGATAAAAGTAGCACTCTCAAAAACCTTTGTAGAGTGCTACTTTATCACATCTCTAACTACTCAATATTGAGAATTGAATTATGATACACATCTTGTACATCATCCAAGTCTTCCAACATGTCTAGTACTCGTTGCATATTCACTGCGTCATCACCTGTTAATTCCATATTTGTATCTGGAACCATTGTGATTTGTGCCATATCTGTAGCGATAGACGCTTCTGCTAAGGCAGCTTCTACCGTATCGTAATCATCTGGTAATGTATAGATAACGAATACATCGTCTTCTACTTTGATATCTTCTGCGCCAGCGTCAAGAGCCAATAAAGTCAATGTTTCTTCATCATTGCCTTCTTGAGGAATGACAAATACACCTTTGCGTTTGAACATCCAATTGACGGAGCCACTTTCACCTAGGTTGCCACCACGTTTGGAGAAGGCGTGACGAACGTCTGCTGCGGCACGGTTGCGGTTATCTGTCATCACTTCTACAAGGATGGCAGCGCCACCTGGGCCGTATCCTTCATAGATAATTTCTTCGTAGTTGTTCGCATCACCAGCACCAGCACCTTTATCGATGGCACGTTGGATATTATCTTTCGGAATATTATTTTCACGAGCTTTTTGTAATGCCAATTTCAAACGCATATTGCCGGTTGGATCTGTACCACCAGCTTTGACAGCCACTGTGATTTCACGGCTAATTTTTGTGGTAATTTTTGCTTTTAACGCATCATTTTTACCTTTTCTATGTTTAATATTTGACCATTTAGAATGTCCTGACATACTGTCCTCCTATTTATTCCACCACGCTTCGCCTCGTAAGCGGTCTAATATAATTGATACGGCACTACGAACTGAAAGGTGATTGTACTCACCATGTCCATAGATGGGTTCTAAGATATAATCGAAATCTTCCATTGTTTCCTTCGTCATACCATACCCCGTTCCAAATAATACTACCACAGGACGGCTCTCACTTTCAAGTGATGTACGGAGCGACGCATAGGTAATGGTATTATCATAGGTCCGTGCATCCGTAGTACACACGATTGGCGTCTGTCCTTCTAATTCCGTCACCATGTCGATGGCTTGTCGAATGGAATTGACTAGCTCCACATGTTTGAAAGCATCTTTACGGTCTGGATTGTAAGTACTGCCAAATCCCGTTTTCCAGTGACTCATTACAGTTTCTGCCAATTCACGTTGGCTCGGCACATTGTGAATGATAAAATACCGTTCCACATCATAGGTTGTAGATGCTCTGGCAATATCGTGGATATCGTAGTTCGTGATGGCCGTCGTGATCACTTCACCATGTTTATTCATAATGGGATAATGAACGAGTCCAATATATAAATTCGCCATTTATTTCCTCTTTTCCTTTGTGAAAGTAGGCTGTTCTACCAATTTTGAAAGTATTTGTTGTTCCTCTACAGAATCAACTCTATCTAGTACTCTTTTCAGTGCCTTAATTTCATCTACGGTTAATTCTCGTTTGAGCAAATCATTTCGTAGTAAAGCAGTCCGTTTCAACGATTCTTCTAGCCGCCATTGCTCAATATGTTTATGATGACCACTCAACAATATATCTGGCACCGTCATACCTCTGTATTCTTGTGGTTTCGTATATTGTGGGCACTCAAGTACAGGATGATAAAAGGAGTCTTCTATGGCTCCCGATGTAGCTCCTAACACACCAGGAATCATACGAGCCACTGCATCGGCTACCACCATGGCTGGTAATTCACCGCCCGTTAACACATAATCTCCAATAGATATAGTTTCATCCACTAAGTGTTCTTCTACTCTGTAATCCACCCCTTCGTAATGACCGCAGACGATGACAAGTTGCTCATAGGTGGCTAATTCTCGTGCTTTTTCTTGTGTGAATGGTGTCCCCGTAGGTCCCATAAACACAACATGGCGTTTGTGATTCGCCTTTGTATTACGATGTTCTTCTATCGGCATCTGCAATACATGTTCCACAGCTTCAAAGAGAGGAGGTGCTTTCATAAGCATACCAGCGCCACCGCCATAAGGAGTATCATCCACTTGCCCATGCTTGCTATGAGAAAACTCCCTTGGGTTTGTCACTTTCATATCCAATCGATTCGCCTGTAAGGCACGTTTGATGATGGAATGTGTGAAAAAGGCATCAAAAAACACTGGGAACAAAGATATAATATCTATTTTCATAAGAGGCGCACCTCCTTTCTAGTCAATACAAATATGTATAACAAATTAATTCTATTCAGACTTATGTTTCCATGTGCTACTTATTTATAAAGTGTAACGGTTTACTACCCATCTATCTATGGATACTATTGAGCTAATCACTGACAATAAAAGATATGAGGATTTAACGGTGTACTACCAATCTATATATGAATACTCTAATATAATTAACATGGATGGTATGATAACATCGTGTTATACATAAATTCTCACCAATAGACATAATTTCTCACACATTAATGATACTATTAGTCACCGTCATATGAGACAACAATTGATCTTCTTCATCAAAGATATTAATAGTCCACACATGATTACGTCCGCCTTGGTGTAACAATTGGCCACGCGCTACTACAAAGCCGTCACATCGTTTCGATTTCACATGATTAGCCGTCACCGATTGACCTACCGCTACTTTTTGTCTAATAGGTTCTGAATCTGTGCCACTTTCACTAGGCGCCGTCATTTCTTGCGCCAATATCGCATTGGATGCCATACCTGCCAATGCTTCTCCATAGGCAAGGTACACGCCACCGTTGACGAATCCAAAGGGCTGTGCATGAAATGCTGAAAGCTTCATTCGACTTTGAAAGGCTTGTCCAGCGCAATGGAATGTCTCTATCTGTAATTGTTCTAATAAAGAGGTCTCCTTCATACTATGCCCTTTCTACTTTGTTAATCAATTCTTGCCGTAAAATTTTCCCCATACTGTTCTTCGGCAAGGTCTCGAAATATATCATACGTTTCGGCATTTTGTATTTTGCTAAGCGATTCAATAGATATTCTCTAATCTCATCTTCCGAACAATTTGTTACCACGCACAAGACAGGCACTTGTCCCCATTTAGAATCCGATACGGGGATGACGGCACATTCCAGAATACCATCCATTCCATATAGGACATCCTCGATTTCCTTAGGATAAATATTCTCGCCCCCAGAAATGATGATGTCTTTTCTGCGGTTCAAAAGATACAAAAATCCATCGTCATCTACGTAACCAATATCATCTGTATTGAAAGCCCCGTGAATCGGCTCTTTGTTAAGGTAACCTTTCATCAACATGGGAGATGAAAGCCACACTTCTCCTACTCCTTCTTCATCGGGATTTCGAATGTCAATAGTAACACCTTCTAAAGGATATCCTACAGAGGCTAATTTATTTGGATAATCTCGAATACTGAAGGTCGTACTTTGTGCAAAAGTTTCTGACATGCCATACGTCTTATACACCGGCAACTCTCGCTTAACGCACTCTTGTAACAGTGGCATGGGAATAAACTCGCCACCTAATAAGATAGCCCGTAAAGCTGGTGCTTCTATGCGGTCTACTATGCGTTGCAAGACAGTGGGCACCAATGACACCATAGTGACATCTTCTGTTTCTAATGCCTCTAGTACGACTTGTTCCGAGAACTTTTCACGAATCGTCGCTCTCGTACCATTATACAAAGTACGCAAAATAATAGATAAACCGCTGACATGGAACATAGGCAATACTACAAGCCAATTGTCATCTTCTTTCACGCCTAGCACTTTAGCAGAGGCTTTCACATGAGCCTCAATCTGCGACCATCGCACAGGTACTGATTTGAATTTCCCCGTTGTAGCACTCGTGTTGATAATGCAAAATACTGTGTCATTGAATGGATTCCATTCTATTTGACTATGTATAGTACTTTCAAAATCATGAACACAATCAGGTCTATTCCCCCATGAGTTGGTGCCAATAGTGACTTTATCCAATTCATTTACAAGTATTGTATTCTCTTCTCGTATTACATCAGTAATTTTCAACTTATTTCCAGCAACCAAGGCACCATTATCAACAATGACAGTGTCTGAACCGTAGACTGTTTCTCTACTATGATCCTTATCGTACAATGTGGAAGTCACAGAATTAGAAGGGTAATTCAGTGATGAAGGAAAACAAATATATTGAAGTTCTCCCTTTCTTTCTATGGATAACGATCTATCAAGTTCTAAGATGTCACATATTCCCTTTTGCGTTCGCAAGACCTGTGCCATTTTTTCCGACATTAGCAAGGTGTGAACTCCAGTGCTTTCCATCTGTTCCGTTACTTCTCGTTCTGTTAGGTTCGTATTCAGCAAAACCGTTTCGATGCCCAATGTAGATAACGCAAATAGATGTATCGCCATGGATACAGAGTTTTCTGCCCATAAAGCAATACGACTCTCCCCTCGAAGATGAGGAGCGAGTCGTTTTGCTGTAGCTATTGTTACAGTCAACACATCTCCATAGGTAAGTTCGTTTAAAAAGTACGTATCTCTATGTGTCTGTGCCCGTTCATATAACCACTTCATAACCTAAGCCATTAAGGGAATTTAGGGAATTGTTTGAAATCAGGTTTACGTTTTTCTTTAAATGCATCGCGACCTTCTTTACCTTCGTCTGTTGTGTAGAACAATAACGTCGCATCCCCTGCAAATTGTTGTAAACCAGCTAGACCATCTGTATCCGCATTGAAGGAGGCTTTCAAGAAACGAAGTGCCATTGGAGATAATTGAAGAATCTCTTCACACCATTTCACTGTTTCTGCTTCTAATTGATCAAATGGAACCACAGTGTTCACAAGACCCATGTCTAATGCTTCTTTGGCAGAATATTGACGGCATAAGAACCAGATTTCACGAGCTTTTTTATGGCCTACTAAACGAGCTAAGTAACCAGCACCGTAACCAGCGTCGAAGGAACCTACACGAGGGCCTGTTTGACCAAATTTTGCATTTTCAGAGGCGATGGAAAGGTCACACACGATGTGTAATACATGACCACCACCAATAGCAAAACCGTTAACCATAGCAATAACAGGTTTTGGAGTGATGCGGATTAAATGTTGCAAATCCAACACGTTTAAACGAGGAATTTTGTCATCCCCTACATAACCGCCATCACCACGAACACGTTGGTCGCCACCGGAGCAGAATGCTTCTTTATCTTCTCCTTGACCATGATTAGCGCCAGTCAAGATAATAACGCCTACTTCTGCATCTTCACGAGCAATGGTGAAAGCGTCAATTAACTCCATCACTGTTTTAGGACGGAATGCATTACGAACTTCTGGACGATTAATCGTAATTTTAGCAATTCCATTATATGTTTCATAAATGACATCTTCGTAATTACGATCTAATACTTTCCAATCGAATTGACTCATAGTTACCTCCAAAATGATTAGCTATTGTCTATAAACTCTAAAAAATATTATACCAAATCTGGTAATAAATTTATAGCACTTCTACAGATTTGGGACAGCTCGATGTGCCATAGCCACAGCAATCTCATCCAAATGCAATACACCTACGCCCAAATAAATAGCTACACTTAAATGTTCTTGACTACGGGCAATGCCAACCTTACCGCCCACATTAAGCCCCACACATTTATTTTTCAACTGCTCCAAAGCTTGTGCCGTAGCACCAACCACAGCCCCCTTACTCACATGGTCACTAGCAATTAAACCTTGTCGTTCCGCAGCAACCACAGCCCGTTCAATGATTTTAGGAATAATCTCCGTGAAAGCCCCTCCAAAATCGACGGCACAGCTATGAATGCCTTGTACTTCAAAGTCTTTCCGTAATGCCATCTCTTCTGTTCGGCTTTCAGAAATGGCAATATGTAATGCAGCACGCCCTACGCCAATACTTGTTGTTTCCATACTATGTCTCCTATTATGAATTATCTATTATCTTAAGTATACCGTATCTCAAAGCAGGTTACCACAGAATTTTTAGAGACAATATAAAGCATACTAAACTATTCAGCGATAGTTAATCTCATAACAATTGCTGTAAAACCGCCACCTCTACCTGTCCAGGTGCCGATGCTTGTCCCAATGTACCAAAGGTCAAACAGTTCCCAAACACATGTCCACAGGTGCGTGTCATCTGCCCTAATTGTCCCATAGACATGGTTATGCGTGGCAACTGTGGATACCGTTCCGTTAATTCTTTTGTAAATTGTAGTACTGAAAGTACATCATCATTTGTGGTTGGCATGAGTGCAAACTTAATCACTTGTGCATCCACAGATACCATGCGTTCTGCGTAGACATGTAATGTTTCTATGTCTGGTGTACTATGAAAGTTGTGATAACTCATCACCGTTTGTATCCCTTGGTGATGGGCTTCCTTCATGATACTACCAATTTCCTCTGTGTAGGCAAATAATTCTACATCGATGGCTTGCACCAAGTCTTGATCCACAATCGCTTGTAATAATTTGATGTAATTATCACTACATAACGGCGTTTCTCCACCTTCACCTATCGTTCGCCATGTAAACAACACAGGTATCTTTTCATATTTAGAATGCACTTCTTCTACTAAATTTACTATTGTTGGTATGTACTCTTCCTCAGATATATGGGAATCTTTCATCCACATATCTGGACGCAATTCGATAAGGTCTACCTTTGCTTGCACTGCCTCTTGCACCTGTGAAAGTATATCTTCCATCGACGGTCCTACAATAGGAACACAAATAGCACATCGTTCTCCTTGTATAGGCCCTTGTGGCTTTAATTTCATAGTCTTCCGCTCCTAATTATAATCTATACATAGACACAGCCATGTATCACTGCCATTATTTATTTTCACAAAAAAGCATATGACATCAAGTATATCGAATCACCCGTAACCAATAGCTCGTAATACTCACTATGTATGGTAACTATAGAATCTATAAAATAATATTTACCAATCCCCCATGACTAAGTTATCTTTAGACATGTTTATGGTTGCTACTACTATACCACATAAGCACAATACAATAAAAGCCAAATCACGATGAGCATTCATTCATGATTTGGCTAATACAAATATTCTATCCGTATGTGTACACCATATTCAGTTTTATATAAACATGATACACTTGCACTACTAAAATACCTATTGCTCTACTTTAGCTTCTGCTGGTGCCGTTTTCACAATAAACGCAAGAGCAATGACATGACCTATCCATACAGCGCCCATAACGTATAATGCTACAGGCATATTGCGCATACCATAAGCACCAATGCCCAATAAAATAGACACAGACACTAAAATATTAATCTTAGTGCGCAGTGGCATGCCACTTTTATTTTTAAACGGTTCTACATAGTTTGCATAGAGCTTAGAGTTTACAAACTTTTCATGGAATCGTTTAGAACCTCTAGCAAAACAAAATACAGCAAATAAATAAAATGGTACCGTCGGCAATAAAGGTAATACAATTCCCAACGATCCTAAGCCAAAGCTAATAGCGCCTAATAGAATCCAAACATAACGAATCACGCCTGTTGATTCTTGAACTTCTTTTGTTATTTCTTCTTTCACTTGTCACCCTTATATAAGATATATTTTAATACGTTTACTCCATATTTAAAAACACCTATTCCAACAGCCATTCTAGCACATTTTTTTGTTGTATTCCCTCATAGGATGCATTGCTATTAATCTCATCCAAGGTAAGCAAAAATTTCGGATGATAATCTTTCACCTCAAATAAAGGAGCTAGTTCTCTATCTAACGTAGTAGGATCTAACACACTTTGACTCACTTGATAATACTCAAATAGTCCATGTTTCTGAGCTACAAAATCTATTTCACCATTTTTTAGGATACCGACATGAACCGTGTAGCCTCGGCGTAATAATTCTAAATACACCACATTTTCAAGAATGTGACCTGTATCTCGTCCTGTGTTAGGTACGAAAAATGTTCTCAACCCAGGATCAACTAAATAAAATTTAGAATATAATCTAAGCAATTCCTTCCCCCGCACATCAAATCTAGTAGCTTCATAAATTAATAATGCATCTCGCAGGGCTGCCATATACCTTTCTACAGTACGACTATCTACCTTTCTACCCATACTAGTAAGAGAATCAGCTATTTTTTTAGGCGTTAATAAACTTCCCACATTGGCAGCAATATACCGAATAATACTTTCTAATATTAAAATATCGCTTCCCTTTAAGCGGGTCATAACATCTTTCAACACTACAGAATTGACTATACCTTCTAAATAGGTACGCAGCATTTCATCATGACCAACATATTCTAGTGTCCCTGGGAAACCACTTTGCTCTATAAATAGACGATACAAACCATTCAAAGATAGATTGGTTGTATCTTTATATGCTTCAAAAAATTCTTTAAATGATAAAGGTAACATATCTAACTGAACATACCGACCCGCTAATAAGGTAGCCATCTCTGAAGACATAAAGTACGCATTAGGTCCGGTAATATAGATATCTACATTATCTTTAATATAAAAACTATCCACTACACGTTCGAACCCTTGCACATGTTGGACCTCATCCAAAAATATATACATTTGTTGATTAGGAACTATCTTAGACTTTATGTATTCATACAACTGTATATAATCCGTTAAATCCCTGTATTCCAAATCTTCAAAGTTAATGGCAATGATTTGGTTTTCCTTTACCCCTTCTTGTAGTAACTCTTGTTGAAAGAGATAAAATAGAGTTGATTTACCACATCTACGTACACCAGACACAATTTTTATAACATGCTTTTCTCTATGATTTCTTAGAAACTGTACATACATTTCCCTATTAATTAGCTTCATGCCTACTCCTCTATCATTTGTGATACCTTTCAATACGATGAAAGTATCACTTAGTTTCTCAGTATCTTACAAAAATACATTACGATGCAATCTTTACTATAATTTTACCTAAGATTGCATTCAAATGCAATCTTCGTCTAAAATAAATTATTTTTTGCATTCCAATGTAATTTTTACACTCTAATAGACAATTTTTGCATCTCAATGTAATGTAGGATAAATCTTAAGATATACATTCCCATACTGACACACATAACATAGTAATAGAGGATAGCTAACTTGTATCGTTAACTATCCTCTATCATACATCTTTATATACTGAAAGCCAGTCTATCTTCCTGTATAGTCATACATAACCATAGGTCAAAGTATATAAGATTTTGTGTTAAATTGTACTAGAACTTGTACGTACCTTGAATACGAGTGTAGTTACCTAATTTAAAGTTTTCTCCACCGTATAATGTATCACGTTGTCCAATACCTTTGGCATCGAATGTGTAGAATGCTTCGATTAAGAAATCTTTGCGAGGAACATATCCACCACCCAATGTGAAGCTGCGGATACCATCGAGATAACGATCAGGTACAGCACCTGTACCATTGCCACCGAAGAAGGAACCATGTTGGAAATATTTGTAATCGATGAAGGCGTTCCAGCTGCCTGGTACCGTGTAATCAGATTGTCCAATGTCGAGACGTGCTGTCCAGAAGTGTGGAGTACCACCCATGGAATGACCTTTTACCGTAAAGTCTGCTGTATTCGGCACATGATCAAAGATGGTATGACCGTTCATATAACGACCGAAGTCAGTTCGGTTTTGACCATAATCAAAGGATAACAACCCTGTATTACCTAATTGGTACTGGAAGCCGATGCCGAATACATTGGCGATACCATTAGTAGTATGTACATCATTTGTCATATCTGGCACTTCTGTAGTTACATCTCCATAAATAGGACTATCGGGATCAGGAAGTCCACCCCAATCTGTTTCATATCCCGTAATACCTGTGTGAGTTACCATCTTAGTTTTTAAGTGACCTGCTTGTAAAGATAGATTTCTATCCTTGATGGAATGTAAGAACCAAGCTTGAATACCCAATCGAGAGTTTACCTTCGTTTTATATTGTGCGAAGATGGCTTTATCAATAGCCGGAATCACATCACGTTCAAGTTTTAAACCCGTCATTTTAATTGGTTTGCCAATTACTTTTTCTAGGGCTTCACGAGGTAAGGTGTTACCTTGTTCGGAACCTTGAAGAACTCTGATTAATTCACGTACATATTTTTCTGCAATATATGGAAGTTTTCCAGTTGCTTTATCACTATCAATAGGATTAAAGCTAGCAGCTTTCAATGTATTAATGATGTCAACTTCATCCATCTTACTCCCTTTATTAGGAACATAAGATCCTTTAGTATACACTTTTACTACTCGTTTAAAGTTAAAATCACTTACTGGGCTAGTTAAATTTTTTGCCTCTGGTGAGGATGAACTAATACTTTTATAATGTCCATCCTCACTATAACTAAATACGCCCGCATCTTTTATTGGAATATCTTTTTGGTCTCTATCATATTTATAAATTTCATTCCAATGTCTTTTCGCCACCCATTCAGCAGCAGCAGCATATCCTTCTTTTAGTCGTTCTGCATTTGCATCAATATAATCTTTAGACAAACCTGCCGCATCTGATAATGGTAAACCAAATTTTGAATTAACCTCTTTCAACTGTTTAAGATTAATATCTGATAATACACGATTTCTTTCTTCTTTAAATTCTTTTTCAGGATCATTTTTCTTAATTAAGGATGGACTATATTGAGGTTCTGGAGAATACAAAGACATATCCGCTTCCATATATGTTTTATTTCCTTTTGAATCCTCTACTTCATATAAAACGTTAACTGTGGTGTTTGGCTTTTCTGTTTTATATGCAACATAGTTATTTTTAACTAATTCTGGATATGCTTGCCCAACAATTTCAGCCATTCGACGAAGTATTTCTACTTTTTTCATCATCTTTTCTTCTTCAGTTGCCGTTGCCATAGTATGCTCAATTTCACTTAACTGTTCCATAAAGAATAGGTTTTCATTTTTACCCTTAAACTCTTTTCGATAGATGTCCATAAATGAACCTTCTTGAGCCACTTTTTTGCCATCCACTTCTTTTATAGGATTCTTCCACTCATTACCATAGATACCTTCATTAGTTGTATTATAAATTTGTGTATTTAAACCAATAAATTCATCTAATGTAGGTGCTCTGAAATACGTAGCATATGTACTGTGGTTATAGGCAGAGTCTGTAACTCCAGTACTTCCTTTAAAGGATCCAATGCCAGCACGGAATTGGTTGCGATCATCTGTCCACACCGCACGAAGTCCATCAAATGTTTTACTAAACCAATATCCAGTGGTACCTATGGATTCTGAAAGACGACCAATAGAGAAGTCCCATTTAGTCCCACCTCTTGTGACGTCTAATTGATCAATACGTTGGTGATTAAATCCTTGGGATGTAACTGTCGTACTTGTCGTATCTACACCTTTCGCACCACTTGCACTGGCTATAAGTTTTACATTTGTATTATCATTGATACGAGCATCTACCCCTACACGCACACGTTGTTCCAAGCCATGTTCTTTCTTGTCTTGTAAGTTGTAGGCCGCATTACCCACATAGGATGTGCTTGTGTATAAGGATTGCGGACGTTCAGAACCACCATGAGCCATCAACCGTGTTCGATAATCACCAATGACTGTAACGCCTTGTTTCTTAGTTTTATCAAATGGGCGTTCCAAGAATGGATGCATGTGACCCATATCATCACCTACGACGGTAACAATAGTTTTCACTTCAATTTTACCAATACTTTGTTTCTTTTCGCCATTTGCATTGGAATCCGTTCCACTGGATCCAAATTTGATGTTCATACCAAAACGATACACTCTGGATTGAGTAGCTCTATCATCATCACGATGGTTAAAGATATTATTAATACCAAAATAGATGAGTGAATCTTTATCGAATTTACGTTGAATCATAGCATTCCAAGTGCCATAGGATTTTTCTTCATATTCATTGGATACATTGAAAACTGCACTATCTTCATCAAGTCCAGAAATCCAATAGTTGGACTTGTTTTTTTGCGTATTACTATCTAACATTTTATGATAATAGTCTGCCCAGATTTGAGCATTCCATTTTTTCGTTTCAAAGGTAATACCAAAATCAATCTTATTCGTTGGGCGGTCTAATAAATGATGTGGCATTGTTGGGTCAGATTGATTTAAGGCTTGTAATCGTGTCCAACCAAAGCGTGTACTCCATTTAGAACCAAATTTATGTTTCCACTCCAATTGAAGACCTGTAATTTGTGCTTTACCAATATTTTTAAAACTATAAATTAAATCTGGTGCTTGCATCCATTTATCTTCTTTAGATAATTGTGGAGCCCAATCTTGTAATTTACCTGTAAAATATACGGACATATAATTGCGGATACGATTGTGGAAAAGACCTACTCTGGCATAGTCATTTTTTCCTTCTCCTTCAAAGCTTAGGTCAATATTTTTGGATACTTCTGGTTTTAGATTTGGATTACCTGCCCAATACCATCCCATTTTAGCTGCCCCTATAGCAACTGGTGTAGATGCGAACATTTGCCAATTATACCATAGTTCACCCATACCAGGTTCAGAATAACCTGTACCAATATTGGCTTTTAAGCGACGGTGAGCATTGGAGTTCACATTATACGTAGCCCCTAGATTCCAAGAAAAGTGATTGCCAAATAAACTACTTTGATCCAAACGAATTGTTGGTTGCACTAGTAAATCTTTATTCACTTGCCATGCATCGGCTAAGTAGAAATTGCGTTTCCGAATCGCCCCTTCACCTTCCGTTATCCGTTGATCTCGTTCACGGTATTTTTCCAAGAACTTAACACCTTTATATTTAGGCGCTTTTGCTCGTTCTGCAGGGTCTACAGACTCTCCTTGAGTAAAGTATTTAACATATACTGAGGAGGCACCTTGAAGGTTATTCTCTTTCTTTAAAGCTTTATTAAATTCGACTATTTTTCTCCAGTCTTCATCAGTGACTCCATAATCCTTTTCCAAGTCATTCCAGACTTCACTTGGTTCTCCCGCTTTTTCCAAATTATGTTCTCGGAAATACTCATATGTAATAGGCGGAATATCTTTCTCATCAGAATACCCATAGTATTCATAATTTTTATCCCAAATTGGAAGACCTTCCTTACTTGGTTTAAATTTATAATCATGAATATGAGAGTACACACGTAAACTTTTATCCCCAGGTCTCCGTTCTAACCGGTCTACTCCTGCTACGAGTAAATTTTTATCATAATCCCAGGCATCAATGTAGCGAGTTCTTGTGTTAGGGGAACTTTTTAATCGACTACCCGATCCTGTTTCGTAGGTATTGGCAAGGCCCCAACTTAATGTGTGCTTATCCCCAATAGCAGTATTCGCATTGAATCTAATATCCGTTTGTCGATGGTCTACATCATCAATGTAGCGCAATTCATTTTTACCTTCATAGGCGGAACGACCCGTATAGTTAATGAGGGAAATATCATTTTCATTAATACGAGAATGATTTACCTCTAGTTTCCAATCGCTGACGCCGCTACGACCGTTCCAAATCATGTTCAATGTATTACGTTTACTATCTCGTTTGAAATGGCGTTGAGGCTCCAATGGAGATGTAGTGTTTTTAATATCACGTACTAAATCTTCTGTGAAGCGATTCAACCGCAATTGAATATTATGATTTTTACTAATATCGTAAGTGGCATTCAATCCAATGTCAGATGTATCACCATAAAAGCGAAGGGCATTCGGTTTAAAATCTCCTTCTAGCTTATCTCCTGTGTCACGCCGTTCTCTTGTAGCAAGAACAGGCATAATATCTCTTTTACTGCCAGATATAGCAACCCGTAGTTTGCCTAGACTACCCGAATCGGCACGTAAAAAGAAATTGGAATTGCCATATCCTGTGGCACCACCTTTTGCACGAGACCCTTCACCATTGATTTGGATGGTTGGCTTTTTCGCTGCTTTTTTCGTGATAATATTGATAACACCACCGATAGCATCAGAACCATATTTAGCGCTGGCAGATCCTTGTACAATTTCGATACGTTCTACATTTTCTGTACCCAAACGCATCACTTCGTCAGCGGCACCGCTGAACTTAGCCAAGTCGCCTAATACGGCTTGGCCATCTACTAAGATTAACGTATGTCGAGCTTCAGCACCACGGATGGATACACCTACACGACCCATGGAATCCACAGTACGAGATACACCGCTTTCAGTGAAGATGATATCTTCTAATGACTTTGCTTGTTTTTGCTCAATGTCCTTTTTAGTAATAATACTCACTTGTTGTGAGTTGTATTTAGCCTCTTCATGGGCTTTATCAGCTGTTACATACACAGCACCCTCAGCTTGTACAGGTGCTACCCCCCCTAATAAATAGCATGAACAAGTCATCCAGCTCATGATAGCACCAGTTAATAGGCGCTTATGATATGGTTTATAGTTGTGCATAGTTGTCCACCATCTTCCTATAAATATAAGTACAATTTGATTGATTTAATCATTTATATTCACACTAATAATTTATATCTAGCCCTATATTTCTAGTAAATCTAGATGTAAATTATGTACTATAAATGACAAAAAATATCATTTTCTATTATTCTATAGTAAATGATATTTCAATTCTACTCCAAAATGAAACCAGATAGCCCAATTAGTTTACTTATTTGCAATTCTTTCTTATTTTCATTTATGAATATCCACCTACTTGTGATACTATTGCATATCAGAAAAGCCTAATAACTGTGGATTAAACAGTCATTAGGCATCTCTTCTAACTATACAATTATCCAATACAGGATAGAAACTTATTTTCAATTACATAGAACTAGAATTTATAGGTTCCTTGGATTCTTGTGTAATTTCCTAATTTAAAGTTTTCTGCACCGTATAAAGTATCTCGTTGTCCGATTGCTTTCGCATCAAAGGTATAGAATGCTTCTAGTAATACATCTTTCCATGGTACATATCCACCACCAACGGTAAAGCTACGGATACCATCTAGGTAACGATCTGGTACTGCACCCGTTCCATTGCCTCCGAAGAAGGATCCATGTTCAAAGGATTTGTAATCGATGAATCCATTCCAGCTACCTGGGCGACTCATATCCGATTGTCCAACATCGAATCGAACAGCCCAGAATGTTGGATTACCACCATTAGTTCGACCTGTCGGAGTAAAGTTGATAGAACCCGGCACATAATCGTATGTAGTGCGACCATTCATGAATCGTCCTAGGTCTGTTCTATTTTGACCATAATCAAAGGAGATTGTCGCTTGCCCCATACGATAATTAGCACCAATACCTATGACATTTGCCATCCCATTAAATACTTTAGAGGAAGTGCTTAATCCCGATGCATAGGACATACTAAATTCATCTTTACCAACAGAACGTAGATACCAGGCTGTAATACCCATTTGTTTGCCCACCATGTGACGAAGTTGAATGAATCCGGCTCTTTTAATTGGAGGGATTACGTCACGCTGCAACACAACACCCTCTGCCGGAATGATAGCTCCTGTGTAAGGGATGAAAGCTTCTCGAGGTAAACGACTATGCCCATCTGTGGCTTCTAGTACACTGACTAATTTATTGAAATATTGAGCAATTAAGTATGGGTAAAGCCCAGATTTATAAGTTTTTTCAATAGAAGATTCTCCCGGATTACCAATAGTTAAATAATTAAGTCTATATAAATCGTCTCCCACTTTTTTTAAATCTTCATCTTTGAATGTGATAGATGTAATTGTCCCTTTTTCACCTACTACAGTTTTCCCCATTTCCATGGCTCTTTCACGATATGCCTTCAAGATTTCTTCTTTATTTGCATCAAACCAGTTTTTTAGGAACTCTTTTTTATCTTTGCCTAGTACTTTAATATCAGTTAATTTTAACTTAAACAACGGATTATTAAGGTTTGCACCACTAGGATTTGCTGTTGGTTTAGTATGAAAGTTATCACTATCTACAGTATCTTCATAATCCTGATCATCATCTTCATCATGATACACTGACTTACCTTGTAATCGATATGGTATATCAGGCATTTTTATTGGAATCGTAACTTCTTTCCAAGTCCCTGAAGGTACATCATAGGTTTTAAAGGCTTTATCACCGCCATAGGCTTTAATAATAGTATCTTGCATACGTGCTACCGTATCATATTGAGCGTCAACATTAGCATCGAGTTTAGAGGTAATTTCTTCTAATTCTTTAGTTTTAGCTTCAATATTTTTCCGATATTCAGCTTTTATTTCTTCAGTAGTAGCAATATACTCATTATTTAATTCATCTTTTAAGATGTTTAACTCATCTGTCACCTCTGTTTGTTTTTCAAGTAATGTAGGGTACTCCCCTAATAAAGCTTTCAATTGTTGGTAATAGTTAATGGTATTCGGTGCATCTTTCACTACTTTTTCAACCTTTGCACCACCCACACGGTTCCGCTCTTCTTCTGAAAGCTCTGTATAATCGAAGGTGGTTCCTACGAACTCATCTACTGTAGGTGGTCGTTTAAATTTAGTGAACACCGCATGCGTATAGGCAGAGTCTTGGATGCCCGTGCTATGAGAGAAATCACCAAAGCCAATACGAACTTGATTGGTATCACTAGTCCATACGGTACGGAGACCATCAAACTCTTTATTAAACCAGTACCCTGTAGCACCCATGCGTTCTTTTATACGACCTACAGAGTAATCCCATTTGGCATGATGTTTTGTAACATCCAATTCTTCTACTCTACTATGTTGAATACCTTTAGGACCTACCATTTCATGGGATGTATCCACCCCATGTTGCCCCTGTGCTGTTATCAGCAATTTAACATTCGTAGTGTCATTAATTCGTGCATCAGCACCCACTCGCAATCGTGTATGGAACCCATGTTCATTTTTATCTTGTAGATTTTTCAATGCTCCATCGCTAATTGAGCTCACAGCTGTGACCCGATTGGCTGGTCGGTTACCACCTAAATGACTATCGCCACCCATACGCAAGTCGCCTATGAAAGTAATTCCTTTTTCTTTACTTTCATCAAATGGTTTCTCTAAAACAATGGCATTCAATGGAGTCATTACTATTACATCATTCTTATCATGAATGACTTTCGTAGATGCTTCCACTACCTTATCCTTTGTGTCACTGGAAGCACCAAATTTTAAATTCATGCCAAACCGATATTGACGACCTTGTAAGGCTCTATCATCATCTCGATGATCAAAGATATTATTAATACCAAAATACACTAAGGAATTTTTATTAATTTTCTTTTGTACAATCATATTCCAAATGCCATAGGATTTTAGCTTGTACATATCTGCTGTTTTTTTCGTGTTGAACTCGTAGGTAATAATGGATTTATCATTATTTTTAGGGTCCACTTGAGACGTAATGTAATTACCACCGCCAGATACGGAATTACTGTCTAGCATTTTATAGTAATAGTCTGTCCAAATATTACCACTCCAACCACTTTTCTTATCTTCAAATTCTAATCCTAAGTCTAGTTTATGCATCGGTTTATCAAGTAATCGACGAGGTAAATCTGGGTTGGTTTTATTGATCGCATTCAAATAGGTATAGCCTAATTTAAATTTAAAATGATCATTCAACCGTTGTTTGACTTCTAGTTCCAAACCATTGATACGTGCTTTACCAATGTTTTTGAAAGTATAAATCATATCTGGTGCATGTGCATACTTAGTGGCACCCATATAGGTGCTTTCATCAAGATAAGGGGCAAAGTCCATTAAATGTCCTGTATTGGCAATGGTCATATAATTTGTGATTTGGTTACGGAATGCAGTTAATTTTACATAGGTATTTTTATTTTCCCCTTCCAAGGAAATATCAATGTTTTTCGATGTTTCTGGTTTTAAATCTGGATTACCTACCCAGTACCATCCAAGTCGGGCACGACCACCAGATAAAGGTGCTACATTCGTTATAGTTGGACCATACATTTCCCAATTATAATACAATTCGCCCATGCCAGGTTCTGTGTAACTGGTACCAATATTGGCTTTCAAACGACGGTGTGCATTGCCCCCCACATTATGAGTAACCCCCATATTGAAAGTTAAGTGAGACCCGAATAAATCACTATGGTCTAAGCGAGCAATCGGTTGTAAAATCGTGTCTTTATTCACTTGCCATGTATCTTGAATGAAGAAATGTTGTTTCCTTAACCGAGCACTTCCTACGGTTTGTTGGTTAATCCGTTTATTGTACTCATCTTTAAAATGTCCACCATTAAATCTAGGGCGTACGATTTTAAAGGATGGCTCTTCCATGTAATAGAATAAGGCTAAATATGCCTTATTAATAATAGGCGGTTTTACCCCATCAATGGTAGTTGACCCTTGATGACCTGGTCCATACTTTGCAATTAATTCTTTATTATATGGATCGTCAAATAATTTATCATTAAATTTTTTAAAGCGCTCAAATGCCTCTGGATTTCTTTTTTCCAGATTGTTTGGTGTATAGTTACCGCCAGAGTTATACACAAGGCCCATGAAAGCAGATTCATCCAGTCCCGCCTCTGGATCTAGATAGTTTTTAAAATCTTCATAGGTAAATTCAGGTACGCTAGTATTTGATGTTCCGTCATAGCCATACCATTCATGTTCTTTATTCCACCGCAAAGAACCATCACTATTTTTATCAAAAGAATGACGATAAATAGTACTAGCAGGTTTCCCTTTCTTCACAGCTAAACTCTTATCGTAGTCCCATGGGTCGATATTTCTCACCCACGTATGAGGAGCGCTCTTAAGACGGCTACCTTCCCCGCTTTCAGTAGTATACCCAACACCATAGGATAGAAGATGATTATCATTTGCCTGTACATCACCAGTGATGTGTAAACTCCATTGTTTGTGGTCCACATTGTCCACATAATTCAATGTATTTTTACCTTCATAATTGCTGCGACCAAACTCACTAGTCAATGTCACATCATCTTCTTTTGTGCGCGCTGAGTTTAATTCTACTTTCCAGTTGCTCACATCATCAGATCCTGAATAGGAAAGATTCGTTTTATTCCGATCTAAATTTCGTTTGTAATGTACTTGTGGTTCATCTTCGGAGTTGGTTCGTTTCACATACCGT
This sequence comes from Veillonella sp. VA139, assembly GCF_003992005.1. Classification (GTDB taxonomy): domain Bacteria; phylum Bacillota; class Negativicutes; order Veillonellales; family Veillonellaceae; genus F0422. Next base: position 154,669 of record NZ_RQVL01000002.1, on the reverse strand, counting down.
TCTAAATCTTCATTATATCGGTCCATAGCAAAAGAAAAAGAATTGTTATCATTCACATCATAGATGGCGGCTAATCCAAGGTTAGAGTTTGCACCATAGTAGCGCAGTGAATTTTTAGGAAATTGTTCATTCACACCTGCATTACCAAAAGGAACTTCCTTTCTATCTCTTGCAGCATACACTGGCACAATGTCTCGTTTACTACCGTGGATGTTGACACGCAATTTACCATGCTGACCTGAGTCGGCACGCATGAAGAAATTACTAAATGGAACGAGTCCTTGATCCCCTTTAGAACGAATGCTTTCACCATTAATACGGATATTTGCTTTTTTATTTGGTTTATTCGTGATGACATTGATAACACCACCAATCGCATCAGAACCATATTTTGCACTGGCTGCCCCTTGGATAATTTCAATGCGCTCCACATTTTCCGTACCTAACCGTTGTAATTCATCACCTTGACCTTGGTACTTAGCAAATTCACCCATTACAGGTTGCCCATCCACTAAAATCAACGTATGTCGTGGTTCTGCTCCACGGATAGATACGCCGACACGACCCATGCCATCTACTGTACGACTGACACCAGCTTGCGTAAAAACAATATCTTCCACAGATTTAGCTTGCTTTTGTTCAATATCTTTTTTAGTAATGATTTGCACTTGTTGAGAGTTGTATTTTGCTTCTTCTTGGGCACGATCAGCTGTTACATATACAGCACCCTCAGCCTGTACAGGTGCTACCCCCCCTAATAAATAGCATGAGCAAGCCATCCAGCTCATGACAGCGCTACTTAACAGACGCTTATGATATGGTTTATAGTTGTGCATAGTTGTCCACCATCTTCCTATATATACAAATATCATTGATAATATTACTCATTAATATTGTAGTGCTAATTATAATTTACATCTACTCTAAATAGGCAAAGAATGCTCCATTTGAATATCAAATTGTAACAATATCTCATATAAGATATATAATTTGTGTCACTTTTCACTTTCTATTCATCATTTTCGTATCATTCATTGATTCCAAAGACCCATACCATATTTTGAAGAATACAAAAAAGGCTATAGCCGATTCTATCGGTCCATAGCCTTTGTAGTAGTTGACTACCATTTGTATTCTATTGCATTACTTTAATAAGGTCTTTAATGTGGCTACCTCTTGTTGTAATCGTTCGTTTTGTTCTAATAAACGATTGAGTTTTGCCTCTTGTTCTTGCATACGGCGCTCTTGTATTTCATTTCTAGATTTTTCTAATGCTAATTCTTCTGAAAGTACTTGTACTGTTGCTGGTGGTGCGTACTGTGGTATATCGTCACTGCCATGTCCAATTCTAAATGTGGCCCCCGCATTATAGGATCGCTGTGTACCCGCAAAGGCAACACCCGCATTAAACATTGTCCCTTCATCTGTATAATGGGCTACCCCTAGGGCAAATCCTGTTTTACCAGAGTTGTGTCCCACACCCGCCATGATTTGTGTAGGCTCTGTCGGTTTATAGGCCACCGGTTTTAATGCTGCTAAGGCTGCATTCATAGCATCTCCTTCTCGACTTTCACTACGAAGTGCTTGTACATCTTGACGAACACCATTCACCAATGTGTTTGTTTGGTTCATCATATCACCCATGGTATTGTTGATACTTGTATTAAGTACACGTTTTAATTGAGCCACATTAACAGCATCTGTATCTAATGTACCGGCCGCCACATTATTAATTTGCCGAGTTAATCCTAAGTCTGCATTACCAACGGACACACCCCCTAATGAGCTTTCCCATGTAGAAGCACCAGAAAAGTTATCTTTTATATTTTGAATTGCCTCTGTTTTCTTTTCTATTTCTTTGGCAATTATATTTCGATGCAAGGCAGTCGTAGCATTAGCAGCATCACGTTTTTCTTGTGTATCACCATAAATGCGATCATATTCTGAAATACGTAATTGGGCATTCGATTTTGCAATACTTTCATCGGCGCTTTTAATAATCGCTTTTTGTGCCTCGTAGGCTGTTACATCGGAGACTATGGTACTCATATCCATCGTCGTCTTAGTTGTTGGATTATATCCTACTGTAAAAGCAGTCCCAGATGTTGCAGAGCTAGCCCCTAAGGCAACACCATACTCAATAGTACTCTTCGTATCCTGTCCTAGTGCTATGCCACTCGCTGCAGAGGCCGTAGCACGAGTGCCCACTACCACTGTATCTACGGCATTGGCTTTTGTATTAGCACCGATAGCTATACTACGGTTATTATTGGCCAAACTTTCTTGACCTAGAGCAATCCCTTGAATCCCTACTGCATGTGAATATAAACCAATGGCTGCGGATCCATAGCCTTTTGCACCCAATTCTTCTCCGGTCACTTGATGTTTCTGCATTCCCATAGCAACAGAATAATGACCTAAGGCCCGAGAAAATACCCCCATCGCCGTAGAGTATATCCCTTGTGAGGAGCTAGATGTACCCACTGCGGTAGAGTATACACCAATCTCACCATCTACTAGCTCTGTATTAGCCACACTATTATTACCGATAGCAATAGAGCCAACACTGCCTGTGATAGCCCCTGTGCCTACTGCAGTGGCACCATAATAAGTATGATCTGCAGTAGAATGCTTTCTTTCATTTTTAGCATCTGCCCCTATGGCAACAGAAAGCCCTGCTGAAGCTGTCGAGTTTCGACCAATAGCAATCGACCCTTGAGATCCTGTATCATTCGTGCTTGCACCACTACCGATAGCAATGGTTTCTGTATCTTGAGCCTTTGCTCCATATCCGACTGCCACAGATGTGTATCCACTAGCTTTGGAGGCATCGCCAAAAGAGGCACTATAATCACCTGTTGCATTCGATGCATGACCTACTGCAGTGGATTGAACACCTGTAGCATTGGCAAATGCCCCATACGACGCAGACAGATTATTGGTAGCTGTCGCACTGTCCCCTACGGCTGTGGAATGTCCACCAGAAGCTAATGTTTCATTACCAATACTGATGGAACGACCACCAGTAGCACCAAATCGTTTAGTAGCCGGTTCATTGATGGCTACACCAATAGAAATCGATCGCTCCCCTGTGGCATAGGAGTTTGAACCAATTGCCACACCATAGTCTCCACTAGATAAGGCATGGGTACCTACTACAGTGGTATTGATATTCTTCGCTTCTGCCTCAGTACCAATAGCTAGTGCATCAATAGCGGTGGCTTTAGTATTTAATCCAATAGCCGTTGCATTACCGCCACTAGCCACTGTATTCGCACCAATGGCAATGCCCTGATTACCCGATGCATTAGCATTGGCCCCTACTGCTAAAGCAGCATATCCAGTAGCACTGGTACCTCCACCATTAACTACTACGCCAGAATCTGCCCACCCTATATTAGAAACACTGCATAATACTACTACAGCGATTGCTACTCTACTTCGTGTATACTTCATTTCTATCTCCTATGATTCTATTATTGTATTATTCTATCCTTCAAAAAATATTTCAAATGTCCACAAAATTAGATTGAATTAAAAAGCAATTCAGAATATCACAGTTAAATTTACTTTGTCAAGATTGTATCAACTATGTGCTACACGGCATCTGTAGTATTAAAATTAGACTATAGCTAACTTTCATCATTACATATCTAAAATTCATTGACACTTGTCACAGTTAAGCATATAATTATAGATAAGTATGAATAGAGAAATAAAAATTCATGCTTTTGGGTATATTCTAGTTTTAGGTAAGGAGAATTATTATGAAATTCTTTTCTAAAAGCGCTATGATTGCAGCATTAGCAGTAACTGCAGCTTTCGGCGTATCTCAATCTGCTGATGCAGCGTACATGTTAAATTCTGAAGTAAAAGATGCAACTCCAGCATTACAAGAAGCAGCTTCCATTGGTGTTCGCACATACGAAAATCCAATGATGAAAGACGCAATGAATAAAGATGCTATCGTAGTTATGTCCTTTGGTACTACTTTCAAAGATACTCGTGCTAAAACAATTGATGCAACAATCAATGAAATCAAAGCACAACATCCAAATGTAAAAGTTGTGACTGCTTTCACATCTCATATCATCATTGATCGTATTAAAGCTCATGAAGGTATTACATACCCTACTCCAGAAGAAGCATTAGATCAATTGAAAGCTGAAGGTTATACTCGTGTTGCATTGACAACATTGAACATGATTCCAGGTATGGAATATAACTATGCTGGCGCTGTATTCAACCATCATAAACAAGATTTCAAAAAAATGACATTAGGTTTACCTTTAATGTACTGGATGGGTCAAGAAGAACAACGCGATGATATTGAACAAGCATTAAAAGCATACTCTTCCCAATTCCCTATGATCCAAACAAAAGATTCTGCTGTATTGATCATGGCTCATGGTACTCCAGATCCATCCAACGCTTACTATGCAGTTATCCAAGATCGTATCGATTCCATGGGATTCCAAAACACATACCTTTACACAGTAGAAGGATGGCCAAACCTTGAAACAGTGATCCCTCAATTGAAAGAAAAAGGAATCAAACACGTAACATTAATGCCATTAATGATGGTTGCTGGTGACCATGCAAACAACGATATGGCTGGTGACGAACCTGATTCACATAAAAACATTCTTATGAAAGAAGGATTCACAGTAGACACTTATATCCATGGTGCTGGTGAAAACCAAAAAATCCGTGATATCTTTGCTGAACGTGCTTCCGAAGCATACGATGCATTAGTAAAATAATCGCATTGTGTTTACAATATTATAGTATTTAACAACAATAGGGGATACGATTCGTATCCCCTTATTTGAAAGAAAAAACCATGAACACATATATGAAAATTTGTAGCGCTGTCCTTCTATCCACTGCCCTTCTTTTTGGAGGCTGTGGCAAAACAACCACTACTTCAACAGAAACAACTCGCACTGTATCCTACCAAGATCAGTCCTACACAATTCCAACTAACCCATCCAAGGTAGTAGCCCTATCTAATTCTATTTCCAAAATGATCTATGCTGTAGGTGGCAAAGCCATCGCTCGTGTTGAAAGTAACGAAAAATTACCTAGTGAAATTGAATCATTACCAAGCGTAGGCCATACAGCCAATCCTAATATGGAACAATTAGTGGGTCTACATCCTGATTTAGTATTAGGCTTGCCAAGCCAACATGAAAAATTCAAAGGGCAATTAGATAGCAATAACATTCCATCTATTTTGATTAACTACGATGGAATCAATGATAATATTCCGCTATTAACATTATTGGGCAATATTTTCCATACAGAAGATAAGGCCAAATCTGTCATCGAAGATTACAATAAAAAAATCGATACCGTTAAAGCAGCGATTCCAAAAGATAAACCTGTTAAAGTTGCCGTATTACGTGCTACAGGTAAATCTGTCACAGCAGAAACTCCACTAGCAATCACGGCATCTATGGTTCATGAATTAGGCATTACCAATGTAGTAGAACAACATTTAAAAGATAATGTGACTTCTAAAACAGTGCCTTATTCCTTAGAAACATTAACAGTAGATAACCCGGACATAATCCTTGTCGTTACCATGGGTAAAAAAGATGAAATCAATGCAACCTTTGCCAAAGAAATGACTAGCAACCCAGCTTGGAATCAATTACAAGCTGTTAAAAATGACAAAGTCATCTTCTTACCATCCCAATGGTTCTTATTGAATCCTGGACTAGAAACACCAGAAGCTATGGCTGAATTAGTTAATATTATCTATGGTGTGAAAGTACAATTAGATAAATAATATTTTAAGGGAACCTTTCTAACGTAATAAAATGACCACACTGAGTATGTTTACTCTGATGTGGTCATTTTATTATCTTTTTGGTTCTTTAAAAGTTTGGAGAGGTAGTATTAGCTATATTAGTTGTACGATATTTTCGTAAAACTGAAATTAATTTATCGGTATATACTCTAAAACAATATCACAAAGATTTCCCTTTTCATCATACCCAAAATATACAGGATACTGTCCATCTCCAAAACCAGACTGAATCATAGGAATTGATAAATCTGTATTAGGAATTTTAAAGTTTATCCAATCTCCATCTTCTCTTTGAAATTTTGGATATTTCATGGCATTTTCTTTAAATTCCTTTGCAAAAAAATCATTATAAATATTTTTTTCAGTATTTTCTTTATACCACTTCTCTACAAAATCACAATATTTATCTCTTGTTTCTACATCAACTATAGTTGCCAATCCTGCATCAACCATAAATCCAAAAATACTTTCATTATCTACACCTTCTAGGTTTTCATCACCTTTTAAAGCTTCGTAATAAATCACAGGCTTATTTTCATTAAATTTTACTCTTGTAAGTATATAACGATAGTGTTCTTCTTCGATTTCTGCTACCAAAGTTTCAATGCTATACTTTCCTCTTGGTACTTTGGTTAAGTAAGGTTTTTCTGCTCTACTCAGCCAAACCAAAGGATCTCTTACCAAAAGCTCTCCCGTAGGAAATATGATTTCTCCCATTTCTAAAACAAATAATTTTTTTCCATGAATTTCATTTTTTTCAAAAACTTCTGCATAGTTCATAGGGGCAACTAATAAATGTTTTACTGTTTCATATTTTTCAATCCATTCTTTTGTTGTATTCATATATACTCCTTTAAAAATTTATCGTTCTACCCTATTCCTAATCTTTCACCACGTATTTTAAAAGTAGTATCCACATCCATATCAAACATCTTGCTTTTGAAAATTATTTCTTCAAAATAGATCCAAGAAGTGAATTTAAAAGCAATATCTTTATGTGCGAACGTACCACCAGCTCTACCAACTTTTACAAATAAGCCTTTGGCATTTGTAGTCGTTGCCCATTTCTGTGGGGAATTCGTCAATTTTACTCATTAATATACCGTTATTGTATCATACAATTATTGATTTATATACTAACACCATCAGTACATCTCCCAAATCACAAAAAATCGGCATAGCCAATGGTTATGACTATGCCGATACACAAGATGATAGCTCCCTTGTTAAGTTTTGCTCAAGTACTACAACAGTCCTTGTATCCGTATATAAGGGAACTCCCCTTGTTCTACATCTGTTCTAACAGCAAATACTTTTTCTAGTAATTCTTCTGTCATCACATCTTTTGGTGATCCATCGGCCAAGATCTGTCCTTGATAGAGTACACCGACCCGATGGGAATATTGTGCGGCTTGGTTCAATTCATGAAGAACCATGACAACTGTTAACCCATCACGGCAATTTAAGCCCTGCAGTAACTCCATAATCTCCAACTGATGATTAATGTCTAAATATGTAGTTGGCTCATCCAAGATTAATACTTTTGGTTCTTGAGCTAATGCCATGGCAATCCATACACGTTGCCGTTCCCCACCGGATAAGGAAGATACTAGCTGATTCCGCAAATGACTTACTTGTGTTGCCTCTAAGGCAGCATCTACCACTTCTTTATCATGAGATCCTTGTTGCTTCCACCAAGATTGATAAGGGAATCGACCACAGTTGACGAGTTCTTCTACTAACATATCTTTTGGGATAGATGGTACTTGTGGTAAGAATGCCATATATCTAGCTAATTCTTTATTCGAATACTTCTCTGCTTCTTTCCCAGCAATTTTGATGGTTCCAGTGCTTTTAATAGCACTAGTAATGGCATGTAATAAAGTACTTTTACCACAACCGTTAGGTCCAATCAAGGTAGCGATTTCACCTTCATAGACGGTCCAATCGATACCCTTTAAAACTTTTTTTTCACCAAAGGAGACACGACAATCTTTCACAGAAATTACTGGTTTCATTAGTCATCCCTCCTCAATAAATATAAGAAGAATGGAGCTCCGAAGAAGGCCATAATGATGCCTACTGGAATCTCAATAGGGCTAAATAATGTACGTCCCACTGTGTCGCTGATGACAAGGACAAAAGCTCCTAAAAAGGCAGATCCCGGTAACAGGAATCGATAATCTGTGCCTAGCATCATGCGCGCAATGTGAGGAATGATCAGCCCTACGAAACCAATCAATCCTGCTACTGACACGGCACTGGCTGCTAGTAATGCTGCCACGGCTGTCATCATAAACCTTGTTTTCTCTACAGCTAAGCCTAAACTACGAGCTGTTTCATCGCCTAAGCTAAGTATGGTCAATCGTTTTGCCCCTAAGAAGGCAAATACTAAGCCCCCTATGGTATACGGAATTAAGACATATACTTGTGGCCAACTACGAGCGGCAAGACCGCCAACCATCCATAATAATGCCCCTTGTACGCGATCCCCATAAAATACAAGCAAGGCAGATATCATGGACCCTAGAAATGCAGCTACCGCCACACCTGCCAAGATAATACGGCTTGGTCGTATGCCCTGTTTCCAAGCTAAGGCATACACAAGTATGGCTGCCGTCAAAGCGCCAATAAAGGCGATGAATGGCACTGCATATTCTAGGTAAGGAAATAAAATCAATACTATGACACCAGCTAATCCTGCACCTGAGGAAACACCTACGATTTGCGGATCTGCTAATGGATTTTTCATAACTGCTTGTAAAATAGCACCTGCTACCGCTAGATTGGACCCTACTAGGGCGGCTACTATATTTCTCGGAAAGCGAATGTTCCATATGACTAGTGAGTTCGTATCAGATAAAGTGGGAGACCACAATGTGTGCCAAATTTGAGCCAATGTAGTCTGGGCGGACCCAAATACCAATGACAAGATAAGGGCAGCAATCGCTGCTGCCCCAAACACTAGAACGAGAAACATACGCCATGCATTGCGTGTTTGACTCGTTCTATTCATTATTTCTTTTCTTTTCCTTCTACAAATAACATGTCGTTACGTTTTACATCTGTGTAGAACAATGCGTTAACAACGGATGCCGCAATGGAACTACCACCTTTGTTACCTTGAATTGTAATATACGGAACTGGAGATACTTCTGCCAAATAATCTTTAGATTCTGCAGCACCTACGAAGCCTACTGGAATACCAATGATTAAAGCAGGACGAATCCCTTCTTCTAAAGCAAGGCGCAATACTTCATATAAAGCAGTTGGTGCATTACCGATTGCCACAATTTGTCCTTCTAATTGTTTACCAAATGTACGCATCGCAGCAATAGAGCGTGTTACGCCTAATTCTTTTGCCATTTCCGCTACTTTTTCATCACGAATTAAGCAATGTGCTTCACTGTTGTGAAGCTTCAATGCTGGTTTAGAAATACCTGTACGCACCATTTCCACATCAGTATAAACATGAGCGCCATTGTTAACAGCTGCAATACCTGCTGCTACAGCACCTTCACTAGTACGGAATAATTTCGCATATTCTACGTCACCAGACGCATGGATAGTACGAGATACCACACGAATTTCATCGTCAGTAAATCCCATGTCTTTCACATATGGGTAAATAATTTCCATACTTTTATCTTCAATTGCTTTCGGGTTTTTAATGTAATCCATCGTAATCCTCCCATAGAGTTTTAAATTCTTCTACTGTTGAAATTGTCACTGCCCCTTTCGCCGGCGTTGGGCGATCGATGACAATAACATGTACGTTTAAATCGATAGCAGCTTGTAGCTTTGTATCTGAACCTCCCACAAGGCCAGAGTTTTTCATCACAACTACCTCTGCTTTTGTATCTTGGAACATCACCTTATTCATTTCATAAGAAAATGGTCCTTGCATAGCTATTGTATATTTAGGAGATACGCCTAAATCTTCCATCATCTGTAGTACTTCCGCCGTCGGTAATACACGGGTCCATACTTCTTTATCTTGTAAGGCATCAGATTTTGCAAAAACATGCATAGTCTTACTACCTGTTGTAAGATACACTTTCGTACCTAGTTGGCCTGCTAAAGTAGCCGCCTCTTCTTCATTGCTGACATGATGAAGTTTGTCATATTCTGGCAATGGTACTTCTTTCCGTTCAAAACGAATGAAAGGAATCTCCATATCTGCTGCTGCCTCACGAGCTGTGGCTGTTACTATCGCCGCATAAGGATGGCTGGCATCAATAAGCATCGTAATGCCTTTATTTTGAATGAGAGCTTTCATCTCCTTTAAATTCAAACGGCCTTCATGGACTTCAATACCTGGGTGAGATGCTAATTGTGCCCCATATTGGCTCACTACAGACACCAATACAGGTAATCCTGTATGCTCTTGCACGGCTACCGCTAAGTTACGGCCATCTAGCGTACCCGCTATGACCCAGATCACAGTTTATATCCTCGTGGTGTAATGATTTTACCATTTTCCACATAGGTTTGGCTGTTACCAATGATAACTAATGTTTGCATATCAATTTCTTCTTTGTGGAAATGTTCTAAATCAGAAATGATGATATGTTGACCTGCACGGCCTGCTTTTTGGACAATACCTACAGGTGTTTTAGGATCGCGATGTTGTAATACAAGTTCACGTACTTCATCTAAATGAGTGATACGTTTTTTACTGCGTGGGTTATATAAAGCGATAACCATATCACCTTCTGCACATAGAGCTGCACGTTTTTTGATTAAGTCCCATGGTGTCATCAAATCGCTCAAACTAATAACCGCAAAGTCATGCATCAATGGAGCACCCAACACAGCTGCTGCCATGTTCACAGCGCTTAAACCTGGAACGATATGTACAGGAGGACGTTTTTCCTCTGCCACTTTGTTAGCCAATTCGATGACAAGGCCAGCCATACCGTATACACCAGGGTCACCACTGGATACCACCACCACTTTATAACCTTCTACAGCTAAATCCACTGCTTGTTGGCAACGATCTACTTCTTGCATCATGCCTGTACCTACAGTGACTTTGTCTGCTACAAGGTCTTTAATCAAGTCTAAATACGTAATGTAACCTACCACACGGTCTGCTTGTAAAATCGCTTCCCGTGCTTCTGGTGTCATAAATTCTGAGTTACCAGGTCCGATTCCGATAACTTGTAACGTACCCGTGCAATGGCTACGGTTGTTCTCGGAAATATGGTTTTGTGCTGCAGTAGCTCCTGCCCCTGCGCTAGTAATAGTGCTGTCGTTTCGCATACGTTTCCTACTCCTATGGTTTGTTTAACAAAATTTGATTCAATAATTTGTGCCTCTTCAATACAAGGGGCCATTTCTTCTTGTGTATAAAATTGGATAGGCCATTTGAGCTCTTCCATGGCTTCCAATAAACCTACTTCATCCGCTTTCACGATGACTGAGGCGGCTCCCTTAACACTTAATGGGGACCGTTTTACATTTTGCAATGATTCTGATACGGCTGAAAGTATCAATTCTTTCGGTGTATCACGGCGGCATCCAATGCCCACCGTCATCGTCGGTGGCCGTAACACCAGTGTGACACCTATACAATCAATCGTTCTATCTGTAATCACAACCTTTGGCTCCAGGCCCCATGGGAATGGTTCCTCCGGATGAAAGAGAACATAGTCCACTTGATGTGCTTGTACAGCCCTTTCAAAGTCATCTGCCAAGGTACGATCTAAATAATATTTGACAGTTTCTCCATTGACGATAGCCGCATTTACCTTAATAAGCATGGAGAAGTCTTCTACCTTGGCGCCTATCTTGCGAGCCAATACATCTGGTGCGGGCAATTGATTTACATCTGTAGCTGTCGTAATCACCGGAGTTGCACCCGTAATCATTGCTACCTCGCTAGTCCATTCATTAGCGCCGCCTAAATGACCAGATAATAGGCTAATCACAAAGTGACCCCCTTCATCCATCACTAAAATAGCTGGATCTTCCGATTTATGCTTGATGAAAGGTGCAATCATACGCACTACAATGCCTGTAGCCATAATAAATAAGATACGGTCATAGTCTTTCCACAAGTTTTCAATATGTGGTTTCAAAGAAGAAAAGGATATGGCTGTTTCGCCACTTTCACGGTCTTCCTTTTCATAGCAATCTACCACATGCTCTTGTGTATAAGCGCTACGCACTAATTGCCCTAAGGCAGCTCCTCGTTTTGTAACAGATACGATAGCAATCTTCATTACTTCGCATCTCGATACATATGAGCAAAGCCTTTGTCATAGAGTTTAGATAATTCATAATCTGTATCTAATACACGGCTTACTACGATCATAGCTTGGCGGATAACACCTTCTTCTGCCACCACATCAGCAATGGTTTCTAGTGTACCACGAATGATGCGTTGGTCTGGCCAAGATGCTTTCACAACGATAGCCACAGGTGTTGTTTTATCATAGCCACCTTCAATTAACTCTGCCGCCACTTTATCAATCATTTGGACAGACAAGAAAATACACATTGTCGCACCATGGCTAGCCAACATAGGTAATTTTTCTTTTTCTGGCATAGGCGTTCTGCCTTCCATGCGAGTGATGATGACAGTTTGGGTTACATTTGGCAATGTATACTCTTGTTGTAATGCAGCTGCTGTTGCCAAGAAAGAGCTTACCCCAGGTGTTACATCATAGGTAATGCCCATTTCTTTTAACGCATCCATTTGTTCTTGAATGGCTCCGTAGATAGCAGGGTCACCTGTATGTAAACGCACCACTGTTTTACCTTCTGCCACACGAGCTTTTGTCACTGCTAATACATCATCTAAGCTCATAGATGCAGAATTATGTATTTCACAGCCTTCTTTACAAGCTTCTAAAATCTCTGGATTAACCAAGGAACCAGCGTAGATTACTACATCTGCTTCTTGTACCAATCGATATCCCTTACGGGTAATTAATTCTGGATCGCCAGGGCCAGCGCCCACGATATGTACTTGTGCCATATTATGCCTCCTGTTTCACAGCAGTTACGATAAAAATAGGGCTCAATGGATTTAATAAATGGTACGGGCCGGCTTTTCTAAAACGACTCACTTGCATTTGGAATCCTTCATAGGTATATGGTCTACCTTTTAACTCTTTCAAAATGGTATACCCTGTTTCCATAGTCACAGCAGTTACCACAAGACGACCACCCACTTTCAACAACCGAGTTGCTTCGTCCATAATGGTACCCATACCACCAGCGCTACCACCAATGATAACAGCGTCCAATTCTGGTAAATCTTCCATACCTTCTGGGGCTTTGGCCTCAATAATTGTTAAGTTTTTCACGCCAAATTTTTCTTGATTTTGGCGAATTAAATCTGTCGCTTTCTCAAAGCGCTCAATAGCATATACATGTCCTTTCGGAGCTGCTAAGGCAGCTTCAATCGAAATGGACCCTGTACCAGCTCCCACATCAAGAACTATGCTATCTTCTTGTACACGAGCTGCATTCATAACAACCATACGAATTTCTTTTTTCGTCATGGGCACATCGCCACGAATAAATTCCTCGTCTTCAATTCCAAAAAAATGTCTCATCCTAATACCACCATTACGGAGTGACCAAAGCCCTCCAATGTCTGTAATTCTTCTAATGTGCCGCGTTCAATACGCTCATCTTCATAACTCAATCGTTCACAAGCAGCCGCTTTTGTATCCTTGGGCCAACCATGTTCTTCGATTAAATATTTTGCAATATAGGCAGGATTCTGTTCAGGATCTGTTAAGAATCCTAATTTACGTCCTTCCGCATAATACAAATCTTTTTCCTCTGGGCGACGGCCGTGAAAGCTCATTAAATCTGCATTGTGCCACACTTCACCAAGTCTAGCAAAGGCAAATGTCATAGAACTTATGCCCGGTGTCACATCGATTGGATTGTTAGGGAATTTAGTTTTTAAGTATGGCAATAAGGAATAATACCCCGTATCACCACTAACTAAGACTACAATATCGTTGGATTGTAGTTGCTGTCCCATCCACTCTGCCATAGGTGCTAGTTTCGCAATAGGAAAGGTCAACTGACCTGGCTGAGCAAAGTCTTCTAATGCTCGCTCACTTCCTACCAAGACCTTAGCCTGCTTGATAAGATGTAATCCTCTAGGTACTACATACTCTGGATTCCCAGGGCCAATACCTACGACATACAAGGTATGTGCCATGATTCTTCTTCTCCTATTTGTTTCGCTACCTCATCGACGGCCAATATAGTGCCATCTAAGGTAGATATGATAATACCAACGTTTGCATCTTGCGCAATATAGCGCATAGAACGTAAGGATGCGCGATCCGCTACGCGCTGATAAATACCCTCTAGATGCTCCCGTTCAATAATTGGCATAGCCGCTTCTGTAGTGCGACAGTCCATCAACTCTTCACAAACTTCTCGAGATGCCCCTTCTAAGGCTGCATAGGCAACAATGGTTTCCATCCGACCATCACTCATGCGGTTGTGGGTGTGAAAGCTACCGCTAGCCAGTTTTATAATTTTACCTATATGACCAATGATAAGGATATTTTTAAATCCAATTTTGACACATTGTTCTAGCATAAATCCGATAAAATTACTTGTTTCTGCCATTTGATTGATAGAAATACCCAGCTGCTCTTTTGCAATTTCTTGACCTATACGCCCTGGTACAAGTATGGCCGTTGTATAACCAGCTTCTTTCATGACACGCAATTGGGGTACTAAAGAGTTTTTAAACCCTTCTTCACTCATGGGCTTTACAATACCTGTCGTGCCAATGATAGAAATACCACCTTCAATACCAAGGGTGCCATTCAAGGTTTTTCTAGCCAAGGTTTCTCCAGCTGGGACAGAGACTTTCACATGGATACCCATACCTTTCGGTACTAATTCTTCAAATACATAGGAAATCATTGTTCTAGGACCTGGATTGATGGCTGGTTCTCCTACGGGTAATGCCAAGCCTGGTTTCGTTACTGTACCAACTCCAAATCCAGCTTCATAGGTAATGATTCCCGATTGATTTAATGTCACTGTAGTCACAATATCAGTACCATGTGTGACATCCGGGTCATCGCCACCATCTTTCACAACAGTTACCATTACCTCCGTTGGCGATACTACTTCTACCTTGGCAATGGGCACATGAATGAAAGCATCTTGCGGGTTTCGTATAGAAACTTGGTCAACAATTTCTTCTTCGATTAGGGCTAAGAGTCCTGCTTTTACCCCTGCTGTTGCACAGGAACCAGTGGTGTAACCACCACGCATATCTTCTACGTTCATAGTCCCTCACATGATAAAATAGGAGCATCCATTGGGTGATGCTCCTCTATTTGATTAAGAACGGAAATTCACAAATTGTAATTCTACAGGTAAATCTTGTTCACGAAGCATCGTAATCACTGCTTGTAATTGATCTTTGTCTTTTCCTGCTACACGTACTTGGTCTTCCATAATTTGAGCCGTCACTTTTAATTTCATATTTTTGATGAGTTTCACCACATCTTTAGCTACCTCTTTAGAGATACCATTTTTGATGGTCACAACTTGGCGAACTGTACCACCAGATGCTGGTTCAATTTTGCCATATTCCAAGTTTTTAATGGCCACATTACGTTTCACCATTTTGCCTTTTAGCACATCGATAATAGCCCCTAATTTATATTCATCATCACAATGAATTTTTATAGTATCACCATCGTGTTCTATATCTGCTTTGCTATTACGGAAATCGTAGCGAGTGCCAATTTCTTTCTTCGCTTGATTTACTGCATTATCTACTTCTTGCATATCCACTTCGGATACAACGTCAAATGAACAATCTTTAGCCATATAAACCTCCAATAATTATTTACATGAACAGTTTAATTATACCCTACTTCCCTTATATTTTCTACCTTTATAGTATCTTTTGTTATAGCTTTTAGGAATGTAGTATACCTGAAAAAAATACCTAATGAATACAGTTGGATTCCTCTATTCATTAGGCATCATATACATTCCGTATAAAATTATTTCACGCCATCTTTTGTGCGTTCAAAGCCAACTTGCTCCGCTGCAATTTCATATAAAGCGATGGATACAGGATTTTCTGTGCCTACATCACCTACTAAGGATGGCTGTCCATCAGTTAATTCACGAGCACGTTTCGCTGCCAATGTTACCAATGTGTACTTGCTATCTACTTGTTTTTCCAAATCTTTTAAATGCGGTTCTACCATCATAATGAAAGTCTCCTCTGTATTAAACACTAGTATTTTGACATACCAATAGCAACTTAATGATTTTCTTGTTGCTCATTGCTATATCGTTTATAAATGTATTGAATTTTTTCTTTATTTCGACTAATCTTACATGTTTCAGCCCGCAAGATAGATGCTGTTCGTTCAATAGCATCTTCCAAATCATCATTCACCACTATGTAATCATAACGATGTGCTAATGCTAATTCTGAACAAGCTAAAGATAAACGTTTATGAATCACTTCTTTATCATCCGTACCACGACCATGCAGACGAGATGTTAACACATCTAAGGATGGCGGTACAACGTAGATAAAGACAGCATCGCTGTAGGATTCTTTTACCTTCATAGCACCTTGAATATCAATCTCCAAAATCACACTCTTGCCTTCTTCTAATAAGTTCATGACGTGCTCTTTCGGTGTACCATAGTAATTATCGTACACTTTTGCATATTCTAAGAATGCATCTTCTTTGATTAATTTTTCAAATGTATCTACATCTCGGAAGAAATAGCTAATACCCTCTTCTTCACCCACCCGCGGTTGGCGTGTGGTCATCGATACAGAATAGACCAAGTTTGGCATTTGCTTGCGGAGTTCTGCACAAATCGTGCCTTTTCCTGCCCCAGATGGTCCTGAAATGACGATTAATATTCCTTTATCAGACATGATAACTCCAGTACTACTTACACATTATTCTATATTCTGAATTTGCTCTCTTACTTTTTCTAACTCTACCTTCAATTGTACAACGGTGTCTACAATGGTGATTTCATTCCCTTTGGATCCCATCGTATTCACCTCGCGGTTCATTTCTTGTAACAAGAAATCTAACTTACGTCCAATAGGTCCTTCTTCCTCAAGTATTTCTTTTAATTGTACCACATGTGAGGCAAATCGGGCAATCTCTTCCGAAATATCTACTTTATCTGAAAGTATAGCCACTTCTTGCATAAACCGTTCTTCTTGAAAGTCTACGCCCACTTTATCTAGCATAGTTTGGATCCGTTGCAATAATCGCTCTTCATGGTGTGCTAAGGCCACATCTCTTCGACTTTTCATGTAAGCAAATAATGTTTCAATCCCTTGTAGACGTTTCGTAATATCTTCTTTCATCGCAACGCCTTCTTTGGCACGCATCGCAAGAACACCGTCAATGGCCAATTTTGTTGCCTCTTCTAAAGCTCGTCCCATCGCCTCTTCATCAGTAGGTGGTTCTTCTACAGTGATCCAGTCTGAAGAAATGGACATAATCGCCGACAAAGGGACCTCTTTCACATCAGCATAGAATCCTTCTTCTACTAAAAATTGTTTAATCTGTCCACATAAGGCACGGTTCATAGATAATTCTTTCTCTTGCTCGCCGGACTCTTTGTATAAGATAGACACCTCTACCTTACCACGTTGAAAGGCTGATTGGATTAACCGTCGTACTTTGTCTTCAAAGATATTAAATTGTTTAGGGCTTTTAATGATAATGTCACAATAGCGCGTATTTACCGTTTTAATCTCTACTTGGAAACTTCCTGTTTCTGTAGTCACTATGCCGCGACCAAAGCCTGTCATACTGTTCATGGATTTACCTCGCGTTTCCGATCTATTTCTTACCTTTCAGTATAGCACGGTACGGCACAAAAATAAAATTTTTTATGATAGAATCCGATATACCTTTCTACATTATTTTCTAGTATGATACCTTATATGAATAATAGAAAACCAAGATCTATTTCTCTAAAAACCTGTCTTATATTTCGATTATGTATAGACTACATTTCCCCCACTAATATACTATAAAATTACCACAAAAATTATGCCAATAAGTTACCACTTAAAATCCTCATCAATAACAAGCATAATGATTGAATAGAGGGTGTAAGGTATCTCCTTCTGAAAGATTAGTGTATACTAGTATAGGGATAGTTTTTTAAATTTATCCCCTTATTAATAAATAGTACATACGCATTGTATCCTTAGTAAGATACCATGTAATGTCAATCATTTTTGTAATCTTATAAATAAATAGCTATGTCTTTTGTATAGTATCGAAGTATGATTTTACTGATATGTTACACTTTTAGATATAACAATACACCTATAACGAAAGGATTCCCATGAATTTAGATGGTTTAACATTGTCTGTATTAATACGAGAACTGAACGAGCAAGTTGGAAACGGTCAGATTCAACGTATTCAGCAGATTGATAAAACAAGTATACTTTTAAAAATTAATACACCTACCACAAGTCCATACTTAGTGATTACCGTAGGCAGTGCTCCCTCTATCTATGTGACAGACAAGATTGTAGATGCTCCAAAGGAGCCTACATCTCTTATTATGTATTTACGGAAACATATTGAAGGAGCTCGTATCACAAATATTGAGCAACTACACGGGGACCGTATCATTCGCATCACCGCCGATAAATTAGGCTTAGATGGTTCCATCGTTGTAAATGAAATCTATGTAGAACTAATGGGCAAATATTCCAACTGCATTTTTGTTCAAGATGGCACCATTTTGGAATCCCTTGTTCATGTGACACCACTTATGAACCGTGTGCGCTCTGTGGCACCTAAATTGGCTTATGAATTACCACCCAACACCTCTCGTGTGGATCTTATGCAGTTTTCTGGTCCAGAGATAACACAATTACTACAATCCTTTTCACAAGACACAGTGGGCAATACCATTCGTCATATCTTCAATGGCTTTGGTCCGGTCCTATTAGATGATCTATGTTATCGTATGGGTCTAACTCATACGACACCGATGACAGAGAGCCTTATTAGCAGTATCACCGAGGGACTTACTAATTTGCAATCCCAACTTCTTAGGGCACAAGGATTATTCCAATACACCACGGCTACAGGTAAACGCTTATTAACGCCTATTTCTATCTGTGAAAGTTCTCCTTACACCATTGTTGATACTATCCAGTATCCAACAATTTCTGAGGCTCTTTCACAAGATGTGGCAAAGTTAGGAGCCATTCATACGGCAGGAAAAGAACTAGAAAAAATTATCGCCGCTGCCATCAAAAAAGAAGAAGGTCGTCATGAAAAGATTAAGGCTGATCTAGATGACACATCCAAAGCTGATATGTATAAATCCTATGGGGATTTGCTCATGATTTATAGCTACTTACCTCATCACTATGAGTCGGAGGTAACAGTGCAAAACGTATTATCTGACTCAGCTGAAGATATTACTATCCCATTGGATCCCCCATTATCCATTACGGAAAATGCGCAGGCTTATTATAAACTATATCGTAAGATGAAAAATCGCACGAAAAATGGTCAATACCAACTAGAACAAAGCACCATGCGCCTTTCGTATTTGGAATCCATTCAATACAGTTTATCTTTGACTACGACCAAGCAATCCGTTCAAGAAATTCGCAGCGAGTGTGAAAGTGCAGGCATATTGCGTCAATCTAAAAAGCCGATTCCTTTCAAGATTAAAAAAGATAATTTCTTGCACTTTACCATTCCTAATGGCGATGTCTATGTGGGACAAAATAACCAACAAAACGAATACCTCACCAACCGTTGGGCTAAACCTAATGACCTATGGTTACATACACAGCATACTCAAGGATCTCATGTTATCTTACGTTCAGATGTAGAGCCAGATATTAAAATGATTGAAGCCGCTGCGCAAATCGCCGCCTACTTTAGCAAAGGAAAAGATACATCGAAAGTAACCGTGGACTACACCTTAGTGAAGCACATTAAAAAGCCACCTGGATTTCCTTTGGGATATGTCATATTTAATACCCACAACGACATTGTGGTGGAACCGAAATCACCTGAGGGGTATATAGAAAACAACTAGTTTAGAATATCTTACATGCAAGATAGAAGGCTCTTTGTAATCTATTAGAACTATTGATTCCTTACAACATAATCAGAATATAGAAAAGGCTGTAAGCATTTGTATCGTTTGCTTACAGCCTTTTTATCATTCTAATTCATTGCTTATAAAACTACTATAGCAATGCATTCATTTTACCAATTTCAGTAATTTGTTCCACTGTTAATTTTGTAATGCGAGCAATCATCTCTATGGACAACTTTTCCTTTAACATGCCAATTACCGTTTCAACTTTTCCTTCCTCTCTGCCTTCTTCTCTACCTATTTCGATTCCTTCTTTTAGTTTATTTTCCATTTCAAATGCTAACGTCATATAATCTCGCCTCCATTCATCACATTGTTTTATCGTATGAACTTCACTATCAATCTCACACATCAGACTATCTTCAGGATCTTTTCCATCTATATAATCTAAAAAATATTTTAAAGGTTTAGATATATCATCCAATTCACCCTTAGTACTCAAGAAAATCTTTTGAGTCCCATCATTCAAGTGTCTACCCGTATTCTGCAAGCATACATTTTTGAAGTCATACTTATGAAGCTTATCTGGATATACCTCAAATGTACATATAAAAATAACGTATGCATCATTTAATTCTGAATAGTGTTGCCCCTTTTCTAAACTATCAATATCTATTGCACTTTGATAATATCTGGCTCTTTTAATAAGCTCCTTCATATCTTTGCTAGTTTGCATTTCGATGTTAAAGATAGTTCCTTTATCATCATTGACAAATACATCTAGTCGCACACTCTTGCTATCCAAGCGAACATCAATAGTCTTCTCTTCTTCTAGATATTCAATATCCTTAATATCAATATCTAAAAGTCTTTCTAGCGTTTGCTTGCAAATGCGTTTATTACGCATCACTTTCTGAAAGATAAAATTATCTTGTATCGTAAGTTCTTCATAAGGTTTGATAGACATAGGATTCACACTCCTTTTTCTATCTAAATTATAGCACAAAGATACTAGTTTAACGAGTTATATTTTGATTTTTGAATACAAACTCAATACATCTGCCATGGCTTGTACTGTTCGTTCGATAGCGATATCGATAGTCTCTTTATCAATGGTTAAAGGTGGATTGAAATAGATAACATTTCCTAATGGACGTAATAATAGACCTCTATCCAATGCTTTTTTGTAGATTTGATAGCCCATGCGTAAGGAACCATCAAAGCCTTCTTTTGTTTCTTTATTGGTAACAAGTTCGATGGCATTGATTAGTCCCATACGACGGATTTCTCCTACATTTGGGTGATTCCCCAAGACTTCCACTAAGGCGTCATGTAAATAATTGCCCATCTCTTCTGCTTTTTCTAAAATATGCTCATCTCGTAATGTGTCGAGTACTGCTAATGCAGCGGCACAACCTAATGGGTTACCACTATAGGTATGACTATGCATGAAGGCTTTCATCGTATGGTAATCATCGTAGAACGCCTGGTAAATTTTTTCAGCTACTACTGTAATGGACATCGGCATATAACCACCAGTCAATGCTTTGGAGACAGTCATAATATCTGGGGATACTCCTGCATGATCAAAGGCAAATAACTTGCCTGTACGACCAAATCCTGTGGCAATTTCATCAGCAATCAGCAACACTCCATAACGGTCGCACAGCTCACGTAGTTTACGTAGGTATTCTGGCGGATACATTTTCATACCTGCACACCCTTGAATCAATGGTTCGACAATTACTGCTGCCAAGGTAGATCCATGTTCTGCAAAGTCTTTTTCCATATGCTCAAAACATTCACATGAACAAGTTTCACGAGTTTTACCATAAGCACAACGATAACAGTCTGGTCCTTGAGTGTGAACAGTTTGATCCATCAACATTGGCTTATAAATTTCAGCAAATAAGTCCATACTGCCTACCGATAAAGCACCAATGGTTTCACCATGATAGCTCTCACTGAGGCATAAAAATTTCTGACGCTCTGGGTGGCCTGTTTGATAGTGGTATTGGAACGCCATTTTCAAAGCACATTCTACAGCACCAGATCCATTATCACTGAAATGAAAGCGTGTTAATCCTTCTGGCACCACTTCTTTCAATCGTTCCGCCAATGTGATAGCAGGTCGATGGCTAAAGTTAGCGAAGATAACATGTTCCAATGTATCTAGTTGGTGTTTAATCGCCTCGTTGACCTTTGGATGACAATGTCCTAGTAAATTACACCACCAAGAACTAATGATATCTATATATTCTTTTCCATCTACATCATATAAATAACAACCGTTTGCATGGTCGATCACAATCGGTGGCAATGTTTCATAATCTTTCATTTGAGAACATGGATGCCAAATTAATTCTAAATCCTTTTTTGCCCAATCTTTCATGTGTATACCTATACCTCTCGTACATTTACTATTCCATATCTAATATATATCTTATATTAAAATATATCTATACTAATGAATGGTGCTGTCAATAATTAATGGGAATATAAACAGTTTTCACCCTAATTTTATATATCTATATAAGCATTCATCCTAATAGTACAATAGTATTTAAAACAAATCATAGTTTCCTAATTATGCATGGAGATTCACTATATCCTCGTAGCAATGTAACATAGTGTCTACATCCATATGCAATGATGTTTCACTAGGTCCTACTCGATCTAACACAGGAATACCCGTCAATCGTTCCATCATCACGCAGTTATCTTCTTCCATAGGATTTCCTGTATATTGGTTCACAATAATACCTTTCACTGGAATCCCTTTGGATTGCAAATAGTGGACTGTCAGCACTGTGCTATTAATCGTTCCTAATGCTGCTGTGGCTACCACAATCGTTGGCAGGCCCAAGTCTTTTACTACATCTTCTAGCATGTACAACTCTGTATCTGTCACATGTAATGGGCAAATGATTCCGCCACTGCCTTCCACTGTTGTGTATGTATGTGTTCGTACAACATGACAGAAATTACGATTCACTACTGTTCTATCGATAACTTTTCCCTCATGACGAGCCGCTAAGTGAGGTGATACTGCTTCATCAAATACATAGGATAGTAAGGTTTCATCCTCCTGTGAAAGTCCTGCCACTTGTTTTACATACCCCGCATCGCTTTCAGAAATGCTAGGAGCACCGCTAACCGCTGCTTTATAATATGCCACATCATGGCCAGCTTCATGAAGTTTTTTAAGCCATAAAGCAGTGATATATGTTTTACCTACGTCTGTTCCTGTTCCTAATATATATAAACCTTTTGGGCTTTGAGTTGTTGTCATCATTTTGTCCTTTCCTACGTTGTTCATCACCTGCGGTGACTTTCACAAATATTAACACAAGGTGCATACCAACCTGTATATGCACCTTATGTCACATCTGTTATGTATACTATCATTTTAAAATCGGAAGTAATCGTTTTGCAATCACTGCGGCCAATATACAGAGGAAAATATCTGGTATCACTGGTAATGCAAAACAGTAGATAAATAATGTTTCTAGACCAATTGGTTTTGCTAGATATAAATCCATAATTTCATATAAGTAAACCATACCTAGGGCATACACGATAAGCAAGTTTACAAAGGATGCAGTTAACAATTTTTTGAAAGTAACCATCCCTGCGTTTTCCACCATGCGACCCGCCACAAAAGCACCAATAGCAAAGCCTACTAGATAGCCAAAGGTAGGTTTGAAGATGTACATAAATCCGCCACCTTCAGTGAACACTGGCACACCTACAAGACCAAGAATGATGTACATCGCCACGCTCATACCACCTAAACGACTTCCTAAGATGAGACTAGCTAATGTAGTAAAGAGCAATTGCAAGGTAAATGGCAAATTCGGGATAGGAATCTTAATGAAAGCCCCTACCGCTACCAATGCTACAAATAATGCAGTCATCGTAATTTGTCTTGCACTCATCGTTCCTGTTACATTTGTTTCTTCTTTCATGATACGATCCTCCCTTGAGCCACAACATAAGATGATAAAAAATGTCTTTCAAGTAGTATTAAAACACTATTACTTTTTATTGTCAACACCAACGTGTTTAATAGGAGTTTACAATAAAAAGAACCGACCTATCGTATCATATATCATGATAGATAGATCGTTTGAATATTATTAGATACATCAAAGATTTATAACTGTACGATAATAAATATATCCAAAAGTTAATACTGCCTCCACGGGGTTGTAAAGCTTTAATGACTGCAAGCTATTTATTTGCAATTAACTGTTCCACCACAGAAATTTGCCCTGTATCTTCTTGTTTCCATGTCAAAGGAACAACCGAAATATATCCTTCTTTGATATGTCCCACATCGGTAGGTTTATCTTCTTTATGAAATCCTTGATCCCCTACAATCCAATAATATTCTCTACCTTTGGCATCCTTACGAACATCGATGACATTCGTATATTTTTGAAAACCTTGATGGAATACTTTCACTTGTTCCCAACCCACAGGACCCTCTTTTAAAAAGTTAACATTCAATAGACCTTGGTAGTTTCCCTCTTCGTACATAACTTTAATAAAATCAGTAATAAATGGTAATATCTCTTCCATACGTTTAACGCTATATTTTTCAAGAGATAGCGCCAAGGATGGAATGCCGTACATCAAACCTTCTAATGCTGCACCGACAGTCCCTGAATACACCGCATCAGATCCTAAGTTAAATCCATGATTAATTCCAGATACCACTAAGTCAGGACGATCTTGTTCCAATAAATAGGACAAGGAGAATTTCACACAGTCCACTGGTGTGCCTTCTACAAAGAGCATTCTAGGATTCTCTCCCTCTTCACTCATCTCTTTTGCTCGAATCGGTACCTGTACCGTTAACGCACTAGATTTAGCACTTTGCTCCACCTTAGGTGCCACCATTGTTACTCGATGATGCTTTGCTAATTCCTGTGCTAATCCTTGTATCCCCGGGGCCCATAAGCCGTCGTCATTTGTTAATAAAATATGCATAGTGTCTCCTTTGTAGCAAAAAATATATGCTTTACATATATTTTAGCATATATATGTAAAGCATATATAGTAATATCTACTTTCAATATCCCTTATAGTGATTAGAAAATATTATGCATCCATAATCATTTTTTCAAAGCTTCCAAATACAAACTCTTCTTTTACCTTACGAATAAATTTTTCATTTTTAATTAACGTGAAGATAGTGATTAATAGACCACCTACATCAAGCTTAGTTAAATCTTCAGTAGCAAATGTGTAGATTAAGTTGCTAGATGAAGCTACTACATTAGAGTAATTAATAATTTTCCGTGTTTTAACTTGATATAAATCTACATCCATTGATCTATCATAAAAAGCACCATGTACCATCGATATAATCATATTAATATAGTTTGCATATATAGCATGCTTGGTTATTCCCATTAAATTAGCCATATCAAGTCCATATTCTGCTAACAATGATGCTAACTTAGGGTCAAATATACTAATCATCGGCAATGGTAAACTATTCTTAGAATTCACATCACTATTCAAGTGAATAATCTCTTTTACTAACGATGTTGCCATCTTCAGCTTACCATCTATTCCTTGATATAGTAATTTATCTGCAGACTTTTCAAAGATTTTTAGTGTATCGGCTTTGCATTTAAAAAAGTCAATTTTATCTTTTGTTTTAATATGATAGGACTGTAAATCCGTTGTTGTCAATGTAGAGGTAGCAATATTAGCGGTTCCTACTACAAGTCCTATAATTGGGTCATGCCCTAATGTCTTTCCTCTATGCCCAAACTTTCCTCCCCCCTTTAAGGCGCCATTAGAACCATAGGTAGCATCAAAGGGAACTGGATTAGAAATAATTTGCTCTAAACTAGGGTTATAATACCAATGTGCTCTATCAGAATGTTCTTCACCATGGCCTGATGTATTTCTCGCTGCTTCTCTATCACTAGGTCGGTCTGATGGGCTAGTAAGTTGTGGTATAAAATACTGTCGAGCAATCTGTAAGCCTATAGCAATAAACAAAAATGCCATATCTGTAGCATTTAAAGAAGTTTTTTCTTCAAAGGCTCTGTCCAAATCTCTTAATATAGAATCTGTATTTTGAACTATATGAAGTGTATTCTTTGCGCTTGTGTGTAACGCTCTAGAACGCTTGACTAGTGCATCATTCTTTAAGTTAGCCTCTTTAAATATTTCATCTAATGGATTCAATTAAATTTCTCCCAATCGTTTCAAAACATCATAGATTGCATTAGACTCAAGATTCTGAGCCGCTTGAAAGATAGCTTGTTTTGCTTCTTTAATAGTTTCTTGATTTGTATGTTTTACATTTATTTTCTCTATCATTAATTCTTTCCATTCAGCCAGTAATACCGCAATATCCTTCTTGTATATTGCTTCGATTTTTTCATATCCATACCTTATAGCATCTTTATATTCATCTACATCTTCTATATCAACAGAAAAAAAAGAAGATGACATGATAATATTTGAAGAGAAAGAGTCCCATCCAATCTTATTTAAACTGTATTTATTTTTTTCCGATACATCTTTATAAATATTATTAAGCTTTTCTTGTTTATCTAGAAATACACTACGATTTCTTTCAACTTCTTCTTTTAGCTTACTAGTTCTATCTTCAATTTCACAATAGATAGGTTCATATATTTTTCTAGCATAATCTGCACCTATTCTTTGAGCTTCACTTCTCTCTTCACTTGATATAACTGGAATTCCCTGTTGTCTTAGGCCTTTACATGCCAATGTTTTTAACATTTCAAGCATTTAATTTTTCTCCTTTTCCCTTGAGATAACCATACTCTTAATAGTCTATAAGACATTTTCATTGTATCATACTATAACCCTACTTACCCATACTTATTTATCAACTATCGTCTAACTTAACGACTACAACTTCCTCACCACATCCTGCACTGCCTGCCTTTCCAAGTCTTTCACATAGTCTCGTATAGCTTTTTTATATTCTTCAATCTTGCAATCTTGTTCATATTTTTCTATCACTTTTTTTGTAATCAACTCAGTCAATCGATCGGTAGCTTCTTGTATCTTTGTTTCATATTCTGCAATTTTATTACGATACCCTTCTTCTTTAGCCTCTTTGTACTCTTTTACATCCTCTTTAGATATAAATTTAACGTTCATATACTCCGGTGTTTTACAAAAGTTAGACAAAGCACCTACTGATGTGATTGAGCTCATGCCCAAGTCCATATGAATATCTTTTAATACAGATTCTTTTTGCTCAAACGCTTTTCGGTTCAATTCAATTTGGAAATCTTCTTTATCACATGCCTTAAGGATTTGTTCATAGATAGGTTTAAAGATTCGTTCTGCCTCAGCTTCTCCTTTTGTATACGCTTCTAATCGTTCATGTTCTGAAATCACTTTCACGCCAAAGCTTCGCAACATTGTGCATCCTATCGTTTCTAATGTTCCCCACATACTATTTCTCCTTCTATTCCACTAACAAAGTCTTGCTCAGGATAGTTATCAAGAGCAAGACATCCATCATTTCTGCTAGATATTACATAGGTAGTCATCTCCATATGCTCTATTAAAGATATAGACCATGCTCTACTAAATATATAGACCATACTCTTCATAGAACTTGCCTAGAGCCTATGTACTACATACCTATCCCTCATCATTACCAAGACACATCCATGCTCAACTCTAGGATTTTTTCATTCACCAGTGCAAATTTTTCTTTTAATAAGGAATTTAACTTCTCTTCATATTCCTTGGCAGGTTGTACTCGAATTAACTCATCCACCATATCTTGTAATGGGTCAAATCCCATAATAGATGTAAACTCTAGGTTCTGTTGTAAACTTTCATATTCATATTCAAGCTGAGTTTTTGAAATTTTCCAGATATGAATTTGTTCATCGTCATCATCAAATTCTGTATCATATTCTAGTATATTGTCAACTTCAGCATCTGAAAGCTCATTCTCTTTACGTACGGTATCCATGAACTCTTGAATCCATCCTTCTCCCTTATATAATGCATCCAAAGCTTCTAAACTTTCCTCCGCATGGACTGTAATATCACAGTTTTTGAAAGATGAATCCAATACGATACGTCCATCCGATTCAAGCATAATCGTTTTACGTAATTCACTTAACACATCTTCTACCCGTTCATTGAAACTTTCATAATGGTCGTATCGATTTACTAAATCATAACGTTCCGACTTTGAGTGATTCACAACACCTTGCAAGATACTATATTTAGAAACTTTGTTCATCCAGTCACCTAATCGATCTTCATGATACCATACAGCATGATCCACATAATTGATAATGGATTGTTTCAATTCGGACATCATCGGTTCAAATACAGAATCTTGTAACACCTTAACTGCTACTTTCTTAGCCTCTTCCTTCTCTTGAAACTCTTCCTCTAATACATCATAAGGTACATCTAGCCCAGAATAGTACACTTCATCATTTACAGTTTCTTCTAACGTATCAGAATCTTGAATATCATAGATAATATCCTCTAAAGAATTTTTTGCCTCTTTAATAGCATCCAAAATTGCTGAAATGTCTACACTTTCATTATTACGACTCATACTAGCCTCCTGCATTATACAAATAACTGGGTTTCTCAGAACCCTAATCCTATCGTTTACCAACCTCTTTTCTGTGAAAGTTTACTCTCCCAGATCATAGGGTGTAACAACTTCTATATGTATACTATACAAAAGGAGAATGACATATTTTGTCATTGTAAATAGGATTTTAGATAAAATATAATGCTTTTGGTCTTATAACTAATTATTTGTTATATTAGAAACCAATATATAGATTTGAAGGAAGAAAATATTCTCTATTATATGGCAAGATTATTAATTTTTTAAAATAAAAAAAGTGGTTAGATTTTACTCTAACCACCTTTTAATCATGTGTATTCAAATGTACTACTTCACTATGATCCATTGACCTAATTTTGCTGAACCCTCATATCGAATAAGTCCAGCCTTCTTCATTTTCGTTAAATGATACCGTACACCGTCAATGGTAAGATTTAATTGTTCTGCTATTTCTTTCGCACTTATACAAGGATTTTTAGCAATTATTTTAATAATTGAATCCTGTTTCATGGTAGTTTTAGTAGTAGTTTTAGTGGTAGTTTTAGTGGTAGCTTTTTTATTATTACTACTATCAAAGTCTTTCAAAAATTCCCCATTCACTTCCATAACTGCATTGGTATAGTTATCCGTTTCATTGTCCGGATAAAACATAAGCTCAGGAGAACCATTTTCTAATAGTGCGTCTTTTGCACGTCTTATTCCTGATCCGTAAGACTCTATTAGATTAAGAGAAAAGAACATATCTTTAAGTTCTTTATTAAGATACTGCCTTCTATCAAAACTTCTATCCTTGTTAAGAGCTTCGATAGTTACCGGAGGAAGTGGTCTATTATGGTTTACAAAAGAAATTCTATCTTTGTAAATATAGATTCCTACATATTCAGGAGTATCATATTCTTTATGCAAAATAGCGTTAGTAGCAAGTTCCTCAAATGCCGTAAGAGGATAGTTATAGATAATCTTATGCTCAATTTTATCAGCTTCTCTTATGGTATAAGAAGCCATAATATTATCTTCAAAATACTTGCTGACTTGTTTTGCCTGTATCCAAACCGGACCATCAAATCTTTTTGATTCCATTTTATCTGTTCCGTCAATTTCTCTTATGATTTCAACATGGGCATTAGGAATAAATTTATTTGGTGTTTCCGCAAACATCAACACAGCAAAATTCTTGGCTCTATAACCACCATACTCACTTTCACTAACAAGCCCCATACTCTTTGCCATATCTAGCTTAGACATTTCTCTAATATCTTTCTTTGCCCCTGTCAAAAGTAGATATTCCTTCATGTATTCATAGTTTAAATCATCTATAGTAGCAGTATCATTAAGATTTGAACTAAAAGAAAAATTTGCAAACTTCTTCAAAAGTTCAAACTCTTCAGTTGGGTTTGGAAGTCTTGAATCTCTGCCAACTCTAATATATCTTCCTGCCTTTAACCTAATATCTTTATCCTTTTCCACCCTTTCACTCGTTTGAAACGGTCCATTACTAGAACTTTCTATGGCAACAACAATATAATATTCATCATCAATTTTATCGGTAATAATGTGATAGTGTATTTTAGGGTGAATATTGGAAAGTAGCGATTTTAATTCATTTTCAATACCTTCAATTTTAGATTCTTTTATACCTTCAATCGGTCTTTTCGGAATTGCTTTTTCTCCCGTTTCTTTATTATCAACTTCTTCTATTCCAACAAACAACAAACCTATCTCATTATTCATATAGTTATTAGCAAAGGCACAAGCAGTTTTTAGAATTTTATCTTTAAATATTGCCGACTTTTTATATTCGATAAAACTGTTTTCCATACTTTGATTTTCAAGAATATTATGGGCCATTCTCTTTATATCTGAAAGCTGCATAATACCTCCTTTTTAAAAATATTTCAATGTATTATACCTATTTTAATGATACCACATCTACTTTTATTGAACCAATGGAAAGAAGATATTAATCTAGCATTTAGTGTATTTCGCTATATGACGATTAATAATAATTACCGTGTTAGCTACCACATTAATTACTATAAATATTACATCGAACATAAAAACGGCCAGCCCATTTTTAGGACTATCCGTTTCTTTGTTCGATGTTATTCTTTTCTATTATTCTTCAATAGCGGAGATTTTATCCACACGTTTTGCATGGCGACCGCCTTCAAATTCAGTGTGCAACCAAATGTCAACGATATCTAATGCCAAACCTTGACCGATAACACGTTCCCCCATAGTGAGTACATTAGCATTGTTATGCTCGCGACTAGCATGGGCAGAGAACGTATCATGACATAATGCGGCACGAATGCCTTTTACCTTGTTCGCTGCAATACCTATACCGATACCTGTACCACATGTCAAAATTCCACGTTCAAATTCACCAGCTGCTACTGCTTCTGCCAATGGTTTTGCCACATCTGGATAATCCATGGAATCTGTAGAGTAGGTACCAAAATCTTTGTACTCAATGCCTTGTTTCTCTAGTAAGCCTTTAATCGCTTCTTTTAAATGAAATCCACCATGATCACAACCAACTGCTACTTTCATTTCGTCCTCCTTTATTTAATACTAGCTTCATAAAATAGTATCTTATCACTATATATCTGCATACACCTATATTGTTCATGCATACCCGTATTGTAGATATATATCCGTATTGTTGATGTATATGTACAACCAATTATAGTATTCCTTCTATTCTATCGTATCCAAATTATTGGATGACTCGAATGGAACATTCTTATTTATGTAATGCAAGCCCTTGTTGTACATACCGTACAATCTGTTCCGCTGTTTTAGTATATATGTCTTGAGATTGTCCAAATGGGTCTTCCACATCCCCAACTTCGCCAGCAAATTCAGCAAGGGTCATAATTTTTTTGCTATCAAAAGGAAATTGGCGAAGTAATATTTTTTTATGGTCTTCTGTCATGGCCAATACATAATCTGCAGCTTTCACAAAATCTACTTTTAATGGTCGAGAGCTGTGTTCGCTAATATCTTCGCCTACTAATTCACGAACTGCCTCCACAGCTTCGTCGCTCACCTTAGCTCCAGGAACACAAAATAATCCTGTGGATAAAGTCACTACCTCTATACCAAGTTCACGTCCTACAGCACGGGCAATTCCTTCTCCCATGGGACTACGACAGGTATTCCCTGTGCAAACAAATAATAAATTCATAATTACCTCTACTATACTTTAACGCTATTTTACACCATTCAATATAGTCTATCCAACACTTTTACAAATCAATTAAGAGAAACCATATCTGTTATACATCAATACACTAATACTAACATATCTCTACAACTAATGCACTCATCCTATTTGGTGTTTCAAACGTTCTTAGACAAATAGTACATGACCACCACTGGCCTTCTCTAAGCGATTCATAACGGCTACACCAAGTCCTACTGGTGCACAGCCTTCCACAAGTAATGTATCCACACCAATGTCGTTGAACTGTAATAAACTATCATATAAACGGTTGGCCAATGCCATAGGCTCTGCTTGTTCACCATATACAATGATATCTACTGAAAGTGTAAAATTGGGAAGTACTGCATTTAAATTTTCCAAGGTTTCCTCTGAAAGTAATAACCCAACTCTCGGCTTTCTTGTGCAATCTTCCTGTAAAATAGGTTCCTGCTGAACTATCGTATCTATGATGTCTTTCATGTGTTCCACTACTGTTAATGACTGTCCTACTAGTACTTGTACAGGCATATCAGGGGCATAATGGCGATATTTCATTCCTGGCGCTTTCGGCGCCTCTGTAGAGTCGTGCAGAGCCATGTCATATACCACATGGTCAGCCACCATTTCCAACATCTCTTTTGTAACACCACCGGGGCGCAGGATAATCACAGTATCATCTTCGACTTGTACTACGGTAGATTCCACTCCAATTTCACAAGGCCCAGCATCCACCACGGCATGAATACGTCCTTTCATATCATACAGAACTGCTTCTGCGGTGGTCGGACTTGGTCGCCCTGAGAGATTGGCGCTAGGCGCTGCGATAGGAACCCCTGCAATGCGTATCATCTCACGACACACCTCATGGTCTGGGCATCGTAATGCCACCCGTGAAAGTCCACCAGTCGCACGCTCTGGCACTAGTGCAGACTTTTCAAAGGTAATCGTCAATGGACCTGGCCAAAAGGTATCCATTAATCTTTGTTCTAAAGGAGAGATATGTTTCACTAAACGGTGTACCATAGACTGATCACATACATGTAAAATTAAAGGATTATCAGAAGGTCGCCCCTTGGCTGCATAAATGCGATCCATCGCATCTGCCGCCAGTCCATTAGCTCCTAAGCCGTAGACCGTCTCCGTAGGTATGGCCACTAAATCGCCTACACGAAGTAAAGTACCCGCTAACTCAATATCATTTGCAGTTAATACCTGTGTTTCAATATGTTCTACTACTTCCATATCATACCTCCTTTCCTATGTACTGTTTCCTATTTACTATTATATCACTTATAACAAACTTATTTTAAACTATATGAGCCAGTAATTTTCAATTCTCATCCTTCCTCCACAAAGCGAGCTGTATATAAACTTTTATTTGTACAGGATATTGTTGATTACTACAGATAGAGTGCCATATACTACGGAGCAAATCTCAGTGGAACGTAAATTTGTGGAGAAGTATATGGAGCTCTATCGACGCTATCACATGTATCGGACAAAATTTTATATAGAAGAGCGTCGTACTTCCCAACGCACTTCACGAATAATACCAGCTATATCGTGTTGATACACTGGTTCTCCATAGCATCCTGTTTCTGCGGCTAGCTTTGCTACCGCCTCTCCTTGTCCTTGTCCAATTTCGATGGCAAGGTAACCACCGTCTTTTACAAGACGCCAACCTCCCCGTATGATAGGAATATAAAACTCTAATCCTGTAGTTCCTCCATGAAGGGCAATATGAGGTTCATGTAATACTTCTTGAGATAATGTGTTCATCTCTGCGGTGGTAATATACGGTGGGTTTGACACAAGCACATCAAATATACCTTCTAAGGATGTTTGTTGCTCACCAAATAGAGATATACAAGCATCCAATACCGCACTATATTCAGTACCTTTGCCTACTTTTACCTGTTCTAATAATTGTTTAATATCACTTTCACAGAATCTTGAAATATCGGCTAATTCTAAAGATATGCGATTCTCCTCAGCCACTGCTAATGCTTTGTTGGAAATATCTACACCTACACCTGTGGCATTGGGCAAGTAATGTAATAGACTTAACAAAATGGTACCAGGTCCTGTACATAAGTCTAAAATGCGTGGCGATGCATCCACATCATAAAGATCTAGTATATCCTCAATTAATGTTTCCGTATCAGGACGGGGAATTAACACATGTTCGTTCACATGAAAGTCTAACCCCATAAATTCTTTATGCCCTGTAATAGCGGCTACGCTATATCCCTTCGCCCGTTGTACCACCAGAGGTCGATAAGCATCTAATTCAGCTTTGTCCAAAGGTCGGTCAAAGTTGACATATAAATACATGCGGTCACAGCCCAAACTATGAGAAAGCAGTACTTCCCCATCCAAGCGGCTTGATTCTATGCCTTTGGAGCGAAAATACTGCTCTGTCCATTGGAGCATGCGACTAATTGTCCATAACTCATTATCCATGTTGATTTGCCTCTTGCATTTTAGCGGCTTGTTCTGCTGTGATTAAAGCTTGGATTAATTCATCCATATCCCCATTTAATACAGCATTTAATTTGTATAAAGTTAAGTTAATGCGATGGTCTGTCACACGACCTTGTGGATAGTTGTACGTACGAATACGCTCGGAGCGATCCCCTGTACCCACTTGGCTTTTACGGTCTGCTGCCATAGCAGACGTCGCTTCTTGCTCTGCTTTATCTTGTAATTTAGCACGCAATACGCGCATGGCTTTTTCACGGTTTTTGAGCTGAGAACGCTCATCCTGACAAGCTACCACAATACCAGATGGTTTGTGTGTAATACGAACGGCTGACTCCGTTTTATTAATGTGTTGTCCACCTGCACCAGAGGCACGGTATGTATCGATTTCTAAATCTTTTTCATTGATTTCGATATCGATGTCTTCTGCTTCCGGTAGTACCGCCACAGTGACCGTAGACGTGTGAATACGTCCAGAAGATTCTGTATCTGGCACACGTTGCACACGGTGTACGCCACTTTCAAATTTTAACTTAGAATATACACTATCGCCTTCGATGGAGAATACTACCTCTTTGAATCCCCCTAATTCAGGTTCGTTCGCATCGATGATAGTACATCTCCAGCCTTGTGTTTCTGCGTACTTTGTAAACATGCGGAATAAATCTCCTGCGAACAAAGCTGCTTCATCACCACCGGCACCGCCACGAATTTCAACGATAATATTTTTATCATCATTTGGATCTTTTGGTAATAGCAAAATATGTAATTCTTCCTCTAATTCATCTCGGCGAACCTTGAGTTCATTCAATTCTTCTTGTGCCATAGCACGGAAGTCTTCATCTAGGCTTTTATCACCTAATACTTCTAAGGCTTCTTCAATGCCAGCTAGGACTTGTTTATATTGACGGAATGTGTTCACTGTATCCGTTAATGACGCATGTTGGCGAGTCAGTTTACGCCATTCTTCTTGGCGAGCAATCACATCTGGGTCAGAAATGCGCTGTTCCAAGTCTAAAAATTTATCTTCAATCACTTGCAGTTTATCTACTAACACGGTGACTCCTTTCTAATCTTCTTCGTAAGCATCTTCTTCACTAGGTCGCACAGATTGTAAGGCACGAATAGCCACCTCAATTTGGTCATCCTCTGGCTCTCTCGTAGTCATATATTGTAGGGCTAAACCAGGCGCAATGATGGCTTTCATGAGTGGATGCTGTGTCCGTCCAGCTAGACGAATCAATTCATAGGAAATTCCAGCCACCACTGGCATCAAGGCTAATCTAGATACTATACGTTCCACTAAATTAGGCCAACCTAGAAATGCGAATACAATAATACTCACTACCATGACGAATAATAAGAAATTAGTACCGCACCGTGCATGTAATCTAGAATGATTTCGCACATTTTCCACGGTTAATTCCATATCATTTTCATAGGTGTGTATCGTTTTATGCTCTGCCCCATGATACTGAAAGACACGCTTAATATCAGGAGTGAGTCCAATAGCAAAAATATATAATAAAAAAAGGATCAAACGAATAGTTCCTTCATATAGATTCAATATCATATGATCTGTGCCTGCACCTGGCATAAATTTTGCTAACCATGTCGGTAACGCAATAAATAATGCCGCTGCGATCAGCACAGATACAGCCATAGTGATGGCAATTTCTTTGTTGGATACCTCTTCCTCTTCTTCTCCAGAGGCCTGTGCCGAAAAAGATAAGGCTTTCATACCAATCACTAAGGATTCAAACAAAGCTACTACTCCACGCAGAAATGGAAACTTTAATACGGGATACTTGTCTTGGATAGATTTCGTAGGTTCTTCTTTAACCGTGATGGTTCCATCTGGTTTTCGACAAGCTGTGGCCATAATCTTAGGACCACGCATCATAACCCCTTCAATGACGGCTTGTCCACCTACATATTTTTTTACTCGTTGTTGAGTCATAGGGTCTCCTGTAAAACAAATATAGGCAGAGCCTTAGCTCTGCCAATTAATTTGTATAGGTTATTTACGTAATTATTTGCCGTAACGTTTGTTAAATTGTTCGATACGACCGCGAGCTTTAGCCGCACGTTGTTGGCCTGTGAAGAATGGATGGCAGTTGGAGCAAACGTCCACGCGAAGATCACCTTTAACAGAACCAGTTTTGAATGTGTTTCCACAACCGCAAGTTACAGTTGCTTCCGCATAATTAGGATGAATTCCTTCTTTCATGTATATACACCTCTTTTCAACGTCTAAACTTTTCCTATAGATTATATCACGAATGCTATACTCTATGCAATACTAGGGACTATGACTTATTCAGATGTTTCTGTTTCTAATTTTTTAGCCTCTGCTCGCTCTTGTTTTGCTTCTTCTAAAGCTTCTTCTAAATCTACAGAGTTTAGGATTTCTTTTAATTCTAAAATTTCTTCTAACGTTAAGGTGACACCTTTTGTCATTTGTGAGTAATCTTCATCCCAAGCGCGGATATCGAATTTAGGGTTGTAACGTCCCCAGCTTGTGCATGTTAATTGTTTTTTCATGCCATCTTTATTTTCTGAAAGTGTACCTAGTACTTTATAAATTGAATAATTAACCACAGCCATGATTAGCCCTCCACTTCTTCTTTTGTTTCATCTGATAAGACAGTTGGTTCCGGCACAATATCGTTAGCCAACCTTGCCAAAGCATTAGCCCAATTTGTTTCAGCTTGCGCTTTTTCTGTTTCATATTGTTCTAATGAAGTGGTAAAGCTCGCAGTAAATGCAGCCAACACCTCTTCTTTCACCACTTGACGACGGCAACTACCCATCAATTGTAATAAGGCTGGTGTAGTAGTTACCATAGAGGCTAAGGTACGTACTACCTGTTTTCCTTCTTCGCTGTTGAAATAGGTATACCACAAGAATGGTGCACTTGGATGGTT
The DNA here is from genome assembly GCF_003992005.1 of Veillonella sp. VA139. Taxonomy (GTDB): domain Bacteria; phylum Bacillota; class Negativicutes; order Veillonellales; family Veillonellaceae; genus F0422. The sequence goes on along the minus strand of NZ_RQVL01000002.1, from coordinate 117,533 downwards.
AAAATACCAACGATATGCTATTGTATCATCTTGTAAAACAGATTGTTCCATCGCATTTTGTACGGTTTCATCTTCTGGGGAAGCACCTAATGGGATACCCTGTTTGTGTTCCAATGTAACAGATACATCAATACCTTTCATAGATACTTGTAAATAATATCCTTCTAAGGCTTCAAACATGCGTTGCATATAGGTTGGAATGCGATAATCTCCATGCATATATCCATCTTCACCCATAGTTGGATGTTTTGGATTCATACTTACTTGTACACCATATAATGAAAGTCCATAATGAGCCAAACTAAATGTTTCCATGGATGCTAAAATTTCGTGAGGCAATGGAATGAAGTTGGTTTGCTTATATCCATCTCCAACAATTTCACAAATGGACAAGTCTACTTTTTTCACAGGTCCTAATCCATAACGGAACTCATAGCTTTGTAAAGGAGCCCATTCTCGAACTGATTCTAAATGATTTTGAAGAATCATGAACTGTAAGGCTACTCGATTCATATTCAATTGATCTTGTACAGCAGACACTGGAATGAAGTAACGTACAGTACCTTTCTCGCTCACATTGTTCACACGAGCCGCCATTTCTTCCATCGTCGTTACTGGTGCTGTGAACATACCAGATGTAGCTGCTACAATGTGGTCAAAGATGACATCTTCTGGCCATTCGTTGATCACTGGTGCTAATGGATATAGACTACGGAATAGGTCATAGCAACTTTCAGATGGCGTATAAAATAGTAAGCGATCTGTGGGAAGGGTTTGCATAATCTCTTCTGCAATGGCTGCATATTCCTCGAAATAGGCAAAGAGGATAATACCTTCTGTATTCTTATGAAAGTCAATCACTTCTTGCATCGGTACAGCCCATTGACGACCTGCGGACACACCTTCATAATAGCCAGTAGCACTGATGAAATCCATTAATTCTACGCTAAAGGAAATACCGTAAATTTCCTTAAACCCTGCTTCATCATATGGTAAAGGTCCAAACATATCTACTGTGGATGTTTGAGCAAGCTCAAATAATTCTTTCGGCGTAATACCCCACTCACGGACTTCGCCGCTTTGAGTGATGATTTGATCTAATACACGGAATCTTGCTATTTCCTGTACGATATCTGGGCCTGTTACACCCACCTTTGTAAAAGTCTCAATGAGACGTCTCATTTGTTCTGTCATACTATACCTTCCCTGCCGATTGGCATACATCATATAAAGGACATTCGTCACATAATGGTTTTCGTGCTTTGCAAATTTTTCGACCATGCCAGATCATCCAATGATGTGCGGCACTCCAGTGTTCCATAGGAATTGCTTTTTTCAGTTTCTTTTCTACTTCGTCTGGTGTTTTACCCTTGGCAATACCTAACCGATTGGACACTCGGAACACATGAGTATCTACCGCAATGGCTGGCGTATCAAATAGTATGGATACTAATACATTGGCTGTTTTACGACCAACCCCTGGCAATGTGACTAAGGTATCAAAATCTCGGGGCACTTCACTATTGTATTGTTCCACTAAAATTTTGCATGTTTCATGAATATGTTTAGCTTTGGAACGATATAACCCGCAATCTTTAATGAGCGCCTCTAATCCAGGTATACCTAATTCATACATGTCTTTAGGATCGCTATATTTCGGAAAGAGTCGTTTTGTTACAATGTTGACTCGCTCGTCAGTACATTGTGCAGATAATGCAACTGCTACTAGTAATTCAAAAGGCGTAGTAAATTCTAGTGCCGGTTTTGCATCATGGTAGACTTCTCCCAATATTCGTATTTGCTCTGCCTTAATAGCTTTTGTAATTCGCATCGGAGCCTTCTCCTTTAAGATGAAAAAACTATGTAAAACGTGTTATAATATAAATCTACTAATCAATACTATAGGTTAGATACTTTCATCTAACACTAATATATAGTGTATCATACCACAAAGGGTGTGCGTTAACAAATAAGGAGATTATCCATGACAGAACAAGAAAAAAAAGATATGACTATGGAACAAGCCTTAACTCGCATTAATGCATTGGCTGCCAAAAAGAAATCTGGTCAAATTTTAACAGAAGAAGAACTGGCGGAAAAGAAAGATTTATATGAAGTCTATTTAGGATTTATCCGCGCCCAAGTGGTGCAACATCTAGATTCCATCGAGTTTGTAGATGCCGAGCCAGACACAGATACGGTAGAAGTCGATGTAGAATTAAACACGCAATATTTACGGAAGAAACATTAATATGGCCCAGTATACAGAGCAAGATTTACATATTTTAGAAGAACCTTTTGTGGAAATCAGAAAAAAGGTAAAAATTCTACTTCGTATGGGCTGTTTATTATCTGAAAATGGAGCCAATGCGAACCAAATTGTTCGAGATATGCGTCGCGCGGCCGCATTTATGGGAATTCCAGCAGATGATCTTCATATCCATATTGCCTACTCTAATATTTTAATTAATATTCATAGTCCAGAAGATTGCTTTACATCCTTTAGAAATGTCCAATATTTAGGAGCTAATATGGATATTATTTCCGCCATTAGTGTCTTAACTTGGACTGCATTGCGTAATGAGTATACTCTTGATGAATTTTCCCAAAAACTCGAAGAAATTGCCAAAAAAGATCCTCCCTATTCCAATGCAACTTCTGCGGTGTTTGCAGGATTTGCCTGTGGTGCTTTTCCTATCTTATTTGGTGGCACCATCATCTCTGCTTGGATTACAACATTTTGTGCTCTCCTTGGCTTTATTGTTCTATTAATTTTGAAACGTTTCCAAATTAATGGATATATCAGTATCGCCTCTGCTGCTGCGGTATCCTCTGGGTTAGCATTTCTATCCGGATGCATCTTCGACTCTGGAGATGTAATCTATGCTATGATTGCTTGTACATTGTTCATGGTTCCCGGCATACCTCTCATTAATACCGTCGATGATTTACTAAACAACTACATTTTGGCAGGAATATCTCGAGCTGTACATACGTTACTCATTGTGGGCAGTATGACTGTAGGGATTAGCATGGCTCAATACTTCAATCATTCCTATGATTTCACCCATTTAAGTATTGTTCCAGACAGCATTTCCATTGTTTTATTAGGTGCTGCAGTTGTGGGTGCTGCAGGCTATGCTGTTATGTTTTATACTCCAAAGCGTCTACTCCCTCTCATAGGTATTGGTGGTCTCATTGCTATTTTAGTGAAAAATACATTAATACTTCATTTAGGATTTTCAGTATTTGGCGCTACTTTCATCGCTGCCGCTATGGTGAGTTTATTCTCGTTGAAAGCTGCCCGTCATGGTAAAACATCTTCCAAGGTACTAGCGATTCCATCAGCGATTCCTCTTGTACCTGGCGTATTTATTTATCGATTTTTATACGCCATGTTACACATTAACTCACTGACTTCTACTACACTCGTAGAAGCCATTCAAAGTGGTGTTACGGCTATCCTTATCATCATATCCATCGGTGTAGGCGTTGCTATTCCTTCTATTCTAGCTGGTAAGATATTAGATGCTAGAAAAGAGAAAAAACTAGAAAGTTTATTAGATAAACGGTATACATAAGAAAAGCATGTATCTTTTGACGCATTGTCATTGAGATACATGCTTTTTCTATGATATAGGTTTTATAATATATTTTACAAATTACTTATTAATTACATTCATTTCCACTAATTCTTCACAAACTCGATTTGCTAAATGACGATTATGGGTAATCAGCACCAATGTTATATTATGCTTCTCTACTTCTTCTAAGATAACAGACCATAATTGCGCTTGTGTAATCGCATCTAAACTAGCAGTAATCTCGTCTGCTATCAATATTTTCGTCTGTGGTGAAAGAGCTCGCAAAATAGAGATCCGTTGTAATTGACCACCAGATAATTCATTGGGCCAACGAGACAACCACTCCCTTTCAATGCCCATCCTATCCAACAAGGACTCTGGAATATGCCAAGCTTCATCTAAAGTCTTTTTGAGTTTCCATCTAGGGTTTAAAGCTTTTTCAGGATGTTGATAAATCAATTGAATCGGATTGTATCCTTGTATCTCCCGAATATCTTGCCCATTTAAGGTGACACTACCACTTCGTTGTAGCATATACCCAGCTAGAATTTTAGCTAATGTACTTTTACCATATCCACTAGGCCCCAGTAATGCAATACGCTTACCTTGTTCAATTTGTAAAGACACATCATTCAGTACGAGTTCACCCTCATGATACCCAAAGGTGAGATTTTTAATGTCTAACATCATATCCCTCCTTTGTCATCAAAAATTGTTCAACTTCTGCTTTAGAATAGTCCCTAAACTCATTCTGTGGTAATGCATTAAATAAAGCCCGTGTATACGGATGTGTTAACAGCTCTGGACTTTGAAAGTTTCTTGCCTCCGTCACATCAATTAATCGGCCATCATAAAATACAGCTACGCGATCTGCCACATGAATGGCCAAATCTAAGTCATGGGTGATGAGCATGCAGCTTTTTCCTTCATTCGCCATATCACGGAACATCTGTAAGGCTTGCACAGCATCTTTCATTTCCATACCTGGAGTTGGTTCGTCCGCTACAATAAACTGAGCATGACTAATCAATGCTGTCGATACTAGCACGCGCCGTGCCATACCGCCAGATAGTTCAAATGGATACATACGACTCACACCTTCATGCAATGCTAATTTAGCAAATACGGCTTCTTGTTCCTCCATAGTTCCTGTCAGTCCAATAACTTGTTTTCCCACTTTCATGGTTGGATCCAAGTAGGTGATCGACTGTGGTACTAGAGCCAACTCTGAACCACGATAGAGTTCTTGCTGTTTCGGAGTTAAAGGTTCTCCTTTATAAAAAATCTTCCCCTCCACAATAGAGTTATAAGGCAATAATCCCATAATAGCGTGTGCTAATAAGGTTTTTCCTGACCCGCTGGCACCGACTACGGCTAATATTTCTCCTGTGCAGACGCTCAATGAAATATCCTTAATCCCCTGTACATGGTGTTTTGAAAGTTTCCCTTGGTACATTTCAAAAGTGACTGCAAGGTTCTCTACCCGCAATAATTCTTCTTTCATGAGAACCTCCTATCGCTGTGAATGTGCAGGGTCGAATAACTCTTTTAAAGCTTCTCCCAATCGATCAAAGAAAAATACCACAACCATTAATGTCATACCAGGGAAAAAGGCCAACCACCATAATCCTAAAGAGATATGACGAATCGATTCAGACAATATGATACCAATAGCTGGTAAGTCTAATGGTAACCCATAGCCTAAAAAGGTAATGCCCGCTTCATGCAAGATAGCATGAGGAAATAATAGCACAAGACCAATGATATATTGTGGTAAAATATGCGGCACAAAATGCTCTTTGGCAATACGGAAATAGGAATGACCATAATTACGCGCTGCCAACACATATGGTTCTTTACGAAGTTGCATGACCTCTGCCCGTATCAATCGTGTTAATCGAGTCCAGTGTGTGGCCACCACGCCGATGACAACACCTTTCATTCCGCCCCCTAAGGACACAGAAATCATGAGGATTAGCAAAATATGAGGCACCCCCATACATAAATCAACGAGCCACAAGATAAAAGCATCTACTTTTCCCCCAAAGGTAGCAGATAAAGTTCCTAACACCAATGCTATACAAGAACTGACAAAAGCAGCCAATAAGCCTACTTGAATACTAATGGATAGACCTTTGATACAACGATATAGCATATCTCTTCCCATATGGTCAGTACCAAATATATATTGCAAGGAAGGCTCTGCATATTTATTGCCATAATTGATTGCATAACTTTCTTCTGGCATAAGTGCCCCTGCAATGGTAATTAATACAAGGACAACAGATACAAAAGATGCTAACAGTAACATTTTTTTACGTCTTGTCCAAGAATGAACAGTCGATACTTCTATTACATCGTCATTCATATCTCATGTCCCCCTTCCCTAATTTCTGGATTCACCACTGCATACAATATATTAGCAATTAAATTGCCAACAAATACAAAGATGGCACTAAAAAATGAAATACCTAATAATAATGGAACATCGCCTCGCAGACCTGCCAATGTCACCGCACTACCTAAGCCAGGATAGGAGAATACGACTTCTGTTAAAATGGCACCTCCGAATAGTTCAGCAAAGGATGCAAAATGTAATGTAATCGCTGGAATCATCACATTCCTCAACCCATGTCGTAACACACGTTTCCACAGCCTTTCCCCTCTAGCTTCTGCAAATAACATATAATTACTACCTAAGCAATCGATCATCTTCTGCCTCGTATGTAAAGTGATAGCAGATACACCGGTAACCGCTAAAGTGAATGCTGGTAAAACCACATGGTGTAATCGCTCTGCCCATGTGACATCTGCCCCGATTTTACCGATTGGAGTGGATAAGGCAAAGGGAAACCATTGTAATTCCACTGCAAAAATAAATAGCACCACAATGCCTAACCAAAAGGTTGGTATAGATACGCACAACAAGGAAAACCCATTGATGATTTTATCAATCCATGTTCCCTCGTATACGCCACTGACGATACCAAAGAAAAACCCTACCAATCCAGCTAGTACCCATGAAAGCATCATTAACAAAAGAGTTTCTTGGAACTTCTCAGCAATGACATTAATAACAGGTTCATTGTAAAGGAAGGAAACTCCCCAATTACCTTGTAACAAGTCTGCTGCCCAAATACAGTATCGTTCTACTGGTGGCTTATCAAATTGCCAGAAAGCAGCCATAGCCGCTTTTTGCTCCTCCGTCACAGATAATCCCGAAAAGTACGCATCAATTGGATCAATCGGAGAAATAACTAAGAGCAAAAAGCTAACTACGCTGACAGCAAATATCAAAAGTACCACACGAATAAGTTGTTGTCTAATAAAAGACCAAATTTGCTGATTCATATGTGATCCTTACTATACTATTTCCATTGCCATTGAGAAAGATTTGCTATAATACCCATGCCTTGTCCACGTTGATTAACGCCTACATTACCTAGGTCTAGACCATCACGAACTAAATATGGAACGGATACATTGGCAATCCATAAATATGGTACATCTTCTTTTATACCTGTTTTTCCATCCCATTGAGCCAACTTAAATTCTTTAATCGCTTCATCCCAGCTGTTAGCTGCCAATGCCGCATCAATATGAGCATCTACTGTTGGATTGCTATACATAGCTGGGTTATTAATTACGTTTTTACCAATTTGGGAACTATGGAAATACATGTAAAGAGACAATGGATTAAAGTCACTAGAAGCCCAAATTGTAGGTACATTACGAGCAATTTTACGAGCATCAGACCATGCCATAGATTCCGCAATCATATTGATGCCCAATTTTTTTGCATCCGCTGCTAGCGCTACTGCTGTATTATAACGTTGTAAATCGTTGGAACGACCGGAAATTTTAAATTCAGCTTTTACGCCATTTTTTTCACGAATTCCATCACCATCTGTGTCTTTCCATCCAGCATCTTCAAGAATTTTTTTCGCTTCTTCTACACGATTATCTGTGATATTTAATTCTGGATTAACCCATGCTAGCTCTTTGGAATACATGTATGTTGGTTCACCAAATCCATTCAATGCATTTTTGATAATTTCTGCACGATTAATACCAATATTTAAAGCTTTACGAATGGCTGGGTCAGACGTAATATTATTACCTACTTTCATACCATTTTCTTCACGTTCTGGTTGTGTTGGAAGATTCAATGTAAAAGAAGCTATAGTTTGCATCGTAAATACTTTCATATTATCTACTTTTGCATTCGCATAGTCAGAGTTCAAGAATAACACATCCACTTGACCAGATTTAGCCGCTGCTACTGCAGCATCTTCAGCAATATTTAAAACTGTCACTTTTTTTAATTTTGGTTTTTCACCATAATAATATTCATTCGGTTCCATAATTAACTGTTGCTCTTTTTGGAATGCCACTACTTTCCATGGACCAGAACCAATTGGTTGTGAACCGTAAGTTTCTTTATTATACGCATGGGCTGGTACAATCCCCAATGTAGAAGTTATTTCAAGAAATAGAGACCAAGGTTTTTTCAATGTAAATTCTACCGTATAGTCATCTTTTGCCACGACTGATTCCATGAAAGTAAGATCTACATAGCCACCTGCCTTTTGTGCTGTTTCATAAGTAAATACAATATCTTTAGCTGTTAGTGGTTGACCATCAGAGAACTTAACATCATCACGAATTTTAAATGTATAATGCAAGCCATCTGGAGATATGGTTACATCTTTCGCTAAATCCATTTCCAGTTCTTTTTTATCATTTCTTGTATATAACGCAGAGTGGAATGGATCCGCAGCCCACATACCCCATCCACTAGTAGGGTCATAACCACCATTAATCATATATTTCCCCATGGAAATAACAATTTCTCCCTTGGCTGCACGATCAGCTCTCGCCTGATCTGTATTGCCACCGCAACCAGCAATCATTAAAAATGCCATAATCGTGGTTACAAGCATAAATAATCTTTTTAACATAACGTACGCCCTTTCAAAAATAAAATATTTATACCCTAAACTTAAAACCTATATCCTCCTTTCGAATAAAACATAATGATTAAACGGATATATAATTAATCATCTTTATAAAAAATCCATAGTGCACCTATCGTATAAAAAAGATACCCTCTTCTTATATAAATTAGGTAACCACTATTGATTACAAACATCATAAAACAACTTTAGATATATTCTAAAAGACTTTATGAATTAAAACTTTCTAATATCTTATCAGTTCTTTCACCTATATGTAATTATCTTTAATCTTACAATACACGATCGTCATTCGTCAAATGACTTTTGGTTATATATAAACAATTAACATAGTATTATAACTATCTTTCATGACTTGAATTTCAAATTTTGATAGCAGTCGAATCATATGCCTTTTTACATCTTAAGAAGGTACCCTGCCCCTAACATGAACAAGTCTAAAAATGAAGATACTAACGTATTAAACCTCTCGTGATATCTGACGAGATAATAAAGGGGCTGTAACAAAAATGTAGAAAAGTACATTTTGTTACAGCCCCATCGCTATTAAAAGCAACTCATTTTGTCCTATAACCTTACTTATTATACAGCAAATGATAGTATAAAAACAGCAAGATAGAGCATGAGGGAGAAATGAAGTTGGTTATGGTCTTATGACTGTAGCTTTTCAATAAGTTTTTCTACATCTTTTGAAAGTGTGCCACTTTCATAAGTTTTTATCAGCTGCCCTGGAAAGTATCGTTCGTAAATCTGTAATTTATCTGCCCATCTCGCATCATATTCTTCATTACCAAGCATACCAAGATGTTCCCAATATCTGATGGTTCCATCTGGCAAGTATATGGTAAAGTCAGGACTTATCCGTTCACCGTCTCCATATAACAAAGGTTCTTCATACTTATAAGTAATACCATTTGATGCCAATAGATTACAAATAATCACTTCTGATTTACTACGTACACGATTACCATCTGCAGTGGTATAAATTCGACCTAACTGAAATGTATCCAGCCCAAGATACTTAGCAATCTCCTGATGTAAATATCTCGAGTCTTGTGTATCCTCAATCATATTTACAAAATAATCTAGCATATCCTCTTTATATTGTTTTTTGCGTTCAATATCTTTAAGAATCTCTGTCATTGTTTCTTCAGAAATATCTACCTCATTCACTTTTAGAATAATCCATCGTTCTAAAGCTTTTTTTAACCGAAACTTACCAGCTAGTAATCCATCATATACCATATCTGATAGTTCCCTAGGATGCATATTATTATTCTTGCAAGTATTAATAAATCCTTTCGTATTACTGTTATCGTATACCTGTTGTAATGTATCACAGTTAATATCATACATTTCTTTTAAGCCTGAAAATCCTTTTGCCACAATTTCAATCAATCCAGCCCGTAGATAATAAGGCAAGCAAAGTTGTTTTTCTTCATCTGCAAAATAATCAAATGTCTTATATCCTGTCTTTTGATTACCCACTATCTTTTGATATACTTCTCTAAGCTGTTCTTCCCGAGGAAATGAACCATCAATGAAAAAGCTTTTTTTGAAAGAAACATTTTTATCTGAATACAGTAGGTAGGCATGAGCTCCCTCTCCATCGCGAGCTGCTCTACCTATTTCTTGGTAATACTGTTCCACCGATTCTGGAATCATAAAGTGAATGACTATCCGTATATCTGGAATATCAATACCCATGCCAAATGCATTCGTAGCTATCACAATATTAATTTCATTGGACTTAAACTTTTCAATGATCTCCATACGTTCTTTTGCATTCATATCACCATGAAAAGAACCTGCCCGATATCCCCGATTTTCCGCTTTTTGAGCTAAATCCATTACGCCTCTAGTATTTCCTTTGCGATATAAATACACTAACACTTTCTCAAATTTATGACGCTCCAGTAATTCCCAAAATGCTTCTTCCTTTTGATTTTCATCACTGAACTTCTTCACATGTAGTTGCACTTCGGTTCGCATCAAGATGTCATCTCTTAAGATATGTTCCGGATTAATTTTGAAACTTTCACATATATCTTGTAATTCCTTAGGATTAATCGTTGCTGTCAGAGCCAATACTTTACACCACGAATCAGATCCAAACAATTCATTCATAAACTCAGGAATCCGTTGATAGAAAGGTCTAAAACTTAATCCCCATTGACTAACGCAGTGAACCTCATCAACTACCATTAATGTAATAGAATCACGTCTCTTTCGCAAGCAATATTCAAAGTATCCATCCGTGCCAATCTTTTCTGGACTTACAAAGATAAAATCCGGTGTGAATTGACCATTGGCATAGTCCGTTAACAATTGTACTTGTTGAGTCGACTGTACCCCTCCATGCAATACCAACACCTTGTACCCATGTTCCATTATTTTTTGTGATTGTTCTTCCATTAATGCAATCAAAGGTGATACAACAATCGTTGTTCCTCCACAAGCAAGGCCCGCCATCCAGTAGATAATAGACTTCCCACCTCCAGTTGGCATAATACATAGGACACTTCCTTTTTCTACAACATTAGAAATAACCTTCTTTTGAAAGTCCTTCAACTGAAATTGCATGTTAGGAAAACGTTTTTGAAAGTCTTGCTCTACATTATACATAGTAGTATACCTCACGATCGCTTGCACCTTCTAAGACTGCTATCTCATTTTTATGAGTGTCTGCTATAAACTGTAAGAACGCATCTACAAGTACATACCTGTAGTTTGGGTCAATATAAGCGTCTAAACTTTCTGCTTTTTCTTTTAACAATTTATAAATTTCAAATGCATAATAGTGAAAGAGTCTATATGGATAATAGTAATTTTGTTGCGTAATTACTTTCTCTTTATCTATATGTATCATTAAAAATTCAGAATCCGTAAGACAACCAAATGTTTTTTTACCACTTAAGTACCATAACGCCCATACAGCTGATCTACTTTTGTTAGAAAATAACCCTGGATGCACCTTAAATAGCATATGCGTTTTAATACCACCACCGATGACTTTATACGCTGTATACTCACCTGTATCCAAGTCTTCCATACCTAACTCCTTATAGTCCATAATACTATCATATGTATTTGGATCATATTGTTCGGCATATGTTTCCCCAAACAGGCATAGATTATAGACTATATCATTAAGATATTTTGCATCAGCTTTAGAAAAATCACCTCTATATTTATCTAGAGCCTTTGATTTCCGACTATTTAGGGTTTTACGTATAATTGGACATTCATTTTTAAGCACTTTTAGTTTAAATGTCTCTAAATCATCTTCATACTCTTTTAGCAATTCAAGATTAAAAATATTTACATAATCATCTCTATCACATTCAAATTCATCAATAGCAATCTTCACCGTTTCTTTCAAACTAGGGTTCTGGTTTAAAAACTTTTCAAAGTATGTTTTAAAATTCTCATTAATTTCTTTTACAACAGCTTGTATATGCTTTTCCTCATAACATACTTTTTCTACATGCTCCCATTCATAGCAAAGATCCTCGCCATATTGTTCACGCTTTAAATACATAAACCCTCCTTGACGCACTATACTAACAAACAATCTAGGAACTCTTATCTTAGATTTATCCTTAGTATATACTAATTTTTAAATTTTGTCATAAAGTAGAAGAAGAACTGTGCCCTATAAAAAAGAAAACATAAGCAAGACTACCTATGCTATCACAATCAAAGGTATAGGTAATCTACACTTATGTTTTATGTATCAAATTTCAATTACTTTTTATTTGCCCCGCTCAACTTTTCACACAACTCGAAATGTCAACATCTTATCCAGTCCACATGTTTCAATGTCGCAAGGGGCACCACCACGCAGTGTTGCTTCCAAATGATAAAACAGCCTGCACCGGTTGATATGTTGAAGAAGAAATGGAGAACGCCGCTGATAGCCATATTGCGTAAGCAAGGATCGTAGTTTGATTCTCACATACCCATTGCCCTTGCCATAGAGGATACGGATACGCACACTTTTAAAGAACAAATCCAAATCAGAATAGTCGCTTATATACTCTTCCGTATTTACAGTGTGCTTGCCGTATGCAAGGTCCTTTTGTATAGCGGGAAATTCCTGGTCAAGGATGGTTTTTTCATGAAAATAATGCATCCAATAACGAATATCCAAAATGAACTGTCGTTTGTTGCTGCGATACTTGTCAGCAAAAAAGGTCTTCTCACCTTCCCATATCAAGTCAATGATATGACTTTCCTCTCTACAGGTAAGCTCCATACTACTTATGATGGCAGCAAGGTCAAGGGCTGAATATAAAAGCGCCCTCACTAGTTGTCACCCTTCATGCCGTTGCACTGGCGGCACAGGATTTGAAGATTTTCCGCAACGCTTTTGCCACCACTGTTCATTGGAACGATGTGATCTACCTGAAAGTAAATCCGAGATTGATCCGTTTTGCCACAGCAAGCGCACTCATAAAGTCCTCGCTTATTCCTTGACTTTTCAAAGGTCTGATCTCTTAGTTGTTTTTCCAGCATAGGGTCAATCTTCCCTATCTCATGGAGCGGCAGGTTCTCCAATGCTCGTGTGCCGTATTTCACATTACTTTCACTGTCTTCATACAGATCAGAAGAATGGGATAGTTTCATCAGCTCAATATCAAGTTGACGGAGAAAATATAGTTTCCTTCCAAAGAAAAGTTTCAGCATAGTATCATCACCGGAGTCCCAGATAGAATCAATATATTCAGACTTCTTGCGCTGTCCCATATCTTCATCCCAGATGTGTTGTGCGATAGCGGTCACATTCAGCTTGCTCCTGTCTACCTCGGCAAAGGTATAAAACTGAGGGATTGTTTCATACTGTGCATAGTATTTCAGAATATTTAATACATCCCTTGGCTCATAAGGTGGTACAAGCTCTCCGCAGAAGAAGGAGTCTCTGCACTGACGTTCCATTCCCTCAAGCTTTTCGTCACACAGATATTCTTCCGTTGCCTCAAAGCTGGCGAACAGGGATGGAAGGGAATCCATAAGCTGCTTGTATGCCGCTTGTGTGCTATTGTATACCATGACCTGATAGGCGTGATCCATACCGTTTTCCTCCAGATAAGAAAACGCATACATTCCAATCGGAATCCGCTGTTCAAAAGGTACTTTTTCTAATGCCGAAGTATCTACTGAATCATCTAATATGGAAGCAAATTCTTCTATTTTGGAAATAGCAATCATGCGAAGATCATGCTTTGTCCGTTCAGCTTTAGTATCGCGGAAATCGTTACTTCCTTCAAAGAGGCTTTCAGGATTTACCCAAGCGATATTTTCATTCCAATGGTCAATGAAAGAAACAATATAGGCAGTAGATGTGCCGCCTGCTGCTGTTCCCCGCAATGCGCGGCCAACCATTTGGGTCATCAAGATAGATGACACCGTAGGTCTAGCAAGGAAAACTGTCTTTGTTTGTGGTAAATCAACACCTTCTGTAAGTATGTTCACATTGATTAAAACTTGTAGCTTTCCATCTCGATATTCATTTAGCTTTCTCTCGTTATCTTCACGACTGATTGTTACGCCAGTAATAGCATCTTTCACAGAAGAAACGATAAAGTCAGCTGAAACGCCTGCTTTCTTGAACAAGGCAGTCAACTGAATGGCATGGACTACATTGACCGCAAAAAGGATGGTTTGCCCATATTCAGATTGCTTTGCTGTATACGTCTCTACAATCAGCTTATTTCGGACCGCACTGTCTGCCATCTGCTGTGCAATTTCATCCGGTAAAATATCTAAATGTTGGATACTTTCCCACGCATCCACGCCAAGGAGCTCGCCGTACTCTTCATCGGTATAAAAGCTTTCAAAAATTGGCTTTGCAAGTATCTGTCGGTTAATCAATTCCTTTAGGCCGATTTGATATGTAATACCCACATCGTCATGTGCAGCTTGTCCATTTATAACACCATCTCCGTATATACGGGCTAACAACCCCTGTTCATTTTCTGCTGTCCGAAATGGTGTTGCAGTCAGCCCAATGAGCTTCAAATTAGGCACTTTCCCTTTTACATACTCAATGATTTTTCGATACGTTTTAGCCGTTGAATGATGAGCTTCATCTATGACAAGATACAACTCGTTTTCATCTTTCAGCCATATGTCTAAACGTTCAATATTTCTTCCAATACTGTCTTTGCTGACAATCAAAAGATTGTCATCGGGACGAATATCGCTAGTACGATCATGACTAGAAGCACCAGAAATAATGCGGAAACAAAAGGATGAAATATGAGGTATCACTTCTGTATAAGCAAACTTTTGAAATGATTCCGCTGCCTGATCCAGCAACATTTGACGGTGTCCAATCCAAAGTATCTTCTTTTTCTTGTCAATGGCGTTCTTCAAAAGCCACATGGACGCTGTATAGGTTTTCCCACCGCCAGTAGGCAGTACTACCAATGTACTGTAGGCCGGCTCTTGATTGATTTTGTCGAGACACCGCATAGCCTCTTTTTGGTGCTCGTATGGCGTTCTTGCATTTGTCCCCTTTTTGGGAAACACCTCACCGTAGGACTTAACTTCTATACAATCAGAAAGATGTTTCATTTCCTTTACCTCACTTTATGATTCTTTGTCCACCCTTGTATGAGCCAATCTAATGCTTACTGCGTCGCTTCGCTCCTTGTAAGCAACGCCACAGCTTCTGTATGATACGTCTGCGGGAACATATCTACTGGCTGGACTTTCACCAATTGGTAGCCCTGTTTCGTCAATATTTCTATGTCTCGTGCCATGGAGGATGGGTTGCACGACACATAAATGATGCGTTGTGGTCCCATGCCGATGGCTGCGTGTAGCACATCTTCTTTGCAGCCTGCGCGGATAGGGTCAAATACGATGACGTCTGGATTGATACCTTGTTTATACAACCTAGGCATTTCAACGGCTGCGTCGCCTACGATAAATTCTGTATTGTTGTATCCATTGCGGAGTGCATTTTTCTTCGCATCTTCGATGGCAGGTGCCACGATTTCAATGCCGATGACATGCTTTGCTTTGTGCGCCAAAAACAAAGAGATTGTTCCCGTTCCACAATAGGCATCGATCACCGTCTCATGTCCTTTCAATGCTGCAAATTCCAAGGCTGTGTCGTACAATACGGTGGTTTGTTGCGGATTTACTTGAAAGAAAGAATGGGGTGACAACTGAAAGGATAAATCTTTAATATAATCTGTAATTTGGTCTTTTCCATAGATCGTACGATTCGTAGGCCCTAAGATTACATTCGTTTGTTTTGGATTGTGATTCACTACGATAGAGCTTACCTGTGGCAACGCTGTTACGATACGATCTACCAATTCAGATTCATGAGGAATATTCGCTGTACGACTTACGAGGATAACCATCCATTCATCTTTCCCAATACGACCAACGACATGACGAAGAACACCTCTTTCCGTATACTCATCATAAGGTTCGATACCTAATTCATTCATAGCCTCATAGCAAACATTGCGAATCTCATCATTCCCCGCATCTTGGATCGGACAATGCTCGTGATTGATGATGCTATGGGATCCCTTTTGATAAAATCCCATATGAATTTTGTCTACGGTACCTCCTACTGGCATTTGCATTTTATTACGATATCTCCAAGGCTGCTCTGGGCCTATGCAAGGTAAGACCAAATTAGGGTCACATTTAGCAATTCGTTCTATGACAGCTTTTACAGATTCCGTCTTTAGTCGCAATTGCTCTGTATAAGACGCATGTTGTAATTGGCAGCCCCCACAATTACCATATACCTTACATTCTGGGGCCACTCGCTCTGCTGACGGTGTGAGCACCTCTACAATGTCCCCTACGGCATAATTTTTTTTGACTACGGTAATCTTCACTTGTACCGTTTCATTCGGCAATGCATAGGGTACAAATACTGTAAACCCTTCGTATCTGCCTACCCCTTCGCCACTACTGCCGGTGCCGTGAATCTCTATGGTATATGTATGTCCAACGCACACCGGTACTGTCTGTTGTTTCTTCTTCTCACTCATCTATATATCCTTTAATCCAAGTAATTTGTTTCTATCATTATGTTATTATATCATTTTTTATCTGTTCCTAACACGTCTATATATCTCATACTACCTAGTATAATTCCCACACATGCACACCATTTATATCATTAAAGTATGTACCTTAGTCTACGGTCATAGAACCATCTTTCATGCCATTTACTGAAAGTATGACTACTACCTTTTTTACCTAAAAATTCTTTAGACCACTTTAAAATTCAAATAACCAAGTATGTATCTAAGCTCATCAATATTACAGCCAACTCATTTTGTCCTATACCCCTCATTTTGTCCTATAACCCCAATTTTATCATCTTACAACTCTAGCTTGTCTAAAAAAACAAAAGCATATAGCTTCACAATTTGTACATACGTACTATGGAAACTATATGCCTATTTACTATACAATTTTTAAGGAAAGCACTATCTGCATATCCTTTATATCAGATACTCTCACTACACCTAATAAGGTCTGTAGTTATCCTTTCACCAACCGATTGCGAATGAGCGCTGCGCCCAGCACCAATACGACACAACCGATGTGGAATGGCCAGCTATATGGTTCAATGTGCGGTGCTGCCATTGGATCATGTTGGATCATACTAGCAGACACCCAACCTAAGATACCGCCACCTGCGTATAGGATAACCGGAAACTTATCAATCAGTTTTACAAAGATAGTACTCCCCCAAACAATGATTGGCACTGTCACTAGCATACCTGCTACAACGAGACCAAAATGGCCTTCTGCTGCTGCCACAACGCCCAGCACATTATCAATACCCATGACACCATCGGCAATAATGATAGTGGCAATAGCACCCCAGATATTATCTTTTGCTTCAATGTTGTGTTCATTATCCCCATCTTTCAATAATGAATACCCAATCCAAAGTAACATAATCCCACCAACAATGCGTAATGCTGGAATGTTATCTAAGGCTTCAATGAACAAAATGGCCATTACAAGACGTAACATAATTGCACCTGCTGTTCCCCAGAAAATAGCACGCTTGCGCAACGTTTCCGGCAAATTTTTCGCAGCCATGCCGATGACAATGGCATTGTCCCCTGCTAATAATATATCAATAATAATAATTTGTAGAATTGCTAATAACCCTTGTGTTGATATAATATCCACCATTTCCTCCTATATATACTACTTAGAATACATTCAATTATATCATAGAGAACCTATAAAACAAAGGATAGCCGATTCAACTGAACCGACTATCCTTCTAGTATCTTAGAAACTACATCACCGTAGTTTCCTATCTTTTATTTTGTGTAACTACACTTTGCAATTAGATGTTCTTTCTGTTTTACAACAAATCAATACTTCCTCTAATTTAAAATATATACTTTCACCGTACGACGACCAAATTGTATGGCCTCATCATAACTATCCATAGCCACATCGATGCGGTGACCTACAATATCGCCACCAGTATCATCTGCCACAGCATAGCCATACCCTTCTACATACACCTCTGTGCCCAATGGAATCACATTCGGATCTACCGATACATATCCTCGGCGTAATGCATGTCCTCGTGCTGTATAAGAACCTGACTCTTGGCTTGTATAGGCAGTGGCTTCCATATCTATCGTTTTTTTATACGATGATGGCTTACGACTTTTTTTGAAAGTACCATGTTTTGTGCTAGATAACTTAGACCATGTAGTAGCGTCTAAGATCCCGGTTTCAATTAATCCATGATGCCGTTGAAAGCGAAGTAAGGCTTCTTTTGTGCCACTACCAAATACGCCATCAATGGAACCTGGAGAAAATCCACTATCCTCTAATTTACTTTGTAATTCTTCTATTTGTCGACCCCGATCACCAAATCGTGATACCTCGACAGTACGGGTATTTCGAGATGTTTGTTGCCCCTCGAATTGTTTTTGATTCTCTAATAAAGCACGCATTGTTTCTTTGCCTACTCTACCGTCTGGAGTTAACCCGTGTTCTTTCTGAAAGACGAGCACTGCGTATTCTGTATTATTCCCAAACACTCCATCTGCTGTATCAAGCAAATAGCCTTGGGCTACTAACAACGCTTGTAACTCTTCCACCTCTTTACCGCGATCACCTCGTCCAGATGTTGCCAAGGCTGTCGCCATGGTACATACCAAAAGTAGAATCGCTATGAGAGTTATTTTTTTCACGATGTTCACCTCATATCTAAATGCTTATACATTTTACCATTTTTTGGGAGATACGTCAAAAAAACAGGGCTTTTTTAACACTTTAACACCACTTAGTACCCATTTTTATCGTATTTTTCCCACATATGGTATAAATTACTTCCCATAGGAAACACCACCTACTACATATGTACACTAAAAAATGTTAATATTCCTCAATTTCTATAGTAAATATGCATAAAAATAGGTTTGTTATACTAAATTGGCATAATTAAAAAGCTGTAATGAAAGTTTCCTTTCACTACAGCTTAGATAGAGCCTCTACTCTCTATGAAGTATGCAATTAAATATGTTGTCCTTTAATCATATCGTATTCAGAAACAAGGACTTGATGTTTTCGACCAGCAATACGCAATACTATATATCCTAAGATACCAGATACGATAGAGCCTACGAAGATACCCACTTTTGCCATTTCTTGTGCATGTCCTGGTGGAAATGCTAACAAGGATACAAACAAGCTCATGGTAAATCCAATACCGCAACATAAGGCGATACCATATACATGGAGCCAATTTGTTTGAGCTGGCATTTCTACTAATTTAGATTTAACTAGCAGAAAGAGTGTGCCGAAAACTCCTACTTGTTTACCCAATACCAAACCTACTGCTACCCCTAAAACTACTGGATGAACGAAACTATCTAAAGTAAATCCATGGAAGGATACGCCTGCATTGGCAAAACCGAAGATGGGAATGATTAAGTAGGTCACCCAGTTACTCAAGGTGTGTTCCCATTCTGACAAAGGAGATACATGACGTCCATCACGTATACCATGGTATGGAATGAAAGCAGCTAGAATAACACCTGCTAAGGTAGCATGCAATCCAGACTTAAACACACAGAACCAAAGGCCAAATCCTAACGCTAAATACGGAATTGGTCTCGTATAGTTCATACGATTTACGTATTGTAACATGAAGACGATGATTGCGGCTACAAATAAGTAAAAGAAGTTTAACTCCGCTGTATAGAAGAAAGCAATGATGACGATAGCCATCAAGTCATCCATAACAGCCAATGTAGTTAAAAATACTTTCATCGCAATGGGAACTCGATCGCCTAGAAGTGAAACAATACCGATGGCAAAGGCGATATCTGTAGCCGTTGGAATCCCCCAACCATGAATGTATTCTGGATGGTAACCAACGATGAAATAATAAATTAAGGCTGGCATTAAAAGACCAAAGAATGCAGCAATACCAGGCAAAAATCGTTTTGCATTGGTATTCAATTCTCCTGCAATCATTTCTCGTTTTACTTCAAGGCCTACAAATAAAAAGAAGACCGCCATGGCCACATCATTAATCCATAATTCAATGGACAATGGTCCCAATTTAGCATGAAGTAAAGAGTGATACAAACTTTCTACTGGAGAGTTTGCCAATAGCACCCCTACCACCGCAGCTACGAAGAGTAGTATACCCCCTGCTGATGGTGATGTAAAAAAAGATACGATTCGATTCATACAATTACCCCTCTACTATGTAATATATATCATTGAATAAGTAAAATATATCCTTGTTATTATATCATTTTTTACGTTCTTTATCTATCGAAAATTTTCTATATTATGCATGTATACAAAATCCAAACTCGATTCCCCGATGTCCTTACGGTATTGTTGTCCCTCAAAGTCAATCATACCCACACGTTCATAAGCATGTTCCAAGGATTCTTCCAACGTATCTCCCAAGCCTACAACGCTCAACACACGACCGCCTTGTGTTACATAGTGATCTGTTTCATATGCTGTACCAGAGTGAAATACTCTCGACCTAGTATCCATACTGTGTATATCGCCAGTGATGGTTCGACCTATCAATGGATGATGCGGATATCCTTCAGATGCTAAGATAACACATGACGCATATTCTTTGGACCACTCCAAGGTCATCCCCTCTAATCGACCCGTAGCCGTAGCATACATAATATCTCCTAAATCACTCTGTAATAATGGCAATATTACTTGTGTTTCTGGATCTCCAAAGCGGGCATTGAACTCTACTACTTTCGGTCCTCCCTCGGTAAGCATAAGACCTGTGTACAAACACCCTACATAAGGATACCCTTCTTCTGCCATGGCTTTCACGATGGGATTTATTATGGTGTCTACTATGATTTGTTCTAACGCGTCATCCAGTTCTGGCACCGGTGCATAGGCTCCCATACCACCCGTATTAGGACCTTTGTCATGGTCTAACAATCGTTTATGATCTCTTGCCCCTATCATAGGTAATACATGCTTGCCATCCACAAAAGATAATAAGGATAGCTCCTGTCCTTGCATATATTCCTCAATTACAACGCATTCATCGGAATTACTCAGCATCTCTTGCAATACTTGTTCTGCATCTGTGAAAGTCTCACAAATGGTGACACCTTTACCACCGCATAGACCATCCCTCTTTAATACAATCGGTACGCCCCACTGATGAATGATACCTTTTCCTGTTTCTACATCCTGGCAAACCTCATACTTTGCCGTAGGAATCCCATATCGAAGCATTACATCTTTTGCAAACGACTTAGACCCTTCTAATCGAGACGCCTGCTGGGATGGTCCAAATACTGGAATCCCCATGGCTCGGATGGCATCACTAAGTCCCTCCACAAGTGGCAATTCAGGTCCTATAACAACCAATTCAATCTTATATTCTAATAACCAAGCTAGTAAGGTATCTCGGTTCTTCCAATCTAAGTTGACTACAGTGGCTATGGAAGTCATTCCCGCATTACCTGGCACTACATAGACATCTGTTACAGATGGGCTATGATGTAACTTCCAAGCTAATGCGTGTTCACGTCCACCATTGCCAATAATACATACTTTCATAGATACCTCGCAATATTAAACTATCTTATAGTAGCTTCTTTCTTAATGACAACACGAGATTCCACGATTTCCAAGGCATCCTTGCAAAATAAGCGCACCGCCTCTGGGTAGATGCGATGCTCTTCATGCAAGATTCGTGTTGATAAAGTATCCACCGTGTCATCTTCATAAACTGGTACCACCGCCTGCGCAATAATCGGACCCGTATCCATGCCTTCGTCTACAAAATGAATGGTACATCCTGTATATTTTACTCCTTTTACTAAGGCTTGTTTCTGTGCCTCTAAGCCTGTAAAAGCTGGTAATAAGGAGGGATGAATGTTCAAGATGTTTTCTCTATACGCTTGCACAAATGTAGGTGGTAATATACGCATATACCCTGCTAGCAACACGCCATCAACGGTATATGTCACTAGTACATCGAGCATAGCTTGTGACCAATCTTCTTTTTGAGCATACATAGTTGGTTCTATTACATAAACGGGAATCTGCCACGCACGTCCCTTATCCACAATGTCCACATTGGGTCTATCACTCATGATAAGAACGATTTCACCCTCTATATGCCCCCCTTTTATGGCCTTATAGATGGCTTCTCCATTAGATCCTCTGCCACTGCCAAATAAAGCCAATCGTTTACGCATGGAATGCCTCACCAAGAATCGTCACGTCTCCTTGCCCTTCTGTAACAAGTCCAATGGAGTACACTACTTCTCCCTGTTCTTGTAACACTTCTACGACCCGTTCTACTAACTCTGGCTTCACTACTAGCACCATGCCTATACCCATATTGAAAGTATGGTACATTTCTCTCGTTTCCACATGGCCCCATTCTTGTAATAACTTAAAAATAGGTGGTACTGGCCAAGCATCACTATGAATCGTAACAGACAACCCTTTTGGTAATATGCGAGGAATATTGTCGTAGAAAGATCCTCCTGTTATATGAGCCATCCCTTTCACTAACTGTTCTTTCAGTAGCGGTAGAATAGGTTTTACATACAGTTTCGTTGGTGTTAATACTTCTTCTCCAATGGTGCGACCTAACTCGTCTACATAGGTATCCAATGGCATTTGTTGTTTGTCTAATATGATATGGCGCACTAAGGAAAATCCATTGGAGTGTAAACCTGAGGAAGGTAAACCTAGTACCATATCTCCTGCCTCGATAGAGGCTCCCGTAATGCATCGGTCCTTATCTACAATCCCCACTGCAAAGCCAGCTAAATCATAATTGCCATCGCCATAGAAACTAGACATTTCCGATGTTTCTCCACCGATTAAGGCACATCCACAGTCTTCACAAGCCTCACCAATGCCATCGATGATACTTTCAATATGGTCATGTTCCAATTTACCGACAGCAATGTAGTCTAGGAAAAATAAAGGAGTCGCCCCCTGTGCTACCACATCATTCACACTCATAGCCACACAATCTTGACCAATCTGGCGATGCTCATTCATAAGTACCGCAAAGCGAATTTTAGTGCCCACTCCATCTGTACTCGATACAAGAATGGGTTCTTTCATGGTGTACTGTGCCAAAGAATAGAGTCCACTAAAACCGCCTAAAGATCCTAGTACACCCGGTGTATAGGTGCGTTCCACACGGTGTTTAATCTTTTGAATGAGCTGGTTGCCCGCTTCCACATCCACGCCAGCATCTAAATAGGTAACAGGTGTATTATCGACAGACATAAGTACCTCCCTTGATATATTCATCCCCTACAGGACTTGGATACTCTCCCGTAAAACAAGCCACACAAAAATGTGGCGCTTCTAATTGTTTCATAGACTGCACCAATCCTTCATGAGACAAATAATATAAACGATCAACGCCAATGTATTGACGGATTTCTTCTATGGAATATCGATGCGCTAGCAACTCTTCTGCATCGGATGTATCGATTCCAAAATAGCAAGGATATCGGACAGGTTCAGACGTTAAACACAAATAGATTTCTTTCGCTCCCCCTTGTCGTAACATGGAAACGATATATCGACTTGTGGTGCCTCGTACAATTGAATCATCAATGAGAACAATACGCTTTCCTTGTACCACCTCAGGAACAATACTAAACTTGTTACGCACCGCTTCTTCTCGACTAATTTGGTTCGGTTCTATGAAAGTCCGTAATGTCTTCGGATTCCTCACTAATCCTTCCCTATAGAAAATACCAGATTCCTCTGCATATCCCTGAGCAGACAAGGTCCCTGAATTAGGTATGGGCATAACAACATCCGCTTCATATTGTGTTTCTTTTGCCAACTGACGCCCCATAGCTACCCTTGCCTCTGATACACTTTGCCCATCGATAACGCTGGTAGGATCTGCGAAATAAATATATTCAAACACGCAAGTATGTTGTTCTACTACCGCCTGTTGTTCTACGCCTATACTTCCTACATGTACTTGTTTTGTTTTTTCTTTATTTTCTAATCCCTCAGCCCCATCTCGAGAAATACTTCTACTCTGTATACCACCCTCAGTATTTCGGTAGTCCGAAACTTCATATCTTATACTGGAGTGATAGGGTACACTGCGGAAATCTATTCCATCAACAAGAATTATTTCCCCAGGTCTTACATCACGAATAAAAGTCCCCTCTATAGCATCTATAGCACAACTTTCAGAGGCAAGTACATACCCATGCGCCGTACGTCCTACACAAAGAGGCCGGTACCCATGAGGATCTCGTACACCGATTAGCATAGTATTCGTAGCAATCGTTAAGGAAAAAGCCCCTTCTAATCTTCTACAAGTTTGCTGAATAGCACTTAGGAGCGTCGATTCATTGGATCGTTGGATCAAATGGACGATTACTTCTGAATCCATAGTCATCGTAAATATAGCCCCTTGCGATTCCAGTTCACGACGTAACACTAAAGCATTCGTCAAATTTCCATTATGGGCCACTGCGAATGTCCCCCACGGTGATGTTCCTACAAGAGGTTGCACATCACAAGGATTCTCTATACCCGTTGTAGAATACCGTACATGTCCAATTCCTATATTGCCTTCTAAGAAAGAAACATCCTGTAAAGCCTCTTTCACAAGCCCTGGTCCTTTCACCACATCTATCTGTGATTCATGAACAACAGCGATACCAGCCCCCTCTTGTCCTCGGTGCTGTAATGCCACAAGCCCTTCATATATAGTTGTCTCTGCCGGCAAAGAAGAATCATAGAGCCCAAAGACTCCGCATTCTTCATGCCATGTATCTAACACACCATCATATTTCATTATGCCCCCTAGAGTCATACCCTGCTCATATCGTGCACACGGACAGATTATCAAATGTCAAACTATCTCTATTATAACTTGCTACACAGCTATCTTCAATACAAACTCAGGGAATCAACAAAAAACGTGGTATACTTGAGATATAAGAAGTCATATATGGAACGCTAACAAACATACTATAGGATGTAATGAGAATCCCACCACCGTCCTAGTAACCTAAAGGAGGCTATGTATGCACATATTCCGTCTATTTGTCACTCCACGCACTACCATATCACAAGAGTCACAGCAACTACTTGTAACATTTCAACAAGACTTACAAATTCCTCTCACCGACCTCAGAATCTACGAACGATACGACATCTCAGGAATTACAGAATCAGAGTTTAATCGTGCCAAAACTCTTATCTTTTCCGAACCTCCCTTAGAGACGACCTGTACTACATTAAACCTGTCCGCCCTAGACCATCCCATTGCTATTGCACCTATGCTAAGCCAATATGACCAGCGTGCTGATGCTGCAGAGCAATGTCTCTCCATCCTCACTGGTCATGATCATAATACTGTACGTACTGCACGAGTGTATGTATTAACTGGTCCGCTCTCCAAAGTGCATCTAGATACAGCTCGGCAATACCTTTTACAATCTATCGATACTTGTGAAAGTTCCATGGAGTTACCTACAACGCTGGACTTAGAAACACCTGTTGTTCCAGAAACTTCATACATAGAGGAGTTTATCACTCTATCGAAAACAAAATTAGAAGAGCTCCTTCAATCCATGCAATTAGCCATGACCATAGAAGACTTATTTTGTATCCAAACATATTTCCAACAGGAACATCGAAATCCAACCATCACTGAAATTCGTGTATTGGATACCTATTGGTCAGACCATTGTCGTCACACTACGTTCAACACTGAACTAACAGAGATTACCTTTGATGAGTCTGCCCTTACCAAGCCGATTAAAAAAACATATCAAACCTATCTTGAAACAAAACAACAACTGAATCCATCAGCTGATGTAGCACCCACATTAATGGACATTGCCACAATGGCTATGCAAGAACTCCGTCATCAAGGCAAACTAAATCAATTAGATGTGTCGGACGAAATCAATGCGTGCTCTATCGTTGTTCCGGTGCAGGTGGATGGCAAAGAAGAAGAATGGCTGTTATTGTTCAAAAACGAAACCCATAATCATCCTACTGAAATAGAACCTTTCGGTGGTGCTGCCACTTGTTTAGGTGGCTGTATTCGTGATCCACTCAGTGGTCGTGCCTATGTATACCAAGCCATGCGTATCACTGGCTCTGGCAACCCTTTAATCTCAAAAGAGCATACCTTGCCTGGTAAATTACCACAATCCTACATCACAACCACAGCTGCCAAAGGTTTTTCTTCCTACGGCAACCAAATCGGCATTCCCACTGGTGAAGTACGTGAGTATTACCACGACTCCTACCGTGCTAAACGATTAGAGGTAGGTGCCGTCATCGGTGCTGTGCCACGATCTCATGTACATCGTGAAAACCCTGTCCCAGGTGATCTCATTATATTGCTAGGTGGTAAAACTGGCCGTGATGGCTGTGGCGGTGCTACGGGATCTTCTAAAACACATACGAAAGACTCCCTTTACACATGTGGTGCAGAAGTACAAAAAGGAAATCCTGTGACAGAACGAAAGTTACAACGCCTATTCCGTATCCCAGAGGTCACACGATGCATCAAGCGATGCAACGACTTTGGAGCAGGTGGTGTAGCCGTTGCTATTGGAGAACTCGCAGATAGTGTTCACATATATCTAGATGCGATACCTACCAAATATACTGGGCTCACTGGAACAGAGCTAGCTATCTCAGAATCCCAAGAGCGCATGGCTTGCGTTGTTTCCCCATCCCATTGGTATCAATTTCAATCCTATTGTAACAAAGAAAATATAGAGGCCACTGTTGTAGGTAAGGTTACTACTACAGGCCGTCTAACCATGGAGTTGCAAGGGAAGAGTGTTGTTAACCTACATCGCTCATTCTTAGCTACAAATGGAGCTACACAACGTGCTAATGCTCATATTGTATCTCCAAGAGCAAACCACTATCCTTCGTTTGTTACGAATCTATCTTCCCGCCCTGCAACAACCAAAGCTTCCATAGAAACACGCTTTCATCAAGGCTTGCAAGATTTGAATAGTACCTCGCAAGAGGGATTACGAGCTATGTTTGACTCTACCGTAGGTGGAAATACTGTCCTCTTTCCTTTCAGTGGAACCTATCTGAAAACTCCCGTCCAAGGGATGGTGGCAAAACTTCCTGTGTTACAGGGAACTACTACGACTACAAGCATCATGACTCATGGTTTTGATCCCTATCTATCAGAATGGAGTCCCTACCATGGCGCTCAATATGCGGTACTCCTTAGCTTAGCCAAATTAGCCGCTTTAGGAGGAGATATCTCTAAAGCCTATCTAAGTTTTCAAGAATATTTTGAAAAGCTCAACAGTCCTATTTCCTGGGGCAAAGTGGTATCTGCTCTATTGGGGGCCTACGAGGTGCAACGCCAATTAGGTGTGGCCGCTATTGGTGGCAAAGATTCTATGAGCGGTACATTCCAAGAACTCCATGTGCCACCTACTCTCATTTCTTTTGCTGTCACCACCGAGGATATCCATCGCATACTCTCTCCTCACTTTCATGAGGCACACCATCATATCATTTTTTTACATGTACCGGAGCACAGTGATGGAACACCCGATTGGGCAACCTTTAAAGCTCACTGTAAAGCCTTGCGTTCCTACAATATCACGCAACAAGCATATAGTGCGTATGTCGTAGAACAGGATGGCATCGGCCCCGCCACGGTGAAAGCCTGTCTAGGCAATGCCATTGGCTGTGTCTACCACAAAGAAGAATTACAAAGACTACTTATGAGTGTATCTTCTACACATAAAAAACGAGAAACAGAAGGAACAGACATAACTCAGATCTGTGCCAATCCATCAGAGAATCATAGTTCCAATGCATCAAAGAATTATCGCCCCCATACCGCTCTAACTCCTGAAGATATGTTGTTCTACCCCTTCCGTAGTTCCTTCCTCCTAGAGGTGGATACTGTGACAGCTCAGGCATTAAAGGCCTTACCTCACATATACCATATTGGTACTACACAAGAAGCCCCTTCTATTGTGATGGGGGATACGACAATCTCATTAGATGACTTAACCAATTCCTATGAAAGCACCTTAGCATCTATCTTTCCTATTTACGCTGAAGAAAAAATCTTACCCACAGGAAAGCTATCAACTCAAAAGAGGAAAACAAATTTCATAGAACCTCATACAACAAATGAACTACAGAGTACAGAATCTAGTAACTTGTGTAAACAACTTGATGTATCAAATATATTCGGCGATACCAGTAGAATGTGCCTTTCCTCTGCTGACAACAATTTATTACACACTACACAGAGCAAACCATGTAGTAAGTATACCTCTCTATCTCATCCTAAAGTGCTGATTCCTGTATTCCCTGGCACCAATTGTGAATATGAATCTGCACGGGCTTTCACAGAGCACGGTGCCAAGGTAGACACGCTTATCATTCGCAATCGAAGCAGTCAAGAATTGCAAGAATCTATACAAGCCTTACAACGCAGTATAGACAGTGCTCAAATTGTATGTTTCCCTGGTGGTTTTAGTAGCGGTGACGAACCAGCAGGATCTGGCAAATTTATAGCCACCCTGTTTCACAATCCCTACTTACAAGAGTCCCTCGAAAATTTGTTGTACCATCGAGACGGACTAGTCCTTGGTATATGCAATGGATTTCAAGCGCTCATTAAATTAGGTCTTTTACCCACTGGACATATACAAACATTGACTGAAAGTAGTCCCACCTTGACGTACAACGCCATTAGTCGCCATATATCTAGCATGGTTCATACTAAAGTTGTATCTACCGCTTCACCATGGCTAAGTGCCTGCGAAATAGGCGCCATCTACACAGTCCCTATTTCTCATGGAGAAGGTCGTTTCCTTGCTACAACAGAACAAGTAGAAGAACTCTATGCTCGGAAGCAAGTTGCTACACAATATGTAGACCTAGTGGGTAATACTACCCATGATCCGCGATGGAATCCTAATCAATCCATGGGTGCTGTAGAAGGCTTGCTCAGTCCTGATGGTCGTGTATTTGGAAAAATGGCACACGTAGAGCGCATCGGGTACGGGGTCCATAAAAACATAGAAGGGCAACTTGTAATGCCCATCTTTGCATCAGGCGTACACTACTTTACAGGCTAGTACACTCATAGAGTTCTCTCACTTAATAAGCTAAATCTTAAACTATAAAAAGGACTGAATATTTAAATAGCTACTGCTGAGAGCCTTTTATATAAACACCCTCACATTTGACAAAGAGCCTGAAAAACACAAATAGAGGAAGATGGATCAAAGGCATCCATCTTCCTCTATTGTTATATTACTTACCGAAAAAAAGGCTATGACAACATGTAACACACCTATCATAGCCCTTTATATATACTGTATGAATTATGATTAACCCACTTCTGGTTCTAACAAACCATATTTACCATCATGTCGACGATATACAACGTTCATGATTTCAGTATCTTCATTGAAGAACATAAAGAAGTCATGTTCCAATAGATTCATTTGTAAAATTGCTTCCTCTACGCTCATAGGTCGTACGATAAAGTTTTTGCGACGTACTACTTCTAATTCTTTTTCTTCTGGAATTGCTTCCACTGGTGTTACATCTACATGGAATCCCGTTTCTTTACGGAATCGTTTTGCTAACCGTGTTTTATGTTTATGGATTTGACGAACAATTTTATCCACTACTAAATCAATAGCGGCATACATATCTAAATGGTTTTCTACACCACGCAATACTACACTTTCTACAAAGCATGTCACTTCTACTTTACGTTCTTCTTTTTCCACGGATAATACAACTTGCACTGTCACTGGAGTTTCAAAATAACGAGATAACTTTTCTACCCGTTTTTCAATATATTCACGTAACGCTGCTGTCACTTCAAGATTTTTGCCTCGTACTGTTAATTTCATAGTGCTCATCCTTTCTGTATTACCTATAAACAAGTACATATTTATATAATTCTACAAAAATTCTTAAAACCCTTTTTATTTTTCAAAGTTTTTCTTACTGTAATCTCTTTTTTTGTTCTGCTTTTCCTTTGTCACCATGCCTATAAACAATGCCCATCCTACCACTTTACTATTACTAGCACTATGACCGCCTTTGTGAGGTTTTTGTCTGAAATGACAGTAAACCTCGTAGCACTTTACTATTACAAACGCCAATAAAAAAGACTTAGGATCTCCTACTCGGAATATCCTAAGCCTTTCTGTTCAGAATTAAGCTTTATATACGTTAGCCGCTTGAAGACCGCGGTTGCCATCTACGATTTCAAATTCTACTTGTTGTCCTTCCGATAAAGACTTAAAGCCATCTTCTTGGATTGCAGAAAAATGAACAAATACATCGCTGCCATCTTCTCTTTCAATAAATCCATAACCTTTTTCTGCGCTGAACCATTTTACTTTCCCAAGCATGATAATTCCTCCTACCTTTAATACTGCAAGCGATTTAGAGTATCTAAATCTTGCTTTCATGTTATCACTATATATGTATGATGTCAATCAAAATATTATTTTATTTTCAAGTATATGCTATATTGATATAATTCAACGAAATCATTAATCAATTACTGCATTGTATACCTATACTATAGATATTTTGGATATATCCTACATTTTATATATTTATTATCTAATTCAATTTATATTCACATTATGTTTTATTTTTATAAATTTATGCAATTTGTCAGTTATCAAGATTATACTCAATAATTTTATTCAAATCGTTTCATTTACTCTATATGTATATCATTTTAATAATTATTTTTACATACTATCAACTATGAAATATAATAATATTTATTCTTTTTGCATAATTTATTCAACACACATTATACAAATGCACATAGAATAGCACTCAAAGCTACTAACCATGACACCTCTAATCGTATGAGCCTATATATCGACCTCAATGATATTAGATGATAAGCTCATACCTGTTTAACCATATATAGCAATGCCTTGGAACTCATTCACATAGATAGACAGCAGTAAAACAAAAAAACTACCCCACATAGGAAACTCCGTATATAGGGTAGTTGTTTTTGCATATTTGAAATAACATCTCTTATAAGAGACAAACTAAATTTATTGCCCAAAAAAACTGACAACAATTTTATCCTTATCGAATGACCTTTGATAAGAATGATTTTGTCCGTTCATGTTTTGGTGTGTCAAACACTTCCGTTGGTGTGCCTTCTTCTAAAATTTCACCGCCATCTACAAACAGTACACGAGTGGCTACTTCTTTGGCAAAGCTCATTTCATGAGTAACGATGACCATTGTCATACCTTCTTTAGCAAGGTCTTTCATAACGTCTAATACTTCGCTAACCATTTCTGGATCTAGAGCAGAGGTAGGTTCGTCAAAGAGCATCACTTTCGGTTTCATCGCTAATGCACGAGCAATGGCTACACGCTGTTGTTGCCCCCCAGATAATTGCTCTGGGTACGCCTCTGCTTTATCAGATAAACCTACTTTTCCCAATAAATCACGAGCAATGGTTTCTGCTTCAGATTTTGAAAGTCCTCTAATTTTTTGCGGTGCTAATGTAATATTATCTAGCACGGTCATATGAGGGAATAGATTAAATCGTTGGAATACCATGCCCACTTCGGCACGTACATTGTTGATATTTTCTTTCACATTAAGATTCATACCATCTACAATCACGTCACCATGTGTTGGTTCTTCTAAATAGTTCATACAGCGTAATACAGTACTTTTACCAGAACCAGATGGTCCAATAATGACCACTACTTCACCAGCATCGATTTCTGTGGAAACGCCTTTTAAGACATGTAATTGTCCAAAGTATTTATGTACATTCTGTAATTGAATCATTTGATATTATATTTCCTTTCTAAGTACGCTACGAGTCGGGAAATGGTTAATGTCATAATCAAGTAAATCACCGCTACGGCTGTCCAGATTTCAAAGGACCCATAGGTACGAGCGATAATTAATTGTCCTCGACGTGTCAATTCTTCAAAACCGATAACTGCCACTAAGGAAGTATCTTTCAACATAGCTATAAATTCATTGCCTAATGGTGGAATGATGGCTTTGAAAGCTTGTGGCATAATCACATAGCGCATCGTTTGGAACCAAGTTAATCCTAAGGAGCGACCTGCTTCCATTTGACCTTTATTAATGGATTGGATGCCGGCACGGAAAATTTCAGATACGTAGGCACCAGAGTTTATAGAGCATGCTAAGACAGCAGCTAAATACGGTCCAATTGGTTCTGGCGCACCATTGGCATTGACAATAGCGCCCAACAATTTAGGGCCACCGAAGTAAATCATGAAGATTTGTACTAATAGTGGTGTACCACGGAATAATTCTACATAACATTTTGCGATGAGACGAATCACTTTAAATCGTGATAAATTCATCAACGCCACTACCAGTCCAATAAAGAAACCAAAGCCCACACTCATGAGGGTAATTTGAATCGTAATTCCAGCCCCTCCAATTAACAGGGGTAAAGAGTCGACAATTAACTGCCAATTAAAATCCATCGTTACCTATCCATCCTTTCATTCAACACAGATAAGGAGGCACAAAGCCTCCTTATATAGTACATTATTTTCCTTCGTATGTCACGGGAATATCTGTTGGCATATCAGTTTTAAACCATGTTTGGTAAATTTTATTTAAAGTACCATCTTGTTTCATCTCTGTCAATGCTTTATTTACACTATCTTGAAGTTCTTTATTCTTTTTATTCATAGCCAACCCAAAATACTCTTTTGTATTAGGGTACGGAATGACCGTCAAATGTTGATCGCCATGTTTAGCCACATAGTACTGTGCCACAGGTAAGTCGATCAAGGCTCCTTCCACTCCACCATTTTGTAATTCTAATAAGGCATCGCTGGTATGGTCAAAGTTTTTTACTATAGCCCCATTGATTTTGCTCGCTAAGTCTGCCCCTGTAGTACCCATTTGTACAGCAATTGTTTTACCTGTCAAATCATCTAAGCCTTTAATAGGACTAGTTTCTTTGACAACCACAGCCATACCTGATTCATAATAAGGCATACTGAAACCAACTTTTTCCATCCGTGCTTTTGTGATAGTCATCCCCGATGCTGCCAAATCAATCTCGCCATTATCTAAAGCTGGCACTAATGCATCAAAAGGAACATTTTTAAATTCAATGGTTTTCCCAGTCCGTTTCGCAATTTCTTTAGCTACATCGATGTCAAAGCCTTGCAATTCTTCGGAACCTTCTTGCTTAAACTCGAATGGCACAAAGGTTGCATTGGTGCCTATCTTTAAGACACTTCCTTTTTGTGCTTGCTCTCCTCCTTGAGAACCGCATCCCCCTAGTAGTGCTACTACACCTAAGGCTAATAAACCAGTACATATTAGTTTTTTTACATTTGTTTTCATGATATTTCTCCTTTACTAAATCACTCATGTTGTACCTTATGCACTGATTATACATCTATGCGAATATTTAGTCAACATATTTTTGCAAATTTTATGTATTTTTATTAACAATTAATATATGCACTACATTGTATTTCTAATATTAAAAGACTGTCATGCAAAAAAAGCATAAAAAATACACAGCAGAACAATTTCTGCTGTGTTTCATACGGCTGACCTGGTCTTTGCCCCCACACTCGCCTGCTGGAAGGTTCGCTCTTAAGCTGTGCTCCCCACTACTACTCCTCTCGACATCTACTGTCGGCAGGTCTTACATCTAAGCCGCACCATGCTCACAATTTCTCATTGCTTATGTGGATCGTTTCGCCTGCGACTGGCCTCGACTTTCAACCACAGACCCGTTATGTACTTTTATTATATCCATATTTTTTACTTTTGTCACTTAGAAACCATCATGATTTTTTTCACTCCACTTATATCATTTTTATATAGTCCTTTCAGAAAAAAGACTTGCTTTTTTTTACCAAATATACATCAACTTTACTACATCCCATGTTTATCACATTCTCACTTATTGCGACAATGATGAGAACTTTCCAGTACATTTTTGTCCACTCTGTAGGGTATATTCAAGGATACAAATTTATTGTATAATGTGTGTACTTAAGTAAACGAAGAATATAAAAACGGTGATTTTCCAAAAGAGAGTACACCGTTTCTATTTGTTAGGAAGGGTTTGCACATGTTTATGTTATCATTAATTCAGGAATCAGGCGCTTACGAACAAGATCAAAGTACCCTAGAGCTAGTTACCTTACAACTCTTACAGATGATTCAAATGAAAAGTCAAACTTTATATGTGCATTCAGTGCAGGTTGCCAATTACGCTGTAGCTATTGCTGCTAAAATGGGGTTGCCAAAAGGCGAAATCGAATTGATTCGTCACGCAGCGTGTTTACACGATTTAGGCTTAATTTGCTTACCCATCACTACCTTGATGAAATTTCCCTACTTTAACCGTCAGGAATTGGCCAAATACAAACAACATCCTGTATTTGGGGCTAGCATGATTGAAAACTATCCATGCTGTCAACCTATCATTCCTTACATTAAATACCATCATGAGCGTTGGGATGGCACAGGCTTTCCGAAACACTTGCGAGGTGCCAATATTCCATTAGGCGCTCGCATTATTGGTATTGCTGATTACTACGTAACAGCCATCGACCCAGCTTCTGATACAAGTTTACAACCTCGTAGCGAAATTAAACAAGAGTTATTTAGACACTCTGGCACACAATTTGATCCAGATGTGGTAAAAGCATTCATAGAAATACTAGGATAATCATTAGGCTCCACTTGCTAAAGTGAGAGCCTTTATGTTTGCCCTCGGTAAGACATCATGGATTGTCTCTGCTGCTTCTAATAAGGTGGCCCCTGTTGTATAGATATCATCTACTAGTAATACATTAAGTTCTCTATTATTATATACTTCTACCATGGTAGATCGAACTAAGAAATGACCTTTCATATTCTTGCGTCGCTCTTCTTTTGTCAATGTCCACATCGGTTTGGAGCCATCTAGTTTCACTAATAGATCTACCCAATGCCACCCCTGTTCCATAACCCAATCTTTAAATAGCATATCTACTTGATTATATCCTCGTTGCAACTGTTTACTTTCACTAATAGGAATCGGTACAACAATGGTTGGTACATAATTCATATCCAAACAAGTAACTGTAAAATGTTGTAAAAAAGGAGCGACTCCTCGAGCTCGCTCCTTTTTTCCATTAAATTTTATATCGTGTAACATGGTTTTAATGCCACCTACATAATCTGCTAGAATATATATACATTCTAAGGCTGAGTATTTTGGTCCTGTTATACACCGTTCATGCATAACTGCTTGCAAACATGTATCGCACCACTCACCTTGTGAATATACATCTTTACCACAATGAATGCATGTAGGTGGACACAATAAATCCCATAATCTCATCAGATCGCCCCCTCTAAGCGTTCCTTAAATA
Organism: Veillonella sp. VA139; assembly: GCF_003992005.1. Taxonomy (GTDB): domain Bacteria; phylum Bacillota; class Negativicutes; order Veillonellales; family Veillonellaceae; genus F0422. Next base: position 82,022 of record NZ_RQVL01000002.1, on the reverse strand, counting down.
ATGTATAACGATAGTTTGTATCTACTCGATTTACAGCCGTTTCTATCGCTGTTTCACTACCGATAATTAGCACTTTATCCTTTGCACGAGTAATCGCTGTGTAAAGTAAATTTCGCTGTAACATCACGTTATAGGCAGAAATAAATGGTAAAATAATCCGTTCATATTCACTTCCCTGTGCTTTATGAACCGTAATGGCATAAGCAAGTGCCATCGTCATCATATCTTCTTCGTCAAGAGTCATCGATTTATCTGGAAACTTCACATGTACTTGTTTCCCAAGTATATCCGTGATAACGCCAATTTCTCCATTATATACATCTTGGTCGTAGTTATTCTCCATTTGAATAATTTTATCACCGACGCGATACACTCTTCCATCTACTTTTAGCTCTTCTTGACCACTTCGTTTTGGATTCAACTCCTCTTGCAAATACTTAGAAATCGCTGCGCTTCCTATAGGGCCTTTACGCATAGGACAAACGATTTGAATATCTAGGTCAGACTCTACGTATTGTAATTCCTCTCGATAATGCTTAGTAACCGCTAATAGGACACTTTCCACATCATGAGCACTTTCAAATTGAAATTCATCACAACTGGATAGGTTAGGCATGTCCCCATGATTGATGGCGTACGCATTATCGATGATTCGATTCCCCTCTTGCTGACGATAAATCTGCGTTAACCCTTGATAAGGTATTACAGAACTACTCAACATATCTCGCAGAATAAAACCTGCACCAATAGGTGGTAATTGGTCCACATCCCCCACAAGCACCACATAAGCATTAGGCGGAATCGCCTGTATCAGCGCATAGTAAAGCTCCAAATTAAGCATAGATGATTCATCTACGATAACTACATCTACTTCTAATGGTTCATCCTGGTTACGAGCAAAGATATACGCATTATTTTCTAACTCTGGTTCTAACAAACGATGAATAGTGAAAGCCTCCATGCCAGTCGCTTCCGACAATCGTTTCGTAGCACGTCCCGTAGGTGCACAGAGGACAATACGTTTTAAATTTCCTTGCTGGAATCCTTCTACTAGGGCTTTGATAATAGTAGTCTTTCCTGTACCTGGACCACCAGTAATAATAGAGAATCGATGACTGAGCGCCATATGAATAGCTTGCTTTTGCTCCACCCCTAACTCCATGGAATGCTTAATTTCATAACTGTTACAGAAATCGTCACCGTCCAATAAAGGTAGCACATCTTCATCTAAAAAGGCGTCCGTAAATTCCACACTCTCTACTTCTGCGCGATAGACCGTAGGGTGGTAGATGTACAGTACATCATCATGTTCCACCTGCATATACCGTTTTGTTTCGATTAGCGTTTCCAATCGGTCCACGGTCGCATCAATATAATCATCACCTAATAGATTCGACAACTGCACCATCAATTCCTCTATAGGCATGCAAGAATGTCCAGAAGATCCTATCTGCTCCATTGTAAATCGGATACCTGCATCGATGCGCTTTGGATTATCAAAGGGAAATCCTAGCTCCTCTGCAAAATGGTCCACTACATGAAATGGTAAATTGGTATCTACAGTCAACAAATAGTACGGATTATCTTGCAACATTTCAATCGTTTTTGCACCGTAAATTTCATAGAGTTGGCGACTCCAACGATTACTCATATTGTACTTAGCAAAAAAGTCATTAATTTCCTGGAGAACCCCTTCCCCAAGCAATACTTTATACAATTCTTGCTTTGTTTTAAGCGCTACATTAGGAACTTCTAATAACTCCATAGGATTCTCTTTTTTTAGAATCTCTAGAATCGAAATTCCAAAATAATCCAACAGTTTTTCTAATGATTTAGGCCCTAAGCCTTTCACTCCAAGGCTTTCTAAATATCGTCTGGCTCCCGCTAAGGTATCTGGCATCACACGTTGTATGCTTTGAACGGAAATCTGTTTGCCATATTTTTTATGGATAATATGGGTACCTTTTATTTCCACTTCTTCTCCCACCTTTGGAGGAGTAATATTACCGGTACAGGTATGGGTATCTTCTTGGTAATCCCGCAGGATGAATACACAATAATTCTCTTGAGGAGACTTATAGATGACACGGTAAACCGTTCCTAATAGTGTAATCATAGGGATGCATTAGGTAAAGCAGAAATGACAGCTTGCACCACATCTGCTACATTACTAATATTTTCAATTTTGATGTGACTCACACGTTCGTAAATTGGTTGACGTTCTTCATATAAGCGGAAAATATATTCAATACTTTCTTTCAATAATGGACGAATTTCCATATCTAAATCATCAAGAATTTGTTTTACATCACGTTGAATCAATACCACATAACCAGATTCACGCATCAGTTCAGCCGTGGCATCACACAATACCGTACCACCGCCTGTAGCAATGACACTGGCATTCTGCTTGCTTACTAAGTCTTGAATTACATTGAGTTCCAATTGATGGAATTCATCTTCTCCATCATGAATAATAATATTTTGAATAGATTTTCCTGTGCGCTCTTGGATTTCTGTATCCACATCAAAGAACTCTAATCCTAATGCTTGTGCTAAGGCTTTACCTATGGTTGTTTTACCCGCCCCAGGCATACCAATTAAGAAAATATGTTGATGAATATGATTCTTTTCATAATCTTTAGAAATACGAATTACCTCATTCATAAATTCTTTTGCATAATCAGCTAATTCGGGATTATTCAAGGCTTTCACAGCGGAATCAAGAATTTCTTGTTCTCTCTGTACATCATGAATTTTCATCTGATGCTCTTCTTTATATTTGGCAATATCTACAACGATGCTCAAACGTTCTTCAAATAAACGAATTAACTCTTTATTAATAGCATCAATTTTTTTGCGACTTTCTTGTAATTTCATGGACATACTCCTTAGAATTTTCTATAAATCGTACTATGTAAATGGTCTAATGCAAAAGCCTTATCATCTTCCATTTGATCGATAAGGGCTTGCAGGGAATCAAACTTAACTTCTCCACGGATGAAAGCAAGAAATTCTACCGTAGCCACTTCTCCGTATACATCATCAGAGAAATCAAATAAATGGGTTTCAAAACGATGATATTGATTGGTAAAGGTTGGATTATCCCCCATATTCCCCACTGCTCCGTACCATTTGCCTCCGATGTATACTTGGTTTACATACACACCATCCGCTGGCGTTGCCATAGTATCTGGAAAATGAAAGTTTAACGTAGGAAATCCCAAAGTACGACCTCGTTGATCTCCTTTCACTACAGTACCTGTAAAACGATACGGGCGACCTAGCATTTGATTTGCCAATTCAATATCACCACGTAAAATACTACTACGTATAGCAGTACTAGATATAGGCGCATCAATCCAATCATAGCGTACCAATTCTTGATCATGGACTTCAATAGATGGATATAATTCTCGAATCATCTTTGAATTTCCCAAGCCCTTATATCCAAAATTAAAATTTGCACCGACTACTATTTTCTGTACATCACGATGAGCACATAAACCATGAATAAAATCTTCCCCTGACTGAGCAACTAATTCTTGAGTCATGGGAAGTTCCAACACATAATCAACACCCATATTCTGTAACATAGCATACCGTTCTTCTCGCTGTAACAACCGAGGTGGAATTTGTTTCGGTTGTAATATAGTAAATGGATGCGCATCGAAGGTAACTATGACAGAAACTCCATGACAAGCTTTTGCGCTGTCACAGACCTCCTTAATAATCGATTGATGACCTAAGTGCAGTCCATCAAAGGTTCCCATCCCATATACAATGGGTTCCTGTATCGTATCTAACTCTGATATGGTATATAAAATATTCATACTAATCCTTATCTTTTGAAATATGAAATAGAACTTTTATTACGTTTACTCTTTATTATAACACAACCGAAGACTATAAAAAGTGTATACATAAGAAAATGGTCAGGATTTCATAAGGTTCCTGACCATTTCTTATACCTATGTTATATGTATATATTTTTCTCTACTTTCAAAGTGCTATCCAACCGTCGCAAGATACTCATAAACCCATTTGCATCATAAGCTCTCACTAATGTATCGACTGGGATTTCCTCTGGGGACACACAGAAAGTTCCATTCGGTTTAACTGTATGGATTGGAACTTGTTTCCCTTGTACCAAGCGTGTGCGATTAATATCGTTAATATACACCGCTGGCAAGTGCGTTAGCAAAGTATCTACGGGCTGTACAGCTTGTTCCAACAGCGTTTCTAGTTCTTCAATGGTCACAGACTGTTCAATGTTGCATTGTCCTACTGCGGTACGGCATAGCTGTGTCATCATACCACACAGCCCAAGTTGCTGGCATATATCTCGCAACAAAGCACGCACATAAGTGCCCGCAGAACATCGTGCACGAATGGTAAAGAATGGAAATGCATAGGCGAGTAACTCAATGTCGTAAATCTGAATCAAACGAGCTGGTAATTCAAATTCCACCCCTGCACGGGCTAAATCATAAGCGCGTTGCCCATTGATTTTGATAGCAGAATACTTTGACGGTCGTTGTTCAATCGAACCTTGAAAGGACTGCACTGCTTGTTCTAGTTCGTCCCAACTAGGAGCCTCAATCATATCCATAGTACGCAGTATATTCCCTGTGCTATCTTCTGTATCTGTTTCAATGCCAAATTTACATTCTGCCACATAAGTCTTACCGATAGATTCTGTATATTCGATGGTACGTGTTGCTTTTCCTACAAAGATAGGCAACACGCCGTACGCCAATGGATCCAAGGTCCCACTATGACCAATACGGCGTTCTTTTAAAATGCGTCGACAAATACCGATGGCATCATGACTCGTAATGCCTGGTGGCTTGATTAAAGAAATAACTCCATCCATTAATCAATCACCGCTAAGATTTGTTCCAATGCTTCGTGGATAGGACTTTCGATAGAGCAACCAGCTGCTCGAATATGCCCACCACCGCCAAAGTGACTAGCAATTTGGTTTGCATCTCGCACTTTGGAGCGAATGCTAACACGAGTTACCGTCTCTGTTTTCGCTTTTAAAACGATAGCTACATCTACACCTTTGATGTTTCGAATCATGTCCACAAATCCATCAGTATCATCCCCAATGCGTTCCATCAGCGGTAATGTCAAGCACATGGATACCACTTGCCCTTCATGGTGAAAGGACACATTATCTAAGACCTGTTTCATCACTTCGATGCGAGCTGGTTCCACTATTTCTATCGCCTCAGAAATGACATGTGGCTGTGCACCTGCTTGTAAACATAGACCTGCCATTTCCATCGTATGTGCTGTTGTATTAGAGAATTTAAAGAACCCTGTATCTGTAGCCATCGCCATGTACAAAGCTTGTCCCATCGATTGGGTAATCTCCCAATTCCACATCTTACATAGGTACGCCACCGTTTCTCCCGTAGAAGAAAAATCGGATCGCAAATATAAACCGTCTGCAAATTCTGTATTAGAAATATGGTGGTCTATATTAAAAGTAGGTGCACTCATTCGTACACCTACTTCTCCAATTCGTTCAAATGTGCTAGCGTCCAAAATGAGTAGCATATCCGATGTATAACCAGTTTCTAAACTTTCAATAGGCTCAATCTTGGAGCATAGAGGAAGAAAAGAAAACTTTTCAGGAATTACATCATCCACTACCATGCGAACTACTTTCCCTTGGGCTACTAAGGCTTCATACATAGCAAGCATAGAGCCTATAGCATCTCCGTCGGGACTAACATGAACAGTAAGAAGAATGGAATGGGCTGTATCAATCGATGCTTTCAGTTGATCAATACTAATTTTCGCCATTATTTTCCTCTTGTTTAATAGAATTTAATAAGCCTTCAATGTGCATGCTGTAATCTAAGGATGTATCTGCATCAAAGGCAATGCTAGGAATGTGGCGCAATTGAAGCACCTTTCCTAATTCAGAGCGGAAATAACCAGCACTTCTGCGTAAAGTGTCTAAGGACTGTTTTTTCTCCACTTCACTGCCGAATAAGCTCACATAGATTGTAGCTTCTCGCAAATCACCTGTGACACGCACATCGGTTACAGTGACAAATCCGATGCGAGGGTCTTTCAACCCACGCAATAAGATTTGACTTGCTTCTTGTTTAATAAACTCTTGTAATTTTCGTACACGAACTTCGCTCATGGATACCTCCTATAATTCTGGGGCAATTTCTTCCATTTTGTACGCTTCGATCACGTCGCCTTCTTTCACATCGCGGTAACGTTCCAAAGAAATACCACATTCAAAGCTTGTCGCTACTTCTTTCACTTCATCTTTGAAACGGCGCAAGGAATCAATATGACCTTCATGGATAACAATACCATCACGGATTAAGCGAATTTCAGAGTTATTTGTGATTTTACCTTCCGTTACATAGGAACCAGCTACGATAGCTTTCGGAGTAGAAATCACTTGGCGAACTTCTGCACGGCCTAAGATAACTTCTTTAAATTCAGGAGTTAACATACCACGCATAGCGGCTTCGATTTCATTGATGGCATCGTAAATAACACGGTATGTACGAAGGTCAACACTTTCTTTTTCGGCTTCTTTACGTACATTCGCATCTGGACGCACGTTAAAGCCGATAATAATCGCACCCGATGCAGAGGCTAACATCACGTCAGATTCATTGATGGCACCTACTGCACTGTGGATAATATTGATGCGTACTTCTGGGTTTTTAATACCCTCTAAGGATTGACGCAATGCTTCTACAGAGCCTTGTACGTCACCTTTGATAATAATATTTAAGTCTTTTAATTCCCCTTGTTGCATTTGGTTGAACAAATCATCAAGAGTGACTTTTGTTTTCGCATTCATTTCTGTAATGCGTTGTTTTTCAATACGTTTTTCCGCAATGGAACGCGCTTCGTTGTCGTCAACAGCGAATATCACTTCACCAGCTTGCGGCACATCGGATAGACCTAAGATTTCCACAGGCATAGATGGACGAGCTACTTTCACTTTTTCCCCACGTTCATTGGTCATAGCACGTACTTTACCGTATGCCACACCAGCAAGGATTGTTTCCCCTACACGTAAGGAACCTTTTTGTACCAATACTGTACATACAGGACCACGACCTTTATCCAATTGGGCTTCGATAACGATACCTTGTGCCTTACGGTTAGGGTTCGCTTTCAATTCTTGTACTTCTGCTACCAACAAGATCGTTTCCAATAGGTCTTCAATACCTTGACGTTGTTTCGCAGATACAGGAACCATGATAGTATCACCGCCCCACTCTTCTGGCAACAAACCATGTTCGGATAATTGTTGTTTTACATGGTCAGGGTTAGCACCTGGTTTATCCATTTTATTGATGGCTACGATAATTGGCACTTCTGCGGATTTCGCATGGTTGATTGCCTCAATAGTTTGTGGCATAACACCGTCATCGGCAGCTACGACAAGGACAGCAATATCTGTAGATTGAGCACCACGTAAACGCATGGCTGTGAAAGCTTCATGTCCAGGCGTATCTAGGAATGTGATTTTATTACCTTCATAGCGTACTTGGTACGCACCGATATGTTGCGTAATACCGCCTGCTTCAGAAGCTGTTACATTCGTAGAGCGAATCACGTCCAATAAGGATGTTTTACCATGGTCAACGTGACCCATAATGGTAACAACTGGTGGTCGAGGCTGTAAGCTTTCTGGGCTATCTTCAATTTCGATGATTTCTGTAGGATCTTGTTCAGGCTCAACTTCTACCACTTCTACACCGAAGTCTTCTGCCAATACCATAGCCGTTTCCACATCGATTTCTTGGTTGATTGTTGCCATGACGCCAAGCATCATCAATTTTTTGATAATTTCAGCCACTTCACGACCCATTTTTTCTGCCAATTCTTTAACGGTCAACGAGCCAGACAGTTCGATGGACGTAGCAATGGCTGCCTCCGCTTTACGACGTTCTTCCTCTTTTTGTTTGATATGTTGCTCATTACGTTGTTTAACTTTATTTTTATTTTTTTGCAATGCAGAAGACACTAAGGATTGTGTACGTTCACCTTTTTTACCTTTTTTATCTTTTTTATTGCGACGCTCATTCCGATTTTCATTACGATGTTCAGATTCAAAACGGCGATTTTCTTTTTGACGATCTGCTTCACGGCTCGCCTGACGATCACGACCTTCTGGTTTCGTTGTCATTGCTGGATCCACTTGTGGAATCTCTAGGCGACGTTCACGACGTTGTCCATCATTTCGACGATCATTGTTACGGTTGTTGCTACGGTCATTATTGCGGTCATTATTCCGATCAAATCTGCCACCATTGTTAGAGCGATTACCGCCATTGCGGTTATCTTGGCGTTGATCATTACGACCTTCTGGACGACGACCATCACGGTTTTGACCATTCCGTTGATTAGAACGATTATCTCCACGATCGTTTCTGTCATTACGATGTTCTCGTTGACCATTGTTTTTATCATCACGATTGAATGGGCGGTCACGCTTTTCACCACGGTTATTACGGTCTCCACGATCATTGCGATGATTTCTATCTTGTTTAGGTCCACGTCTTTCACCATCTTCATTTCGACGGTATTCATGTACTTTCTTTTGCGGTGCTTGTTGAGTTGCTTTTGGCGTTTCACTTTGTCTTTGTATGCCGCCACTTGCTAAGGATTGTTTAATCATAGATACTTGTGAATCCTCCACTGTACTCATATGGCTTTTCACTTCTACATTGTGCTTTTTTAAAGCATCAATCACTACTTTATTTTCTACACCTAGGTCTTTTGCTACTTCATATACTCTTTTTTTGGACATCTACATTCCCCCTCTACTGATTCTTATCTATTTCAGCTAGCAAGGATTTAGCAAATCCAGCATCATTTACTAATATAACTGCTCGCATTTCTTTTCCCAATGCTTTGCCTAGTTCCTCTTTGGTCCCTACTAAACGAAGGGGCACCTGATGAGATTCGGCTAAGTGCATATATTTTTTAGCATTATTCTGCGCACAATCTTCCGCCATAATCAACAATGGATAGGCTTGTCGCTTCATGGACCGTTCCACTACAAAATCGCCGGATAATAAGCGACCTGCTCGCTGTGCTAATCCTAATATATTCAACACTTTTTCTTTATTCATGGGATATTTGTTCCTTTAAAGATTCATAAATTTCTTGTGAAACTTTATGTTTTAACGAACGCTCTAATCGTTTGGCTTTATACGCCATGTCTAGGCATTCTACTTTCATTTCCATATAGGCTCCCCGTCCAGGGGCTTTACCTGTAGGGTCAATAGAAATCTCTCCCGTTGGACTCAACACAACACGTGTTAACTCTTTCTTGGGAAGAAGTTCTCCACATCCCACACATACTCGCATAGGCTGAGACTTCTGTTTCATATTAGTCTTCATCTCCAAAAGCATCCAAGGAAATCATATCCTCAGATTCCACATATTCACCGGCTTCAGCGGCTTGTGTTTCACTTTTAATATCGATTTTCCAATTTGTTAATTTCGCTGCTAAACGAGCATTTTGACCAGCTTTGCCAATAGCCAGTGAAAGTTGGTAATCTGGCACCACCACAGAAGATGTTTTCTCTTCATCACGAGCTACTACGCTTACCACTTTCGCTGGACTTAACGCATTGGCAATGTATACCGCTGGATCTTCATCCCATTTCACAATATCTATTTTTTCGCCATTTAGCTCATCCACGATATTTTGTACACGTTGTCCTTTAGGACCTACACAAGCACCTACTGCATCCACTTCTTCCTCGCGAGATACTACAGCGATTTTAGAACGCATACCTGGTTCACGAGCTACCGATTTCAATTCCACTGTACCTTCTGCAATTTCTGGTACTTCTAATTCAAACAAGCGTTTTAATAGACCAGGATGTGTACGAGAAATCATAATTTGAGGACCTTTTGTGGTCTTTTTCACTTCCACAATGTAGCATTTAATGCGGTCTCCCACAGCATAGCTTTCACTAGGAATTTGCTCAGATACTGGTAAAATCGCCTCAGTTTTTCCTAGATTAATAAATACATTTCGACCTTCAATACGTTCCACCAAACCAGTCAAAATATCGCCTTCACGGCTGGAATATTCATCATAGACAATATTGCGTTCTGCTTCTTTCAAACGTTGAATCAACAATTGTTTTGCCGTATGGGCTGCACTACGACCGAAGTTTTTTGGCGTTACATCCACTTCGATAATATCGCCGATTTCCATACGTTTGTCTAATTGACGCGCATCTACTAAGGCAATTTCTACTTCTTCGTTTTCAGGTGTGTCCACTACAGTTTTCTTAGCCAACACTTTGTAATCCCCTGTTTCACGATTAAAATAAATATATGCCTCTTGATTTGCTCCTACCTCTTTGCGATAGGCTTGTAATAATGCCACTTCAAGAGAATCAAAAATAATCTCTGGTGCCACCCCTTTTTGTTTAGTAACTGCTAGTACCGCTTGTACTAATTCTTGACTCACTGGTTTCCTCCCTTAAAAATCTAAATGCAAACGAATTTGTGCAATAGCTGCACGTTCTAGGTCAATACGTTCTTCTTGCACCTGAATGGTGATAGCTTCATCAGAATAGCCTTGTAAGGATCCTGTGTATTGTTTTTTACCATCTATGGGTTTAAACAATTGAATATCTACATCACGACCATGATAACGAATGAAATCTTTTTCTTTTTTCAACACTCGATCCAATCCTGGAGAAGATACTTCTAGCAAGTAATTCTCTTTAATTGGGTCTTTTGCATCCAATACTTCGCTCAGCTTTTCACTCACCATTTGGCAGTCATCTAAATCGATGCCTCCCTCTTTGTCTAAAAATACGCGCAAGTACCATTCCCGCTCATGTACGTATTCCACATCCACAAGCTCTAACTCCGTAGACTCTATTATCGTTTCTACTACAGCGGACACAAATTCCTCTACGGCGTCACGTTTCATCTTATCCCCTCCTTACCACAGTATAAGAGAAAGAGTGAGCCACAGCTCACTCTTTTAATAGATTCTATAAAAGTTATCTCTAGTATACCACAACTCACCAAAAATAGCTACAGTAAACCATTACGTTTTAAAGCATCTTCCCATTCTTGTTCTTTGAATCCTACCAGTACTGTATCCTCTAAGACCAAAATAGGACGTTTCACCAACATACCATTCGTTGCCAATAAGGCTAATTTTTCATCTTCTGTCATCGTTGGCAATTTGTCTTTGATACCTTCTCCACGATAGATTTGACCAGATGTATTAAAGAAGGCTTTAATATCTGCTTTCTTGCTTTTGGGATACCATACACCTAATTCTTCCACCGTTGGATTTTCTTCTTTAATATCACGATGAGTGTAGTTAATACCATGATCATCTAAATATTTTTTTGCTCGTTTACAAGTTGTACATTTCGGATATTCAATATATAGCATATTCTCTGTCCTTTCTATTATTATATTTCACCATTAGAAATTTTTTCTTTTAATATTCTCAATAAAACTTCTGTCATTTCACTAGCTGCGAAGACATATTCTTTCAACTTACCTCGTTCTTCTGCCACTTTCATAGCAGCTACTTCAAAGGGATCTAGTACTACAGATAAAACTGGCGTTTGGTCTTGTTCCATTTCCTCCGTCAAATATGCGGAAATACTTTCCCCTTCTGTAGGTTCAAACCGTTCTACTTTTACAATAGGACAATATTCATACATCAATTTGCGAAGGACCATCATAAAGTAAGCTTTATCTTTCACAAATTGAGTTGCTTCATCTTTAGTCATACTAAAAATATCTACTTTTACCTGTTCCATTTCACCCTGTGTTGTCATAGGATTATTCTCCTTTTGCCGCTAAGAACGCTAAGTAACAACGTTTTGCCTCGTAAATATCGGCTTTGCTCGTCACTTCCCAAGGGGAGTGCATGCTAAGCACAGCTACGCCACAATCAATCACATTCATGCCATAAAGAGCCATGATATACGCAATGGTACCGCCACCACCAAGATCTACTCGACCTAATTCAGCCGTTTGGTAAGAAATATTATCTTGATCCATTAACTGGCGAATGCGCGCCATATATTCAGCATTAGCATCATTGGATCCACTTTTACCACGAGAACCAGTAAATTTGTTAAATACTACACCACGACCTAAGAAGGCAGCATTTTTCTTTTCAAAAGCACTCGCATAAAGTGGATCAAAACCAGCACTCACATCAGAAGACAACATATGACTATTGGATAAAGTACGGCGTACTGCTAATGGAGACGTATGCCCCATAGCTTCCAATAATTCTGCCATAAAGTTCTCAAAGAAACGAGATTGCATCCCTGTAGCACCAACAGAACCGATTTCTTCTTTGTCTACCAATAAAGTACATGTAGTGCGACTCACATTCTCTGTTTCTAACATCGCCACTAAGGATGTGTAAGCACATACACGGTCATCTTGACCATAGCCGATAATCATAGAGCGATCAAAGCCTAATTCTCTAGCAGCACCAGCTGGTACAATTTCAAGCTCTGCAGACAAAAAGTCTTCTTCTTCAAAACCATATTGCTCTTGTAGCACTTGCAATACATAGGCTTTCACACCATCTTTTAATTCCCCTTTCACAGGGCGACTGCCAATAAGAAGATCTAGTTGTTCCCCTTCTACCACTTTGGCAGCGTTTTTCTCCATTTGTTCTTGTCCTAAATGTGGCAACAAATCAGTTACGCAAAATACTGGATCTGTTGGACTTTCACCAATAGCAAGATTAATGACAGTTCCATCACGTTTCACTACAACGCCATGGATTGCCAAAGGCATAGTTACCCATTGGTATTTTTTAATACCCCCATAATAATGTGTATCTAATAATGCTAAATCGCTATCCACATAGAATGGATTTTGCTTCACATCTAACCGTGGAGAATCAATATGAGCCCCTAGGATATTCATCCCCTGTTCAATCGGTTCTGTACCGATATTCACCATGGCTACCGCTTTTTTCATGTGCACATAATAGACCTTATCGCCTGCTTTCAGGGTTGTACCTTCTTTAATAACACTGTCCATATTACGGTATCCAGCTACTTCTGTAGCCTTCACAATTTGGTCCACACATTCACGCTCTGTTTTACCATAATCTAGAAAATGGCGATACTTCGTTGCTAAAGTATCAATCTCTTGTAATTGTTCTTCTGTATATTCATGCCAAGCATTTCTACGTTCCATACTTAACTCCTTTCTCTTCTAATTCATGAGATTTATTTTTTACGCGCATACAATTCACGCAACCCTTTAGGTGCATTGGTGACCATTTTGGAAACATAATAGCGTTTTCCTAAATGCTTGCTAATAGATTTCCCTACATACCAATGAACACCAAATATACCATGTTCTTTACAAGCTCCTATCGACAAAAAGCGATGTTTTACCACCCCTACGATAGGGTCTAAATGTAATGGTTTCTTACAAACAGGGCATGTAGTTTTCGCCCGATTACTTTGCCGAAATATACGTGGCATGGTCACAATGGACTCAAATATTTTATGCTCATGCCGTGAAAGCCCATAAAAGCACCGTTGTTTCCCTTGTTTGTCTCGCTTCTTTTTTAACGCTTCTAAAAATGGAAAACGCTGACATACCATAGCCGTACAGATGGCATCATGCAAGCCATTGTGAGCTTGTAAGTTTGGCGCCTTCACTTGCATCTCTTCCATGGCTTTCTGCAATGCATATTGCTGGCTACTATTATGCATCGTATTAGCATATATAGATTGCGCATCAAACCAAGGAATCTCCCGATGTACATGTACATTATGACATAGGGCATTATCTAGAAGCATTTCAATATCATCAGGTCCCCAAGATAGCAAACTGCCATCGGTCCCAATAAAACGTAAAAACTTTTCGCACCCACGGCGGAAAGATACCCCTTCCTTACGCAATTTATCCATAGTAATATGGGTCAACTTCTCTACCGAATGATGCATAACAGGTAGAAATTTAGGCGTAATAAACACTTCAAATTGGTCTACAATTTGCAAACTTTCATCTAGTTTTACAGCACCTATTTGTATAATTTCGCCAATGAATGGAAATCCTGAGCGCCGTATCATATTAGGTTCTAGCGTATAGGGCTGGTTCCATTCCAAGTCAAATACAATATAGTGCATCCTTAGTTCATACCCTTTCTATCTAACATCGTCCGTATGCCTGCTAATACAGAATCCTCCGAAATAACAGATAATCCTTTGTACTTGCCCTCTTTCAAAACCTGTTTCATATTTTTGTTAACGTCATACTGTTCCATGGATTCTAAAACTACAGCCTTCTCTGTGAAAGGTCCATACAAAGCTGGATTTGATGGTCCATAGAGAGCTACAATCGGCACCCCTTGACTCACCCCTACATGCATAGGACCAGAGTCATTGGTCACTAAGCAATCACATCGTTTTATGGCTGAAGCCAGTTCTCCAATACTGAATTGTCCCGTTCCCTTAATGGCAGGCTCCGTCATCGTATCTAGCACGTCCTGTACCATATCTTCATCCATGGGTCCACCGAAGAATACTATTTTATATCCTTCTTTTGCTAAGGTATCTGCCATATGAGCAAATCGTTCTTTGGGCCAGCGTTTTTCCGGCACTGCACTGCCAATATTAAATCCGATGAGGCGATCTGTTTCCGTCACTCCTTGAGCGGCATAAAAGGCACGTACCTTTTCATCCCACTCAGGACTAGTAAAAATTTCTAACCCGTCATGTTCTACCGTATATCCTAACTGTTCTAATACATTCATATACATCTGCGCAGCATGCACCGTTTTGCGGTTCAACCATGTTACCTTCGTCATGAACGGGCGGAACAGAAAATGACTCATCCCTGTAGTTACCTTAGCTTTCAATTTCCAAGCTAAATAGGACGTCCTTTCATTAGGATGCAAGTTGATGACTACATCCACATCACCACGTTGGCGAATCTTTTTGGCAATTTGATTGAGACCGCCAATACTATTATGAATGCCTTTTTTATCCACTTCCACTAACTCATCAATGTAAGGATTATAGCGATAGACATCTGACAACTTTTTATCAATCACATAGGTAATATGGCTGTGAGGCGCCAACTTTCTAAGAGCATGGATAAACGGTGTGGTGAGCACCACATCGCCTAAATGCATCAAGAAGGTTACCACAATCCGCTTTCCATCTAACTCTATCATAAATTCCTCATTTCTTTCACTGTATCAAATACAGTGTCCACCGTAATCTGTGCCATACATTCCGCATCTTCCACCAATGGTCGATTTATGGTCGCCCGTGATGTAGGTGACACTAGTATATGAATATGATCACCACCATATGGACCTGTCCGTTCTGGGCAAGTAGTCCCAAACAAAGCAATCAATGGCACTTTTAAAGCGTTCGCAATATGTAAAGGGCCCGTATCGGCACTGATATACAAAGCACTGTGACGAATGACCTCAATGAGTTCTTTCAAATTCGTGTCACCAATGAGATTCACCACATTATCACTGCCGACGCCGTCCACAATAGCACGGCCTTTATCTGTATCCTCTTTGGCACCAATGAGAACCACCGTCTCACCTGCTGCCACCAATCGCTTGCCAAGGTCCACAAAATGAGAAATAGGCCATTCCTTCACTGTCCAACGTGCCCCTGGAGCCATGACAATATAAGGATTTTCAATGAAAGCTCCTCTAGCATTTAACTTCTGTGTCACCGTAGTCTCCGCCTCTGTGAAAGTCGGCAGTGGAAACACGATGTCATCTACATCACAGCCCAAGGCACGAGCCGTATCTAAATAGCGCTCGATAACATGATCCATTTTATGGTCACCTACTAGCGCTGTGTTCACCAGCCAACTACCCTCACGAAGTTCCCAGTAAGCATAACGCTTTTTTGCTCCACTTAGAGCCGCTACAATGGCACTTTTCGCAATGGATTGCAAATCTAAGGAAATATCAAAGTGTTTTTCATGCAATAGTTTCCATAATTCCTTCCAATAGGAAAGACGTTTTAATCGTTTCTTATCTATGATAATGGTTTCATCCACCCAAGGCTTAGGAGGGACAACATCCTTAAACTGTTCATGGACGGCCCATGCGATATGCGCCTTCGGATATTGTTGGCGCAACGCATAGAGCGTTGGTAAGGCATGAATAATATCGCCTAGAGAACTCATTTTAATAATTAAAATTCGTACATCTTCTTTCATACTCCATCCCTTTCATTTACCTATACCAATATCTATCCTTCTTAGTATACCATACTATATAGATAAAGATGCTACACTATTTTGTATTTTTCTTTAATTTTTCAAGAGTCACTGATTTAAACTTATCAAATAGGCGTTTGTCGTGCTCTTCCCCCCTGCCTGAGCACCACCCGCTGAAACGTTGTCACTCCCACTAGCATAGCAAAAAACATCATATTCTAAGCCATGTCACGTTCAAGTTTCTCTAATCTAGAAAGCACAAGAAGAGCACGGTGTGCCTCCGAACAAACATTATGAAATACCGTTTCTGAAGGAATATGCCGTGCTCTTCCCCCCTGCCTGAGCACCCCCCGCTGAAACGTTGTCACTCCCAGTAGCACAACGAAAAACATATTCTATACCATGTCACGTTCATCTGTCGTTAAATAAGAAAACACAAGAAGAGCACGGTGTGCCCCCGAACAAACATTATGAAATGCCGTTTGAGAGGGGGTATACCGTGCTCTTCCCTTATTCTAAATTCCGATTATGAACGTGACAAACTCTACATATGTGACAACGTTTCAGCAAAAGCGAATTCCATGAGAGTTTGAAGCCTCTCTTGATCCCCCTTGCGATAGGTATACCCCAACAACGCCTCAAAGGCTGTACTCATACGGTATTCTTGTACACTAGCACTTTTCGGCACATGTACATTACTATTGCGAGCCCGTTTTGCCACTAACAACTCTTCCTCTGTTAGAGTTGGTTCTAAAGCCTGTAATACTTTCGCTTGTGCTTTAGCATTAATAAATGACGTCACCACATCATGCAATATTTGCGTTTTTGTAATTCCAGTTTCTACTACACGATTTCTGATAAACAATGTGTATACACCATCTCCAATATATGCAAGCATAAGAGAGTCCTCTAAAGGACCCTCTCCAGTGCTTGCTACTTTTACAGCAGATTTTAGTTTATCAATTGTCATCGATCGTAGTTGTTTATATCGATTAAAGTTCACGTTTTTTCCACCGTGCCCCTTGTGGGGAATCTTCGATAACGATGCCAATATTTGCCAATTCATCACGAATGGAGTCTGCAATGCCCCATTGTTTTTGATCACGTGCACATTGACGAATATTCAAGATGACTTCCATTAATTGATTATATTCTTCGTTACTAGTTTCTTGACCTTTCCAGCCCTCTTCTAATAAACCTAGAATATCTAACATTAGTTTAAAGATCTCTTTAACTTCACCAATAGTACTATGGCATACAGTGCCATCACAGCTTTGAACAGATTGGTAATAAATGTTAATTTCCTTTGCCAAACCATAGATTGGTGCTGTTGCTAGCGCTGTATTGAAATCATCACTCATAGCTGCCTCGAACTCTTCTTTATAGTTACGAGCATTTTTCAACAATTCTGCTGCTTCCAGTTCACACAATCCTTCTGGACGGCTTTCTAAATACAGTAAGTTGTCAATCACGGTTTGGAATCGTTCAATAGCCTTAGTTGCTTCATCTAAACGTTCATCACTGAAGTCCAATGGGCTACGATAATGTGTACTCAATAAGAAGAAACGTAGTGCATCTGCACTATATTGTTCTAAAATATCTTTCACCAAGAAGAAATTGTTCAAGGATTTACTCATTTTTTCTTGATTAATCGTAATGAAACCATTATGCACCCAATAACGCACTGCTGGATGATGTTCGGAACAACCTTCGGATTGAGCAATTTCATTTTCATGGTGCGGGAAGATTAAGTCAGATCCACCACCGTGGAAGTCAAATTCTTCACCCAAGTACTTTTGACTCATGGCAGAACATTCAATGTGCCAGCCTGGACGACCTTGTCCCCATGGGCTTTCCCAGAATGGTTCGCCTGGTTTCACCGCTTTCCACAAAGCAAAGTCCATAGGATTTTCCTTGCGGTCATCTACATCTACACGAGCACCAGCTTCCATATCGTCTAAAGTACGACCAGATAGTTTACCATAATGCTCAAATTTCTCTACACGATAGTACACATCACCATCTACTGCATAGGCATAGCCATTGTCAATTAATGTAGTGATCATGGAAATAATTTCTTCCATATGCGTAGACACGCGAGGATATACATCGGCACGACGCACATGTAATGCATCCATTACATCATAGTAGGCATCAATATAGCGATCAGAGATTACATTCCATGCTACCCCTTCACCATTAGACGTATTAATGATTTTATCATCTACATCTGTAAAGTTTTGGATATATGTTACTTTATAGCCCACATGGCTCAAATAACGACGGATGGTGTCCCAAGTCACGAAAGGGCGTGCATTACCAATATGAGGATGATTATATGGTGTTACTCCGCATACATAGATGCTAACTTCCCCTTCTTTCACAGGTTGAAACACTGATTTTTCACGAGTCATCGTGTTGAAAACTGTCAGTTCTCTCATTAGAAATAGCCTCCTTGTATGCACTTAGCCTAAGCGGCGAAGCACTTTTTCTTTCCCAAATAAGGTAATAATGTAATTCAAATCAGGACCATGCATTTGACCTGTGGTAGCGATACGAATTGGCATGAATACAAATTTGCCTTTTAATCCTGTTTCTTTCATAATCGCTTTGATGGCTGCTTTTACAGCATCTGGGGTAATCTCCTCCATAGCTTCAATTTTTTCTTTGAAAGCCCCAATTACTGTTGGATACGATTCTTCAGCTTTCACAGCTGCAATCTCTTCTGCATGTTCTGCATCTTCTAGGATATCATCTTGGAAGAACATACCTACTTCATCTACGATTTGAGCACCATAACTAATATGATCTTTCACGCAAGTACACAGCATAGTGAGCCATGCTTGTTCCTCTGCAGATGGACTTTCACTAGCGTAGCCAGCTTTCACCAAATGAGGCAAGCATAATTCATACAACGCCTCTGGTGTTAATTGTTTCATATAATTGAAATTAATATAATTCAATTTATCAATATCAAAGACAGCTGGATTTTTTGCCACTCGGTCCATTGAGAATTTTTGACACAACTCTTCCTTAGTGAATAGTTCTTCCTCACCTTCAGGAGCCCATCCAAGTAAGGCTAAGAAGTTCACAATCGCTTCTGGCAAGTATCCCAACTCACGGTATTGTTCAACAGAGGTAGCACCATGTCGTTTACTCATTTTTTTTCCATCTTTGCCCATAATCAAGGAAATATGACCAAATGTTGGCACATCCCAACCTAAGGCTTTATAGATCACGATTTGACGCGGTGTATTCGATAAATGTTCCTCCGCACGGATAACATGAGAAATACCCATTGTGTGATCGTCTACCACAACGGCATAGTTATACACAGGAATTCCATCAGATTTTACAATAACAAAATCGCCAATGCCATTAGATTCAAAGGATACATGTCCACGAACCATATCGTCAAAAGCTACAGTTTCATGCAATGGAACACGCAAACGGATGGTTGGTTTGCGACCTTCTGCCTTGTAAGCAGCCTTTTGTTCTTCCGTTAAATGATGACAATGTCCGTTGTATTTAGGTGTTTCTCCACGACCTAATTGTTCCTCACGAACAGAATCTAATTCTTCTTGGGAACAATAGCATTCGTAAGCATGCCCAGATTCTAATAATTGTTTCGTCACTTGGTCGTAAATATCTAAACGTTCTGTTTGACGGTATGGACCTGCTTCGCCACCTACGTCAACACCTTCATCCCAATCCATACCAAGCCATTTTAGAGCTGCCTTAATATTTTCTTCACTTTCACGAGTGGAACGTGCTTGATCAGTATCTTCCACGCGCAATAAGAATGTACCTTGCTCCTTGCGAGCTAATAAATAGTTAAATAATGCGGAGCGAGCTCCACCAATATGAAATGGACCGGTTGGACTCGGTGCAAAACGAACTTTCATGAGTTATAACTCCTCTCTTTCATACATTGAAACAACAGCTTGTGCGGCTATACCTTCTGTTCTTCCCAAGGCACCTAACCCTTCATTTGTCGTTGCTTTAATACTAATTCTACTAAGCGGGATACCTAAATCCGCACTTAGATTTTTTTTCATTTGTTCAATATGAGGCTTCAATTTAGGAGCTTCTGCAATGACCATGATATCTGCATTGTAGATTCCAAAATTTGAGTCCTTTAATAATTGTACCACTTTTTCTAATAATAGCCTACTGGAAATCCCTTTGAAAGCATCATCTTCTGGGGGAAAATAATACCCAATGTCTCGCATACCTGCAGCACCTAGCATAGCATCCATAAGGGCATGAATCAACACATCCGCGTCAGAATGCCCATCAGGACCAATAGGGCTGTCGATAGATACACCACCTAATATGCAAGGTCGTCCCTCTTGGAACCGGTGGATATCATAACCATAACCAATTCGCATCATAGATTCTACTCCTAAATACTTCTTAGCAATCGCCACATCTTCAGGGACTGTTAATTTAATATTTTTTCTATCCCCTTCCACAATGTGCACTGGCTTTCCTTGAAACTCTACTAAAGATACATCATCGGTTCCTTTATATCTGTGTTCTTCCGCATATACATAGGCATCTAATAAAACCGCTGTTTGAAATCCTTGCGGTGTTTGCATTCCATATAATTCAGAACGTAGTAACGTTTCTTCTACATATCCTTTTGTATTTACTCGTTTTATCGTATCTACTACGGGGATGGCTGGCACCGCAGCTCCATATGCTTTAGCTCCCTCAACTACTCGATGAGCTAACTCTTTCTTTGCCAACGGTCTTGCTCCGTCATGAACAAGTATAATTTCTGCTTCATTCGCTACCTGTGAAAGTCCAGCGGCTACTGAGTCTTGTCGTTCTGCTCCGCCAATCACATATTGCACCATCCAGGGTACCTGCATAGCTTCCACTTGTTCTTGAATAGAGAATTGATCTTGTTCCGATACAACCACAATGACTTCTTTTAAGCCTTCCCATTGTTTCATGTGATATAAATTCCATTGTAACACTGTATACTGTCCCAACGGCATACACACTTTATTCTCTGTATAGCCCATTCGGCGTCCTGCACCTGCCGCTAATAAGATACAACTAATCATGGTACTCCCTTTCTAGGAATTTGATTCCTCTACACGAGCAAAAATCATTCGTCCCGCACTAGTTTGTAATACAGAGGTAACTACAACATTTACTGTTTGATCCACATAGTCTACACCATTTTCCACAACAATCATAGTGCCATCATCTAAATAGGCAACTCCTTGATGTGGTTCTTTACCAGCTTTCATAATACGTACTAGTAAGGTTTCACCACTCATCATTTTTGGCTTAATAGCATTTGCCAGATCATTCAGGTTCAACACCCCAACGCCTTGTAATGTAGCTACCTTATTCAGGTTAAAATCATTCGTTATAAGTTTCCAATGTTTATCCATACTAAGGCGAATCAATTTCAAATCTACTTCTTGCAAATCATCATAATCGACATCTATGATTTCCATAGAATCTGTTAATTTTTCACGCATTGTCTGTAATAAGTCTAAGCCCCGTCTACCTCGATTTCGTTTTAAAGTGTCCGCAGAATCAGACAATTTTTGTAATTCTTCTAGTACAAATACTGGCACTATGAAAGGACCTTCTAAAAACCCTGTATTTACAATATCTAAAATTCGACCATCAATGACCACCGATGTATCTAAGACCTTAGCAGAACAAGTTTGAGGTGAGGATTTTTTATCTTTTGATTCTTTCATCGTTCTACCTTTACTGCGTAGCCCTCTAAACGTATACGATACCATGGCTTTATATAAGTCTGGCCCTTTATCCATTCCCAAACGAATCCCAATATATCCCAATACAGCACTGAGCGCAATAGGTAAATATGAGCCAATAATTGGAACACGCTCAAAAGCCATACCAATTAAATTAGCAATAATGAGTCCAAATAATAATCCTATCGTGCCAGCTACTAGTTGTTGACTAGGAACTCGACTTAAAATACGTTCAATTTGTTTTGCTACGCTTAAACCTAAGCGTAAAATATACTGGGACACTAAATAACCGATAAAAGCGGCTAATAAGATACTTAGGGTATAGTACAATATCATCACCACAGAGATACCAAATACCCCCATTTGCAGCATCTTTTCATCCCACAGAGAGAGCATAAGAGTTGATAATGCATCTGCACCAATATAGCCCATACTACCAAACAGGATAGCGATAGCATAGCGTAATAAATTATAGATCATAAGGTCACCTCCTTTTTTATATAGTATACTATCCCTACGTGTGATTCTAATGAATACTTCATCGTAAAGACTCTACACATAGGGCTAGAAAATACTTTTCATCACTTCTTGAATACTAGTCACCCCTTGTATGGAGATTCCTTCTTGTATTCCTTTTAATTGTTTTACATTCCCGGCGGGAATCACAAATTGTTTAAACCCTAATTTCTTAGCTTCTGCAATTCGTTGTTCTATGCGTGGAATACTACGAATATTCCCTGTTAATCCAACTTCTCCGAGAATGACCATATCTGGGGGTACTGGTTTATTCTTTAAGTTAGAAATGATAGCTACTGCCATGGCTAAGTCACAAGCTGGTTCGTTAACTTTTAATCCCCCAATAATAGTGACATATACATCTTTGTTACCTAAGGTAAAGCCACAGCGTTTTTCTAATACAGCTAGGAGTAAAATCAGCTTATTTAAATCATACCCTATAGCGGTTCTTCGTGGCATACCAAAGGCAGTGGATACCACTAAACTCTGTACTTCTACCAAGATAGGACGTACTCCTTCTAGGTATGCCATGATGGCAGATCCTGTTTCTTCTTCTGACCGCTCTGCTAATAGAGTAGCTGATGGATTGAGGAGTTCACCTAAGCCTTCTTCTTCCATGGTAAATAACCCTGATTCCGAAGTGGATCCGAAGCGGTTTTTAATGCCTCGTAAAATACGAAATTGATAGGACCGTTCCCCTTCAAAATACAATACTACGTCCACCATATGCTCTAGCATACGAGGACCTGCAATAGTACCATCTTTTGTTACATGACCAATAATGATCACAGGGATATCTTGATCTTTTGCAAAGCGTAACAATCTAGCTGTACATTCACGAACTTGACTAACGCTACCAGGCGCAGACTCTACAGAACCTACATACATAGTTTGGATAGAATCTATGACAAGTAGCATAGGTTGACTTTGTTTTGCCTCATTCAATATAGTATCTAAATTAGTTTCCGCTTGTACCAATAGGTTAGAAGAGTTAATACCTAGTCGATGAGCTCTAAGCTTCAACTGCATATCCGATTCTTCTCCAGATGCATATAGGACTTTACCTGACTCTTCTGCAATACGCCCAGACACTTGTAACAATAGGGTGGACTTACCAATACCTGGGTCCCCACCTAGCAAAATCAACGCACCAGGTACGATACCCCCGCCAAGGACACGGTCAATTTCTCCATATCCAGAAGTAATTCGAGCAATGGCGCCTACCTCAATCTCTGTCAAAGCCTTGGGCTTATTGTCTTCATCTTGAACAGGTCGATAAGACGCTACATGTTTTGTTTTAACTTCCGGTTGCAGTTCTTCTTCCACTGCTGTATTCCAAGCACCACAAGCAGTACAACGACCAAACCATTTTGATGATTCATTTCCACATTCAGAGCAGAAAAAAACTGTTTTCTTTTTAGCCATATATACCCTTTCTTATAAAAATAATGCGCGTCACTGAAAAGAAACGCGCACTACTCTTCGGGCAACACCGTTTATTTCGTACCGAAAATACGATCTCCCGCATCACCAAGACCAGGTAAAATATATCCATGGTCGTTTAATTTTTCATCTAATGCAGCTACATAGATGCGTACGTCAGGATGCGCTTTATTCACAACTTCTACACCTTCTGGGGCTGCCACTAAACACATTAATTGAATGTCTTTAGCACCTTTTTCTTTTAATAAAGAAATCGCTGCTGCTGCACTACCACCTGTCGCCAACATTGGGTCTGTCACGATAATGCGACGATCAGCCAAGTCAGATGGCAATTTGCAATAATACTCTACTGGTTGTAATGTTTCTGGGTCACGATACATACCTACATGACCTACTTTTGCCATTGGCATTAATTCTAATAAACCATTCACCATACCTAAACCTGCACGAAGGATTGGCACAATACCCAATTTTTTACCTGCAATTTGTTTACCAATCGCTTTTACCAGTGGAGTTTGTACTTCTACATCTTCTAATGGTAAATCACGTGTGATTTCATAGCCCATTAACAAAGCAATTTCTTCTAATAATTGACGAAAATCTTTTGTGCCAGTATCTATGGAGCGAATCAACGTTACTTTATGTTGAATCAAAGGATGTGTCATTACATTTACGTTCATCTTACTTACTTCCTTTTTATTAATTACGCATACATTGGATATTTTTCACAAAGTGCTGCTACACGTTGTTTAGCCGCTGCTAATACAGCAGTATCTTCTGGCTGTTTTAATACTAAAGAAATGATGCTTGCAATTTCTTTCATATCTTCTGCATGTAAACCTCTAGTTGTTAATGCTGGTGTACCTAAACGAATACCAGATGTGACAAATGGGCTTTCAGGATCGAAAGGAATTGTATTTTTATTACATGTAATTCCTACTTCATCTAGTACATGTTCTGCTACTTTACCAGTTAAGCCAACAGTACGTAGGTCTACTAATAATACATGCGTATCAGTACCACCAGATACGATGGTAAAACCTTCTTGTTGTAAAGTTTCTGCCAATGTTTGGGCATTCACAATCACTTGTTTTGCATATTCTTTAAATTCTGGTTGTAACGCTTCCCCAAAGGCTACTGCTTTAGCAGCGATGACATGCATCAATGGACCACCTTGAATACCAGGGAAAATAGATTTATCAATCGCTTTCGCATATTCTTCTTTACACATAATCATGCCACCACGTGGTCCGCGCAATGTTTTATGTGTTGTTGTCGTTACAATATCAGCATATTCCACTGGGTTTGGATGCAATCCCGCAGCTACTAAACCTGCAAAATGTGCCATATCTACCATGAAAATAGCGCCTACTTCATGAGCAATATCTGCCATGGTTTTGAAATCAATTTGGCGGGAGTATGCACTGCCACCACCGATAATCATTTTAGGTTTATGCTCTTGAGCAATTTTACGCATTTCATCATAATCAATACGGCCTGTTTCTGCATCTACACCATAAGGAATAATATTAAAATACTTACCAGAAACATTCACTGGAGATCCATGTGTTAAATGTCCACCATGGGATAAATTCATTCCCATAATCGTGTCGCCTGGCTCTAATAAGGCAAAGTACACGCCAAAGTTTGCTTGAGAACCAGAATGAGGTTGTACATTCACATGTTCTGCGCCGAATAGTTGTTTCGCTCTTTCAATAGCCAACTCTTCTACCATGTCGACATATTCACATCCACCGTAATAACGTTTATGTGGATATCCTTCTGCGTATTTATTTGTCAATACGCTACCTTGTGCTTCCATCACAGCTTGAGACACAAAGTTTTCCGATGCAATCATTTCTAATTTGTTGCGTTGACGACCCAACTCTAATTCAATCATTTCTTGAACTTTAGGGTCTTGCTGTTTTACATAGCTCATGGTAACCTCCTGTGAAAGAAACATTTCAATCTATCCTTTATTATAGTAATAATCACAGCCTTTTGCAAGGAAAATTAGGGAATCACCTAACCGTACTTAGAAGGCAGCACTCATCTGTATTCCCAGGACTCGATGTGGTACCGTAAAACCGTTTGGTACTTGTAATGGTGTGGACAAGAATATATTATAGTTAGCGCTTCCATAGTGTCCTTTCATGCCAATGGCTCCGCCCCATAGCTCTGTACCCAATATATCTTCTGTAGATTTGCCGTAAACTTTGCCATAATCTAAACCTACATACAGTGTATGATTCTGATTCAGTGATATATCTAAGGTATTTCGTACATAAAACCCTTGTTCTGCGGCTAAATTTCTATCACCGGTAAAACCACGCACCGTATACCACCCACCAATGGTAAAGAACTCACTACTGTAGAGCTTACTATTCGTATACTGTCCTTTTGCTTCCATTGTATAGGTTGCTTTCCGATTCCAAAGGGTCGTTGTACGCTGATAGTTCACTTTCCCCGTATATATATGATACTGTGTGGTAGCTTCTCCTAAATAATCGGTAGGTCCAGGACTAGCCCACCAAGGAACACCTCTTTCATATTGCACAAACCAATCTAAACTCCCATTCTTGCCATATCGTTTTTGATGTATTCCTATGGACCAAGACGTAGTATTTCTCCGTTGCACATCAATTTCACTCCCATTAATAAAAGAATGCCTTGTCTTATGCGTAAGACCTTGCACTAATTCTGTAATCTGTTGGCTATTCCTATGTAATACATGCTTCCACCTTATCTCATCGCTAGTAAAGTTACCGCTAGAAATAAATGGTTTCATGGCATAGCCAACCCGTTGTTGATAATCTGAATTAGAATGGCTAAGGGTAATGCTATCATGTCCAATAGGTATTTGGTATGATACATAACTCGATTTACTTACATTGATACTATCTGAGTGTCTAGATTTCGTTAAACTATAGTACAAGGTGTCACTACGATCTAATGGTCTGCCTACTGTAATAGACACATTACCTTGGAATCGACCCGTTCCTTCATTACCGAAATTATCAAATCCTGTGGAGACCTCTACTTTAGACTTATTTTCTATCTGAAATACTACGATAGAGGTGCCTAACCGACTTCCCGGTTGTAACTGCACCTTAGCCTTCTGATGGGGTACAGTATTTAAATTATCTACAGTTTGTTCTATCTTTCGTATATTTAAGATATGCCCCTTATGAAAGGCTAATGCGTTTGTATAATTACCTACCACACCCTTAAATTGTATTTCTTCCACAGTTCCTATCAACAAGGATAATCGAAGTGTACCACTCCCTATATTTTGAGGTTCCATATAGACCTTAGAGGTGACATACCCTCTATCTAGTAAGGCGGTATTAAGTTCCTGCAACAAGGCATTAATTGTTTCTATCCCATACGATTGATGTTCTTTCTTAGCCACCATCGCTTGCAGAAAACTAAACTCTGGTGGAACCTGTGAAAATTCAATATGATGAATTAAAAATTCTGGTTCATCATTCGATAGTTGATCTATCTTTTGAGGTACTATTCCCTCTGTAAGAACTGTGAACGCGGGTGTTTCCTTTTGCTCTACATGAGATATAGAACGCTCCATCTGGTCTAGCAGTTTACCTTGCTCGTCTATAGTATTGGCATGAATATTATAAGAACATGCCCCTATACACAAACAAGCAAGGCCTGTAACTATTTTATGATTTGTCAATCCTAGACTCCTTTACATCACAAACTATTATATCTCTCGGAACGATTTTCTAATGATTTCTCTCGTGCCTGAATTTCTAGTTTTTTCATAATTTCACGCTTACGTTCATCTAAATCTTTTTCTTCAATAATAGAAATTCTAGGATAGCTTAATTTTTTATCCATGCTTATATCATTTAGGAATTGGATTAGCTTTTCTTTTTCCTCATCTGTCATATTTTTATTTAATACCACAGTAGTATCGCCATTAAAGACGAATTCACTCATAAATCCAATTAATCCGTACGTATATTGAAAATTTCTAGTAAAATACTGTGCTTTCACATAAGGTTCTATCACTCTCGAATAGTTTCCAGATTGCATGACAGCTACATATTTTCCAGTTATCATATTTTTTTAATATTCAAGGATGGAGGGTTATATGGTGTATACATTATCTGAGCCACTAATGACATAATTCCTATATATGCAAGTATTAAAATAATCTCTACACCATATTTCTTAATATATCCAATCATATCTATAGCACTCATATTACATCTTATAATATCAACTTCCATGCCAATTCATTAGAACAAATATTGATTTCATCTATACTTTTGAAAGTTTAAATTTCCAACAACTTGCACAGGATATATATGCTTTGAATAGAAATAGAAGTATAAAAGATATATTTCAAAATATGACGCATTCTATTAGTGAGGGATGATAACAATTCCTCATGTACCCAATAGTAGTAACCTATAATGGTGTAAGTTATTATTAATAGGGAGTTCCATTTAATCCACTTCTCTGTAAATCCAAATCGAATTAATACACCAAAAGATGCAGAGAATATTAATACTCGTAAAATATGAATCCCTATATTGGTAAAAACAGTATATCTTTTGTTATTGTATTTAAACCAATATATGCATAATGGAATCAATCCAATGCAATTATAAAACAAAAATAACATATCCTCCACATCAGCTCCATAGCTTTCTAGCGTACGAAGTGTAGTTTTAATAATTTCATGCATTGGTATCCTCTTTCACTAAATGACCTAACTTTTTTCTCATCTTAACGATAAAATCATCATTTGCCTCTGCCACTATAAAGCATACCATATGAAGAGGTAAAATAAACATAGCTGTAGCCCAAATGGTTGGAATATTCATTGATCTGAACCGTTTTATAGTAAATATAAACAACATGTACTGAGAACCACCTATGATGATAGCTACTATTAAAGCAAGAATATCAACCTCTGCTCCATTTTTCTCTAAAATAAGTGCAGGAATCCCTAGTGACCATGACCATAATATTATCCAACCTAAACTTTTATTATAACCTTTTGTCGAAAGTGGTTTATATGGATTAAAATTATCTTTTATTCTCTGCATGATCATCTATTATATTCCTCCTTTAATTCGCTTACTTCATCTTCTAATAACTCTTTCCCCTTTTTTTCGCCATAAAATTTATCTTTCATTGCTGTAAAGTTAAGATTTAAAGACCCTTCGCCTCCAGCTCCTACATATGTACTTCCACCTATATCAAATATCGTATCATCAAGCCCAGTATATAATGAAGCCCCGCTTACTTTATTAAATGATCTTGATAGATTAATATTGAATGTCGTTTCATTATCTCTAATGTTACTCGCATTTGCCACATTAATAACATTTGCTCCTAAAGAAAAATTTTCAGTTGCTTCTGCACTAGCCCCTATTTTAGAAATAATTGCCAACCCTTTGCGACTTGTATCATAATCAAGATGGGATGAAGCGCCTATACCCCCTCTCACAGGTCCTATCTTTCCACTTATTCCTAGACCAACTCCTATGCCACCATTTACCGAAATAATATCTCTTTTAGGTAACTTATCTGCATATTTTTCTAAAATTCGAATCATCTCTCCTGTCAAACCGTTCTCATAATCATAACTATAATTTAAACCTAGAATACGTGCCGATTTCTCCAATTCGTAGATCATTTGCCATTCAGCTGCATCAGATAAGTATTTATTGTTATTACTAATAATAATAGCAGATTCAAGCACTTTGATAATACCATCTTTATGGTATCTTCTATTATTATCTACAAGATACCTATAAATTGCATCTTCATAATAACTTTGTTGATAATTTGACAATCCATTCCACTTAACCCCATAGTGACTGATGCTTCCACCTAGCTCTCCAGTTTCTCCAGCAAGCTTATCTGTTGCATATCCCAAGGCATATGCTAGCCATTGTGCTTTTGCTGGATCGCCATTAGATGCTTCTAATATAGCTGGTGCTAGGAGTTCAGATAGTCCACCTGCTACAGTACCTACATTTGTATTTCCATTCACCATATTAGCACTTATATTGCCTACTATGGCATGTAATGCCACTTTTTCTGATGAACCTTCCTTCCAACCTGCCATATCAGAGATATGATGAATCGCTTCATTGGCATATTTGTTAAATAATTTAGTTAGTTCTTGTCGTTCTTGTATGTCTTGTTTGTTGAAAATAGTATCCAATGCTTGAAGGCTGTGATTAATATCTCTATTAATTTGACTCACATCCATCTTAGAGTTCTCTACATCAATCGTTCCAGGTGCAATAGCAGATTTTGTCACACTGTAAGCTTCTTTTCTTTCACCAGGCATCATATTTGGTAATAGGCCTACTTGATTATGCAAGCTATTAACATACTTGAGGTGGCTTGTATAGTCCTTATCTTGATTCAACTGTTGTAAGTGTTGTATCTTAGCTGGAATGCTAAGATTTTTATCTGTGACTATAGTATTCTTTCTATCTCTCATGTGCTCCAAAGACTTCCTGTATTGTACGTCAGATAGATACGACACCCCCTTAGACCCATAGGTATACTTCGCCCTATTCTCCATATCCTTCATGACTAGATATCTTGTTTTTAATGTATTCGTATCTGTTTTACTAGCTAATAAGGCTCCTTCTAATGTGGTCGTATTGCCTACGGATATGTTGAATCCTGTACTTCCTGCATAGAGTCCAGACTGGTGAATCACAGAGGTGTATTTGCTATCTATATCTGTCCGTTGCAAGGAGCTTTGTAACGATTTGAATGCACCCTTTTTAGATAGGCTAAGTCCCATGCCACCAGATGTAGTATGGTCTGTATAATCATGTGTGTCTTGTACAGAGTGAATCTCTAGATTTCTACCCACATTTGCCTGAATAGACTCTCCTTTAAGAACACCGTCCTTGATGTGTACATCCCGTTTTGTACTCACTCCAAGGGTGTTCGTTGCTATTATCTTTGTAGGATCATGAACTATGTCTGTGCCTGCTATACTGCCTTTACTACCACTGGCATTGACAGATATATCTGAGAATCGATGTTGTAAGAGATCATAGGAAATACCAAGAGATCCTTGTTTCTGTTTCATACTCTGTGTCATCTCAGAAGTTGTTTCTTTGCCTTTCACATAGATACTGTTCGCAGAATCTAAGGTAATGTCCTTGCCTTGTACATCGCTTCCTTCTATGCGGATATCATCCTTCTTAGTGGTAACACGAATATGTCCATCGGATACAACGGTCGATGCTTTTGCTATCTTACTATCTACGTTTGTAGAAGCTTCGCTTCTTTCTGTCCCTAAGGATAGATTGAGGTGTAAACTCTTAGCTTGATCTTTTAATTTAGACTTGTCAAAGGATGTCTTAGCATCGTCATAGGTTTTGTAGGCTAATAGAGCTTGCAATCGCTCGTCTTTCACCGTGCGTGCTCGTGTCAGTGTACCCACTGCATTGGTGGTGGTATCTACTAAGCGATTCGACAAAGAGAGCGTAAGCCCCGTTTTAGAAAATCTATGTGTTTCTCCTGTATGGGATATAGTATACCCATTACGAATTGTCACACCAGACCCTTGAACCTGAATATCCCCTTTAGATGCTACATCACTAGCTTCTATTTGTGTAGATCCTGTAGCCTCTAAGTTGACAGAACCAAAGCGACTTCCAATCACGCTACCTTTGGCTACACTGCTCTTAGAATCGTAAATATCTGTTTGTTTTTGTGTACCAATGGTAAAACTAAGACCGCCATTACCAAAGATGCCAGATTTTCGTACTTCCTCACGATGGGTAGCACCAGATTCTTCCTGTGCTGATGTAATAGTCAAGTTGCCTGCACTCGTAACTGTAACATCTGCATCCCCCACTATATGGCTGGCTTTAACTAATACGTCTTGCTTACCATCTACCTTAACAGTACCACTGGAAATCGTAGAACCTACTACCGTATCTGTTCGTCTATGGTCGTAGACATCCCTTGTAGTAGACGACAAGAACCCTCTATCTTTTTGATGGATTTCAGATAGTGTTTCATGGCGCTCCGTACCATGTGCAATGGATACTCGACCTGCTTGTACATCTACAAGACCTGTTTTACTATGTATAGTGCTTGCTTTCATGGATACATTGTTATCCATACGCACCTTTACACCGGTCTCTCCTTCAATGGTAGCTCCTAGATTCTGCTCTTCTATGGTCATCTTACGATTGAAATAGTCACTACCTCTAGCACCCACTGCTACATCTGACAAAGTTTTATTCGTTACATTCGTAAGGGTTAGAGAGTTCCCTGTAAGGTCCACTGTATGTCCCATCATACGAGAGCCTTGTAACGTGATTTCTCCCCCTTGGACTTGTACCGTATGTCCTTGTACGGTATTGCCTAAGTACTTAGTAGAGTCTAAGGTCACTCCGCTACCTATATAGCGATTTTGTAAGGCACGAGCAGAGAGTTGTATATCTTTCCCTGCTAAACTTACCGTACTACCGCCCTGTATAGTAGCACCTACAGAGCGTATGGTATCCCCTTGGATATGGATACCGCCATCACTAGTGATACTAGCATTTCCATGCGCTGTATCTTGTTGCTGTCCAAATAAACGGTTAGTTGTTACTTGTGTTTCGTTACGGATGTCCTTTCCTTCTATATGAACACCTTCTTTACCATGTATACGACCCGAAGTATTTTCTAACATATCTGTGCGTATAGAAACTAGATTACCATTCATAGACCCACTGAGGTTATGAACATAATTACCTGTAATGGACAGAGAGCCCTCTGCTTGTATGCTACCCGTGTTATCTACTTTTTGGCTTGTTACATAGATCTCTTTGCCTAAGACGATACTACCATCTTTGCGCAAATCTCCTATTTGTAACATGCTGTTAGGTATCCCTGAAAGTAAAGACTGGTCATGACCTGTATATTTCGTAAGGGTATGACCACTTTGACGGAGTTCTTCTTTCGCTATTTCTTGATCTGTATATCCATTGCGTAATCGATTGTACACTCGTTCTGGGTCTGCTTGTAATCTAGCGACCATATAGTCACTAGACAAAAATTGCTTTTTATCTGTATATAAAGGGTTATCTTCTACCTTAGCTACGGCAAGGGGATCCGTCGTCATGTAGAGTTGTTTTGATGGTTCCAACACAGGGGTTACTAACTTAGAAACATCTGTAGGTGCCACTGCAGTTTCAACTTTTTTATCTCGCACTGCATAAGCTGTTCCATCTGCCTCAAGTGTTGTATTGGTAAATTCATTAGACTGGATGCTCGTAGTTCCGTGACTGCCTAATACAGCAATACGTTCACTGGATGGACTACTTTCAGCATCAAAGATGTCGTGATGTTCATAGGGAATATCCGTATGCCCATAGACCCACCTTTTACGCTTCCACCAACGTTTTTTCTGTTTATACTTCCAGTAATGTCTATCTCGGCCTATATCATCATAGTGAACTGTCCCTTGATATCCTGTGTTAGTAACAGAATCTGCCGTAATCTGTAAGCCATCCTTAGCCATAATCTGGCTGTATGTATTTTGAACATCTTGCCCCGTAATATGAATAGTAGCATCGCTCAGTATTCTAGATGTAGCCGTTTCCTCTTCTATGGTGCCTGTATGAATCGTTCTATGGTATTTTCTATCTGCCTCATAATAGTTTGGCTGGTCTAGATGCGGTATGCCCTCATACTTATCTTCTTCTGAAATAGTCCACCCTGTCTTAAACACATCCTTATGGTTTTGTATCGTAGGGGCTGATATAGTAAGATCACCTTTGACAATGATGTCTGAGGACCTATTTTCAAAGCTCTCTTTTCCCAGTACATAGGCATTGCCTTTTACATACATATCTGAGCCAAAGTAAGAACCTTTGCTGTTGATATTCCGAATGTGGCGACCTCGGACACGTAAATTACCTAGCACATGCCACAATCCACTGGTGTTCGTCACATCCTCTTTCATATCTATATCTGCATCATTTTTTGCAAAGAGAATGCCTTTCGTATTGGCAAAAGTATCCCCTTGTATCTGCAGGGTATCCTCTGCAATGATTGCACCTGTATTTGTATTTTCTAAGGCGTTCACACCTAAGCGTATCGTACCATGACTAACTACATGAGATGCATTATTTTGTAGCGCATCTCCCGTGATATGTAAACTGCCACCAGCTTCTAACACAGATGAATTGCTATTTCGGATATGATGCGCTGAGACGTGGACAGTCTGACTTGCCTTCATAATGCCCTTATCTTGTGCAAGCTCGTTTCCAGCAAATTGGAGCGTGTCTTTACTTTCTACAAACCCTACATTGTGCATAGTTTTGGCAGATATATGCATAGTCTCTGCTGCTATATTCCCT
This sequence comes from Veillonella sp. VA139, assembly GCF_003992005.1. Classification (GTDB taxonomy): domain Bacteria; phylum Bacillota; class Negativicutes; order Veillonellales; family Veillonellaceae; genus F0422. The sequence goes on along the minus strand of NZ_RQVL01000002.1, from coordinate 47,713 downwards.
GTATTCTCTAAGGTATCAGTGTCAATACGAAGATGACGACCCCATAGTTCACTGCGACGGTTACGTAGATGGTCGCTGATGAAAGTACTATCTACCTGTTGTCCCCCATAGCCTTTGCCTACGATGTCTATATAATCTTTCCCTTGCAAAGTCATGTGAGTACCATTGATTACTCCGAATCCGTTGACGGTCATACCATTGGGGTTTACGATGACCACATCTGCTGGATTCCCTCCCACTTCTATATATCCCTTCAACGTAGATGGGTTCGTAGAAGTGACCTCATTGATGATTGTCTTAGCACCATTCCCAGCTAAGAACATATTTTTATCTATGTAACCAGCTAACTGAGTTTTTGTATATTTCGTAGCATTATTGAGAATAAGACCTCGCTCTTTCACATGAAACTGTGTATATGCATTGTGAGAAACACCGTTTCCATCAACACCGGCAATGTGTAGGATATCTATGCTATTCCTCGTAGTATCTAAAATGGGTTGACGATTCTTGGGGCTATTCGTATCTACAATAATAGGTAATTCTTCTTGTGTGTCCTCTACTACAACCTTGCTAGGTATGTGGGGAATAGGTTGTATAGTCGGTGTATGTAAAGGGTTCTCTAAAGTTGGTTTTGGAATATCTACAGGTGTTTCAGGGATAGGTGTTTGCGATTCTATATGCAGTTTATCTTTTGATATTACTTGTATATGATTTGGGTCTACGTCTACCCGTTTCCCACGTACAGTGATATCCCCTGACTGAGATCGTATACCTCCTTCATACACAATAGAGTCTGTACCCTGGATCCTTATATTCTCCGCACTGGAAATCACTCCCTGTCCACGAAGATTGGTCACATTCGTCTCAATCTGTTTTCCTTGTAGATTCCCCTCGTTGGTAAGTGTACCGCTTTGTATTGTCACTGTTTCATCACCCACTAGGGTGCCACGATTATGAAAGTCTTGGCTACGAATCACTACTTCTTTGGCACTGTGAATACTTGTAGGCTCTTGCTGTGAACCACCTTGTTCGATGGTAAGATTTCCCGCTGTATCAATATGTAGGTTCCCCGCTATAGCATCGATAGAGCCACTGATATTAACACCTACTCCAGATTCTGTACCGATTAAAGAAATGGTATTTCCATACATACCACCTAGAGCCCCTACATCTAAAGCAACCCCTGTGGGGGTACTTTCACCCAGTTCCCTAGCTGTTACAGTTCCATCTGCATAGTTCACTGTATTACGCCCTGTGACAGCACGAATCGCATCTTGTGCCACCACATCTGCATTAATACGTATCGTCTTTGCTAACAAGTCTACCTTTGAAATAGGGGTATATACATTAGAGTCACTTTGCTCCGTAGATACATTGATGGCCCCTGTTACTTCAATGTTTCCTTTCTCAATAACAAAGTTTTCTAACTGACCATCTACCATGTGTGGGACACCTGTAGTAAATGTAGCTTTTGGGGTGTTAATAAAATGAGCGCCTTTGATAGAAATCCCGTTGGGATTGGCAATGACAACATCTGCCGGATTCCCTGCTACTTCAAAAGCGCCTGCTAGTTGTGAGGAAGACGTCCCTACTACTTCATTGACAATAAGGCTCGCAGACTCTCGTAAGTTCGGGTTTGCATTTACAGGACCAATCTGAGTACTAACTGTAGGTGTAGTAGCGTTGTTAAAGACAGCCCCCGTATCTGTAGAAAAGGACTCATACCGATTATGGGATACACCATGGATGGGATTGGCAATCTGTATAACTGGGACAGATTGACTATTGTCCACCATGACCTCATGACTGACAATACCCTGTGCCGCATGGGTTCCTAATTGCAAAGACAATGTAATCCATACCGTTAAGAGTTCTTTTCTTTGTTTTTTCATATCAATACCCCTATTCTCTTTTTTTGCGATATGTAAATATATACCCAACTTTAAATATATATTTATTATATCATATTGATAAAGAATATTGAAATAGTGAATGAGCATATATAGTATTTTTCTCTCTTATTTACTGAATAACCTTAGCAGTCACTAAAATGTATAGCTCTACTTCATCTTTTGTTTTTCGGCTATGTTGAAATAGTTTACCAATCAAAGGAATATCACCCAAGATAGGCACTTTTTGCCATTGTCGCATGGTACGTCGATCCATCAATCCACCAATGACCAATGTTTCTCCATCGGGTATACGCACTCTTGTTTTTGCTTGCCGTGTGGTAATTCGGTAGGCTTTCATTTCAGGGACTAATGTAGGGTTACTCACTTCCGCTTCTACAACAGTATCGATATGATTTCCCTGTAATACATAGGGTTTGCATCGTAATCGTATACCTGCCTCTTCATAGCGAATACTGGTTCTTGTGACACCATTTTGAATGGACTCTACTGTGACCGGCACGCGTTCACCAATGAGAATGGTTGCTTCCTCCCCATTAACAGCTACAATACTAGGTCGTGCTATTAGTGCCATACGGCTACTTCCTTCTTTAGCAGATACCTCAGGATGTGCTAAAAAAGAGTACGATGTTCCTTTAGCCATATGACCAATATGAACATTTCCTTCCATGCCTGACTCAGGTTTTCCATGCATGGAACTCCCTGAACTTTGTAGCCCAGGAAATGACCACTGCACTCCTAGTTCCTTAGCATAGCCTTTTTCCATAGCCAATACTGCCACATCTAACTGAACCTGCTTCGGTGTGGTATGCCAAGATCGAAGTAATTTTTCCACTTCTAAAATTTCATGAACCGTCCCGTAATAAATCACTTCATTCGTGCTTGGTATCACTTGTATATGCTCTTTAGATACTACAGTCTGAATTAGATTACTTAATTCTTCAGGAGTTGATGTATCTGCTACGATTCGCCGCACATGTCGATGCTCTTTTTCTTCATGGCGACCTTCTACGATGAAGGTGCCGCCTTCTTCATATACTAAAAAGCCTAACTGTGAGCCCAATTTGTTAATAGCCTCTCTCCCAGAGTTTTCTTGTACCTCTAAAGTAACCTTCCCCTCTAATGTATCTAATCCTACCACTGAAAGTTTCTCCGTCCTAGCTATGGTTTGCACCAATGTCCGTAAGGGCATATCTTTAGCCATAATATGTACTGCCTCTGCTGGAATAACCCCTAACAGTATCATTATCACCGCATAGACTATTCCCCAGCGATAAATAGGTTGATGGATATGGATTGCTACGTTCCTTTTTAGATAATTTACTATTCTAATCCACATATGTATCTCCTTCCTTCATATCTCTACCTCGTACTCCACCTAATATTTCTGCACCGCTTTTATTCTATCCATCTTGCAGTTCCATTCACTCGAACTTGCACCTTTGTATCATGAATCGTATATACCTGTACCCCATCAACGATATCTCCTTCATACACAGTATGAGTGTTTCCATTAATATCTAACACAGCTACAGGTACCTCTCCTTGTATAATCCCCAATAGCTGTACTTTTATTTCCTTTGCATGTTTTGGTGCATGTCTATTATGGGCACTCCTCCCAATATTATCACGCAAAGAATTTATCGCGGACCCTTCTACAACAGTTATTTGACGCTTGTCTTTCTTTTTCATGTTGCCCATACTATTCGCATCTGCACCAACTACAGCTTTTGGACTAGTACCTGTTAATTCCTTTGTAAACGTATCTACTAAAGGATAAGGTCGCACTACATTCCGTATAGAAAAAACAAGTTTACCCTTACCGATATCTTCTTCTGCAGGAGTAGTCTGTTTTTCTTTCTGCTGTCCCCTATGTTTCTTATCACCTCTAATTGATTTATCATTAGTATTTACTGCCTCATCTTTAGACTTTACATGCGTATTCTGTCCTAATGCATCACTTTCACGCCGAGATTGAATGGGGCTTTCTAAATGTTCTACTTCTGACCATGCGGACTCTCTCCAACCTAGATAGCAAATGAGGCACAATAAAACGGTCGCCCCGAAAACGAGACGACCGTGTGTACGTATATATCTTTCTATTTGGTTGTAGAGGTCTTTCACAGATGATATTCTCATCATGCCCTCCTATATACGATTAATAACCTTTAGGATGTAGTTGATGCCAATTCCAAGCATCACGAATCACTTCTTGTACTGTACTATGTACAGGTTTCCAGCCAAGTTTAGCATGAATCTTTTCAGAAGATGCAATCAATGTGCCTGGATCGCCAGCACGACGTTCCCCGTAATCAACGCGGAAATCTACGCCTGTTACTTCTTTGGTAGCCGCTACGATTTCATTTACACTGAAACCATTGCCTGAACCTAGGTTAAATACATCGGATTCACCACCATTATAAAGATATTCCATCGCTAGAATATGAGCTGACGCTAAATCATTTACATGTACATAGTCACGTACGCATGTACCATCCGCAGTATCATAATCTGTACCAAATACAGTGATGGATTCACGCTTACCTAAGGCTGCATCAATAATAAGTGGAATTAGGTGTGTTTCAGGTGTATGATCTTCACCAATTTCACCAGATGGGGCTGCACCAGCTGCATTAAAGTAACGTAGTGCTACAAATTTAAATCCATAAATTTTGCTATAATCACGCAACATATCTTCAATCATCAATTTTGTACGACCATACACATTGGTAGGATTCCATTTCGCATCTTCCGTAATAGGTACTACTTCTGGTTCACCATAGACAGCTGCCGTAGAGGAAAATACTAATCGATTCACGCCATGTTTACGAGCTGTTTCTACTAACCGGTAAGAACCTACTACATTATTTTCATAATAGATGGATGGATTTACCATAGATTCCCCAACTTGGGAATGAGCTGCAAAGTGCATGATACCATCAATTTTATGCGTATCCAGAACCTCACCTAATGCAGGGTCTGTAATATCCATTTCATAGAATGGTACTCCTACAGGGATCGATTCCTTATGACCTCGAGATAAATTATCTACAATCACCACTTGATGACCTGCTCCTAATAAGGCACGTACTGTATGACTACCGATATAGCCTGCGCCACCTGTCACTAAAATATTCATTCTTACTTCTCCTATGCTTTTGAAAGTTTAGGTCCTAACAATTTTTTATACACTTCCACGCCTGGTTGATTGAAAGCATCCACACCTGCCAATTGTCCTTCAAAGTAGATGGCCCAGCACATAGTAAACATTAATTCTCCTAGGTGGAAGGCATTCATGGTTGGAACTTGGTAGGTCCCATTAAATCGTCCATCACTGGCTAAGGACTCTGCATTAGATGCCAAGGCAGCACGATTGATAAATCCTAAGTCAAGACCGGCTAAAGCTTCTAGTTTACTGTATTGATCATACATATGTGGCACTGTTAGATTCACACGCCAATTTTCTACATCTACAAAAGATACAACTTTATCATAGCGACCTTCTTGATGTTCCTGTGTTTGTGCATGCATGTCTGTAGTACCTACTGCCACAATTGGAGTACGACCATAATGTCCAGATGTATCATCTTTCTCTTTACCTAAGGATTCCGCTAATAACTGTACATACCATTCAGATAAGGATTTCAGACGATCTGCATAAGGCATAAATACTTCAATATGACGACCATATTGTTCAGAGCCAATATATTTTAACACAGCACTTAACAAGGCTGGGTTTTTCCAGACATCTTGCTCTTGGGCTGCTATATCTGCTGCTTTAGCGCCCTCTAAATAGGCATAAATGTCAAAGCCTAATAAGGCACCGATTACTAACCCCACTTCTGAGAATACAGAGAAACGACCACCAATGCCATCTGGTACAGCGAAGATGGAGTCTCCCCAACCTTCTGCAACGGCTAATTTATGCAATAATGTTTCTTTTTCATCATCTCTAGGATCTGTCACGACTAGCACTTCATAATCAATCATAGCTACTTCTAGAGCTTCTTTCACAATCATGAAATTTGTCATTGGTTCAATAGTAGATCCAGATTTGGAGATCAGTACTAATAGTACTTTATACTCATTCGGCACATGCGCATGGTCTTCTAAAAATTGTTGCTCTTTCCATTCCCGTTGTAATTGCTTAATTAATTCTTGGGTACGTACAGGGTCAACATTATTACCACTGAAATACATACGTGGGCGGTAATTACGCTCTTCATCACTCATGGAGTTCCAAAACTCCCCACAATGTACATCAAATAATACTTTTCCACCTAGAAAAGAACCACCAATACCAAAGCTTACTACAGTACTTACTTTCTTATTTCTTAAAGACTCTAATCTAGCCATCACTGTAGGACTATTAATATGACCTTTTACCACATACGGCAATTGTGGAAAAAGTACTAATTCAGGCTCTCCATCTTTGGATAGATGGCCTTTTACAACACCATGATGACGAGTTTCTTCCGCTGCTGCTAAGGCATCAGAAATCGCAGTGCCTAAGTTTGTTACATCTGCTTCCGTCACCCCACCAGGTAACATCATATTTGTATAATCATAAACAAAACCAGAGTCTAATTGAATCCGTTTCATAGTTTCCTCCTATGTACAGTATGATTGTAATTGTACTTTTATTGTACATCAAATCATGGAGAGATTAAAGGAATTTTATGAGAAATTTCCTACCAGTGTTATTTTAGTAGCGTTCCTTTCTTTGCTAATGCATCTGCACGGTCGTTATAGGCGATACCAGAGTGAGCTTTTACCTTATGAAAATCGATACGAAGTTGTTTGCTAGCTTCTTTCATTCGTTTCGCATAGTTAGTTGTTAATGGATTATTTGTGTTCCATCTACCTGTAGCCCACATTTCAATGCCCATATAATCATAATAGAGAGAGCATGAGGTATATCCATGGTTTAGTGCATAGTCTACTACATGAAGTGCTGCTAATAATTCCCCAGATACATTCCAATAGGCAACATGATTAGGGTCTGTACTAGAAAGAGAAAACTCTACTTCTTCCGTACCAATAAGCATAACCCCTCCAGATCCAACTACACCTTTTCGCTTATCAAAACTACCATCGATAAAGGCGCGAATTTCACAAAGATCTGACTCTATTAGTTGGCTTATGTCATCAGTCTGTGTCTTAAGGTATTCACCTACGCTCATACGTTTAGACGTACTAGCAGATGTTTTCTTTGTACCGGTTCTAGTCGGTTTAATCCTTCCGCTCTTAGGTGTATCTATGGATCCCATATAGGCTTTTGCTTCTGCTTCTGTAGGGAATGACTTATACTGCGCACCAGGAAATCCTTTTACTTGCACTTCACAGTCAGACCAAGTCACATAGATTCCTGGATTGTGCCCTACTCGAACAGCATAATATTTCTTTGCCATAGTTACCCCATTGTCAATGGCGCTATCGTGCCGCCTACTACATCTACTAATGCTTGTGGATTCACTTTGACTTGCATCCCTCTAAGACCTGCACTGACATAGACCAAAGGAATGGATGAAATGCTATCATCAAAATAGGTAGGAAATGCCTTTTTCATGCCCAATGGAGAGCAACCACCACGTAAGTATCCGGTTAATGGTAATAAATTTTTTACCGCAATCAGTTCTACCGATTTATTTCCACTCACTCGTGCGGCTTGTTTCATATCTAATTCTCCTTCTACAGGAATGCAGAATACTACATGACCTGTTACATTGCCTTTCCCCACCAATGTTTTAAACACTTGTTCTGGCGGAATATGCAACGACTCTGCTACGTGTATACCGGCACCTCGTTCTTCTGACCATTCGTAGGTGAACACTTCATAGTCAATATGGTGAGTATCTAGTATGCGTAATGCATTTGTTTTTTTATGTCCTTTTTTACTCATAAGACCCCCTATTTGTTGGTAATCTTTGAAATATTTTTTAATTCAATGCGCAAGGTACCATTTTCATTCGTTGAAATTTCTATAAACTCTCGATCATTCATGTATTCTACTGGAAATGAAAGTTCAATCCCCGTATCGGTTTTAATTTTATGTTGCTTACCTACTTTAGTCGCATAGGTCCGACTCACTGGCAATGGTTCAAGTAAATCTTCCTCTGCTAGCTCTTTCATAGCTGCTTCTCGCTGAATTGGATTGGTACTAAACACTTGTTCAATAATATGTCGTGCTTCTAATGTATCAGACACTTCTGCATTTTTAGCTAGTAATTCTTTTGTTTTAGCCATAGCTGCCACACCATCTTGCTCATGAGCTTTAGAAATTCGATCTACCACAGTGCGTACTTTTTTCACTGTATCTTTCGAAGATGGATTCGTGGTAACCTGAAAGATTCGTTCTTCCAAGAAATGCATTTTTTCTCCATCATATTCTCCTTTCGGCTCAAAAAGGCGAATGGATAAATCTGAAAGTTTTATACTTGCAAAGGCATATAGTTTTTGTGTCACTGTTGGTAAGACCACACGATGTTCTACCAATTTTGTGGCTAATGAACCATCCTCTTCTGAATATAATTGATGAGTATATCCATCATGGGCTTTACAAAGAAGAACACAAAGGTAAGCTTGCTCTCCTTGGGCTTCACAGACAATCATATCTAGTACACAAGGATCCATTGCTTGTGCCATATAGGTAAATAAAGTCTCACCTAGTTCTTTACCAAACTCTACGAGGCTTACCTCTTGATTCTCCAATTGTTTAATCTTTCGTCCCCATGGGGTTTGGTCCGAGATATAACCAGTTCTGGCTCCAGGATCTTGTAATGCTTTCATCACATGCATTTCTATATAACTCTGTATCTCTGGTTCAGTAATATCCATAGGATGGTCTGAATAGGCAGACATAGAAGACGTAAAGTCAAACACTTCTAGTACAGCTGCATTAATTTGCATAGTTCCTCCTCAATAACAAAGAGCTTTGCCTTCGACAAAGCTCTTATGCTATTATCTATTATCTTTCACATAGTGATATGTATTTTCCAATCCTTTTTGCAATGTCCATTTAGGCGAATACCCTAAACATTGTTTAGCTTTGGTAGTGCTCAATAAAGAATGTTTAATATCACCAATGCGTGGTTCTTCATAATGACGTGTTACAGTAGTACCAGCAATGTGCTCTAATGTGTCGATTAATTCATTCACAGAAATTCCAGTTTCTGTACTCACATTGATAACCCCTGTTACATCATTATCTAACCCTAATATATTAGCTTCCACTACGTCATCCACATAGACAAAGTCACGTGTTTGTTCACCATCGCCAAAAATTTTGATGGATTCACCATTCGCCACATGTTCGCAGAAAATACTAATAACGCCACCTTCACCACCATTGCCTTGACGTGGTCCATACACATTAGAATAGCGATAGCAAATATAGGGTAATCCAAAGGATTCTTGGTAAATACGCAAATAACCTTCCGTAGTTAATTTTGTCAATCCATAACAAGAACGAGGCACTCCTGCCAAGTCTTCTGTCAAAGGTAATACCTCTAAATCACCATATACCGCAGCAGAGGATGGCATAAGGAATTTTTTTACACCCACTTTAACTGAGGCTTGTAATAAATTCAATAGTCCCATTAGATTGATATCACAATCTTCTGTTGGATGTACCATGGATTCTGCTACTACTGTTTGCGCTGCCTCATGAAATACATAATCCGGTTGAAAGTCTTCAAACACGTCATATATTCTTTCATCTCGTATATCCAATTCTAAAAATTCAGCTTGTTCATTCACAAATGTCCGCAATCCACTGCTTAAATTGTCAATGACAAGTACACGATGTCCCTCTCGAATCAATCTGTCTACTAGATGTGATCCAATGAAACCGGCACCGCCTGTTACAATTATATTCATGTTCCTCATTCCTGTATCAATGACTATCTTAGCAATATAAATTATACACCCTATCTAGTATAGCACAATAGTATGTATCCTATGGCGCACTTACGCCTCTATATACTGAACTAATTGCTCACAGTGTTCTTTTGCTTGTCTATGAATCACTTGTAGCTGTGCATCTTCACCTGTATACAGCATATTGCCAGTGAAGATACCGCCTTTAAAATTCATTTTACAGAACTTACAAGTAGCTTCACAGGTTTTAAAAATTTCATCAATGGTAATGCCTTTATCACCATGCACCGCATATTCATCATTACCACAAGCAGCGGTAAGACCAACGACCATATCCTTGCCAGCTACTGCATAAGTATCTGCTCCATAGGCCCAACCATAAGCAAACACTTCTTCAAACCATCTCATAATCAGAGATGTTAAAGAGTACCAAAATAGAGGAGACTGAATCACGATTGTATCCGCCCATAACAACTTCTCACGTTCTGCTTCTACATTGATCTTATAATCTCCGTAAAGCACTTCCAAACGATCAAACTCAGCCTTAGGATATTTTTCGTTAAGCAATGCGAGAATCTCTTTGTTTGCCACAGAATTTTCTTCGTGGGTATGACCTGTTACAATTAAAATGTTTTTCATTTCTATATCTCCCCTAATTTAGATACTTATATAGTACACTCCATTATCGTTCTCGTTGGATATCGTAGTTCGTACCATCTGTACGGATCGTAATAGTTCCCATCGTATCTGTACGATAAATTTCTACTTTTTCCTGTAATAGGCGTTCCATCGCTTTTTGCCCTGGGTGTCCATAAGAATTATGTAAACCTGCAGAAATAACAGCAGCTTCTGGTCGGACAGAACGAATAAAATCTTTTTGACTGGAACCATTACTACCATGGTGTCCCACTTTTAAGACTTTACTAGACATTTTTGTATTTTGCTCTTTAATGAGACGCGCTTCTTCTTCTTTTTCCGCATCACCAGTCATGAGCATAGAAAATTTACCAAATGTCAACTTGCCTACAATAGAGTTATTATTTTGATGGACTTGACCTTTCTTATCTCCCAAGACTTCACCTTTCCAAGGAGCATAAACCTCAAAATAAGCGCCACTTCCTAGATTTAAGCGATCTCCTTTATGAAGAGTTTCATGGTGAATCTGTTTTGTGTCTATTGTCTTCAAATAGGTTCTATAGGTACCACTATCAATGTCAATCCCATTATCATAGACATGTTTAATTGGGATTGCTTTGGCAATAGCATAGAAACCGCCAATATGGTCCGCATGAGGATGTGTCAGTATCACATTGTCTAATTCTTTCACGCCATATTTTTTTAATAAGGCTACCACCTGTGGTCTATGTTCAATATCGCCTGTATCAATCATGGAAAATCTATCCCCAATTTGGATTAAAATTGCATCTCCTTGTCCGATATCTAGTACATGAACTTTCATAGTACCAGTTGGTGCTTGCGTAGATTGACTGACTTCTGTCTTTGCAACATTTGCATTCACCTGTGAAAGTTCTTTTCCACAGCCCAATAGACTGAGTAATGATACCACCAACACACCTAACAAGAGTAGATATTTATATATTGTTTTTTTCATTTTGAAGCACTTTCTAATTTCTACGTATTATCACGATGATCACAGAGGTATCATTCGCATATAACCATCTATCGTTGGTAATACACATCCAATTCGCTGTGCCACCTCTGTAGGTGTAAACCCAGGACCAAGTTCCTCTAGGGCTATATCTCCAGCTCGACTATGAGCATATATAGCAACATTAATTGCATTTGTAGGATCCTGTTCTTGATTTAATATAGAACCAATCACACCAGCCAATACATCACCCATGCCCCCAGTTCCCATATAAGGATTACCTGTCGTTGTTAAATATACTCTACCAGCTGGGTTAGCTAGAATCGTTGGCTGTCCTTTAAGCACTACATATACATTGCACTCTTCTGCAAATGCATTAGCATATCCAATAGGGTCATTGTATAGTTCTCTTATATGTATTCCTGTAAGAGCAGAAAATTCACCTAAATGCGGTGTTACTACAACGGCATACCCTTTTTTACCTAATGTATACGAGCACTGTTTTAACAATGATACATCACTAGCAATCGCCATGAGTCCGTCTGCATCAATTACCATGTGGCTATCTATAACAGATTCCATCCATTGAAGCAAATATTTCCTATCTGTACTACTTCGACCACCACCGGGTCCAATGACTACTGTACTATTCCCATCTAGTTGCTCTACAGTATTACAATCACGAATCATCATTTCCGGGCGACTCAAAGATCGCAATGCATCTAGGTTATTCGCACCAGATACAATGGTAACTTTTCCAGCTCCACTACGTAAAGCTCCTTCAGCACTTAATATGGGGGCCCCATAAATTCCAGGAGAACCACCCACAATATAGACGTGTCCATTTGTCCCTTTATGGGCAATAGGAGAGCGAGCCTCTACATACAAGGAATCTGCATTGTTCCAATAGCTTTCTGGCCAATTATGCCCCGAGTCCCACAAGGCATGATGGGGAAAAGGATATCCAATACTGCCTACGGTCATTTTCCCTACATATTGCCGCCCTGGATACATAAGCATTCCCACTTTAGGAGCTAACAATGTAATCGTTTCATCTGCTCTGAATGAGGAGACGTCGGCATTTCCTGTTAAGCCGTTCACACCACTAGGAATATCGATGGCAATACACTTTCTAGTATCACTATGAGAACGCCATTCTTTACATTGCTCAAACATAGCTCCTATCTGTCTTGGTAGTTCACCATGGAAACCTGTACCAAACACACCATCGACCACAAGGCTTACATCCCGTAATATATGGGAAGGTATTAAATTTCCATTAGACTGCATCATCTCATCAGTCACAATCACAATAGAATCTTCTAAGGTGTGGACCACCTTCCATTGTTGTTGAAACAAGGGAGAACCTTCTTCTGGATTCCCACATACTACAACATAGGGAGTCACCTCAGGCACTTCTGTTAGCAAGCGAGCTACCACTAGGGCATCACCACCATTATTGCCAATACCACAGAGAAAGAGAACTCCCTTAGGACCATCTATTTCTTGTATATGGTTGTGCAGTACTTCAAACACAGATCGTCCTGCTTGTTCCATCAAATGCGATACTGGAAGTCCTAAACTTTCAATATATTGATCTACTATGTTAACTTGCTTTGGTGTTAATAGTCGCATAGGTCTATCCTCTAATATACAATGACAGTACTCGTAGCATACTCACGACAATGGCTAATAGAAACTTGTAAGGTATCATAGCCTAAGGCTTTCATTTGTTGTCCAAAATAGCCTGTACAAGTAAGAACAGGGGCCCCCCATGCATCGTGAGTAATTTCAATATTCTGCCAAGAGCCATGACGAAATCCTGTTCCTAAAGCTTTTACACAAGCTTCTTTAGCCGCAAAGATGCCCGCAAAGGATGCTGCTGCTTGTTTATTACGTCCCCACGCATAGTTTCGTTCGTATTCTGTAAATACTCGTTGTAAAAAAGTATCTCTTTCAATAGCTTGTTCCATACGATGAATTTCTATAATATCTGTACCTACTCGAATCATCTTAGCCTCGTAATTTGGCAATCATCATCGCTCTATCTTCCGCTCCGAATACAGCAGAACCAGCTACTAATAGAGTAGCCCCAGCTTCACGAACTAATGGAGCTGTGTCCAAGTTAATACCACCATCTACTTCTACAACAGCTTGTGTATTACCTACTGAGTCCAATAGTTCTCGAGCTTGCTTTACTTTTTTTACTGCATTATGAATAAACGATTGGCCACCAAATCCTGGATTTACACTCATAATTAGAATCAAATCTAAATCTTCTGCAATATCTTCCAGTAAAGATACTGGTGTAGATGGATTTAAAGAAATGCCTGCTTTCATACCAGTTGCTTTGATGGCTTGAATCAAACGATGCGCATGTGGTACAGCTTCCCAATGAAAAGTGAAATACTCCACGCCTATCTTGGCATACTCTTCTACATAATCACCTGGATTTTCTACCATTAAATGCACATCAAAAGGTAATTTTGTATGTGGACGTAATGCTTTTACCACAGGAGCTCCAAATGTTAGGTTTGGCACAAAATGTCCATCCATCACATCAATATGTAATAGATCGGCACCACCTTCTTCGATGGTACGAATATCTTCTCGCAAATTAGAAAAATCTGCCGATAACATAGATGGGGCAATTTGAATCATTTTATCGTCTCCTTTGATCTTCAAGTTCTGATTTTATGGTCAAATAGGATTGGTATCGTTGCTCACTAATCTGCCCATTAGCTAAGGCATCTTTCACAGAACAAATCGGTTCATGACTATGGGAACAAGGAATAAACTTGCATCCCTCATCATGGTCACCAAACTCGGGGAATGTATGCACTAACTCTTCTACAGTCATCCCCGTATGTTCTAAGGCTGAAAAACCTGGTGTATCCATAATAAAGGAACTTTCATCTAAGCTGTATAAAGAGGCATGGCGCGTCGTATGACGTCCACGTTTTATCTTATCGCTAACCGCTCCTGTTTGAAAGGCAAAGTTCGGATCCACTGCATTGAGTAAACTACTTTTACCTACCCCCGAAGGGCCGGCAAAGGCACTGATGTTACCATGTAATACATGGCGTAACTCATCAATACCTTCACCAGTATACGTGGACGTACAGAGTACAGTGTAACCGATATTTTCATAGATAGATTTCAGCTTCATCGTATCTTCTGTATGCAAATCATATTTATTAATCACTAGTACTGGAGGAATATGACTATGATGAATCATCACTAATAAACGATCCAAAAGTAAAGGATGAATGTCTGGCTCTCGTGCAGCTACTACTACAATGACTTGGTCAATATTGGCAATAGCTGGTCTACGTAATGAGTTTCTTCGCTCTTCAATGGTATCAATCCAACCATCTTCTGTAATGGTTACCGTATCTCCTACTAAGAGAGAATATCGTTCTTTTTTTAATCGCCCACGCACTTTACACTCATGCACCTCACCACTTGGTGTTTGCACATAAAAGTACCCATTCATATTCTTAATTACAACACCTTGTTTCATAGTTTCTCCTATAAGGATTGCTCTTGTACTAATGCATTATTTAAGTAAATCTGAACTCGTACATTGCCGGATCCAGACACACTTTTTACAATGCGATCTCCTGGTGCATTAGTGCCATCATAAACAACACGTCCACCGTCATCATCAATGACTACTAATTTCACATGTTGCGACGCACGTCCATTCGGCACTGTTACATCCACAACGCCTTTCGTAGTACCTTGTTTCGCATTAGCGCCATCTTTTTTACCATCTTTTGGTTGGCCTACCAATGTAATACTTTCATCTCGTTTTACCGAAGACCCTGGAGCAGGGCTGACAGCGGTAACAATAGCAGAGTCTTCATTAGAACCAGAAATTTTACTAATACTTAAGCCTAAATTTCCTAAGGCTTCTTTCGCTTCTTTAATGGTCATACCCACTACATTCGGAATCTCTACCATAGTTGACTTAGTCTGATTAATCGTAATATCTACAGTAGCCCCTTTAGAAGCTTTACCTCCAGCTTGTAAGCCTTGGCTGATCACCACGCCATCATCTTTACTAGTATCACTCGTATAGGAAATCTTACCAATTGACAATCCTAAGGCTTTCAGTTTCTCCCTAGCTTGGTCAAAGCTCATACCTTGCAAGTCTGGTATCGTAATATCTCCCGCACCTTTGCTGACAACAAGATGAACCATTCGCTGTTCTTTGACAGACTCCCCTGCTTCAGGGCTTTGTGAAATGACCTGTCCTGCTGGCACATCTGAATTTGTTACTTCTGAGCTAGATACCCGTAGATGTCGTTCCTCTAACAATCTTGTAGCTACACTTAACTGTTTACCTACCACATTTGGTACGTCTACAGTAGAATTACTCCAGAAGTTGCCAAAGCTCAAGAAGGCCCATAAAAAGGCAAGTAAGAACGCAAATACGGCACCACCAATGACATATTTTTGTGGCAAGCTACCTAATTTTGCCAATATGCCTTCTTGTGGTTCTTCCTCTTCTTCCAATACCTCGGTCTCCAATGGAGGCAGCACTTGTGTGGCAAAGTCATGTTGCATTGGTCGTGCTGATGTACCACCACGATAGCCTAATGACATACGTAATGCCTGAATCATTTCAGAAATAGATCCAAATCGTTTGCCCGGCTCTTTTTCTAAAGCTATCAATACCACTTGCTCTAATTGCGGTGGAATCATAGCATTCTTAATACGTGGTGCTACTACAGGATCTTTCACATGTTGCAAAGCTACACTAACAGGCGTTTCCCCTCTAAATGGAACTTCTCCTGTTAGTAATTCATAGAGAACAACACCTAATGAATAAATATCGGTACTCACATTGATGCTCTTACCACTAGCTTGTTCTGGAGAAATATAGTGGGCTGACCCCATCACAGAATTGGTATACATCATCGTCGTAGCTGAGTTAATAGCTCTGGCAATACCAAAATCTGTTACCTTCACACGTCCAGAATCAGTAATCAATATATTGTGTGGCTTTACGTCACAGTGGACGATGCCCATCATGTGAGCATGCTCAAGTCCCTCTGCAATGGCTACTGTAATTTTTACAGCTTCTTGCACAGTCACCTGAGCGCCATGATGCTGAATATATTCTTTCAACGTACATCCAGACACATATTCCATAATGATATAATGAAAGCCCTGATCAAATCCAACATCGTACATGCTCACTACATTGGGATGATTTAGTTTCCCTGCCGCTTGTGCTTCCCGCTTAAAACGGGCCACAAAATCTTGATCACCACCAAAATTTTGATGTAGAATTTTAATAGCCACAGGTCGTCCCAATAGTGTATCTTTTCCACGATATACATCGGCCATACCACCAACGCCTATCTTCTGTTGTACCTCATAGCGATGGTCAAAGACCAATCCCACTAATGTATGTCTATCCATAAGTCACCTCTTTATATACGTCCAAGTACGATTGTTACATTATCTCGTGCTCCCGCATCATACACAAGGTGCACTAAATCTTCCAAAGCTCTACTTTCATTGTTTTCTTTTGAAAGCACTTGTTCAATCTTAGATTCTTCAATATAACCAGACAAACCGTCACTACATAATAGGATACGGTCATTCTGATGCACTTCAACTACGCCTGTATCTACTTCTACAGTTTCATACACTCCGATGGCTCGAGTCAACATATTTCGTTTCGGATGATGAATGACTTCTTCTTCAGTAATCGTTCCTGCTTCTACTAATTGCTGTACCATAGAATGATCTTTTGTCATACGGTGCAAACCATCTTCTCCATACCTGTACAAACGACTATCACCTACATGAGCCCAATACAGAGTATCTTCTTGTACATAGGCTACAACCACTGTTGTACCCATACCTTCCAGCTCCTTGTAGGATTGGCTCTTTTCATAGACAATGCGATTTGCTTTTAGAATGGCGTTCTTTAATACTTCTGTAGACATTTCAGTAGCCTCATTAACTACTTCTACAATGGTATCAACTACCATGGTACTAGCATATTCTCCACCGGTGTATCCACCCATACCATCTGCTACTATTAGCAGTGGCCCTTGGGCATAAAAACAATCTTCATTACGTTGGCGAACTAATCCAGTTTTACTGATTCCTAAACTAATCATAACATCCCTTCTTTCAAAGATTGTTGATGTTGTATTTTCAACTGTCCACAAGCTGCTTGAATTTCATCGCCCATTTCTTTACGAATTGTCACAGATACACCGTAGGATTCTACAATAGACTTAAACTCTTGCATAGCTTTCATAGACGGTTTATATAAATTAATATGTTCATTTCCATTCACAGGAATTAAGTTAACATTACAATGAGGAAATTGTTTTGCAATCTTACCTAGTTCGTGAGCTTCTTTATCAGAGGCATTCACATCTTTAATTAAAATATATTCAAAGGTTACACGTCGTTCCGTCCGTCGATAATATTCTGCCACAGCATTTAGCACATCCTGTAAGGCATAGGTAGCTCCTATGGGCATAATTTTCTTTCTACTTTCATCTGTAGTAGCGTGCAGCGATAATGCCAATGTTATGGGTAATTCCAACTCTGCAAAGCGGTAAATATTCGGTACTAATCCACAAGTAGATACCGTCATACGACGATAACCTATATTAAAACTTTCTTTTTCATGAATAAATTGCAATGCTTCCATCGTATGGTCAAAATTTTGTAATGGCTCTCCAGATCCCATAACAACGATGGAGTGCACATCTTCTTTAATAATACTTTCAAACAGTAATAGCTGTCCTACAATTTCAGCTACCGTTAGATTCCGGAATAAACCTTCTGTGGTGGATGCACAAAAAATGCATCCCATAGCACAACCCACTTGGGAAGATAAACACACAGAGTTACCATAGTGCTGCTTCATCAGCACCGTTTCTACTTGATGCCCATCAGAATATCTGAGCAATAATTTTTTTGTATTACCATCAGAACTAGTAGATTCTCGCACCACTGTAGGCAATGTAATCGTACAGTGTGTGCCGAGCCATTCACGCATTGTCTGTGGAAGCTGTAACATATCTTCCATAGAGAATACGTGACGTTGATAGATATAATCCATAATCTGTTTCGCTCTAAACTTTGGAAAACCTCCATCTGTCACAACTTTACTTAATGCTGGCAATGAAAGGCCAAGTAATTCTATCATGCTCTCTCCTTACGTAAACGGGCTATAAAAAATCCATCCATATCATATACGTGCGGTAATAAAGTAACCATAGGGCCTTCTGCTGTAAATGGTAACAAAGGAGTCACATCTTCTAAGACAAAATTAGGGTTTTCTTGTAGAAATCTTTCCACAACTCCTTCATTTTCCAACGTATTTATAGTACACGTAGAATATACCAAATGTCCCCCTACTTTTACATAGGAACTAGCATTTTGCAATATTTGTTGCTGCAATTTTGGCAATTCTTGTAATTGAGATTCCTCTTTTCGCCAACGCATATCTAATTTCTTCTGTAAGATTCCTAGTCCTGAACATGGTGCATCTACTAGTACCGCATCAAAAGAATCTTTCCATTGTTCTTCATTTACTGTAGCATCGCCTTGTTGAGCCTGTACATTGGACATACCCATGCGTTTTGCATTTGCCTGCAACAGTTCTACCTTATGTTCATGAATATCCGTAGCTACTATGGTTCCTGTATTGCCCATAAGGGTTGCCATATGTAATGTTTTCCCACCTGGTGCTGCACAGATATCTAAAACCCGCATATGTTGTTGAGGTTGTACTGCATAAGCTACCGCCATAGAGGCTTCATCCATGAATGTCATCAATCCCTCTTGTACCCATTTTGCTTCCTGCAATTGTCCTTTGTGAGATTTAATGATAATCGCATCTGGAATCATATGACTAGGCTCTACCACCCAGTTTGCCTCTGAAAGCTCTTCTAATACATCTTGACGGCTAATTCGTAATGTATTCACTCGCGCTGTCAATAATGGAGTTTCATTGAACCATTCACAGAGATCTATCGTTTCTTCTATACCTCGTTGCTCTATCCACAAATAGACTAACCACAAAGGTTGATTATAAATATAGGAAATCCGTTCCGCTTCCGAAGTGGCTAAGGCATCGACTCCGATATCTTCACGTTGTCTATCTACATTGCGAAGTACAGCATTGACAAAACGATCCGTACCAGGAGCCACTTTTTTTGCAAGCTTTACACTTTCATTCACCGCAGCACTGGATGGCACCTTATCCATATAGAGTAATTGATACACTCCGAGTCTAAGAATCTCTAGTACAAAAGGAGATAATTTTTTCACTGGTTTCTTCGTAAAGTGAACGATAACCGCATCTAAATAGTTTTGACGTCGTACCACACCGTACACTAATTCTGTGAAGAATCTACGATCTAAATCTTCTAGTTTTTCTTGCATCATATACTGAGGCAATACAATATTGGCATATTTCTTATCTCGATGTATATCTACCAAGGCTTTCATAGCTAGGCGTCTAATATTTTTATGTTCTTTCTTTTGTTTCGTTTCCATACAGTAACCTTTCTATGACAAGTCTGATGTCTTCTGTATTGACTCGCGTATTACAACAAGGTCCACAAGGTCGTTCATTTAAGACACCAATCACGGGAATGGGAAACACATCTGCCATACCACTAACTAGGTCTCTTTCACAGGCGATAGCCACAATCGCTTGCGGACGAATTTCCTTAATTTTTAAACGTGCTAATGTACCACCTGTCACTACCACAAAGTGGCATCCATAGGTATCGGCAATATCTAGCAAAGTTCCTACTTGGCATCCCCCACAGTGCTTACAATTATGTACATCTGTAGTCACTTTATGTACACAGCTAGATAATTGTATGCAGTGCGGTGTGAGTAGTAATAATCGTTTGGGTTCCACGCGATATACTTGGGTGCTCACAAGATGATTGATTAATGCAATTAAGGATTGACTCACTTCATCCTTGGTATATCCAAAGCATTTACCTAGGACCGTTACCAAAGGAAATAAGAGATATAAACCTCGATTAGATAATCGCAATAAAATCGGATGTTGTATAGGATACATGGTAACTAATGCCATATATATCCACATGGTCCACCCAATCAGTATAGGTACTAGCAACACACCCTCTCCGATAGGTCCTGCAACAGGTCCCCATTGCGATAAACTTGGATACATCATCCAAACCACCCAACTCCATACCACGGAAATCAGTAGCAACGCCACAGCCGTCACTGTTAAATATAGACGATAGGATTTATTCATCACCAAAGCAAGCTCCCTCTGCTAACTGATGACCACGAGCAAAATCACCTGCATTCATTCGCTTCTTATTTTCAGGTTGCACTTCAGTAACACGCAAGACGCCATGACCAGTGAAAATACTGAAAGACTCTTTATCTACATGCACTATTGTTCCCTCTTTAGGATAGCCACAAGCTCCTTGTAAACGTTCAGGCGCATACTTGGAGGTAGGGTCTACTTTTGCATGCCAGAACTTAATCCGTTTACCCTCTAAGAATGTATAACATCCAGGACTTGGATTGAAAGCCCTTATTTTTGCAGCTAATGTATGTGCTGGTTCTGTAAATTTGAGATATCCCATTTCTTTCGTAATTTTTCCTGTTTCAATGGCTTCTTCATGATTTTGAGAGACTCTTGTTAATGTACCTGCTTGTAAAGCATCTACAGTTGGTACAATCATTTGTGCCCCTAATTGTGCTAAAGCAGTAAAAATAGTACCAGATGTATCCTCTTCTGTAACAGGAATGCGTTCCATTAGCAAGATATCACCTGTATCTAGACCTTCATCCATATGCATAATCGTCATGCCAGTTTCTGATTCTTCATGAAGAATCGCATATTGTATAGGTGCTGCCCCCCTAAATTTCGGTAATAAAGAGGCATGTAGATTAATACACCCCAAAGGAGGCTGATGAATAAGCCAAGGAGGTAAAATCTTGCCATACGCAATGACTACCACAATATCAGGAGCCAAAGTTTGCAACAATTCTTGTGATTCTTCGTTGCGCAAGGATTTCGGTTGATACACAGGAATATCATACTGTAACGCCAATTCCTTCGTCGGTGGCATTTGCAATTTATTGCCTCGTCCTTTCGGTTTATCTGGTTGACAAAATACACCTACCACAGTGTGGGAACTGTCAATTAAAGCCTGTAAGGTAGGAACCGCTATATCGGGAGTTCCCATAAAAACTATACGTAATGGATTCATTATTATTGTTCCTTTTTATGGATAAAAATCTCATTGGGGTTCACTAACTTTTCCACAAATAAAATTCCATTTAAATGGTCGATTTCATGTTGAAAAATACGAGCTAAAAATCCTTCTGCTTTAATTTTTATCTTTTTATTATTTCGATTGATACCATGTACTTCAATTTTGTCATATCGCTCTACATCACCAAATAGTTCTGGTACGCTTAAACAGCCTTCTAAGCCTATTTGAGAGCCTTCTTTTTTCACGATTTCTGGATTGATAACTTCGATTAAGCCATTCCCATCATCTAGTACAATGATTCGTTTGGATACATTGACTTGCGGTGCCGCCAAACCTACACCATCTGTTTTATACATCGTTTCTGCCATATCATCTAATAATTGACGAATCTTTTTATTTACGAACTCTACTGGTTCTGCTATTTGTTTCAACACAGGATGACCTGTTTTCATGACTTCTAAAACTGCCATATTCCCTCCTATACTGGATCCACATCTATATAGATATGGGGCAATGTAAATATATCTGAATGATACATGTATGATTTCAATTTTGATAAATCAATCCCACGAATCATAATACAAAGTCGATACATATCTCGTATCTTTGTGGCACCATTTTCATAGGGCCCTAGTATATCAATGCGCTGACCTTCACAAGCCTGACGCAAAGTGTTTGCTAATTCTGTCGCTCTTGTTCGTACCACTGAAAGCTTTTCATCTAATAAGGTAATTTGTATCATTTCACCAATTGGCGGATACAACAAAGCTTTTCGAGCCTCTATTTCTTCCTCATAAAAACTAACATAATCATGGTGTGTGCTGTGCTGAATGGCATAATGTTCAGGACTATAGGTTTGTACTACTACTGTTCCAGTTTTATCACCACGACCAGCACGACCAGCCGCTTGTGTTAGCAAATTAAACGTTCTTTCAGAAGCCGTATACACAGGAATATGCAAGACAGAATCGGCCGTAATAATTCCTACTGCGGTAACATTTGAAAAATCATGTCCTTTTGCCACCATTTGCGTGCCCAATAAAATATCATATTGACCAGCACTAAAGGCTTCCAAAATGCGCTGTGATTCTCCTTTTTTAGATGTCGTATCTTGATCTAGACGAGCAATTCTAGCTTGAGGAAATCGCTTTGCTAATTCTTCTTCTACCTTTTGTGTACCTGTACCAAAGAATTTAATCTTACGGCTACCACAATGAGGACAAATTTGAGGTACTTTTTCGTGATGATCACAGTAATGGCAACGTAAGTCCTGTCCCGCTTGATGATACACCATCGATATATCACAGTGAGGACACTGGATAGGTTTACCA
Source organism: Veillonella sp. VA139 (assembly GCF_003992005.1). Taxonomy (GTDB): domain Bacteria; phylum Bacillota; class Negativicutes; order Veillonellales; family Veillonellaceae; genus F0422. The sequence continues at coordinate 24,723 of NZ_RQVL01000002.1, read as the reverse complement.
CAATCTCGACACATCACAAATGTACTATGACCTCTACGATTCAGCAAGAGAATCATTTGCTCCCGTTTTTGTAACGTTTCTTGAATTAAAGTATCTAACGCCATAGAAAATACAGAGTAATTTCCATAGAACATTTCTTCTTTCATATCCACAACCGTTACCTTAGGCATCGGTTGATGAAAGATTCTATGAGTCAAAGACAGTAGCTGATAAGTGCCTTGTTCCGCTAAATAATAAGCCTGTACAGATGGTGTGGCGGACCCAAAAATGATCGGACATTGATGGCTTTCACTGCGCCATCTTGCCACCATACGCGCATCATAGCGAGTCATATCTTGTTGTTTATAGGATGGGTCATGTTCCTCATCGACTACAATAAGGCCAATATCTTCCGTAGGTGCAAAGATAGCTGATCGAGCCCCTATAATAATATGACTATCTTTTCTACGCAATCGTTCCCAGTTATTGTATCGTTCTGCTTTAGTTAATTGACTGTGGAAGACCACAACTTCTTGGCCAAACTTTTCTACAAATCGTCGTACAATTTGCGTTGTTAAAGCAATTTCTGGCACTAAAATAATAGCAATCTTATCTTGACGAATCGTTTCTTGCGCAGCTTTTAGATACACCTGCGTTTTTCCACTACCCGTCACACCATGGAGTAAAAAGGCTTTACTCGTCTGCTTAGCAATGCACTCCTGAATAGGATCATATACAGACTGCTGAGCTTCTGTCAAAGGAATGTCTATACTATCCACAACCTCTTCATACCGTGTTTTCGTCATTTCATAACGCCATTCTACTTCAACAGCAGAACATTCTTTTACTTGCTTGATGACAGGCAAACTAAATCCTGCCAATCGCAAGGTACTCACTGAAGTTGCTCCATGCTCTAATAAGTATTCTGCTAATAAGCGCTGCTTTTGTTTCCTCACCGCAAATAGTTCTACATGAAAGGAATCCTTAGGCACAAGCCATTCAATTTTAGGTCGGTCATAAGATTTTAATTTACTTTTATCGACAGTAAATAAACTTAATGCCTCTGCAAAGGTACACAAGTAATACTCGCTTAACTTACGAGCAGTACTTAACATTTCCGATGAAAACCAAGGTATGGGATCTAAGACTGCTAATATGGGTTTAATCACAAATGGTGGATTTTCTATGTCACAATAACCTACAAGGATGCCCTCTTCTTTAGAAGCTCCTAAAGGAACTGCCACACGAGTTCCAATAGGTACGTCCCCGAATGAGTCAGGTATTTCATAGGTTAAAGGTTTATTCAATTGTTTCGCAGGACGATTGATAATAATTTCACCTGAACGCATCATAACCTCCTGACTAAACACTCTCCATTATACCACGTTTATACCTATGATTCATACTATTTCATACCCTAGTCCTGCACATTTTCACGTCATGGCATTTCTTTTAAGAGAAATAAATACGATGATATAGTAGCAAATGAATTGGTATGCTAATCCCATTCTCTTATAACAAGTATGCACACATGACAATCTAAACGCTTATCGTTTATGTACATGACAACAGGGATAACAAAAATAGAGGACAAAGACATGCGTCTCTATCCTCTATATATGTATCACTCAAAAGCGAATGACAAATCTTTCACCTATTATAAGCCAGCTTCTTTACGAAGTGCTTCTGCTTTATCTGTGCGTTCCCATGGAAGGTCTACGTCAGTACGACCAAAATGACCATAAGCAGCAGTTTTTTTGTAATGTGGTTTCAACAAGTCTAACATTTCAATGATGCCTGCTGGACGAAGATCAAAATGCTTGCTTACTAATGCAGAGATTTTTTCTTCTTCGATTTTTGCAGTACCAAATGTTTCCACCATGATAGATACAGGTTTTGCTACACCAATTGCGTATGCTACTTGTACTTCACATTTATCAGCAAGACCAGCTGCCACAATATTTTTAGCTACATAACGAGCTGCATAGGCTGCAGAACGGTCAACTTTTGTAGGATCTTTACCGGAGAAAGCTCCACCACCATGACGAGCCATACCGCCATAGGTATCTACGATAATTTTACGACCAGTCAAACCAGCGTCACCTTGTGGACCACCGATTACGAAACGACCAGTTGGGTTGATGAAATATTTAGTATTTTCATCAATAAATCCTTCTGGAAGAACTGGATCGATTACATATTTTTTAATATCTGCTTGGATTTGTTCCAATGTCACTTCTGGACCATGTTGTGTAGAAATAACGATTGTTTCAATGCGTTTAGGTTTTCCATCAACATATTCAACAGTTACTTGTGTTTTACCATCTGGACGAAGGTAAGGCAATATACCATCTTTACGAACTTTTGTCAATTGACGAGATAAGCGATGTGCCAAGCTAATAGGCATAGGCATTAATTCTTCCGTTTCATTAGATGCGAAGCCAAACATCATACCTTGGTCACCAGCACCGATTTTATCGAATGCATCACTACCGCCTTCACGAGATTCTAATGCTTCATCGACACCCATTGCAATGTCAGCAGATTGTTCGTCAATGGCTACATTAACACCGCAAGTATCTGCATCAAAGCCAAATTTTGCACGTGTATATCCGATTTCACGAATTGTATCACGAACAATATGAGGAATGTCTACATACGTTTTTGTAGTAATTTCGCCTACTACATGAACTTGGCCTGTAGTTACTAATGTTTCACAGGCAACGTGTGCTGTTGGATCTTTTTCTAAAATAGCATCCAATACAGCATCTGAAATTTGGTCAGCAATTTTGTCTGGATGACCTTCTGTTACAGATTCAGAAGTGAAAAATACATGTTTTTCTGCCATGAATAAACCTCCAATAAAAAAATTCCTCATCCCAAGATGAGGAATCATATCCCCATCTTCCGATCAAAGATCGTTGGATTTAGCACCTTCTCCCCTAAGGAATGGTTGCTGTAGCTTCACCGGGCCTTTCCCTCCACTACTCTTGATGAGACTTGTATCATACATATAATACTTAGTTTAAAATCACTACCAAATATTATAGCATAGATTTATAGGTCTGCCAAGGCTTGAATGATACGTTCTGCTACATCAAGTTTTGACATATTGGGTAAATTTACAATTTGATCTCCAGGATAGATAAATGTCACTTCATTTGTATCTACATCAAATCCAGCATTTGATTTACTTACATCATTAGCTACTAACATATCCAAATTCTTTTTGCGCACTTTTTCTTTTCCATAGACAATGACATCTTGCGTTTCCGCCGCAAAACCAATTAATTTTTGATGCTGTTTACATTCTCCTAAGCTTGCTAATATATCTGGATTTTTTACCAACTCTAATGTCATAGTTTCTTGTTTTTTTATTTTATTGTCCGCTACTTCAGCTACACGATAGTCCGCCACAGCCGCGGCCATAATCACAGCATCTGCAGAGTCATAGTGACTATCTATAGCCTCTTTCATCTCTGTAGCCGAACGAACCATAATCCGTTCTACACCAATTGGTTTCGCAAGATCTGTAGGAGCTGATACCAAGATTGTCTTAGCCCCTGCTTGTGCCGCTTTTAGAGCTACTGCATATCCCATCTTTCCACTGGAACGATTCGTAATGTACCGAACCGGATCAATAGCTTCTTGCGTACCACCAGCACTGACAATCACAGTTTTACCTTCCAATAGTTCTGTTTTCCCTAAATGAAAGTCCACCCAGTCCATAATTTTTTGCGGTTCTGGTAAACGACCTTTTCCTTCTACCCCACATGCCAAAAGTCCACTATCAGGCTCTAGCACATGGACGCCTCTACCACGCAAGATAGTTAAATTTTCTTGCACAGTTGGATGGGCATACATGTTACTATTCATAGCGGGACAGACAAATACAGGGGCCGTTGTGGCCAATAATTGGGTAGATAACATATCATCTGCAATACCGTGGACCATTTTGGCTATTATATTAGCGGTAGCTGGTGCCACTACATAGGCATCTGCCCATGTTGCATAGGCAATATGCTCTACATTCCAATCCTGTACATTTTCAAACATTTCCACAGCCACTTTGTGTTTACTAATTTCACCAAACACAAGGGGGCTTACAAATTTAGTGGCATTTCTCGTCATTACCACTTTTACTTCCGCGCCTGCTTTATATAAACGGCTTACTAAATCCACCGCTTTATAGGCTGCAATTCCTGCTGTTACTCCTACTACAATATGTTTTCCCTTCAAATCATATGGAGGGTTGCATAGCATGCGATAGGGTTCCTCTATTAGATTCATATCTTCCAAACGATTCACCTTTCCTTTACTCCTACTCACTAGAAACTATTCTAGTATCATATAGATGAAAGAAGTGCCTTATAAACACATTACACAAAGAAGCCGTAACAGAGATATATATCCGCCTATCTCATGTTACAGCTTATTTACTCTGCTATATGTAGAAGGTCCTTACATATAGAGTATACATCTATTTTCTTATAACGGCAATGATAAATGAACGACAGTTTTCACTGGTTTCTTTGTGCCGTCCAACTTTTTAAACCCTAAATTAGTATATAACTCTTTTGCATTTTCCATGCTAGGTAAACTATCTAAGAGCAATGTTTTATACCCAAATTCACGAGCATCTTCTACTACCATTTTAGCCATATTCGTACCTAAAGAGCTATGCCGAAAAGCAGGACGAACGTACAACCGTTTCATAGCTGCTGTTTTACTATCAACATAGCGTAATGCGACACAACCCGCTGGTTTGTTATCAATGAAAGCAATATACAAGGCTTCACCTTCACCTTTATATTTGTCTTCTAGTCCATGAAACTCTCTTAAATTAGCGGACACACCTAAGGATCGTACATACTCTACAAATAAATTTTTTACTTCATCAATATAATCGTGGCCATTACGAATTTCAAAATTCATAGTATACCTCCTCTTAGTATTACATGAAACTGATATTGTTAGTATTCGACGAAATTACAAAAACTCCTTTTAATTTCTTCAAAAAATTACAAGATGTATTTGTCACTTACATAAGCACATAGTGTTCAAGAATAATGAACACCCATAGAATTATTTCCAAACAATAGAAACATATAAGAACATACCATCATTGTTACATATAAAAGAGACTGCAACAAAATATATCTTGCTACAGTCCCAAATGAATTATTTATATAATGTCTGACGATTTTCTTGCAACGCCTCTAACGTACGTTCTAAATTAGACTCTACGTATTTGAACACATCACTAGCATATTGAATAGAGCTATTTTTAAGTTCTTCAGAAGATTTATTAGCTTCTGCAATGATATGATTAGCATGTTCTTGTGCTTGTTTGACCAATTCACTTTCTTCCGTTAATTTTTGAATATATTCCTTCGCTTGTTCAATCAACGCGTCGGCTTGTTTTTGACCTTCCGCTACGATACGATCACGTTCTGCCACAATGCGACGAGATTCTTCTAATTCAAGAGGTAAAGATTCTGTTAAGGCATCTACTATGCGCATAATTTCTTCTTCTTCAATTAACTTTTTATTTGTCATAATCATATTGTTACTAGTAACAATCAAGTTTTCCAATTCTTCTAATAATTTTTCTGTTCTCATGGCGTCCTCCTATTTTTCTTGTACTGTATTAAATTTATCTTCTAATGCTTGTTTCACAACATCCGGTACTAAACCTTCTAATTTACCACCAAATTTAGCTAATTCTCGGATCCCCGTAGAGCTTACGAAAGCATATTTATTGTTGGTCATAATAAAAACAGTTTCAATCTCATCATCTAAATATTTTGAAAATAAAGCTCGTTGAAATTCATATTCAAAGTCGCTCAGCGCACGGAGACCACGAATGATAATATGACTATCTCTCGATTTTACATAATCATTCAACAAACCAGCCCCAAAATCCACTTCAACATTAGGAATATGTGACACAGATTGACGAATTAACTCTGCTCGTTCATCCAAGGTAAACAAGTACTTTTTATTTGGATTCTCTAAAATCACTACGATTAGCTTATCCACTAATTTACTAGCGCGCTCAAATATATCTATATGTCCATTTGTAACAGGATCAAAACTACCTGGACAAACTCCAATTCTCACAATCTAAGCCCCTTTCTACGGTTCTCGACACAGAATGTCAACGCGAGTGTACCCAAAGGATAGGGCTTTTACAAGCATCCACTTGGGCAATAATTCTAATGTCTCATTCTTATGGCGTTCTAAAATTAAAAAGCCATCTTCGGTAAGTAATTGTAACTCTTCCACTAAGTCCAATGTTTTTTGGACATACCCTTTTTCATAAGGGGGATCAGAAAATATCAACTGAAACTGCTTTCCTTGTAACCGTGAAAGTGCCGATTCCATAGTACATTTCATAATTTCCAATCGGTCTTCTACCTTACAATGTTGTGCATTCTTTCTAATGCACGTATCAGTGCGCGTATCTACCGCAATAGCATGACTAGCACCGCGGCTCAAAGATTCGATGGCGAGCGCACCTGTTCCAGAAAATAAATCTAGCACCTGCGCCTCAAAAAATCCTCTTCGACTTTGTATGACATTACAAATGCTCTCACGCACTCGATCTTGTGTAGGTCTTGTATCCATACCTTTCGGAGCTTGTATAGTATGCCCTTTAGCTGTCCCTGAAATAATTCTCATATATTTTACTACCTGTACTTGTATATTCTACATGATTTTACTATGGGGTACAATAGATTTTTTATGAAATCTTCCTCATAGTCTATGACTCATTACAAACTTCTTGTTTTACATCACGCATCATCAACTGCATTAGCACTTCTGCCGGTGGAACCTTATGATATAACACCTCATACAGAGCATTGGTGATAGGCATATCGATTCCCTTTGCTTTGGCTAAGTCATAAATAATACGAACTGCAAAAAAGCCTTCCACCACCATCTGAGAATGGTTGATGATATCTTCCATAGTCTCTCCATCGGCTAATTTTTGCCCGGCTCGACGGTTTCGACTATGAGGACTCATGCACGTAGCAATTAGATCTCCCATTCCTGAAAGTCCTGCATAGGTTTCTGCTTTTGCTCCCATGGCAACGCCAAACTTCGTCATTTCATGAAGTCCACGAGTCAGTAAGGCTGCCAACAAATTATCTCCTAAATGCATACCATGGGCAATACCTGCTGCTAAAGCGATGATATTTTTTGTAGCTCCCCCTAGTTCAACACCAATTACATCTGTGTTACCATAGACCCGAAAGGTTGGTCCACCCAAGGCTTTTTGTAGTGTGCAAATAGCCTCTTCATGTTGGCTTGCTACCACCGTAGCAGCTGGCAAATTACGCCCTACTTCTTCCGCATGATTGGGTCCAGATAAAATAGCCGTCGCTTTCACTAAACCTTGCACTTCTTCTTCAATAACCAAGGACAATCGTTTTTCGCTATCTTTTTCCAACCCTTTAGAGCATCCTACGATAATCATAGATAGTTGTAAATATTGTTTCAACTCCTGTAGAGTACTTCGCACATAACTAGATGGCGTTACCAGTAACACCACCTCTGCATCTGCTAAGGTAGCTTCATAAGAATGTTGAAACTCTAGTGAACTAGGTAATACAACTTCTGGCAAATAAGGATTAATGCGATATTCACGTAAATAATTTGCTTTCTCTTCCGTACGGCAATACATGGTCACTTGATGACCTACCTCTATTCCTTTCAGAGCTAATGCTGTTCCCCAACTGCCAGACCCAATAACTGCAATTTTCATACTTACTCATCCTTTGTAATACGTTTCACAGCTAACTCTTTTCCTTGTAAAAGACGCATAATATTTTCTCTATGACGGAATACCACAAATAATGCGGCTATAGCACCAAAGATAATATATGGTAAAGGTTCAGATAAACAGTACATCACGATAGGCACTAGTGTAGCCGCTACAATGGATCCTAGGGATACATAAGAAGTAAACTTAACAATAATAGCCCATACAGCAAAGCAAATGAACGCCGCTATCGGTGATAATGCAATGAGCACGCCTAATCCTGTAGCCACTCCTCTGCCACCGGAAAACCCAAGGAAAATAGACCAATTATGACCAATCATTGCACATAATCCACCTATAATCATCCATTCTGGATTCGGCGAAAACAAGAGTACACCTACAGCTCCTTTCCCTGCATCTCCTAAGAAGACAGGTAGGGCAGCTTTCATACCTAACACTCGATAGGTATTAGTAGCGCCGATATTCTTACTACCAAATTGACGTACATCAGTATGGAAAAAAAGTTTTCCAATAATAAGACCCGTTGGAATCGATCCTATGATATAAGCCACTACGACCAATACAGCTATTTCCATTGTTATCATTCTTCATCAGTTCCCTTCTTACCACGAAGTACTAATCGAATTGGAGTTCCTTCAAAGCCAAATGATTCACGAAGGCGGTTCTCCAAGAAACGCATATAGGAGAAGTGAATTAATTCTGGTTCATTCACAAATAAAATAAACGTAGGAGGTTTTACACTTGCCTGTGTCATATAGTAAATTTTCGGAATCCGTCCACCACGAGACGGCACTGGGTTTACTGTTTGCGCATCCGATAACAGTTGGTTTAATACACTTGTAGAAATACGCATATGTTGTTGCTCAGATACATATTTAATTAATTCTGCTAAGCGATGAACGCGTTGTTTTGTTAAAGCCGACGCAAACAAGATTGGTGCATACCGCAAGAAAGCCATTTCATCATAAATGTCTTCTGTAAATCGTAAAGTGGTCTTGTCATCTTTTTCAATCAAATCCCATTTATTCACAACGATGACTAAACCTTTACCAGATTCATGGGCGTAACCTACAATTTTTTTATCCTGTTCTGTAACCCCGTCTGTAGCATCTAATACTAAAACAACAATATCAGAGCGATCAATAGCACGAAGAGAACGAACAATACTATAACGCTCTACAGGTGCATCAATACGAGATTTACGACGCATGCCCGCTGTATCGATTAATACAAAATCCTGACCATCATGACTCCAATGGGTGTCGATAGAATCACGAGTAGTTCCTGCCACATCACTGACGATAACACGATCTTGACCTAATAAGGCATTTGTAAGAGAAGATTTACCCACATTAGGACGACCAATCAAGGCTACATGGATGGTATCTTCATCTTCCTCGCTAGCACTTTGTGGAGGGAAATGTTTCACCACATCATCTAGCAAATCACCTAAGTTCATCAAGTTTTTCGCAGAAATACCGATTGGATCACCAATTCCTAAATTATAAAATTCATAAATATTTGCTTCTTGGTTCACACTGTCGATTTTATTAACTACAAGAATCACAGGCTTACCGCTAGCACGCAATAGATTTGCCACTTCTTCATCAGCAATGGTAATACCTTGCTTACCATCTACAACAAAAAGGATAACATCCGCTTCTTCAATAGCCAATTGCGCCTGAAAGCGCATCATTTTAGGAATTTCATGACTTTCTGCAGTGATGAACTCAATTCCACCAGTATCGATCATAGTAAATTCTCGTTGTAACCACTCTGCATCGAAATAAATTCTATCTCGTGTTACACCTGGAATATCTTCCACAATAGAAATTCGTTTATTCACAATGGCATTAAATAATGTAGACTTCCCTACATTTGGTCTCCCTACGACCGCAACTAATGGTTTCGACATACTTTCACCTCATATTTCAACTTCCTCACAGGAAGAGTAAAAACACATAGTTTATCAACTTATATTGTATCACATAAACGAAAGCAAAAAAAGAACAGTAAGTCCATTGGACCTACTGTTCTTCTATTATGTAGTAATTATTCAGCTTCTTCTTCAGTTGCTACTGGTTCCATTAACTCAGTTAATTTTAAACCTAATTTCTTTTCGTCTTTGTTGAAAGAAATTACTTCTACTTCTACTTCTTGACCGCGGCTCAAGTAGTCTTCTACTTTTGCATTGCGTTGTTTAGTCACTTGAGAGATGTGAAGTAAACCTTGGATGTCATCGTTGATAGCAACGAATGCACCGTATTGAACTGTGCGAACTACCTTACCAGTTACTTTATCGCCTACATGGATAGTTTCTTCTGCAACGTCCCATGGGCTTTTGGATAATGCTTTTAAAGATAAAGAGATTTTGCTGTTTTCTTCATCAAAGGATTGTAATTTAACGTCGATTTCTTGACCTACAGCCAACACGTCTTCAACGCGTTTAATTTTTTGCCAAGAAATGTCGGAAATATGAAGTAAACCTTCGATTCCTCCGATATCAACGAATGCGCCATAAGGCATGATTTTGCGAACAGTACCTTTGTAAGTACCACCAACTTCTACATTTGCTAACGCTTCTTTTAATTTAGCTTGGCGTTCCACTTCAAGTACTTCACGACGGGAAAGAACCAAACGGTTTTTCTTTTCTTCAACTTCAAGTACTTTAGCTTCGAATTCTGTACCTACTAAGTTATCAAGGGATTTCACGAAGTGAATGTCACCTTGGGAAAGTGGAATAAAACCACGTAAAGACTTAACAGTTACGACTAAACCTGCAGGAATTGCATCCACACCTTTACAGATGATTGGCTCATCTTTTTCTTGTGCTTCAATAACATATTGCCAATCTTCATCTTTAGCCAAACGAGTGATAGAAAGATAGATTGGGCTATCTTCTTTGATGTGGTTAAGGATAACAGCTTTGATTTTATCGCCTTCCTTTAATACATCTTTAGCAGAAGCTGGTGTAGGGTATGCCATTTCTTTTCTTTCTAACTGTGCTTCTGTTTTGTAGCCAAAGGATACGTATGCACGTTCGTCATCGATTTGTACAACTTCCCCTTCAATCACATTACCTTTCTTAAATTCTTCTGCTTGCGCTTCTGATGCTGCAAATAATTCTGCAAAATTTTCCATCGTCTGAATGACCTCCTTAATTATCCAGTCTGGTGTCGATGCACCAGCCGTGACTCCTACTGTTGTGACGTCCTTCAACCACGTCATTTGTATTTCAGTAGAAGTTTCTATGTGGTATGTAGTGCACCCTACATCACGACATACTTCTGCTAATCTAGTCGTGTTGCCAGAGTTCTTCCCACCTACCACGATCATAAGATCTACTTCTTTCGCCAAAGCTACAGCAGAATTTTGACGTTCCTCAGTAGCCTGACAAATTGTCTTAAAGATCTTTTGATTATTAGATTTTTGTTCTAATATTTTTATTATACTTTGAAACTTAAATTGTGAAAAGGTAGTTTGTACTACAACCCCAATTTTTTCCACGAATTGAATATTTTTGGCATCTTCTTCTGTTTCTACAATAATACCTTTATTACCTGCCCACAGATTAATACTCTTTACCTCTGGATGTTTCTTCTCCCCGAGAATGACTAAAGTTAACCCTTCATCCACTACAGACTTTGCATCTCGCTGTGCCTTCTGTACATGTGGACAAGTAGCATCAATCACTGGTAATCCACGTGTTTCTGCCTCTTCATATACTTCTGGTCCAACCCCATGGGAGCGAATGATAATAGTACCTTCTTCTACATCATTCAATTCATTAATGGCATATACACCATTATCCTCTAGTCGGCCTACTACTTGAGGGTTATGAATAATAGGCCCCAATGTATAACTTACATCTTTTGAGTCTGCTGCTTTTTCTGCCATCGTAACAGCACGCTTTACGCCATAGCAAAAGCCACAATTTTCTGCCAATCGTATTGTAAACATAGCATTCCCCTATTTATACTTACCTGCTTTATATTCATCAATCATAGTTTGAATAGCTGTTTTTACCACATCATTCACGTTTGCAATAGCTTCTACAGTTGCTTTTGCTTTTGCGACAGGAATCGGTTTCCCAATAATAACAGCCACTTCTCCACGAATCATTTTGTCGCTGCCCACAATGGCCACCGGTACTACTGGTACACCTGTGCGCAATGCCATCGAAGCTACTCCATCGTGAAAGCGACCTAAGATGTCACCCTTTTGTCGTGTACCTTCCGGAAAAATACCTAGCATTAAATTATCTTTTAGCAAATTCATAGCATGACGGATAGCTAATTTATCCACACCACCACGGCGTACCGGAAAAGCTCCTAACCAAGTGCACACAAATTTAGAAATAGGATTTCTAAATAGTTCCTCTTTCGCCATGAAGTTCACATGACGTGGCAAGGCAAATCCACATAAAGGGGGATCATTATTGCTCTTATGATTGGGAGAAATGATAACCGGTCCTTCTTTAGGCACATTTTCTTTTCCATATACCTTTGTTCTATACCACCAACCATAAACGATGGTAAACGCAGATCTCCATAAGCATTCAGAAAATTTATCCATGATAGCCTCCTAATTCTGCTTTGCGAATTAAGTCGATAAGAGTTTGTACCGTTTCTTCTATACTGAGATGATCCGTTTCTACAACAACTGCATCATCTACACATACAAGAGGAGATTCTGTTCGATTCATATCCATGGCATCTCGCTCTGCTACAGTACGACATACTTCTTCCAAAGAGATATTCTCGGAATCTTTCAACTCCAACCAACGTCGATGTCCACGAGTCTCCACAGATGCTGTTAAATAGATTTTTAATTCCGCATTAGGTAACACAACGGAACCAATATCCCGACCGTCCAGAATCACACCGCCCGCTGATGCCATGTGACGTTGCATTTCTACCAACTTAGTGCGCACCGCTTTTTGTGCAGCCACTTGAGATACATGACTTGTCACATATTGCGTACGGATATCTTGGGATACATCTGTTCCATTTACCCATACAGATAAACCCGTTTCTTCTACACGTAGTTCTAATTGAATCTTAGACAAAGCAGCTTCTACTGCATCTACATCATCAATAGATATACCCGCATTCAGTAGTGCCCAGGTAATACCACGATACATAGCTCCTGTATCAATATATAAATATCCTAATTTCTTGGCTACTACTTTAGAAATACTACTTTTACCTGCACCAGCAGGACCATCAATAGCTACAGAAATTCGTCGATTCATGTTAGACTCCTCCTTCTGCTGCATGAGTAGCAGCTACGTAGGCTGTAGAAAACGCAACTTGCAGATTATAGCCCCCTGTGAAAGCATCCACATCCAAGACTTCTCCTGCCATATATAAACCGTTCACCAGCTTAGACTGCATCGTTTTTGGGTCTACTTCTTTTACAGAAATGCCACCAGCTGTGACAATAGCCTCTGCTATAGGACGAGGTTTATGTACGGTAAGTCGCATATGTTGTATAGTATCCACCAGTCGCAAGCGCTCCTCTTTCGTAATATCGTGAATCGCCTTGGTTCCTTCTAATTCTGCTAATTGACATATAACTGGAATTAACTTGGATGGCAATAAACCTTTCAATACGTTCACTAATTGCTTATTTTGAGACTCACTGAAATCACGTTGTACCCGCTTATCTAAAACCTCTCTAGTTAATGCTGGTTTTAGATTAATTTCAATAGTAATGGGATCTACCTTTTTCTTCAATAATTTGGTCGCTGTATGAGAAGCCGATAAAATAATCGGTCCTGTGACCCCAAAATGAGCAAATAGCATTTCTCCAAACTGCTTCGTTTGCACTTTATTTTTCGCAATAATAGAGACTTCTACATTTTTAAGGCTCAGTCCCATTAAGTCTTTCACCCAATGTTCTTTGGTTTCTAAAGGAATTAAAGATGGCCTCAATTCCACGATAGAATGTCCCACAGAAGAGGCTAATTCATAGCCATCTCCAGTGGATCCAGTCAATGGATAGGACATCCCACCTGTTGCGATGATAGCTGCATCGCACTCATAGGTTCCTTTATCTGTAATCACACCTGTAATAGCGCCGTCTTTTACAATCAAATCCTTAACAGTTTCTTCTAAGTGAAGTTGTCCACCTAATTTACGATACGTGTCTATAAAAGCATTGCGCACATCCGTTGCTTTATCAGACTCTGGAAACACACGGCCACCTCGTTCTACCTTAGTAGGGACACCCCAACTATTGAGCAAATGAATCATATCTTCATTCGTCCATTGTTGGTAGGCACTATATAGAAATTTACCATTTCCAGGGGTTTGCTTAATAAAATCTTCTATAGGAGCTGCATTGGTCACATTACAACGCCCTTTTCCTGTAATCCCCATTTTAAGGCCCACCATCTTCATTTTTTCAATGATACGCACAGAGGCACCTAATTGTGCAGCTCGGACGCCAGCCATAAGACCTGCAGCACCACCACCGATGACAATAATTTTTTTCATATGTATCCTTATTTTATCGCTTGTAATTGTTTCACTTCTTCACGGGTTAATTTACGGAAAGCTCCACGCTTCAACCCTTTCAAATTCAATCCCGCATAATTGATGCGTTTCAAATTATGAATAGAGTACCCAAAGTGTTCAAACATACGGCGCACTTGACGATTTCGTCCTTCATGGATGGTAATCTCTACCGTTGTAAGACCTGTTTTGCCATTAAATCCATAGTCTGTAATTTCGCAAGGTGAAGTCATTCCGTCTTCTAATTTCACCCCTACCGCTAACTGTTCCAAATGTTCATCAAGCACACGATCTTTTACTTTTACTTCGTAGGTTTTCGTCACACCCTTTGATGGATGAGCTAAATTTTGCGCCATAGTTCCATCATTCGTCAATAGCAATAATCCTTCTGTATGGTAATCTAATCGACCTACAGGATAAATACGAACTTTTACAGAGTTAATATAATCCATAACTGTTTTGCGTCCTTCAGGATCTGTAATGGATGTAATCACCCCTTTTGGCTTGTTAAAAATATAATATTCCAATGCCTCTGGCTCCAATAGTTGTCCGTCCACTTTAACACGGTCACGTGTAGGATTTACCTTTGCACCCAATTCTTTTACATATTTACCATTTACAAGTACTTTGCCAGAGGTAATCAATTCTTCTGCTTTTCGTCGTGATGCTACACCACAACGGGCAATATATTTTTGCAAACGTTCTAGTTCCATATTATTCTCCTTTTATATCTATGGATAACCCCTCTGAAAGAGGCATAGACTGTTGCAACTCTTCAATAGAATTGGCACCTACAGTCCTTAAAAAGTTATCCGATGTTCCATAAATCACAGGACGTCCGATAGTTTCTTTCCGCCCTAACTCCACAATCATGTCACGGACCAATAATTGTTTTAATACTTTTTCACAGTTCACACCACGAAACTCTTCCACCTCACCTTTTGTAATAGGTTGTTTGAAAGCAATTACCGCCAACGTTTCCATAGCCGCTCCTGATAATTTTTCATCTCTATGGCGAATTTTCGTAACAAATTCACTGCATTCTTGGGCACTCACTAATTCTATACCCGATGCACTTTTACGAATGCGAATGCCTCGTCGTTCCTGAACCAATGTTTCTTCGTAAGCACTGACAGCCTGTTCTATTTCTGGCACATAGACCTCAAAAATATCCGCTAATGTATCTACCGTTAAAGGGGTAGCCGCTGCAAATAATACAGCCTCTAACTGCTGAAATTCAATACTACTCACAGCGCATCTCCTTCTTCTATACCTTCTACAATCACGCTATATATATCGTGATTACCCACTATAATCCGCAATAGCTGACGTTTCATCAATTCTAATAACGCTAAAAATGTAACCACACTTTCTTCCTTCGTCTGTGCCTGAGCAAATAAATGTATACACGGCACTTGTTGATGTCTCGTCGCTAGTAATACATCTTCAATCCCTTGTTCCAATGTATATTCTTCACGTTCCATCATAACTTTGGGAGCTTCTACCTCAGGTCGGTCATATCGTTCCTGTACCTTCTGAAAGCACGCCACAAGAGCATCCCACTTCACAGTACAAACAAGATCTAATCCCACTTGGCTAAGCTCTTCTGGTCTATTAAATACATAGGAACCATCGGATACACGTTCTTCCAAGAGACCCGTCAATTCTTTGATGCGTTTGAACTCCACCAATCGATTCACCAATTCGTCTCGTGGATCTTCCGTATCACTTTCATCCTTATGATTTATCTTAGGCAATAAAAGGCGTGACTTAATCTGCAACAAAGTAGCAGCCATCACTAAAAACTCACTACTATAGGCAATATCAAATTGATTCCAAGTTTTGAGTATATCCATATATTGTGAGGTGATATGCACAATGGGAATATCGTATATATCAATCTGATTCTTTTCAATCAAATGCAACAAAAGATCCAAAGGGCCTTCAAAAATATCCAGTTTAAAATCGTAGGTATTCATGAAAACTCCTTTCTACCAAAAATAAAGGTATGGCTTTCACCACACCTTGTATGAAAAAATTGCATTTCCTATTAGAAACAGTTAGAATAATACATAGACATACCAACGTATGTATCTAATAAGTATTATAAAGGAAATGGGCAAAAATTGCTACACCCAGAAAGAGAGGCGACATTATGCATCGTCAAAGATGGAAACAGTTGGGACTGTATACCATCGTGTCCACTATCATTGCAGTGGCACTATTTTATATCTACGAACCCATCACTTTAGGGTTTGACATAGAAGATATATTGACCTTATTCGTTCCTACCATTGTAGGCCTAACAATCTTACAATCGATCATTCGTAGCTCCTTTACAAAAGGATATCTCATTGGTCATAGCATAGTGGGTATCAGTTGGGCATTAACATTCCCCCTCTTATTCCATTGGTCCTATGAAAAACCATTTTACTTCTACGAATTTGCCAACGATTTTTTATTTGGTCTAGTCTTATTCTGTGGTCTCAGTGTCACCCATTACTGGCTATTACAATGGGGTAAAGGAAAACGTATTTGGTCGGCACTATACAGCATCCTAGATGTTCTATTATTACTGATTCCAGCAGGTCAAATTGGTTACTATTTATCCACTTGGCATTGTATTACTCCTGCCACTATGATGGCATTGTATCAAACCAACCCAGAAGAAGCCTTAGGCTTTGTGAAAAACATCATCGGCGTAGGTGGCATTGGTGGTGCTGTTGTTGGCATCGCTATCATACTTGGTATTTTATACTTTGCCAATATGAAAACTCAAAGGAACGATGAGCCTACTGTGTTCTATTCCTCTTTCTTTCAGCGGTATCAAAATGATATAAAGTGGATTCTATCCATCGCCCTCATCGTGTATGGTGGATATTACCTTTTCCCTCGTACAGATATCGTCAGCAATTGGCTAGAAGTTCGAGCCTATATGAAAGAGTTGCAATCTTATAATGATAAGCATGTTAGTGTATTTAACAATTTACAATTAAGCACTACCGAAACAGCGGCGCAAAAAACTCCAGGTACTGTCATCTTAGTCATTGGAGAATCTTCTTCTAGAGATTACATGAAAATGTATACTCCTGACTTCCCTTACGATGATACTCCATGGCAAGGTTCCCTGTATCAAAATCCAAACTTCAATGTCTTTAAACACGCTTACTCTTCCTATGTGCAGACTGTACCAACCTTGGAAAGAGCCTTAACAGAGCGCAATCAATATGACGACAAACCATTCTTTGATGCCACAACCATTATCGATGTAGCAAAAAAAGCTGGATATCACACCTCTTGGTTATCTAACCAAGGTGTATATGGTGAATACGATACAGCTATCTCTCTCATTGCAAAAGCAAGTGATACGCCCCGTTGGGCTCATGAATCCTATGCCTTCTCTGATCAATATGATGGCGCTTTGTTACCACTTTTAAAAGACGTACCAAAGAACCAAAATAATTTCATCGTCATCCATATTATGGGTAGTCATATCTACTACAACGATAGATATCCTCACGAGTTCAGCAAATGGAAACAAGGTCCAAACCCTGAAGGAATTGAAGCCTATGCCAATAGCCAACTATATACTGATTGGCTGTTACAAGAAATTTACACCTATGCTAAGGATAACTTAAACTTACAAGCCATGGTCTATTTCTCTGACCACGGAGAAAATATTAAAACATCTCACAATCCAGACATTTTCAACTTTGGAATGACACGGATACCAATGTGGGTGTACTTATCTCCTACATATCGTAATGCGTATCCAGAAACAGCAATTACCCTAAGCAATCATGAACAACAATATTTCACCAATGACTTATTGTATGATATGCTAGTAGGCATCATACATGCTCCATCTGGTAACTATGATGTAACACGAGATTTCTCCAATAAAGCCTATCGCTTTAATGTCAATAACTTAACTACAATGTTAGGTACACAACCGTTGTCCTTAGATCCTGAGGCGAAATAAACTACTACAAGCACAAAACAGGCACCAGCTATTGCGTTGGTGCCTGTTTCATATCTATTTTTTATTTAAACAAAGTATAAATTTCTAATTATCTTTTTATATTTTCTTAAATGCTCGTAAAGCCTTATTCTATGTGCTTTCGAGTATTTTTACTGTAGGAAGATACTTCACGTTTCTTTGCATATTTCCTCATGTCTTAGCTGTCAGAAGTGGTAAATAAGTAGTAAATTCATTTGTACTACTAAGCAACAAGACGCTCCTGTTGCTTCTCTTTATTCAAGCGTTTCATTTCTGCCATTGCAGAATCGAATGTTGCATGTGCGTAATAGTTCAGCGTCATGGCTATATTAGCATGTCCCATAATGTACTGTAATGCCTTTGGATTCATTCCTGCATTTGCATAGTTGGTACAGAATGTATGTCGCAAACTATGTGGAGTGATGTGTGGCAATTTATCCTCGTTATACTTATTGTATTTCTTAACAAGACCTTTCATCATGCCGTTGTAATCACTTGCCACTTTTGGATAGTTCTTTCTATTAAGAAAGAGAAAATCACTATATCCATCAATCTCAACACGCTTATCATTCTTTCGATTCGCTAACACTCGCTTAAATGCTTGATAGGCTTCTTCAACCATAGGAACTTGACGTTCGCCACTTTTGGTCTTTGGTGTTTCAATGTAGTACCCAATTTCAGTATCTCTCAATAGCTGATGGTCTATATTGACAAGACGATTCTCAAAATCTAAATCTGGAAGTGTCAAACCACCAAACTCTGAAATACGAAGACCTGTTTTTAAGAGTATCAGAATTTCATCATAATTTTTGCTGTAGGTTTTATCAGCTTTTGCAAAGGCTAACAGTTTTTCTTCCTGTTCTTCTGTTAGTACGGTCTTAGGGACAGTATCATCATCAAGAACTGCTTTCAGTTGAAAGTCAAATGGATTCTTCCGAACACAATCATCTTGTATAGCAATATAGAATGAAGCCTTTAAAGAACGTTTGTAGTTATTGATGGTTTGATAAGCATAACCATTTTCACTCATTCTAATAGCCCATTCTTTAGCGTCTGATGGCTTAATACTGTCAATACTTCTTACACCTAACTTGTCTTTCTTCAAAATATCCATAAGATATTTGCGTCCAGTTTCAGTGTTTTTTCTAACCTTTGGTCTTTGAGCGTTCTGTTTTGCGTAAAGCTGGCAGAGTGTCATTTTCTTTCCTACAACATCAATACCATCATGAATGTCTTTCTGTAACTCTGCGATTTTCTCTCTAAGTGAGATACAATCACGCTTTCCTGCTGGTACTCGGTCTGTAGCCACAAGTTTCCACGAGTAAACAAATTGCGGTTCTCCAAATGAATCTATATATTTGTATAAGTATCTTCCGTCTTTTCGTTGGCTCTCTCCAGTCTTTAAGATTCGACCTTTATTGTCACGTCTTTTTTCTGACATGGCATTTGCTCCTTTCCTTTATGGAAAGAGCCTTGATACGACTTAATACTATTTTATCATATACAAGACCCTTTGGCGACGCTAGATTGCGTCCAATGTATCTATAATTTTTTCAAATTGTTTTCGTTTAATCTGAATACGATTGCCATTCATAATCAGCCAATTTGCATTTTTATTTTCCTCTGCCAAGCGTCGTAGCTTGTTTTCGCCAATACGAAAATATTTTGACGCTTCTTCAATGGTTAGGGTATAACGTTCCCAAATAGGAATGTCAGTCTGCTTCATAAAATCCTCCTTTCCAAATCACTTATTTGGATTTCATAAAAGTTGTTTTACCAGCAATCGAACAGCTTTAGCAAAGCTCACGGGAGTTCCACCCCTGCATGGTTCTCATGTAGCCATACTCATTGCCTGCGACGGTTTTATCACGCTCGGACTATTGACTGTATGGGAGTATCATTATCACGATAAGAATGTCGTTGCAGGCAATCCTGCTAAAGATTGCTTCTCGGATCACTAACATGAATCGCTCGCTATCTTTATAAGATAGGTCATGGCGGTTAGTTCCGTTGGCTCTTTTCTTATCGAAACGTATTCGATTACTTTTATTCAGTTTTCAAAGAACAATGGCTCGTTAGCCTATCAAAACACATTGAAAGCTCAATATGCTTTGGTGGAATAACAAACCTCCCTGTTCGGGAAGCGTGGAATGGTTTAGCACGCTTCCACGAAAGGAGAGAGGATATTACTTAATTTCAAATGACAAAATCTTTGTAATCAGTCTGGTTTCCATTCTTCCACGTAAGACTTCATCAACGACCATACTTTGATTGCCATATTCATCTTTCATAAGTCGTAGGGAACGCTTCGTTATGTACCCTCTGTAATGATGTAGAATCTGGTTAATCGCTTCGGTATCGCCATCTGTTGCCTTTACAATGAGAGGAAAGGGAATCATAGGATATTGTGTTTTCATTCTTCAAATTCCTCCATAAACTTTTTAATTAAGGCTAGTCCACTGGTTCTATGCCGATAGACAGTAGAACGGTTCAATTTCAACAGATCTGCAATTTCTGAATCGCTCATGTCCATAAAGTAAAACAGCAGTAGAATTTCACGTTTCTTGTCTGGCAACTCACGTAATGCTTCACTCAACAAATCATTTTCAACGCCTACTGATAACCCATTGAGTGTAAAAATCTGAAAGTCAGTTGAATAGTTATCTGTTGTCGCAAACTGGCTAACAAGATAATCGCCAACATCCGAAAAGGACACCTCACGCTTTGCAATCCTTGAAAGATAAAGCATATAATTCTTTCGCTCGTCTTCCATAGCACGTTTACAGATATAGTCAAACTGATTTTCTATTGTGGTCTGAAAAGAAGATGGTTTCATGTTTCTCACCCCCTTTCTGTCTAGGAAAGGAAGTGAGCCTTGCTCGTTTATCTCCTTTCACTCTTAGTCCCAATGTGAAAGGGGGATTTGTTGCATTACTGATAAATAAACTTTGTAAAAAAGTTCTGAATAGCCAAAAAAGCATATAAACAGATTTATTTCTCTGTTTACATGCTTCTGTTATTCTATCTATATGATTTATAAAACCACATTGGTGGACGTACTTATCTATTGCAGATAGACGACTTTTTTTGACAAGAACCCAATGTAAGGAAATTTATTGTATATGATGTACTTCATGGCGACGTTGACCTCCAACAAACCGCCATTTGGAAGTAATATACAATATTTTAACAGCGTAAATAGCACTACCATATAACGGTTTTTTTTATTGGCGTTTAGTAGTGCTTTTTATTAAATATAAACCTATAAACCATATAACACGTTTTTCTATACCTGTTTTTAATTCAGTAGGAACAATAAAATGTATAGAGGTGGTCTACTATGCGTAAAAAAGAAGATAAATATGATTTTAGAGCCTTTGGTTTAGCCATTAAAGAAGCTCGATTGAAACGAGGTTTAACTCGTGAACAAGTGGGAGCATTGATTGAAATTGACCCACGGTACTTAACTAATATTGAAAATAAAGGGCAACACCCCAGCATACAAGTTCTTTATGACCTTGTATCGTTACTTCATGTTTCCGTTGATGAATTTTTCTTACCTGCTAATAACTTGGTAAAAAGCACCCGACGATTACAGATAGAGAAATACATGGATAGCTTTACAGACAAAGAACTATCCTTAATGGAATCTTTAGCCAGCGGTATCAACGAAGCAAGAAACATCGAAGACTAATTAAAAGAATCCATACATAACGGAAAGAGCCGATAAAATGAGATTGTATTAATCTCATTTTATCGGCTCTGCGTCTTTGCGTCTGGCTCTGTAATCACAGTTACTTTGAACTGCTTTATTTCAATTAAATTTTCTTGTCTGCATTTCGGACAATAGAGGGGGAATTTTTTTAATTCAGTATCTTCCCTTATCTTTAATCGTGTTTTATTTCCACATACAGGACACAATATCCACTTGTAGTTTATAATAACTATCTCCTCCTTTACACTTTAATTCAAATCTTTATTAAAAAATATTTCATCTTATTTAACAAGAAACCATATTTATATAACAACATAAAATACACTAAGTTATTTTATTGAACATATATCGTACTTTATCTATCCGACTATTTGGACGACGGGGCTGGCAAACAGGTTCACCGGTAGTAACATGGTACCCTTTTAACTCTGTTAAACAAACACTACGTCCATTTGTAAAGAAAGTTAAATCACTACGATATTCTTGAATACACCGAGCAGGGATTTCTCCACTAAGAATGACCTCATTATTTTTCAATTGAGTGTCTACGATGTTCGCACAATATTTAGGAGCATCGTTGTATGCTCGTAAAAGATATTCCTGTGGCGCATAAATTTTAAAACTAAGATATGGCTCTAACAATTCTGTTCCAGCTTTTTTTAAGACTTGTTCCAATACAATAGGAGCAAGCATCCGAAAATCTGCTGGGGTACTAACAGGGCTATAGTATAAGCCATACTTAAAACAGATTTTACAGTCCGTCACATTCCAACCATACAATCCTTGTTCACAGCCATAGCGTATCCCCTCCATAACTGCATTTTGAAACGATTGATTTAAGTATCCAAGAGAAACCGAGCTCTCATACTGTACTCCGCTCCCTAATGGAAGCTGTGCTACAGATAGACCAATGGAAGCCCAGAAAGGATTCGGTGGAACTTCGATGTGAATGGTATACTCAGCTTTTTTTAACGGTCTTTCCATATAAATGACTGTAGGCTCTTTTATTTCTATCTCCACATGATACTTTTCTTGCAGCAGAGCACAAGTCACTTCCATTTGTACTTTCCCTAAGAAAGAAAGTATGATTTCATGTGTCGCAGAATCCACATAATATCGCAGAAGCGGGTCACTGTCGGAGATTTCCAAAAGGGCATCAAGCAACATTTCTCTCTGTTCAGGTTTACTCGGTTCAACAGTTGTTTGTAGTAGAGGGTGCGGATTTTCAATCTTTTTTCTCTGTGGCAATAGTTTTGTATCTCCAAGAACACTATTTAACTTCAAAAACTCATTCTGCAAAATAACAATTTCCCCGGAATAAGCCTTATCGATTTTACATAATTCACCATTTATTGAAGTATACATTTCTGTAATTTTTATTTTTTCCTTTTCCGATATTCTAACCGAATCTCGCAAATGCAGTACGCCACTATAAAGACGTATATATGCAAGACGCTGTCTTTTTTCCGAATACTCAATTTTGAAAACTTTTCCGCAAAGTTCAGACTGACCTCGATGTGTTGATGAATAAAATTTATTAGTAATAACTTCTATAAGGTTATCAATCCCTATATTACTTTTTGCACTTCCATGATAAAGAGGGAACAGAGAACAATTCTGAAATCTTATGCTTTCCTCTTGTTCGAGTTCCAATGCTTCTAATGATTTACCGGACATATATTTCTCTAAAAGGTCATCGTTTCCCTCTATTACCGTATCCCATTGTTCAGATTCGGTAAAGTTCGTCACACACATATTAGGATACAGTTCTACCTTCTGTTTGATTACAATTTCGGCAGAAAGTTTCTCTTTAATATCCTGATAAACCGTTGATAAATCAATTCCATTTTGGTCAATCTTATTGATAAAAAAGATTGTGGGAATCCCCATTTTCCTAAGTGCATGAAATAATATACGAGTTTGTGCTTGTACGCCATCTTTTGCAGAAATCAGTAGAATTGCCCCATCTAAAACTGATAATGAACGATATACTTCTGCTAAGAAATCCATATGTCCTGGCGTGTCTATGATGTTCACCTTCGTATTTTCCCACTGAAAAGAGGTTATTCCTGTCTGAATTGTAATTCCTCTCTGACGTTCTAAAAGCGTATTATCCGTCCTCGTTGTACCTTTGTCCACGCTTCCTAATTCTGTAATCGCTCCACTGTTATATAATAAGCTTTCTGTTAAGGTAGTTTTTCCCGCATCAACATGAGCTAAAACTCCAATATTAATAATTTTCATGTGATTTTCCTCCATTCAAAAGCCCAAAAGGGCATAAAAATCCCAGTGATAAATACTCTTATCACTGGGATTTTTATGCATAACCATAGGCATACAAAGCATACAGATATTCTCCGGATACTTTAGAATCACATGATAAAGGTATTCTTAAACTGGGTACAAAAAACTAAGCCCTCCTAAAAAAGGACATCCAATTATTTGTTCCCACTATCAAATTGACAGTTTATTTAAGAATACCTTGCCGCATATTTATTAACTCCTTTTAAATAGATACTTAAATTATAGCACGTAAGAGCATATTTGTAAAGGAATCTCCAATTTTGACAGTGTAAAATATTTTGTGTAAACGTGTTTAGTTAGTATTGAAAAAAGAACTGAACTTCTTTAAGATTTAAGTGTCAAATAAAAATCACAGAAAGAAGGTTCAGTTCTTATGACTAATACTAACACAAATTTATTAAATGCACTACCAGTAAAT
>NZ_RQVL01000001.1 GCF_003992005.1 Veillonella sp. VA139 | reverse complement strand
ATTTACATTTTTATACAGTTCTTATATGAAAGAAACTGAATAGATTAATTGCTGTCCCCAAAACTTGACAAAGAGCCTATTTAGTTCGGGAAAATATATCCATCGATAGCATCGGCTTGTGTAATTTTGCTGTTTACGATGTAAGGCTGTTCTACACCGTGGAAGTTACGAGTGCCGATAGTTCCTTCCATTGTATACCAAGTATGCTCTAACAATGGTGTGGTGGAGGAGTACTCTGTAGGTAATCCAAATGGAGACATATCTGCTACGCAGCAAATCATTAAATCACGAGCTAATACAAAGTCATTGCCTTGTAAAGCTTTGTCATGATAAGAAATATAGCCTGTAGCTGTTACTGTATAGCCTTTATATTTTTCAATGTGATTAGATACTTTTAAAATTGTATCGTAATAATTTCTAGATGTTAATGTAATGTGTCGATGCGTATCATCGATGCCATCACCAATGTTTTTATAATCGTTCGTTGGAACTGGTTCTTTAGTGATGGAAATGACTTGGTCCACAGGCTCTTCCGCTGGTAATGCAAAGGCTTGGGCATGGAAGATGGATGGACTTAACAATAATGTACACAATCCGTACAGGATAGCATTTCGATACGAAGATCCATAAGATCTACGGAATATGTTTTTACTTGCTTTGATTGTGCTCCATAATAGTAATAATGTCAAAGCCCATAGCAAAGCGATGATATAGGAATTAGGGGCAATTAAACGATAGATGGAGCCTGTTGTTAATAAATACAACAAGGATAGGCTGCAACTAGCAGAGGCTACGATTTCTACCGCTGCGTGAATGTTAATTGTAGGAATGTATTTCATAGTGCATAACCTCCTATGATCGAAAATAGGATACATATAATCGTTGTTCCCAGAATGATAGAAATACTATATACTTTCACAAAGGAATTAGGGAACAGATTTCGTAATAAGACGTAGTTTTTAATGTCTAATAGAGGTCCAAACAGTAAGAATGCCAAGATTCCTGGTAAAGGAATGACGTTCATAAAGGACCGAGCGATAATGGCATCTGCAGTAGAGCAGATGGATACGCAAAAGGCGAGTGCCATCATACCGAAGATGACTAAAATGGAACCAGATAAGGATATATCTTGTAACCATTGTTTAGGTAAAAATAATTGTAACCCACTACTTAGTATAGACCCAATTATGATAAAGGGCAATAGGCGTAAGGTTTCTTCTTGTAATCTTCCGAAAAATCCTATGTCTTTTGACAGCGATTTTACTAGAGTTAATTGTTTCCATGGAGGAAATGCATCGGTACGACCATAGATACGAGAGCCACAATATTGGCTGACAATAAAAGCAAGCAAAATTCCTAGTAAAGGTCGTCCCCAGAGTATCATAGGTTCTTTTGGGAATGCATAATAAGTGGAGAGTAGTACAATGGGATTTAGCAAAGGACTAATCATCGTAAAGAATAGACTAACTTTCGGTTCCATACCTTGCCGTGTTAGACTGCGTAAGATAGGGATTACCGCGCAATCACAGAGTGGCATAGTACAAGCCATGATAATAGCTAGTATATAGGCGAGCATAGGAGAACGATGTAGATATTTTTCTATGCGATAGGGAGAGGCATGTTGTTCTACGATGACGGATATGCCAGTCCCTAACAGTAAAAATGGTATCATCTGTAATAAGATGGCCGTGGTCATGGTTACCCAATTAGGCTGTGCATAAAACATATATCCCAAGGCTAATAAGATAGGAATGATTGCATATTGTTTCCATCCAGGCTTAGACATTTGTATAGGTTTTGTGATAGGCCATTGCTTCACATTTTGGCAGGCAATCCAAGTACTATTAGGAGCTAATTCAGTATACTCTTTAGCCTTTTCTTGCGTAGTGTTGCCCAGTATGACTGTATCGCTATAACGAATTTGTGAAAGGGGAATTTCCCCTAAATACGGTAATTGTGACTCTACCCATTCTGGATGGGTCACATAATAAATATGTTTAATGTCTAACATATCTCCTAAGGGAGAGTGTAGAAAAAGTTCTTCAAAACTTTCTAAGGAGCCCATGCCATTCCATTCGATCCAAAGTTCACGATACTGATGATCTTGTAATACTTGCTGACAAGTGGAGATAGTGTTCTTGGAATCATCGTCGATGGAGAAAGTATACACTCTTTCGTTGGAAAGAGCAGGACTTTGTAAGCCCTGCTCAAATTGAAAGAGAAGAACATTTGAAATTTTATGACTTTCAATACCAGCAGTGATGGTGTTTGTCTTTCCTGAGCCAAGAAAGCCCATCACTACATAGGTGGGGATAGTTTTCATAGGTGTTACATTGTTCCATTAATAAAAGACTGCAACGCATCATTGTTCAAAGAAGGACCAATAATGGTTAAATATGAATCATGTAATGTGGTAGGAGTAATCTCTAAACCAGTACCGTTGTATTGTACTAAGGCTTGCCCTCCTGTGGACAGAGGAATGCAACCTTTCAAGCGTAAGATATGACCAGTTGTATTCGTTTCGATGAGGGCTTTCAAATGATCTTGCCATTCATCGATGGTGCGAGGTAAGGTGCATTCTACAGTGCATGTTAAGAAAGCATCTTTAGCCTGTGCGTGATGAGCAATGTGGTCATGGTGAGGAATCTCTGGGTGATTCCGTGCTGTATGATGACCTGTATGATTTTCAATGTGCTTGGTTGGAGATAAAGTTGAGACAGCTTGCTCTCGTGGATACATGGAAATATATTTTGAAAGGGTAATCTCTTTCCAAGGCACGATGTAAATCGGTGCAGCTGGATTTAAGAGACGAATAATTTCCAAGGTGTTTTGTAGCAAATCTTCATCTTCTTGATGGCTAATAAAGACTTGGCTTGAGTAGGCAATTTGATCTTTAAAGAAGACCCCAAAGTTTTTGTAGTACATTGGAGCTCGCATGGCATCCACAATGGACACACAACCGGTGAGCTCAATGCGTTTGGCAATAGATGAATCCTTGCAAATAGCTAGAATGTCAGATAGTTGACTCACCCCAGATGGTTCAATGATAATATAATCCACATCTTGAGTGTCTAAAATATCTACTAAAGCTCTACGGAAATCGCCGGCTAAGCTACAACAAATGCATCCAGATGTGAGCTCGCGAACGGTATATCCTTGTTCACGAAGAAGGGTGCCGTCCAAATTGACTTGACCGAAATCATTTTCTAAAATCAAAACTCTTGTTGGATCCGGTAATTCTTGTATGAGTTGCTGAATGAAAGTTGTCTTTCCAGCGCCTAGAAAACCAGAGACAATATACACTTTTACTTTGTGGGAACTTAGATTTTGTTTTGCTCGAGTAAAAGCACGACTGATTAGATTCATCATACATCTCACCTCCAATGTGAATAAATGTTATATATAGTAAAATGAAAGTTCTTGCATGAATAGTATACTCTCTTTTAGTCAGCTATGCATGAATGATTGAGCATTCAGTCTGCTTAACTTACAACCGTTATCAAAATAATGAATAAATGATAAAAAATCGAAAAAAATAGAAAAAGGAGATTGATTTATTTCGATTTGTCTGATATAATGAAGTCAAGATATGAGAATATATCGATTTAATTTAGTTTACATTAAGTATATATGAGGTATAAAAACATGAATCAAAAAGTAGCACAAGCTCTTAACGAACAAGTAATTTTCGAATTTAATGCAGCATCTACATATTTAGCTCTTTCCCTAGCTATGGCTGATGCTAACTTCAAAGGTTTCTCCGCATGGTTACGCGCACAATATCAAGAAGAAGTAACTCATGCTTTCAAATTCATTGATTACTTACAAAACAACAATGAAAAAGTAACATTAGGTGATGTAAAAAACACAGCATCTACTTTGACTAATCCATTAGATGTGGCAAAAGCAGTATTGGCTCATGAGCAAATGATTACTGGCAAAATCCACAACTTATATGCATTAGCATTAGAAGAAAAAGATTATGCAACAGTATCTTTCTTAAACTGGTTCGTAGAAGAACAAGTAGAAGAAGAAGCGAATGCAACTGACTTAGTAGATCAATTCACATTTGCACAAGATAGCCGTTCTGCACAATTATTCTTGGATTCCAAATTAGGAAACCGCCAATAATTGATACATTCACTCTTACTGTGAAGTGAGAACTTCCTATCAAACCTAACACACACAACACACACAAAACACACAAAAATACACAAACCTAACACACAACATATAAAATACACAATGATAGTGGTAAGAGTGATGTTGTTTGCTAGAATATAGGATAGGTAGCCTTTCTAATAGAGAGGCTACCTATTTTGTATTGCTATCGATGTGGGGCACGATTCATATACGAATGGTGGTCTACATTATTTTTTAAACTAATTAGTCAAAAAGTCAAAAAAGTATTTGACAAAGGTCAAAAAGTCAGATATAATCTAACCATAGAAAAGAACAAAAAGTCAAACTATGGTTGTCTTATTCATAAAGGGATTGGGTATGAGGATATAAAGAGTCTAGGTATTATGAATAGAACATCGAGAGTAGAAGGAATGAGGTTATACTATGAGCATTTTAGCAGATAAGATTGAACAATTTATACTGACGAAATTATTAGAGGAACAGGAAGGCATTACGCTAAGGAGAAATGAACTAGCCGAGACTTTGGATTGTGCGCCCTCACAAATTAGCTATGTGCTGAGTACACGATTTTCAAATGACCGAGGATTCATTGTTCAATCCAGACGGGGATTAGGCGGATCAATCACAATTACTAGAGTTATGGAACCGGTAAGAACAAAAGTCCTGATTCCCTTAGAAAAAACTCAAAAACGTAATGAAGAGGAAACTGTTATTACAATTGGTTGTATTGACCAAGTATTATTCCAACATATGAAAGAAGCACGTATTACAAAGCGTGAAGCAGCTATGTTACATGAAGCATTTGTTAGAATCTTACAAGATGTGCCAACGGAACGTAGAAAAGAAGCAGCAGAGCGTTTTTATCAAGCCATTATGAACATCATAAATGAGGAGGTGTAGACTATGAAATGTGATTCTTGTGGTAAAGAAAATGCAAACATTCATATGACATCTATCGTGAATGGAGCAAAAGAGGAGCATCATTATTGCCAACAATGTGCCAATCAAAAAGAGCAGGGGAGTGGATCCATGTTTTCTTCTATGTTTGATGATAGCTTTTTCAATAATCAATTTTTTGCCAATGTTATGTACCCTCAAAGTGCATTGGGTAATAGCAAACAGGTTACTTGCCCACAATGTGGCATGACTATATCGGCATTTAATCATCAAGGTCGACTAGGTTGTGATAGATGCTACGAGGCATTTCGTCAGCACTTAGTTCCCTTAATTAAGCGCATTCAAGGATCTATTTCTTATGAAGGTCGCATTCCTCAACGAGGAGCGGCAGATTTGAAAGTAGAGCAAACGATTAAGCAACTACGAAATGAGCTAATTCGGGCGGTAAAGGAAGAACAATTTGAAAGAGCCGCACAAATTCGTGATGAAATTAAGTCTTTAGAACAGTCCAAAATATCAAATTAAGGAGGGTCTATGTTACATACTATTTTAGATGAGGCCTTGTCGCCTTGGATGAAAGAATCTGGCTTAGATCATCGCATTGTTTTATCTAGTCGTATCCGATTAGCAAGAAATTTTAAAGATATACCGTTTACCAATCGAGGAGATATCGATGATTTAACTAAGGTTGATGGGTATATGCGGTCTATGACTACCCCTTTACAAACAGCCTATGGTGAAAGCTTTTCAAAAATTAACTTGGCATCTTTAAGCCCTATGGAACGAGATGTGCTAGTAGAAAAACACTTAATTTCTCCTAATTTGGCGACCCAGAGTCAAGAACGAAGTGTCATCATTTCTGAAGACTCTCGTATTGCCATTATGGTGAATGAAGAAGATCATTTGCGGATTCAGTCCATGGAATTAGGATTACAATTAGAAAAAGCCTATGAACGAGTGGTAGCTATTGATGATGTGATAGAAAGTAAATACCATTATGCATTTTCAAAAGATTTTGGATACTTAACTGCCTGCCCTACCAATGTAGGAACGGGAATGCGAGCGTCCGTGATGGTCCATGTTCCAGCGTTGTCAATGACGGGCAAATTACAGCGCATTATTCGTAGTATTATCCGCATGGGCTATTCTGTACGAGGTCTCTATGGTGAAGGATCTGAGGGATTAGGTCATGTATATCAAATCTCCAATCAGCAAACCATGGGAATTAGTGAGCAAGCAACCATTGAACAACTTTCACAGATTGTACAAGGTGTTGTAAAAGAGGAAGAAAAAGCACGGTCTGAATTATGGACTACAGATAAAGAAGGCATAGAAGATAAGGTGTGGAGGTCCTATGGTATTTTGACCCATGCACGCCGTATTTCGGGAGAAGAAGCCTTGGCCTTATTGAGTGATGTCCAGTTAGGCATAGATATGAAATTAATAGATGTGAACATGAACTTTCATGAAATGCTAGTCATTACAAGACCTAATTTCCTAGCCAAATTAGTAGGAAAAGAGTCGATGGGCGCGCAGGAACGTGATAGTCGAAGGGCACAAGTGATACGAGATACCTTATTACGAGGTTCAAAAGGAGGAAGAAAATGATAGAAAGATATACAGAAGGGGCAAAACGCGCGTTAGCAATTGCCCAAGAAAAAGCAGTTGAATTTAAACATAATTATGTAGGAACTGAGCATTTGTTGTTAGGTCTTGTAGAAGAAGAAAAATCAGTGTCTGCTCGTGCGTTGCTAGCATTAGGAGTAGAAGGGAAGGCATTAGAACAAGAAGTGATTCGTGCAGTTGGTAAAGGTACACATAGTGGTGGGCAATTGCAAATGACACCGCGTACAAAACATGTGTTGGACTTAGCCCAACAAGCCGCCAATAGTCGTGGACATAACTACATCGGTACAGAGCACATTTTATTGGGTCTATTGTACGATGGTGGTGGCGTAGCCATGCAATTATTAGCATCGAAAGGGATTCGTCCAGAGGATGTAGTAGAAAAAGTAAATGCTATCGTAGGTGGAGAAGAACAAAGTTCTAGTCCAACACCAGCTAGTGATTTAGGCGAAATTTCTGACTATGCTACAGATCTTAATGAAAGTGCAAAACAAGGCAAGATCGATCCTGTCATTGGTCGTGATACAGAAATTCAACGGGTGATTCAGATTTTAAGTCGTCGTACGAAAAATAATCCAGTCCTTATCGGAGAACCTGGGGTTGGAAAAACGGCTATTGCTGAAGGCTTAGCGCAACGCATTGTCAGTGGTGATGTACCGGATGTATTACGAGATAAGCGCATTATTTCGGTAAGTTTAAGTTCCATGTTAGCAGGAGCAAAATATCGCGGTGAATTTGAAGAACGCTTGAAAAAAGTGATGGATGAAGTGCAAGCCCATGATGATATGATTGTATTTATTGATGAAATTCACACTTTGATTGGAGCAGGTGCTACAGAAGGAGCCATGGATGCAGCGAATATCTTGAAGCCAGCCTTAGCACGTGGCAATTTCCAAGTGATTGGAGCTACTACATTAGATGAATATAAAAAGCATATTGAAAAAGATGCTGCCTTAGAACGTCGTTTCCAACCAGTACAAGTGGGAGAACCAAGTGAAGAAGATGCGTTATCTATTTTGAAGGGCTTACGTGATCGCTACGAAGCATTCCATAAAGTACAAATTACAGATGAAGCCTTGGCAGCAGCCGTGCATTTATCTAGCCGGTATATTGCAGATCGATTCTTACCAGATAAGGCAATTGATGTGATGGATGAGGCGGCATCTAAAATCCGTATGGCTGTGTTTACGGCAACTCCAGATGTGAAAGCCTTAGAAGATGAGTTAGTGCAAGTACAAAAAGAAAAAGAGGCAGCTGTGACAGCCCAAGACTTTGAGCGTGCAGCTATACTTCGTGATAAAGAAAAAGAATTAGAATCTGACATTGCATCAAAACAAGAAGATAGCAAAAAAGACAGCGAATCCAAGCTAGTAGTGACAGAGTCTGAAATAGCCACTGTTGTTTCTGAATGGAGTGGTATCCCTGTATCACGAGTGGCAGAAGAAGAATCGGAACGCTTATTGCGCTTGGAAGAAGAGTTACATCAACGTGTCATCGGTCAAGATGAAGCTGTCGTAGCTGTATCGAAAGCAGTTCGTCGTGCAAGAGCTGGATTGAAAGACCCAAAACGTCCTATTGGTTCTTTCCTATTCTTAGGCCCTACAGGGGTTGGTAAAACAGAATTAGCTAGATCCTTAGCATCCAATTTATTTGGTGATGAAAATGCTATGATTCGTATCGACATGTCAGAGTATATGGAAAAACATGCGGTGAGCCGTTTAGTGGGAGCGCCTCCGGGCTATGTTGGATATGATGAAGGTGGTCAATTAACTGAGGCTGTTCGTCGTCGCCCATACAGTGTGGTTCTCTTTGATGAAGTAGAAAAGGCACATCCAGATTTCTTTAATATCTTATTACAAGTCTTGGATGATGGACGATTAACAGATAACCAAGGTCGTACAGTCGATTTTAGAAATACAGTGATTATTATGACAAGTAACTTAGGAGCAAAGTATCTCAAAGAAGATACGGCAGCTATGGGATTCTTAGCAGCTAAAGGAGAAGAAGAAAGTGGAAAAGATAAAGAGTCTATGAAAAAGGATGTACTCCAAGCTGTAAAATCTCATTTCCGTCCAGAGTTTTTAAATCGTATTGATGAAATGATTGTCTTCCATGCTTTAGAAACAGAACAATTGGAACGCATTGTGCGTATTTTATTGCAATCTGTGACAACACGATTACATGAACAAGGTATGGAACTAGAAGTATCTGATGAAGCTATGAATAAAATCGTGGCAGAAGGAACTGACTTTGCTATGGGGGCAAGACCTTTGAAACGAGCTATCCAACGGTTAGTAGAAGATCCAATTTCTGATGCTATCTTAGAAAGTAAAGCAGGAGAAGGTAAAACAATTCATGTAGTAGTAGAAAATGATGATATTGCGATTACTGTAAAGTAATATAAGAAACGAGCTATACTTAGTTGTTATGAAGGCAACTGGGTATAGCTCTTTTATGTTCACCTGCACTCTACTATGTAAGATGTTGTATATAGATATAAGAAGAGTATATTAGAGTAGCGTAATGCATTAGTGTGGGAAGAGATTGGTTAATGACTTATATTTATTTTACAGAACACCAATTTTAATTTACACTATAGATAGGTATATTCTTTATTTAAGTATGAGGTATAACATGAAAGAGATTATTCTAGTCACATCTTTTGGTTCCACGGTAGACAGTGCGAGAGAGAACCAAATTTTTCCAGTAGTCGATGCGATTCGCAAAGCATATCCGAATCATGAGGTACGGGTGGCTTTCACATCTAGAATTGTTATTAAACGCTTAAAGGACAGAGGGGTTGTATTCCAAAATGAAATAGAAGCCATGGAAACAATTGTGGAAGAAGGCTATGAACGCATCATTGTGCAGCCTACACATTTAGTAGGTGGTGCAGAGTTTGATAAGCTTCGAAAAAATATTATGGAGTTCAATGGAAAAGGCTCTGTACAAGAGATTGTATTTGGTAGACCTCTTTTGTATTTCATGGGACAAGAAGAGGAAGTGCCAGATGATTATCAAATATTGATTGATTGTTTTATCAAGGCCTTACACGTTCCTGAAACAGAAGATTTACTTCTAGTAGGTCATGGTGGGTTTAATGTGGGTAATGCGTCGTACGCAGTGTTACAATTGAAGTTGCAACAGGAAGGTTTACACAATGTTTCGATTGCCACATTGGAAAATTTCCCAACTCCAGAAGATGTATTACAACGTTGGGAACGAGAAACAGAGTCCCATAAAAAAGTACATCTGCACCCATTGTTATTGGTTTGTGGTGACCATGCATTGAATGATTTGTTTGGCGATGAAGAAGATAGCTTGCTATCTGTATTAACAGGAGCAGGCTATGAAGTGGTGCAATACAAAAAAGGCCTTGGAGAATATGCAGAAATTCAAGCTATCTATACAGAACATTTGACAGATGCTATGAAAGGTTTATATCAAAAACGATTATAATGTTAAAAGTATGTATACCAATGGTTGTAAGTGTTATTGTGATGATTTACAAGGTTGCCACATATACATTAATAGGCAATCATGATATACTAAATTAGTTAACATAGTTTGGGATTAGTGACTTTCACAAGTCCTAGGTAAATACATAGAAGAGGTGTCCTAATGAAAGGTAAATTATATGGTATTGGTGTAGGTCCTGGTGATTCTGAATTGATGACGGTGAAAGCCGCTCGTATTGTGGGAGAAGCAGACGTTATTATTACACCTAAAACAGAAAAGAAAGATGGATCTGTAGCATTACATATTGCAGAACCATATATTCAAGAACATACAGAAATTGTGCCTGTTGTATTCCCGATGGTATTGGATGACAACGAGCAATCCAAGGGCTGGGAAGAAGCGCGCCAAATCATTACGGGTTTATTAGAGCAAGGTAAGCAAGTGGTATTCTTAACATTGGGTGACCCTATGTTCTACAGTACGTACATGTATGTGTATCGCTTGGTAGAGTCCGCAGGTTTTGAGATTGAAACAATCCCAGGGGTAACAGCATTCTGTGCGATTGGATCTCACTTGGGATATCCAATCGTTGAAAAAGAAGAAGTGTTGGCTATCATTCCAGCCACAGCACCAAAAGAAAAAATTGATGCTGTACTTGCCGTAGCTGATGATGCGGTTATTATGAAGGTGTATAGAAATTTTGCTGAAGTACAAGATATACTTCGCAAGCATGACATGGCAGAAGAGGCTGTGATGATTTCTCGTGTTGGACTGCCAGAGGAAGAAGTCTATCGTAACGTAGATGCATTGCCATCTGATACAAAATTAAACTATTTATCTACAATTTTGGCGAAACGTAAAGATCGCTAAGAGGTATGTTATGAATACTGTACAACGACCAAGAATAGTTATAGCAGGCACCAACTCGGGTGTTGGAAAAACAACAATTGTAGCAGGGCTATTGGCGGCTTTGACGGAGCAGGGCAAAGCGGTACAGGCATTTAAAGTAGGCCCGGATTATATTGATCCGGGCTTTCATAAAATTGCTAGCCAACGAGAATGTTATAATTTAGATACATGGCTTGTACCACCACATAAATTGATTCCTTTCTTTGTGGGACAAGCGGAGACTGCTGATATTTCTATTATAGAAGGTGTGATGGGTCTTTATGATGGGGGACGTGAAGGAGTAAGTTCCACTGCACAAGTTGCGAAGGATTTAAAAGCCCCAGTAGTGTTAGTTATCGATTGTAAGGCTATGGGAGAAAGTGCCGCAGCCATTGCTAAAGGCTTTCGGGATTATGATCCGGAGGTTCAATTTGGTGGAGTTATTTTAAATCGATTAGGATCGGATAATCATGAACATATGATACGGACGGCGATGAAGAAATTAGGTGTTCCCGTACTAGGGGCTATTCGTCGTGACGAACGCATGCAATCACCAGAACGTCACTTAGGATTGACACCAGTGACAGAAATTGATCCCACAGAGGCTATTGCTACTATTCGTGAAGCTGTAAAAGTTATGGTGAATTTGGATGCTTTAGTAGAATTAGCACAAAGTGCTTCCAGTTTATCTGTAGATGATGTGGAGATAGTTGAGTCCATAGAAAAACGAGTACGTATTGGCATTGCCATGGATGAAGCATTCTCTTTCTATTATCCAGCTAGCTTAGCAGCTTTAGAAGCAGAAGGGGCGGAGTTGCATTATTTTAGTCCTTTAAAAGATGAATTTTTGCCAGATGTAGATGGTATCTTTTTTGGCGGTGGTTTTCCAGAGATGTTTTTATCTCAATTGGGGAACAATGAATCTATGAAAGATAGTATACGTAAGGCTAGTGAAAAAGGTATGCCAATCTATGCGGAATGCGGTGGTCTCATGTATATGACAGAAGCAGTGACTGATTTTGAAGGAAATACCTATCCGATGGTGGGGATTGTACCAGCTACCTGTGAAATGCAACAAAGTTTACAACGCGTAGGTTATGTAAGTGCCACTATGCTGGAGCCAAGCATTTTAGGATCTGTGAAAGATACTTTGCGTGGACATGAGTTCCATTTTTCTACAATGACACCTACACAAAGTCCATTTCCTTGGGCCTTTGAATTAGTAGGAGGGCGTAAGCCTAAGGCTTATCAAGGTGGATATGCACACAAAAATGTGTTAGCCTCCTATTTACACATTAATTTCTCTGGCAGTGAAGAGGCAGCGAAAGCTTTCGTAGATTCTTGTGAGGACTATAGTAAACGTAAGTAGTAAAAATGCAAGAATCTTAAAATGTAATTTTAATTTGCGTTTTACGCATAATGCAAAAGGTGAAAAAAGATTGACAATTTTTTTGCCACTGTGTATAATAATATCGTTGACAAGCCGGAGTGGCGGAATGGCAGACGCACTTGACTCAAAATCAAGCGGGTAACACCGTGTGGGTTCAAGTCCCACCTCCGGCACCAACGATTAGCAGATACTGTATAAATAGTATCTGCTTTTTTATTTTTAGATTGATAAATGATTTTATTTCATAAGAAGTAGATAGTTATAAATTGTAAAAAGTAATAGAGTTTAGGGTGGCTTAAGAAGTGTAGGTAAATAGGTAGAAAGATAGTTTGTTATGATTATTTTATATAGGTTTCATGATGAAAAATAATTGACGGTTTGTGGAAAATTATATATGATAAATGCAAATCAAGGTGATAATAAATCCCAAAAAGTGTGTTGGAGGATGAAATGGTTACTAGGAAGTCCTAGAGCGAAGGATATGAATGTATAGCTTCACGAAAGGAGGGACCTATGTTAAAAGGTAAAAAAACTTGTGCAAGAACGTATGGATTTACTAGAAGTAGCAGGTGAGGGAGAAAGCTATGAACGAATATACATATACGTTAGACAAGACGGGGTTTTATAAAATCCTTTTTAGTACGTCTTTGATAGTAGCCAAAGAACAATTACATAGCAGGTTAACACCAAAAAAGTTAGAAGGTGCAGTGGATTATATGTGCATGCTCTGTACTTGTATGAATTTGGCTATTGATCAGAATCAACTGGAGTGTGCCAATTTTAATGATGGAATTGTAGAAGAATATGTAAGCTTAGTAGATGTAATCATTAGCAACGAAGGGAGTATTAATTATATAAAAGCTGCTAAAATTGATGAATTGTTTATTAAATCGGCTGAGTTGGTACGTGCACTATTGCAGGGGGGAGTATTGACTGAGCAGTTGCAAGAGTTACAACGGTCCTATCATTGTTGGCACATGAAGCAACGAATGTATAATTCACAAAAAGGTTTACTTCATTAGTGTGTATGAAAGTAGGGTATTCTATCCAAGGGTACAAAAAACTTGCACCAACCCCAATAGTCTTGTAAAATAGAGGTATAACAACTTATATAGTACAAGAATTATTAGGAGGAATTGATTATGGCAGTGAAGATTGGTATTAATGGCTTTGGTCGTATTGGTAAATGCGTCATGCGCGCGGCTCTTAACAACCCAGATGTGGAAGTAGTAGCCATTAATGATACTGGCGATATTGAAGGTTCCGCTTTACTGTTTAAACATGACTCAATTCATGGCAATTTAAGCTGTGACGTGTCTGTAGAAGGCGAATATTTAGTAGTAGACGGTAAAAAAACACGTGTATTCTGTGACCGTGATCCGGCAAACTTAAACTGGTCCTCCGAAGGGGTAGAAGTGGTTATCGAATGTACAGGTGTATTCCGTTCTCGTGAAAAAGCAGCTGCGCATTTAGGTGGCACTGTTAAAAAAGTAATTATTTCCGCACCAGGTAAAGATGAAGATAAAACTATTGTAATGGGCGTGAATGAAAATGAATATGATCCAGCTACGCATCATGTAGTATCTAATGCAAGTTGTACTACAAACTGTTTAGCTCCATTTGCCAAAGTATTGCATCAAGAATTTGGTATTAAACGTGGTATGATGACTACAGTGCATTCTTATACTAATGACCAACGTGTATTGGATGCACCACATAAAGACTTACGTCGTGCTCGTGCAGCAGCGATGTCCATTATTCCTACTACCACAGGCGCAGCGAAAGCAGTGGCTTTAGTATTACCTGAATTGAAAGGTAAATTGAATGGCTTTGCTCTTCGTGTACCTACTCCAAATGTATCTGTTACAGACTTAGTAGTAGAACTTGAAAAAGAAGCAACTAAAGAAAGCATCAATGCGGCATTCCGCAAAGCAGCTGAAGGTGAGTTAAAAGGTATTCTTGGCGTATCTGATTTGCCATTAGTATCCAAAGACTTCAATGGTGATGCTCGTAGTTCTATCGTTGATGCAGATTTGACAATGGTGATGGAAGGCAATATGGCAAAAGTAGTAGCTTGGTATGACAATGAGTGGGGCTATTCCTCTCGTATTGTTGACCTAGCTGTGTACATGAGCAAACGAGGCTTATAATTTGCTGGGGACTACGAGAGTAGTCCCTTTTTGTCGTGTCTATGGATAGGTAATCTCTTGTTTGGATGTGTAGCATGCAAATATTGCGATGGACTGTACTTCATAGACAAGTACACTTACAGCTCTATACGTCTAATGATAGGATTGAGAGATGCTGAATAATCAATTGTAAATAGATAGGAGACAGTATGAAACTTTCACTAGCAAATATGAATGTATCGAACAAAACAGTATTTGTTCGAGTTGATTTTAATGTACCATTGAAAGACGGCGTTATCACAGATGACACCCGGATTCGTGCGACCTTACCTACATTGCGTCATTTGATTGACCAAGGGGCAAAAGTTGTTATTGCATCGCACTTAGGCCGTCCAAAAGGCGAGCGTAAACCAGAGTTTACCTTAGCGCCTTGTGCCAAACGATTGAGTGAATTATTAGAACAACCAGTTCGTTTTGTAGAAGATTGCATCGGCGATATCCCAGCGCAAGCTGTAAGTGAAATGAAGTCCGGTGATGTGGTGGTATTGGAAAATCTTCGTTTCTACAAAGAAGAAGAAAAAAATGCTCCTACTTTTGCGAAAGCCTTAGCAGAGTTAGCGGAAGTAGGCGTGAATGATGCTTTCGGAGTGTCTCACCGTGCCCATGCCTCTGTGGAAGGGATTACGAAATACTTACCAATGGGAGCTGGTTTCTTGCTAGAAAAAGAAATTCGTTATGTAGGTGGTGCTGTAGAGCATCCAGAGCACCCATTTGCAGCTATCATCGGTGGTGCTAAGGTAAGCGATAAAATTGAAGTCATTTCTAACTTATTACCAAAAGTAGAAGTGTTGATCATCGGCGGTGGTATGGCAAATACTTTCGTGGCGGCCCAAGGTCATAATGTGGGTACTTCTTTAGTGGAAGCTGACAAATTTGAACTAGCTCGTGAATTAATCGCTCGTGCGAAAGAAACCAACACTAACCTATTATTACCAGTAGATTTCGTTGTAGCCGATGCTTTCAGTGAAACTGCGAATCATAAGGTAGTGGATGCTACAGCCATCGAAGATGGTTGGATGGCATTAGATATTGGACCAAAGAGTCGTGAGCTATTCGCAGAGGCTTTGGCACCGATGAAAATGATTGTTTGGAATGGTCCGATGGGCGTGTTCGAAATGGAAGCCTTCGCAGGTGGTACCAATGCGGTAGCGAAAGCAGTGGCAGAGGCCAGCGCAAC
The DNA here is from genome assembly GCF_003992005.1 of Veillonella sp. VA139. GTDB lineage: Bacteria > Bacillota > Negativicutes > Veillonellales > Veillonellaceae > F0422. The sequence goes on along the minus strand of NZ_RQVL01000001.1, from coordinate 231,543 downwards.
CACTATCGTAGGTGGTGGCGATTCTATTGCGGCCATCGAAAAAAGCGGTTTAAGTCAGAAAATTTCTCATATTTCCACTGGTGGCGGTGCATCCTTAGAATATTTAGAAGGCAAAGTGTTACCAGGTATTGCAGCCTTACAAGAGGCATAGGAGGTTATCATGCGACAACCGATCATTGCAGGAAACTGGAAAATGCATATGACGAATACGGAAGCCACAGTATTCGTAGAACAATTGAAAACATTAGTGGCTGATGCAACGTGTGAAGTGGTGGTATGTCCACCTTTTACGGCCATCAGCACAGTGGCTGATTTAGCGGAAGATACAAAGATTCGCATGGGAGCTCAAAATGTGTTCCACGAAGAATCTGGTGCTTATACAGGGGAAGTATCTCCGGCGATGTTGACGGATTTAGGTGTGTCCTACGTGATTGTAGGTCATTCCGAGCGTCGTTCTATCTTCAAAGAAGTAGATCGTTGCGTGAATAAGCGTGTGCGCATTGTCTTACAACATGGCATGAGCCCTATTCTTTGCGTAGGTGAAAGCTTAAATCAACGTGAAAGCGGAGAAACGGTGGCCTTCATTCATTCCCAATTAGAAATGGGATTGCATGGAGTACCGGCAGAAGAAATGACAGAAGTTGTCATTGCCTATGAACCGATTTGGGCCATTGGCACAGGTCGTACAGCGACGGCGGAACAAGCTGGGGAAGTATGCCAAAGCATTCGTGAGAAAATCGCCGCTATGTATACGCCGGACATTGCAGAACAAGTACGCATTCTATACGGTGGCAGTGTAAAACCGGAGAATGCGAAAGATATTTTAGCCCAAGCCCACGTAGATGGTGCGTTAGTGGGCGGTGCTTCCTTGGAAGCAGAGACTTTCACAGGCATTATTAAGGCCTGTTAACATAGGTTTGAGGTAAAGTATGGCAAAATTAAAAGGACCAGTGATGCTGACCATCCTTGATGGATTCGGCATTGGGGACGGTCAAGATCCAACAAATGCGGTGGTACAAGCGAATCCCCGAACATTTTTAGACCTATGGGACACGTGTCCTCACACCTTGTTAGAAGCGTCTGGTATGGCTGTAGGCTTGCCGGATGGACAAATGGGAAACTCTGAAGTAGGTCATTTGAACATCGGCGCCGGACGCATTGTGTATCAAGAATTGACACGTATCACAAAAGAGGCGCAAGAAGGCACCTTGTTTACTCGTCCTACCTTGGTGAAAGTGTATGAAGAAGGGGCTAAACAAGCTTTACATCTAGTAGGCTTATTGTCGGATGGGGGCGTTCATTCCCATATTGACCATTTGAAATCCTTACTTCGTGGTGCTAAGGGTGCCGGTGTAGGTAAAGTGTATATTCACGCCTTTTTAGATGGTCGTGATGTACCTCCACAAAGTGCCTTGGCCTATATTGATGATATCGAGGCATACTGTAAGGAATTGGGCTTAGGCTCTATTGCGACGGTAGGCGGTCGTTATTATGGTATGGACCGTGATCAACGATGGGAACGAGTACAACTGGCGTATAATGCCATAGTATGTGGTAGTGGCACAGAAGTAGGTTGTGCCCATGAAGCGGTAGAACACAGTTATGTTGATGAAACGACAGATGAATTTGTTATTCCATCTGTGGTGGAAGGGTATGAAGGTATGCAGGATGGAGATGCCATCTTGTTCTTCAACTTCCGTCCTGACCGAGCTCGTCAATTGGTGCGTGCTGTAGTAGATCCTGATTTCACTGGCTTTGAACGGAAACATGTATTGCAAGGTTCCTATGTGGCGAGCATGACTCGGTACGAAGCGGACTTGCCAGTGCCGGTGGTGTATGATAAAGAACTGTTAACAGATACCTTAGGAGAAGTGCTAGCTAAGGGTGGTTATCGTCAATTGCGCATTGCGGAAACAGAGAAATATGCGCATGTGACGTATTTCTTCAATGGTGGTAAGGAAGATGTATTCCCTGGAGAAGATCGAATTTTGGTGCCATCTCCTAAGGTGGCTACCTATGATTTGCAACCAGAGATGAGTGCTCCAGAGGTAACAGAAAAGGTTGTGGCCGCCATTCGCAGTGGCGAGTATGATATGATTATTTTGAATTATGCGAACCCAGATATGGTAGGTCATACCGGTGATTTTGAAGCAGCAAAACGAGCTATTTTAGCCGTAGATGCGGGGCTTTCAGAAATTGTGAAAGCCATTCAAGAGATGAATGGACAGTTGTTGATTACAGCGGACCATGGAAATTCTGAGGTCATGGTGGATCATACCACAGAGATTCCGCACACGGCGCATACGACGAATCCGGTGCCACTGATTTTAGTGGGCGCCCCAGAGGGTGTCACATTGCGACCAGGTCGGCTTTGTGATTTAGCACCAACCATGTTAGCATTAGGGGGCATTGTGCAACCTGAAGCGATGAGTGGTGAAAGTTTGTTAGTACAATAAGGAGAAGTAACAATGGCAGTAATTACTGATGTATACGCAAGAGAGATTATGGATTCCCGTGGCAATCCAACAGTAGAAGTAGAAGTATATTTAGAAGACGGCACAATCGGTCGTGCTGCTGTTCCATCTGGAGCATCCACTGGTCAATTTGAAGCGGTAGAATTGCGTGATGGCGAATCTCCTCGTTATTTAGGTAAAGGTGTATTGCAAGCGGTAGCAAACGTGAACGACATCATTGGACCTGCTATTTTAGGGTTCGATGCATCTGAGCAAGTGGCGATTGACCGCATTATGATTGAATTGGACGGTACGCCTAATAAAGCAAAATTAGGTGCCAATGCTATTTTAGGTGTGTCTATGGCGGTAGCTCGTGCGGCAGCAGAATCCTATGATTTACCATTGTTCCAATACCTTGGCGGTACGAATGCAAAAGAATTGCCAGTGCCAATGATGAACATTTTAAATGGTGGTGCTCATGCAGATAATAACGTGGATATTCAAGAGTTCATGATTATGCCAATCGGTGCTACTAGCTTTATGGAAGCGTTGCGTTATTGTGCAGAAGTATACCATACATTGAAAGGTGTATTGAAAGCAAAAGGATTGGCAACTGGTGTAGGTGACGAAGGGGGATTTGCCCCTAACTTAGGTTCTAATGAAGAAGCATTACAAGTGATTACAGAAGCTATTGAAAAAGCTGGTCTTGTAGTAGGTAAAGATATTGTATTTGCTATTGATGCAGCATCTTCTGAGTTCTACAAAGATGGTAAGTATTACTTAGCTGGTGAAGGCAAAGTAAAAACAGCTGCTGAAATGGTAGAATACTATGCAGAGCTTTGCGAAAAATATCCAATCTACTCCATCGAAGATGGCTTAGCAGAAGAAGATTGGGAAGGCTGGAAACTGTTGACAGATCGCCTTGGCAAAACTGTTCAATTAGTAGGTGACGATTTATTTGTAACGAACACAGAACGCTTGTCTCGTGGTATCAAAGAAGATACAGCAAATGCGATCTTGATCAAAGTGAACCAAATTGGTACGTTGACAGAAACATTCGATGCTATCGAAATGGCAAAACGTGCAGGCTATACAGCAGTTATCTCGCACCGTTCTGGTGAAACAGAAGATTCCACAATTGCCGATATCGCTGTGGCAGTGAACGCTGGCCAAATTAAAACTGGTGCCCCAGCTCGTTCCGAACGCGTAGCGAAATACAATCAATTACTTCGCATTGAAGACATGTTGGCAGAAACGGCGCAATACCGTGGTAGCGATGTGTTTTATAATATCAAACGATAAGGATATATGAAAATAAAAAAGGACCCTGCGGGGTCCTTTTTGTATAAAATCTGTGAAAGACGATATATATAATCTGTGATATAATAGAAAAGATTAATGCTAAATGCATTCTATAGAATTATAAGTGAAGGTGAAAGGATTAGGAAAGGAGGAGTAGGGTGTACAATAATTTTGAAGTGATTGGGGCATTTGCTTTGTATTTAGGCCTCATGATGTACATCGGGGTATATTATTACCGCAAGTCTAATAGCTTAGACGACTATATTTTAGGAGGTCGCCAGCTAGGCCCTTGGATCACGTCCATGAGTGCGGAAGCCTCTGACATGAGTGGATGGATGTTGATGGGTTTACCTGGATTTGCCTACTCAACTGGGATATCGGCGTTATGGATTGCCATTGGTTTAGCTTTGGGAACGTGGCTGAACTGGGTATTCGTATCGAAACGATTGCGCAATTATACAGAGGTAGCGAATAATAGTTTGACTATACCGGATTATTTGAAAAACCGTTTTCATGATACATCAAGAATTGTGCCGGTTGTGTCTGCTATCTTCATCGTTATATTCTTCTTAATTTACACGTCTTCTGGATTTGTAGCAGGTGGTAAATTATTTAATACCATTTTTGGATTAGATTATATGACATCCCTCTTTATTACAGCGGGAGTAGTTATTTTCTACACATTTTTAGGTGGATTCTTAGCCGTTAGTTTAACAGACTGCATTCAAGGAACCATGATGTTCTTCGCCATCTTGTTGGTGCCTGTAACGGCAGCTATGTATTTAGGTGGTCCTGCAGAAACGGTTCATTTAATTGCAACGGAGTTCCCTGCAGGGTTATCCATTTGGGGACCGGAACAAGATACTTTCACCTTGGCAGTAGGTATTATTTCTAGCTTAGGATGGGGGCTTGGTTACTTTGGCCAACCTCATATCTTAGTGCGTTTCATGGCGATTTCCGATGCGAAAGAGTTGAAAAAAGCTACGAATATTGCCATGATTTGGGTTGTGATCTCCTTGTTGGCTGCGGTGGCAGTTGGTCTTGTTGGTAAAGTATATTTAACAACACCTCTAGTAGATGCTGATGCAGAAACAGTATTCCTTGTGATGAGCGAGCATTTATTTAACCCATTTGTGGCAGGCTTAATTTGGTCCGCCGTATTGGCAGCGATCATGAGTACAGCCTCTGCGCAATTACTAGTGACAGCCTCTTCTGTGTCACAAGACTTGTACCGTAACGTGTTTGCTCGTGATGCAGGAGACCGTGAATTAGTTATGGTTAGCCGTGCTACTGTATTGATTGTATCTGCCATTGCTATCGTGATGGCTGTGAATCCACAAAGCTATATCTTGACGATGGTGGCCTATGCATGGGCAGGGTTCGGCGCTGCCTTTGGTCCAGCTATTTTAATCTCGTTGACTTGGAAACGTATGACTCTGAAAGGCTGTATTGCTGGTATCTTAGTAGGTGGTATTACCGTTCTTGTATGGAAACAATTTGGTTGGTTCGGCTTGTATGAAATCGTACCAGGTTTCATCTTGTCTGCCATTGCTATCTTTGTAGTAAGCTTGTTGGATCATGAGCCAAGCAAAGAAATCCAAGCGGAGTTCGATGCATCAGAACAAATGCATATTTTATAATTACATACACATTGTAAACGAAATGTTGGGGCTAGTCCTTCGGGAGTAGTGCCAACATTTTTTTTGTAGAAGATACTTATAGATGATGCGCTTATAAAGCACACATTTAGTAATCATTGGGGTCTGTATGAATTAGCATATTTTTTTACCAATATGTATGGATACAACTATAAGTCCTAGTAGGTCTTGTTAGAAAGTTATAACGTGCGGTAAGAAAGGTACTGTCTTAAGGGGAACGTGTAACAAGATAGGTATGTCTGCTAGTTCATGATGAAGGAAATAGTTGTACTAGGTGAATAGTATAAAAAACTGTAAGGTGCATATAACGATATAGGCAATGACTATGGAAAGGATAGGATAGTTCTAGCGCACACGGTTTATACTAACCCATAAAAATGGTATAATGAATAAATACGATTCGATGAGTGTACAGTTAGAGAGGAGGAAAGACATATGGATGCTAGAGCTTTACGAGCATTGCAACATTTTTATGGATATTCTAGTTTTCGCCCCGCTCAAGAGGTGCCAGTGACAGCGTTGTTGGAGAACCAAGATGTGCTAGGCATCATGCCTACTGGGGCAGGTAAATCGATTTGCTTTCAAATTCCTGCTATGCTAAAGGCGGGCATTACCATTGTATTTTCTCCGTTGATTTCCTTGATGCAAGATCAGGTGGATACCTTGAAAGAGCAAGGTATGCCAGCAGCGTATATGAATAGCACCCTCAGCCGAGAGGAACAAAATAAAATACTCTATTTCTTGCGTGAAGGGCGTATCAAATTATTATATTTGGCGCCAGAAAAATTAGAGTCCGAAGGGTTTTGTGAGTTTCTGAGAGGGCTGCCGATCAGTCAAGTGATTATTGATGAAGCCCATTGCGTGTCACAATGGGGCCATGATTTTAGGCCTTCTTTCACGGCCATAGGACCTTTTATTAAGAGCTTGCCGCATAGACCTGTGGTAGGGGCTTTCACAGCCAGCGCTACGGAAGAAGTAGAACGTGATATGAAACAGCTCTTAGGATTGGAGAATGCTCGTGTGCATATTACGGGATTTGATCGTCCTAATTTAGCGTTTTCTGTGATTCACGAAAGCAAGCGCATGGAATATGTACGGGATTATGTGCTACACAACCCAAATGATGTGGGGATTATCTATTGCGCCACTAGGGCGAATGTGGAAAAGGTTTATCGAGAGCTATTGCGATACGGCGTGAAAGCAGGTTACTACCATGGCGGTTTATCTGATGAAGAACGTAAGTACCAGCAGAATCGTTACGCCTTTGATGAAGTACAAGTCATGGTTGCTACTAATGCATTTGGTATGGGCATTGATAAAAGCAATGTGCGCTATGTGATTCATTACCAAATGCCACGAAATATGGAGAGTTATTACCAAGAGGCAGGTCGTGCTGGACGAGATGGAGCCGATGCAGATTGTATTTTGCTCTACAATGGGCAAGATGTGGCAGTACATCAATATATTTTGAGCCAAAGTGATTTGCCACCAGAACGACAACGGATCGAGCGGAATATGCTACAAGCTATGATCGATTATTGTCATACACCTATGTGTCTACGTAAATTCATGTTGTCTTATTTTGGTGAACAAGTGCCTTGGGATCAATGTCATCATTGCAGTACCTGTGATGAACCACGAGTGGCAGTGGATGTAACAGCCGAGGCGAGCGCCGTATTGCATACGATTTGGAATACCGAAGAACGATATGGTGTGACCATGATTACGGATATCCTATGTGGGAATCGGACGGAGCGTATTGAGAAGTTTCGCTTACACCGATTGTCTGTATTTGGCAAATTAAATCGTTGGGCAGATAAAGATGTAAAAGGTTTTATTAAGCGCTTAATGGCGATGGGGTATGTGACGTCTTCGGGAGGACAATATCCTATTTTATCCCTTACAGAACAAGGTCATGAAGTATTAGCGGGACGGGTCACTGTGAAAGATGTGCCTATTGAGGTAGGGGAACATCGTCCTATGCAGGGTCGTTCTAAATCAAATGCTCTAGCAAAAGCCACTAAGAATAACTCCTTATTTGAGGCTCTGCGTGTGCATCGTTTGGAACTTTCAAAAATAGAAGGGGTCAAACCGTTCATGATCTTTTCAGATGCTACCTTATTGGATATGGTAGCAAAAGAACCGTTGACCTTAGGAGATATGGCGAATGTGAAAGGCGTAGGAGATATGAAATTGCGCAAATATGGGAATGAATTTTTGAAGGTCATAGCCGAGTTTAAGGGCAACATATAGCGATAGATGGAAATGTAAAAGTTAGCTTAGAGATCACTGTAAAAATCAATACAGATATTACTGTGATTATTAATATACATATTTCTATAGATTTAAAAATAGGATAGATATAAATATAGATGCAAATGTAGATATACATACTATATGCTGATACAGTTTAGCATAGTTTCGTATATAAGGAGGCATAAATGAGTGTAGCAGATACGCAGTATTTACAGATTATAGAGAATATTTTAGACCATGGGTATTATGCCAACAATCGCACAGGCATTGCGACCTATAAATTACCGCATCAAGTGATGCAATTCAATTTAGCAGAAGAATTTCCGATTTTAACCACAAAATTTGTGGCTTTCAAAACAGCCATAAAAGAGTTGCTTTGGATTTGGCAATTGCAATCTAATGATGTGCGCCAGTTGCAGGCCATGAATGTAAAAGTTTGGGATGAATGGATGCGTGAAGATGGCACCATTGGTAAGGCCTATGGATATCAAATTGCCAAATATAAACAGTTAGATAATTTATTGGATATGCTCCAAAAGGACCCGCAAAGTCGACGTATGATTGTGACTTTGTGGAATATTGAAGACTTGCCAGATATGGCATTGCAACCATGCGCCTATGAAACATTATGGGATGTCACTGATGGTCGCTTAAATTGTATGCTTGTCCAACGCAGTGGGGATATGGGATTAGGCGTGCCTTTTAATACAGCACAGTATGCAGCGTTGGTTCATATGATTGCCCAAGTATCTGGATTGCAGGCGGGACAATTCACGCATGTTATCAATAATGCTCACATTTATGAGAACCATGTAGAAGCTTTGCGTACCCAATTAGAGCGCCGTGAGAAAGCTTTGCCAGCACCCATATTGCGAATTAATCCAGATGTGACTGATTTTTATGATTTCAAAGCTGAAGATATTATTTTAGAGGGGTATGAGCATCTAGGAAAATTATCTATGACCGTGGCGGTTTAAGTATGCAAACATAGAGTTTATCTAGGTAAACTCTATAGTGTGTATAGGATAGAGGGCATTGGTTGACTCTAGGAATATGTCACGGATGTATTGGGCGTATTTAACGTTGTGATAGGTAGGATATAGTTTAGTATGTCCTATGATATATAGGAGGGCTCTTTGTTAGCAATGATTGTAGCGGTGGCTGAAAATGGAGTCATCGGTAAAGATAATCAATTAATCTGGCGTATTCCAGAGGATTTACAATATTTTAAAAAGCGCACTACAGGACATGTGATTATTATGGGACGAAAGACATTAGAGTCTTTGCCGTTTTTATTGCCTAATCGTGAACATTGGGTTATTACGTCCCAATTGGATTACATACCACCTTATGAAGGTGTGAAAGTATTCCATAGTCCAGAGGAAGCGGCACAAGCGGCGCAAGACCTAGAGTTAGCGTATTGCATTGGCGGGGCGCAGGTGTATGTAAGTATGGCGCCTTATGCAGATCGTTTGTATGTGACGGAGTTACACCGAGCTTTCACTGGAGATGTGACGTTTATGGAGCATACCAAGCCAGAATGGATAGAGATAGAGCGTACACCGGGCGCTGGGCAAGAGGACTTGACCTATGATTTTGTAACCTATGAAAGGCGGAAATAGAATGGAAATACATGTAGTGATAGCCCAAGAGTTAGGGGTAAAGCCACATCAAGTTGAAGCGGCCATTACTTTATTAGATGAGGGCAATACAGTACCATTTATTGCACGGTATCGAAAAGAAGTGACTGGTGAGTTAAAAGATGAACAATTGCGTGACATCGAAGAACGAGTGAAGTATTTGCGCAATTTGTTACAACGTAAAGAAGAAGTAACAAAATCTATCGAAGAACAGGGAAAATTGACGGAAGAATTGTCCGCTTCTATTGCTAAGGCTATGAAGTTGCAAGAGTTAGAAGATTTATATTTGCCGTTCCGTCCGAAAAAACGAACTCGTGCGTCCATGGCGAGAGACAGAGGTTTGGAGCCATTGTCACAGGCCTTCTTCACGATGAAAACGGAAGAGGAGTTACGCCAAGTAGCTGCGGAGTATATTACCGAAGAAGTGCCAACAGTGGAAGATGCCTTACAAGGGGCCATGGATATTGTGGCGGAAGATGTGAGCGAACGAGCAGATATTCGCCAATACTTGCGCAAAGCCATGTGGGAAACAGGGCATATGAAAACGGAACTTGTAGGCGAAGAAGAAGTCAATCAGGGATTCTTGCAATATAATGAAGAATACAATGAATCGATTCGTCAAGTGCCTTCCCATCGTGTATTAGCCATGAATCGTGGAGAAACATTAGGGGCCTTAAAAGTTGGATTTGTGGTGCCCGATGATACCTTTGTGCACTATATGTTTGACGTAGTAGAAGGAACTCAAAATTTAGAACATTGTTTTGTGCGCAATGCCATCGTAGATTCCTACAAACGATTGATTTACCCATCTTTGGAGAGAGAAACTCGCAACACTATGACAGAGCAAGCAGAAGAGCAGGCTATCAAAGTATTTGGTACGAACTTGCGCAATCTATTGCTCCAAGCACCTTTATCTGGGCATGTCATTATGGGCTTAGACCCAGGATATTGTACGGGCTGTAAAATGGCCATCATTGACAGGGAAGGTAATGTCCTAGATTATGGGGCTTACTATCTTACGATGAGTGATAAACAAGCAGATCGTGCCAAACAAGAATTGGCTAAAAAGATTCGCCAATATGGTGTTACTTTGATTTCTATCGGCAATGGTACTGCTTCTTATGAAACAGAGCAATTTACATCTGCTATGATTGCTGAAGAAGGCTTAGATTGCCATTATATTATTACCAATGAAGCAGGTGCATCTGTATATTCTGCATCTAAATTAGCCATTGAAGAATTGCCAGATTTAGATGTATCTATCCGTGGTGCCGTATCTATTGCACGCCGTGTACAAGATCCATTGGCGGAATCTGTGAAGATTGACCCAAAATCAATCGGTGTCGGTCAATACCAACATGATGTGAATCAAAAACAATTGGGCGCCACCTTAGATCAAGTGGTAGAAACTGTGGTCAACCATGTAGGGGTAGAGCTCAATACAGCATCTCCAGCGATATTGAAACATGTGTCTGGTATCTCTAGCACAGTGGCGAATAATATTATTGCTTACCGTAAGGAACATGGTGCTTTTACAAATCGTAAACAATTATTGAAAGTAGCTCGTTTAGGCCCTGCAGCTTTTACGCAATGTGCAGGATTCTTGCGTATTGGACAAGGGGAGAACCCATTGGATGCGACACCAGTGCATCCAGAATCGTATGAAGTGGCTCAAGGCGTATTGACACAATTGGGGATGTCTCTAGAAGATTTACGAGATAAAGCGACGTTGGAAAGGGCCAAGGCAAAACTGCAAGCTGTGGATGTGGAAGAGTTGGCGAAACAGTTGGAAGCTGGTGTACCTACAGTGCGAGATATTGTAGAAGCCTTGCAAAAACCAGGTCGTGACCCACGGGAAGACTTACCAGCACCGATGACACGAAAACAAATAGCTAGCTTGGAAGATATGCAAGTAGGCACTGTAGTTAAAGGAACCGTACATAATGTGGTGGACTTTGGGGCCTTTGTAGACTTTGGTGTAAAAATCAATGGATTGCTGCATAAAAGTGAGTTTTGCGCTTACCATGAACATCCATCTGATGTATTGGCAGTAGGAGATATTATCGAAGTAGAGATTATTTCTGTTGATGCAAAACGGAACCGTATCGGTTTATCTATGAAACGAGAAAAGCCAAAAGATCCAAACCGCCAAGGTCATAGACGTAATGGCGCTGGAAACACTCGTCGAGATACACAACATAAAACTGGTGAACAACAAAAAGGCGAAAGACAACAGGGGCGAAATCCTAAAAACTCAAAAGGTAGTCCTATGCGCGATAGAAATAAAGGCAATGGTGGAACCCGTCGAGAAAAAGAGCAGGACTTAGGGGCTTTATTACAACAATGGGCTGACCGTGGAGGACGTAAACGATGATTTATATCATAAGTATATTGACTTTTGCCCTTGATCAAGTAGCAAAATGGTATGTACAAAGCCACTTTCGATTAGGTGAATCTGTGCCAGTTGTACCTGATGTATTTCATTGGACCTATATTGTAAACCATGGAGCAGCCTTTGGTATGTTGATGCACCAACGATGGATATTGTTGTTGGTGGTGGTACTTTTGTTAGGCGCTATGTACGTAGGTCGTAAGAAATTAGCTATGGCACCGTTATATGCACGAATTGGGACGGGTACGCTCTTGGGTGGTGCCTTGGGCAATGCCTGGGATCGTTTGTACTTAGGTGGGGTAGTGGATTTCTTTGATTTCCGAGTATGGCCTATCTTTAATATTGCAGATATTGGTATTTGCATTGGTGTACCTTTGTTGATTCTATATTTTTGGTCCTATGAAAGCCAAAAACAGAGAGGTAAATAATGGAAACAAAACAATATATAGTAGAGGCTCAAGATGAGGGTACACGATTAGATGTGTACCTCACGAAAGCGCTGGGTCAGTCACGTAGCTATGTGCAATCCTTAGTGAAAGAGGGGCATGTACAAGTGAACGGCAAAACAGGAAAATCGAATTTGAAACTATCATCATCTAGCGAAATTCTTGTGACCATTCCAGAGGTCCAAGAAGTAGAGGTAGAACCAGAGGACATTCCACTGGATATTCTCTTTGAAGATTCTCATATGATTGTCATCAATAAAGCTCGTGGCATGGTGGTCCACCCAGCGGTGGGGAACCATTCGGGTACCTTGGTGAATGCACTCCTCTTTCATTGTAAAGATTTATCTGGTATCAATGGGGAAATTCGTCCAGGCATCGTGCACCGCTTAGACAAAGATACATCTGGTGTTATGATGGCAGCAAAAAATAATGAAGCACATTTGGGATTAGCGGAGCAAGTGAAAGAACATAGTGCTACCAGAACCTATTATGCATTAGTACAAGGCAATATTGCAGAAGAAAAAGGGACTATCAAGGCTCCTATTGGTCGCCATCCTAAAGATCGTATGAAAATGGCGGTGGTCTTTGAAAATAGTAAAGAAGCAGTGACCCATTTCCGTGTACTAGAACGATATGGTAAGCATACATTAATCGAATGCCAACTAGAAACGGGTAGGACTCACCAAATTCGTATACATTTAGCCTATATTGGACATCCTGTGGTGAATGATCCGTTCTATGGCTTCCGTAAAATGGATTTTCCTATTGTAGGGCAGGCATTACATTCTAAAACATTATCTGTGAAACATCCTATGACAGGGGAAGCATTACATTTTGAAGCGCCATTGCCGGAAGATTTCTTGGCATGTATTGAGTATGCGAAAGAGCATAATCGATAAGGAGTGATACTATGGAACAACGTATCTTAATAGATGAAGCTGGTATGATGCGTGCCATTCGTCGTATTGGGCATGAAATATTGGAGCGCAATAAAGGATTATCCAATGCCTTAATTATTGGTATTGAGCGCCGTGGTGTACATCTAGCAAAACGATTACAAGCTCAAATTGAGGCTATTGAAGGGATTCAAGTAGATGTGGCAACAATGGATGTGTCTTTATATCGTGATGACCGTGGTCATCAACCCAAAGAAGGACTGCCGTTTACGATGGATACGACTGGTAAGATCGTAATTTTAGTGGATGATGTATTATTCACTGGTAGAACGATTCGTTCCGCCTTAAATGCTTTGATGGATGCGGGCAGACCGAGTGCCATTCAATTGGCGGTCTTAGTAGATCGTGGTCATCGTGAATTGCCTATACGGGCAGATTATGTAGGAAAAAATATCCCTACATCCCACTTGGAAACGGTGAAAGTTCATGTGCACGAAGTGGATGGGGATGATAGTGTAGTCATTTTTTAGAAAGATGAGGAACAACCAATGCATGGTATGGGAACCATCCTTAATGTGGTGTTGATCATTTGTGGTAGCCTATTAGGGCTCTTTATTCGACATCGAATGAAAGATAATTTAAAAGAAACGCTCATGATGGTGTGTGGTATCATTATCCTTCTATTAGGCATGAGTGGAACGATGCAATATATGCTAGTGATCGTCAGTGATAGCCTTCATACAACGGGACCTATGATGATGATTATCTCTATGGTGCTGGGGGCTATTATTGGAGAACTCATTGACTTTGATCGACGTATTACTGCCATTGGAGAATGGCTAAAGTTGAAAACAGGTAACAGTCGGGACCCACAGTTTACTAATGCTTTTATTACGGCCTCCATGACCTTTACAGTTGGTGCTATGGGTGTCATTGGGTCTATTCAAGATGGTTTGACTGGCGATTACAGTACGATGGTTGTCAAAAGTATTCTAGACGGTATTATCGTGATGGTCATGGCATCCTCCATGGGCAAAGGGGCTTTGTTCTCCTTTTTACCGGTGGGGATTACCCAAGGAATCATCACGGGCTTAGCCCATTTAGCGGCACCGCTTATGACTCCAGAGGCGATTGATAATTTATCCTATGTGGGATCTATCTTAATTTTCTGTGTGGGCATTAATGTATTGTGGCCCAATAAGATTCGAGTGGCGAATTTGTTGCCGGCAATTTTTATTGCTATGTTGTTAACATTTTTGCCAATTTCCCTATAGATGTATAAGGATCTATGGATAGACCTCACATCTTATAGGGACGTTGAGTACAGCATTATACATGGCAATCTAGATATATATTTCACCATAGAGGAAGGTTGAGTACAGGATATTCGCTTTCCTCTATTTTTTAACTATCGGGACTTTTGTAATACAAACTCTGAAGGATAGTCTATACTACGGTTATACCGAGATGAGCCATTGATTGAAAGAAAAGAGCCCATATCTTGGTGGCATAGTTTGTATGTATAGTAAAAGGAGGTGAAACGTATGCCATTGTTGTTTGCGCTCCCAGTTGCAGCATCAGCTTTAGAGTTGTTTGTTGCAGGGGTAGTAGAAGGCGTTATAGTCGCAGTGCCAGCAGCTGAAGCAGTTCGGGCTTTGTCCGACTAAGGCTGTGGGCACCTGCCCACATATGTTTGAAATGAGAAAAGGAGGTGTTAGTATGTATGGTTTAGGAATGCTAATAGGCGCAGGTATGGTATTCTACCGCGTACTACGTGATTAAATGAATACTACAAAATAAAATTCGCCGCTGACATGGTCAGTATGGCGTTTTTTTATTGTACAAATGTGAGAAAGTACGTTGTACCTATCTAAAAGGGTATGGTACAATCGATAAAAATACTAGTTGTTTAACTGGCAAGTAGAAATTGAACGCTTTAACATATTACTAGTTATCCGAAGTTGATAGAGCCATAAGAAAAAACGATAGAAGAGGTGTTAGTAGTGGATCGAGAGAGTAAGAAACAAAGAACTATAGAAGATAAACGTATGAAAGAATTAAAGACAGTGCGCAAAATGATAGAAATCTACTGCAAAGGGCAGCACCGATATAAGTCTGGGGACCTCTGTGAAAGTTGTGCAGAGTTGATGCATTATGCAGAAGCAAGGGTGGAGCGGTGCCCGCATATGGAAGTAAAAACCTTTTGCGCCATGTGCAAGACACATTGCTATGCACCGACCTACCGGGAACGAATTAAAGAAGTTATGCGCTATAGTGGTCCCCGTATGTTGTGGAGACATCCTATCATGACAATACGACACATATTACTAGGAAAAGGCCTGATAAAATAATTTTTTATAGAAATTACAATGCGTTAAAACCAAGTAAAACCTTTACACTATATCGAAAATCATAGTATAATGAACATAGACAAAAGAGCGCCCATCATAGGTTGCTCTTTTTTTACTGTAGGAGGCACGGTTTCGTGAGGGAAACTCCTAAGCGTATATTGGGTATAGTTAAAGGGCGTATAACATGAAATTAAAAATCGTAGGATTATTGATCTTACTGGTCATTTCACTCGTAATAGCCCCTCAATTTGGAGCTTCTTTCATTCCCGTGTGGGATATGTACCAAGCGTTTACCAGTCCAGTGCCAACAGATGAGATGAACATGTTGAGCACTATTGTGCAAGATATTCGTTTGCCACGGTTGTTATATTCGGTACTGACAGGGATTGGATTATCTTTGGTAGGAGTTCTGATGCAAACGGTAACACGCAATGCACTAGCCGATCCCTATGTACTAGGTGTCTCGTCAGGGGCTAGTACAGGGGCAGTCTTTGCCATCATTATGGGGGGCTTGCCATTCTTGGCATCCTATAATGTGCCATTCTTTGCTGCATTAGGAGCAGGCATATCTATTTTGCTCGTACTTCTCTGCGTAGGTCGTAGCCAAAGTCCAGTGAAATTAATCTTAATCGGCATGGGCATGACTGGTATTTTCTCATCCATTACGATGATGATTATTTATGGAGCAAAGCATGAAGCACAAGTGCGGAGTGCCATGTTCTGGTTGCTGGGTAGTTTTGCAGGCATCCAGTGGAGAGATTTACCATTAACAGCTATCATCATTGGTTTGTTGATGCTCTACATGTATATGTATAAACAGGATTTTGACGTCCTTTTATTAGGACAACAAGAAGCAAAACAAATGGGCTTATCTGTGAAATCCTTGCAATTATCTATGGTGATTGTATCCTCAGTGGCCATTGCTACCTTGGTGGCAAAAGTGGGTGTTGTGGGCTTTATGGGCCTTATTATTCCGCACTTGGCGCGCATGGTTGGGGGACCTAAACATGGACGATTACTTATTTTTGCGCCACTCATTGGCAGTATTGTGATGATCTGGGCGGATGTACTTTCACGGGCTATGTATAGCCCCGAAGAAATTCCTATCGGCGTATTGACATCCTTACTAGGGGCACCGCTATTTATTTGGATTATTATGACCAGATACCGCCATCAGGGGTAGAAAGTAGGGACTATGTACGAGGTAAATTCTTTGTCCTTTTCCTATGGAAAACGACTAATTTTAGATGATGTGAAGCTCAGCTTTCCTAAACATAAAATGACGGCTATCATTGGACCTAATGGTTGTGGTAAATCGACACTCCTTGGACATTTGAGTCAATTGCACCCCACCGATGCGATTACATTGGATGGCGTGCCTTTACAAACTATTGATGGCCCCACCTTTTCACGGAAGGTGGCGGTCCTAGCACAAATGCATGATGCTATGATTGATGATTTTTTAGTGAAAGATATTGTCCTCATGGGACGATATCCTTATAAAAGTCATTTTGGAAATTATACAGCGGAAGATGTTGCCATTGCCCAATCTTATATGGATCAAGTGGGGGTGTCTCACTTGGCAGAAGAAGAAATGGGACATTTGTCGGGCGGTGAACGGCAACGGGTGTTCATTGCAAAAGCATTGACACAACAAACAGAGGTATTACTGTTAGATGAACCAACGAATCATCTAGACATGAAATACAAGGTGGCGCTCATGAAAGAATTGCAAAACTTTTCGGGTACAAGTATTGTTGTTCTCCATGACCTGAATCTAGCGGCGCGCTATTGTGATCACATCGTATTGATGAAAGATGGCAAAGTGTTGCAAACGGGAACGCCTCAAGAGGTATTGACACCGGAGTTGCTAGAGCCTATTTTTGAAGTGCCATTCCATGTGTCCATGGAAGATGGCGTGTATCATTTATATTACTAATCGTAGTAAGAAAGGGAAGAATATGTTAAGTAATTGGAAAAAATCTAAAGGCTTTGTATTAACAGCTTTAGTATGTGGCGCTTTGGCTGTGGCAGGCTGTGGTTCTGAAAAAGAACAAGCAAAAACTGGTACAGAGGTAACTTGGAGCCAAACATTTGAAGGTAAACAAACAGAATTTGCTGTGAAAGAATCTCCTAAACATGCCGTATCCATGTCTCAATTTACAACAGAAATGATGTTACAATTAGGCTTGGAAGATAAAATGGTGGGTACAGCTTTCCAAGAAGAAGAAATCTATCCACCATTACAAGAAGCCTATGGCAAAGTAAAAGTGTTAGCTGAAAAATGGCCTTCTTATGAAGTGTTTATGTCTGTAAAACCTGACTTCGCTACAGGTTGGGAAGATTCTTTCAGCAAAGAAGGTATCCCTGCAGATAAAATGATTGCTCAGAAAGTAAACATTTGGATTCCAGAGTCTGCTTTATCTACAGAAGCTGATTTAGAAACTAATTTCAAAGATATGATTAAATTGGGCGAAATCTTCGGCGTGAAAGCAAAAGCAGAAGAATGGGTAAAAGGTCAACGTGCAATCTTAGAAAAAGTACAAGCTAAATTGAAAGACCTTCCACATAAACGTGTATTCGTATATGACTCCCAAGATGGACAACCATTCACAGTATTTGAAGGTTATACGACGAATGTATTGCGTTTAATCGGTGCTGATAATGTAATGAGCGGTTTAGGGGTAGATAAAACTTGGGCAAAAGGTTCTTGGGAAACAGTTGTACAACAAAACCCTGATTACATCATCATTCCTGATTATGGTAATTCCATCCGCAACGATGATGATTTCCAAGAAAAAGTAGCTAAAATTAAAGCTGACCCTCAATTACAAACAATTAAAGCGGTACAAGAAAATCATTTCATCCGTGTAAAATTATCTGAAATTACACCAGGCGTTCGTACAGTAGAAGCGTTGAAACGTTTAGCTGAAGAAATCCATGGTATTAAAATTGACTAATTATATAGGTTAAGACTTATCGGGGCTGTAACAAAATGTACTTTTTTACATTTTAGTTACAGCCCCGTTTTTTCTTTTTAGTGCTGATGGAGTAGCTGTATAGATAGGGATTGATAAGATAGTAATTTGTATAGTATGATGAGAATAAACTGATTTTACACATGTCATACGGTTTGAATCATATGGAAATAGGCGTACATGTATATATCTCAATTTTGTGTAAAACTGTGAAATTGGTGAAAACTTCTACTAAACGTTGCTGATGCGTTTTTTGAGGATACATAATACGATATAATGTCTACTAGTTTGCATGGGTATAACACATATTCATTTTGTTAAAAGTTGAAAATAGTGTAGCTTTAATTATAAGGGCATTATTTTTCACTATAATAATTTTGAATCGTAAAAGGGGTATAATATGAGTTCTAGAAAGTTAAAACTGTCTACTGCAATATGTTTAAGTATTAGTGCGCTGGTCTCTATGACATCAGGTGTTATGGCTGAGCAAACGATTACAGAGTTTGCGAAAACAGAGATTATGAATGGTAATCCTCCTGGTTTTAGAGATGATCTAAAAAAAGGTGGGATATGGGATAGTGCTACTAAAACATATAACTTTAGTAAGAATAGTACTTTCAGTAATAGATTCAAAGGTATTGAATCCAAGGATGCAGATGTAACGATTAAGGCAGAAGGTGCTGAATTGACATTTAACCATGTTAAAAGTAACATGCCGATTCGTGCGATTAAGGGATCTGAATCCAGTAGAGGATGGCGGGAATGGAAAGCAGACAAGGTAGCCCAACCAAAAGGAAATATTAATATTACAGTTAAGAAACTCACTGTAAACGTAGATAAAACTGCTAAAAGTAGTAATGTAGATACAGCGGCTTTAGCTGCATCCTCTCATCGTAAAGATGACACCACAGTGAAAGTAAACATAAAAGGTGATGTGGATTTTAATGTAAAGAATAATTATTGGACAGATAGTACAAAAGCACGTGAAACTGTTACAGGAGGTATTGTTGCGGTCAATGATGCAGATGTGACTATTGACGGTAATGCAAAAATTCACGTAGAAATTCCCAATCAAGGAGTACGAGGAACATATTACTTTGTGGGACATTACTTTGTGAATGGTATCTATGCGGGACTTAATTATATAGGTGAGAAACAAGGACCTAGAGTACATATTACAGGCGATGTAGATATTGATGGAGATGGAACTGGGGTACAAGCTAATTCTAGATCCAATATTACCATTGATGGTGGCGGACGAATTGCTACAAAAGATACAGTAGATTTTGAGCATTATGCTATCGTTGCCGAAGAATCTACGGTAAATATGAACTCTAAAGTAGATGAACATGGTAATTTAACGCAATCAAATGGTCATAAAGTAGAAATATTAGGTAATATCGGTTTATTTAATCGTGAAGCTGACCGTGATACCTTAACGTATGGAAAGACACCAACGAAGATAAATCTTGCTCTGTCTACACCAGACTCTTCTATGAAGGGGGTTGTAATCAATCATTATGCAGAAGTAGATAGAACGAACCCTAATCCTGATAAAGCTGAGATTAGAAAAAATACAGGTATGAATTTACTGTTAGAAAATAAAGCTACATGGAATAATGTGAACTATGGTAGACCATTTGAAGGTTATAATGGAGTCGGTAATTTTACAGGCTCAAAAATTAAAACTTTGATAGGGGGATCGACTGCTGATACAGCGGGAACGATTTTACAAAATGATACGAAACCAATTACGGTAGATACATTATCTGGGGCTATGAATGTCATGTATTCCCATGCTAATCAAGGAACCGAGGATAGTGATTATACAGGGGGAACCTTCATTGTAAAACAAGCAAAAGAAAACTCTAGTGTTACCCTCTTAACAGATGCAAATAATATTAATATGAAAGATAGAGCATCTGTAGAAAAAGCTTTAATGGCTTTAGGTAAAAAATTAAAATACGAAGATTCTGCTTCTAATGCGAAACGTTTAACAGGTAAAGTCGGTATAACGGAAGGTCTTACCTCATCATCTGCAACATTGCTACAAGGTGCATTAACGTATACTGATGACCACTTAGGTTCTTATGTATCTAGTTCCGCCTTTAATTCTATACAAAATGGGGACTATGAAACAAAGGTCATGAAAGATGAGCGATTAGGAAGAACTGCGATTAATATACTTTGGGCGGATCGTTTTAGAAATAGGCACCAATTCGTAGGCGATAATGAATTTAATGTCCGCATGTCATATGGAGAACGTACATTAGATGATGGATACCATACAAACTATAATGAAGTGGAATTAAGTTATGGTAAACAAGTAACTCCAAAAGTGGATGTGATGGGTTCTGTTAGCCATCTATCTGGAAATAATGACTCTGAAAGCAAAGATAAAGTGTATACAGGAAACGTACAAGGAAACTATCAACTTACACCACATGACTCTATCGGGCTTGCTCTAGGGATAGGCCGTATCGAGCATACACTGAAATCGGTGGATAGATTGGGTAAATTAACTTCTGGTACGTATACAACAAATGCAGTGGGAACAGCTGTTACATACACGCATGAAAGTACAGTTAATGGTTGGACAGTTTATAGATCTGTCCTTGCTAGTGCTAGTAAAATCCCTGGAAGTACGTATTCAGCAGTAAAAGATAAGAAAGTGCTATCTGTACACCAAAATGATTATACGAGTCTTGTTCTAGGTGGTATGGTCAGTGCAACAAAAGCATTTCATCATGGACGTGTTTATGGCTCATTAGGTCTATTCCATGAATTTAATGGCGATATTAATACTTCCTATACAGCTGATGATGGTGGCAATAAAACAACCCAATATAAGGGAAAAACAACTTGGGCTCAAATCAATCTTGGTGCTAGTTACCAAGTTGCTAACGGTACTAATGTGTATATTGATTATGATAAAATATTTGGAAGTGGAGATCGTGCATCGTGGAATATTAATGGTGGATTGAAATTTATGATTTAATATTCCTTCATTTCGTTTAGAAAGTTGTGCAAGGCTAAAGCACCCTATGTTGCTCTCATAGGGTGCTTTTGGTTGACTTATGATAGCTAATTAAACAAAAAAGGGCTGTAACAAAAATGTAAAAAAAGTGCATTTTGTGACAGCCCCTTTGTATGTGCGAGAGAAAGAAGATAGGTTAGTAGGCATGAGGGCATTCTATTTGTGACATATTGAAGTAGGAGTTTTATGGTTGTTGTCGAATAGTAATAAGATATGACCTTTTATATATAGGTTCATGTAGGTTATATTTTGTATAGGAGGAAAGAAACATGTTATTATACGCAACGCAAATGCCAGTAGCCAAAGGGTTTTCAGAGGAAGCGTTTGGACAAGTTGTCATAGACTGGGTGCAGTCGGAACAGGTGGCACGGATATATAGCCATATAGTAGGTGAGGAATATGAAAAATTTGATCCTATGGTATGGATTCCCATGGCAGATTTTACCTCATGGCATAATGAAGTATTTAACTTTTCTATACAACGTGTTAATCAGGTAGTAGCTACAAGGCTGAGTATCACTATTCAAGTTGGGAAATACATGATAGATCTTGTATATAATGGGGATGAGAACTATGTGACTATGAATGTCCATGGAGAAGGTAAACCAGTGGATAAGGAACATTTCTTACCAGTCTTAGCAAGTTCATTTTGTCGATTTTTAATTGATGCTGGAAAAGGTGGTATTGATAACAATCTACGCATGCTGGGTACGCCACGTTATGTAGATAATCCTGCTCGTCATATTCAAAAGGTATTAGATGGTGACAAGCAATGTAAGATGCCTATCTTAATGGTGACTCTTTCAAAATCAGGGGAAGCTCCTTTAGATGTGGATGATTTGGCGATGAGCACCTTAGGGTTGGCACATGTCATCGTCGTACCTAGTGACAATGGTAAAATCAATGAAAGTTTAGCACAATGGGGCACTAATAAAGAACGAATGAAACATGTAATCCTCTTTTTCCCTGCTGACGCATATGGTAAAAAGGAACCACAGCTCATTTCTATTGATAAACAGGGACATCATGCCATTGAATCTTGTGTGACTGCCTTACAATATTATTCCCGTTTACGACCAATGGACTCCTTACAGACTTGGGATGGAGTGACTATTGCTGGATTAGAATATAAAATGTCACAATTAACTTCTGAAACCATTTCCGTGTCAGATGGAGAAATGCACCTTGAATTTGTTGATGAAGTAAAAGAAGTGGAAGATTGTCCAGATGTAAATGAATCTAGTACTGTTACGGAGATAGACACTGAAGAGGCATCTGAGTCTGAAAGTACGGTTTTAGAAGAAGAAACAATGGAGGAAGTGGCAGATGTCATTCCTACCGATACAATGAGTGCTGCCTTAGAAACAGCCAATGTGGAGCACCGTAGTGGGGCTTGTGGAGAAATGCTGGCACAATTGGTGAAAGAAGGATGTAAGGAAGGTCTATTCGACGTGCCACAGATGTTACAAATTTCAGCAGGAATGACATTGATGCGCTTACTTCACATGCATCATAAAGAAGTGCATGATCGTGTATTTGAAACGACACCCATATTGAAACGAGGTATGATTAAAGGGACTCGGTATACAAAAGTTGGCTCCGTGGAGATGATGGAAAAAGTGAATGCTGTCATGGAGCGATGGGGTATTATTTGGGTACACCAAGATGCGTACGACTTGGTGGATGGCGAGTTAATTCCATTACGGGCTATTTGCGGAGAAGATAGCGTGTTCCCTTGGAATACAGTGCAGTTTGAATCTCTAGTCTCCATGGAAGCACCATCTGTCTTTGACGTGGCTCAAGCCTTACGAGAGGGAATGCCTGTTTCCGTGTATACCTCTTATGCGAGAAGTGTGGCAAAATTAGTGTTGTTAGATGAACAAATGGCGAAGTTAGAAGCAGATTGCATCCGTGAAGAGGAAGAGCGACAAGAGCAATTACGCTTAGAAGAAGAACGGAAAGCCCAAATTCAACGAGATCGTGAGGAAGCACAACGAAAAGCGGAACTTGAAGCACAGGAAAAAGCCTGTGAACTTTCACCAGCGGAAGTCAAAGTATTGTTGGCGAAGTTGAAAGAGTTAGAAGAGGAAAATGAGTCCTTACGAGAGGCTTACACATCATTGGAAGATAAAAATGAAGAGTTGTTGGCGGAAAACAATGAGTTGCACAAGGAGAATAAACAACTTCGCATCGATTATGACCGTTTGTTGGAAGATTTGGAAGACCATACGGACCCAGATACCCCAGACACAGTACAAACACCGCATGGCGTGGCGTACACAGATGAGCAAGGCAATTTGTATATGTCTAAAGTGGGACGATTGTTTGAAGGTGATGAACTGGATGATGATATGCAAGAAGGGAAATTTATCTTGCTACGCGGGGAAGAGAAAGATTTATATCCTCATGAAGTGCGTGATTTAGTGTTAGATATGTTGGCAGATTATAAGAAATTATGCGCTCCCAACTCTCGCCGTGAGCATGTCATTCAAGATTTGTTAGAGGCGAATCATTTTAACAACTCCATCCGTAAACGCCGTGAAGAATTGAAAAATAAAATCCGTACATACCGTAAAATGGACTCTAGTTTCGAATCCTATTTGCGTAGCATCGGATTCCAAGTGACTGGAAAAGGGAAACATTATAAATGGACCTATTTTGATGACCCACGGTATGTAATCACTGCAGGCAAGACTATCAGCGATGGTTGGTGTGCTGGATTGAATATCTACTCCGTCATTGAACGATTGATGTTGTAGTTCATAGATATGGCGTAGAGAAAGCCTATAAAAATCATATAAAAAGAGGAAAGTTGATTCGCATCAGTTTTCCTCTTTTTTGTTGGGAGCCGTTTTGTGACAGCTCCTGTTAGTTAGAAGGATCTATTTTAGAGTAGTTTATTATTTGTTGCCCCCTTCTTGTAAGGCTTGTAAATAGCCTTTGACAGGGTTGATATCATTTTTACTGCATTGTAGAAAATGGGCTAGGATACATTGCAGTGTTTCTTCGGAATAGGATTGTAATTCACCAGTCATGTATGTTTCCACAGATGTATGGGTCATGGAATTATCCTTGGATTGAATCGGTCTGTGATGTGTATCATAGCCTGGTGTTTCAGCTTGGATGGCTAATTCCCACTTCATGTACAGTGCCATAATGGCTGTCACTAAAGAAACTTTAGTGGAGGACATAGGTGGCAATTTATCCTTTATAGCTAAAAATTCATCGGGATGAGTGGCTTCCATCATATATCCGTATTTGAATGTCACCAAGTTATGCCCTTTCATACGGGCTACTTCTAAATCGTGTAAATAGGATTGTAACACTGGTGTGGAATACATAGACCAATAGGCATGGCGCGATACGATGAAGTTAGCCATTTGATCTTGGCAAGGAGAGCGATGGCCCACATTTTGTGTACTCGTAAAGAGAGGCCATTCTTGTTGAATGATGGAAATAATTAAATCGTCTTTCATAATAGAGCTCCTATTCTACCCAAGAATCTTCTCCACGGAGAAGTGGGTCTTGAATGCGTTGAATGACTTCTTTAGCTTGATAGGTTAAGAAATCAATGGGACTTGTACTGAGACCATTGCGTTGTAGTTCTTGGATAATGGCAGTGCATAAGCGATCGATGTGAGGTTTGGTATCTCGAATCGGTGCGTCTAGTAATTCAGGAATTCCATGTTTCACAGTATTTCCTAAGATAGGAAGGGTACAGCTGTGACGATAGAGCCATTTGTAGAATGGTGCATAGGATTTGTTCAATAGATGCACGAGTAGCATGTAATGGTGGACAAATTGATGCAATGCTAAGCTTGCGGCAATAGTGTCACCACGCTGTAACATGCGAGGTAAATTATACTGACCAGACTGTGCTAGTTGGTTTAATTCATAGGCGATTTTACGGAGTCGAATGTCCTCTGGATAGTAAGCCAATAAGTGCTGACGAATATGTGTGAAAGAACCGAAATTGTCTAGAAATACTTCCCCATTGGTAGCGGTGCAGAGTAAATCTTGAGGGATGCGGCGAAATTCTTTTTCACATTGCGGTCCTTCAGGGTACAGTGTATAGCGCCGATAAAAGTCAGATATATTTTCAATTTGTACTGTGCCATAGGCATAGTTTTTGAAATATGTTTGAAGACGATCTTTGTGAGCTGTATAGGTGTCGGCAGGTAAGAATAGCTGGCATCGTTTTGTAAAGTCATGGTCTTCAGAGATGGTATCATCAAAGCCTAAGCATTCTGATCCAGTGCCCACAAGAGCTAAGCATATATGAGGTACTAGGTCAGGTAGATTGAGTTCTATATCCTGTGCTACTTGATGAGCTAGTTCTCTCCCTAGTTCTAATCCTGTTTGGCGATGACAGGGTGTCTCTTGTTGCAGTGTTTTGATGAGGTCTTTTACATAGTCAAGATTGTGCAACACTGATTGATAGGCTTGGCTTTCTACACCGTAATTGTGTTTTACAATCGGTAGAGCTTCTCGATATAAATTGAGGGCCACATCGTAGTGATGCTGTTCCATTTCGTAATCGGCCCGATTATTTAGGACCGCAGCATACATAGGATGTTCCGTACCGACTTCTCGGCGCAAAATGTAGGCAGCCTTATCTAGATAGACTTGAGGAGAAAGTTCTCGTGTTCCCTTGATGTGTTTGCTGATTTCATACAAATTATTGTAGCTGATGGCTAGGGGAACTTGATACTCCGTAGGCTCCAATAGGCGGACAGCTTCCAATTGCAATTCATGAGCTGTTTCGTAGTTGTTAGTATCACGATAGAGGAGAGATAAATTGTTAAGCAAGCCAATATAAGCATAGGATGTATCCCCAACAGATTGGAAAATCTCTTTGGCTTTTAACAGATGTGTTTCTGCCTCGAAATAGGACTTCTTTTCACGATAGGTATTTCCTAAATTGATTAAAATCGTAGCATACGTTTGTGGCGTATAGGTGTCACTCTGTTCATAGATTCGTAAGGATTCATCAATGGCAGCAATAGCATCGTCATATCTACCTACATTGCGTAGGGACCCACTATATTCATTTAAGATCTCAATCAATTTTTTATGATTGTTTTGAACACGGCAGAGATGAATGGCCTTTTCTAGATAGTCGATCATGCCTTGCTCATTGCCTTGGCGCCATAATGTATGCGCTTGTTTCAGTAGAGATTGAATTGATTCCATAGAACCTCCTATAACAAGGTGAGTAATTCTGATGAAGGGTCTGAAATATGGGCGTAGCTGACAATTTCTTTTGGATACAATTGTGAAAGTTCCTCTTCAATGGCTTTTAAATCACTATAGGAAGCAGAGATGGTAAGAATACTTTTACCACATAAACCGATTCCAATTTGAAGACTTAGTAATTGCACCAGATGATGCCAAGCTATGTGATTAGCTAGATGAAAGACAGCTACTGATGTGTTACATTCATAGATACCTAGGTGAGAGACGCTAGGTATTTTTTGTTTGTGCTGAAATGTGGAGAGCACATCGGGGTGGAGTCCCGTAATAGTTTTATACTGAATCTGTTTTTCAGATTCTAAGATGAGTTCGATCTGTTGTATCACATCGGTATCTGCAATCAGTACAAAGAAAGCTTTGCCAGGACATATACGGTAATGTTTGACAAAGGAGATGGGATAGTCTTTCAATAACCGATCTAAAAGAGCAAATCCAGCTGCGATACGATTGGTTTCCCAAAGACATATAGCCGTGTGCGATGTCATGGTAATCACCTCCTGCATATAATTGCTTTCAGTATAAAGAGAAATATAAGGGACATCAATAGACGAAAGAGAAGAGGTGTCTATAGTACCGTGGTTAAGTTTGAATATTACCAAGTCATGATGAAAACACATAGGAAGTATGATAATTTTAGAATTAAAGATGATAGCGGCATACATTATACATATGACTAGAGGTTTGAATTTTACAAATATTTGGATTGTAAATTCTTATCAGTTAGACTCTGAAATGTGGTACCATTTTCTTAACAAGCATGCACAGTATTCCATTTGCGCATAATTGGGACGGAGGCATGAGATTTTTTATACGTTGTAAGGAGGTTAACACATGCTAGAACGAGGATTTAGTAAACCAACAGAACGAATTGAAAAGTTAAGAAAAGTAATTATTGATGCTGTACCACAGGTCGAATCAGAACGTGCAGTTTTAATTACAGAATCTTACAAGGAAACCGAAGGTCAACCTACGATTATCCGTCGTGCCAAAGCTGTTGAAAAAATCTTTAACGAGTTGCCAGTTACAATCCGTGATAATGAACTTGTAGTTGGTTCTATCACAATCAACCCACGCTCCACAGAAATTTGCCCAGAGTTCTCCTACGATTGGGTAGAAAAAGAATTCCATACTATGCATAAACGTATGGCCGATCCATTCGAAATTTCTGAAAAAGTACAACATGAATTGCATGAAGCTTTCAAATATTGGGAAGGTAAAACAACTAACTCCTTAGCAGATTCCTATATGGAACCAGATACAAAAGACTGTATCGCTAATGGTGTATTCACAGTAGGTAACTACTTCTTCGGTGGTGTAGGCCACGTAAACGTAGACTACGGTAAAATCTTAGAAAAAGGTTTCCGCGGCGTATTAGAAGAAACTATTACAGCATTACATGCACTAGACGAAGATGATCCTAGCAGCATTAAGAAAAAACAATTCTACAATGCAGTTATTATCTCCTACAATGCAGCTATCCGATTCGCACATCGCTATGCTGAAAAAGCTCGTGAGTTAGCAAGTCAAACATCTTGCCCAACTCGTAAAGCAGAATTACAACAAATCGCTGCTAACTGTGATCGCGTACCTGAATTCGGCGCTCGTAACTTCTGGGAAGCATGTCAATCTTTCTGGTTCTTACAAATCATGGTTCAAATTGAGTCCAATGGTCACTCCATCTCCCCAGGCCGTTTCGACCAATACATGTATCCATACTTAAAAGATGATCCAATTGATCGCGTAAAAGCACAAGAATTAGTAGACTGCATCTGGGTTAAATTGAACGATATCAACAAAACTCGTGATGAAATCTCTGCACAAGCATTCGCCGGTTATGCAGTATTCCAAAACCTTTGCGTAGGTGGTCAAGATTCTGAAGGTAAAGATGCAACAAACGAAGTATCTTACATGTGTATGGAAGCAGTAGCGCACGTTCGCTTACCAGCTCCATCCTTCTCTGTACGTGTACATCAAAATGCTCCGATGGAATTCTTATATCGCGCTTGTGAAGTATCCCGTTTAGGCTATGGTGTTCCAGCATTCTACAATGATGAAGTAATTATCTTGGCTCTTGTTTCTCGTGGCGTAGCATTAAAAGATGCTCGTGACTACTGTATCATCGGTTGTGTTGAACCACAAGCGGGCCATCGTACAGAAGGTTGGCATGATGCGGCGTTCTTCAATATCGCAAAAGTTCTTGAAATTACTCTTAACAACGGACGTTGTAAAGGCAAACAATTGGGACCTAAAACTGGCGAGTTAGAAGAATTAGATACTATGGATAAATTGTTGGCAGCATACCAACAACAAATGGAATACTTCGTTCGTCACTTAGCAAAAGCTGACAACGCTGTTGACTACGCTCACATGGAACGCGCTCCATTGCCATTCATGTCTGCTATGGTTGACGATTGTATCAAACGCGGTAAATCTTGCCAAGAAGGTGGCGCAATCTACAACTTCACAGGACCTCAAGCATTCGGTGTTGCTGACGCAGGTGACTCCTTATATGCAATCCAAAAAAATATTTTCGAAGACAAACGCTTTACATTAACTGAATTGCGTGAAGCATTAGAAGCTAACTTCGGTTATAGCGATAGCGCAGCTCCAATTTGCACTCCTTCTATTCCAGAATCTACATTAGATGAAGCTCAAATCTATGAAGCAGTTAAGAAAATCTTATCCTCCACAGGATCTATCGACATTGCTACATTGGAATCTCATTTGAAACAAGGTACTGGCACAGGCACAAGCTGTGGATGCAAATCACAAGCTGATCCAAGCAAATATGCAACGATCCGCAATATCTTGAAAAACACTGATTCTTTCGGTAATGATATTGAAGAAGTAGACCAATTCGCATATCGTTGCGGTAAAATCTACTGTAATGAAGTGGATAAATACATGAACCCTCGTGGCGGTCAATTCCAAGCTGGTATCTATCCAGTATCCGCTAACGTATTGTTTGGTAAAGACGTAGCTGCATTACCTGATGGGCGTTTAGCAACTGAACCATTGGCTGACGGTGTATCCCCTCGTCAAGGTAACGACGTAAACGGTCCTACAGCGGCTTCCAACTCCGTAGCAAAATTAGACCATGCGCAAGCATCTAATGGTACATTGTACAACCAAAAATTCACACCAGCTGCGGTAGGTGGCGAACAAGGTTTGAAAAACTTCGTATCTATCATTAAGAGCTTCTTCGATAAAAAAGGTAGCCATGTTCAATTCAACGTTGTAGATAAACAAACATTGTTAGATGCACAAGAACATCCGGAAGATAATCAAGACTTGATCGTTCGTGTAGCAGGTTACAGTGCGCACTTCGTAACATTGGCTAAAGAAGTACAAGACGATATCATTAATCGTACAGAACATGAAATGTAGGTACATAATATAAAGGATAAGTTCGTATGGAATCAGTAGATTATAGTGTACAAGGCACTGTATTTGATATTCAACGCTTTTCCATTCACGATGGACCAGGAATTCGGACAATCGTTTTTTTGAAAGGCTGTCCATTACGATGTAAATGGTGTTCTAATCCAGAATCACAGCAGTATTATCCTGAAGTAGTGTATCGAAAACAACTCTGTATTGGTTGTAAAGCTTGTCAGGCAGTTTGCCCTAAACAGGCCATTGCCGATGGCAACCCGTACTGGATCGACCGTACACTCTGCGACAACTGTTCAGAGTGTACCATGGTCTGTCCTACCAGTGCACTTTCCATGAAAGGTAAGTTGATGACCGTTGAACAAGTGGTGCGGGAATTGAAAAAAGATGCAACGCAGTATTTCCGCTCTAATGGCGGCATCACCTTATCTGGTGGAGAGGCATTGACACAACCAAAGTTTGCTAAAGAAATCTTTAAAGCTTGTAAAGCACAAGGATGGCATACCGCAATAGAAACAGAAGGGTATTATGACACAAAGATTGTAGAAGAGATTATGCCGTACATCGACTTAGTTCTACTAGATATCAAAAGCGTCAATCCAGAGCAACACAAAAAGTTCACTGGTGTGGATAACGCAAGGATCAGAGAGTCGGCTAAAGTCATACAGTCTATCACAAATACAACAGTGCGTGTTCCTACGATTCCTGGGTTTAATGCGAGCGAAGAAGATATTCGTGGCATAGCAGAGTTTGTGAAGGAAAATATGCCTAATGTTCATGATATTCACTTGTTGCCATATCACAATTATGGGCAAGGGAAATATGAATTATTGGGACGTGAATATGAATTAGAAAATACACCAAAGATTCCAGAAGAAGAAATGGAAACGTATAAAAAAATAGTAGAATCATATGGTTTAAACTGTATTATTGGTGGTTAGGAGGTACTATGGATACAGCATTATTAGAAAAAGTGATGGGTCAAGTATCAGAAGAACTTGGCATTAAAAAGCCGCAAGGCACAACAGCAGGATCCATCGGAGTTACTGAATTTGTAGGTACTGCAATGGGCGATACAATTGGTCTTGTGATTGCCAGTGTGGATCCATTATTAACAGAAACAATGGGATTGGGAAAATTCAAATCCATCGGTATTATCGGCGGTCGTGTAGGCGCAGGCCCGCAAATTATGGCTGTGGATGATGCTATCAAAGCAACGAATACTGAAATTATTACAGTAGAATTGCCTCGCGATACTAAAGGTGGCGCAGGTCATGGATCCTTGATCTATATCGGTGCTCATGATGTATCCGATGCTCGTCGAGCTGTTGAAATTGCATTAGAAGCTGTTCCAAAATACTTTGGAGATGTATACGCTAATGATGCAGGTCACTTGGAATTCCAATACACAGCACGGGCAAGCTATTGTTTAGAAGCCGTATTCAACACTCCATTAGGTAGATCTTTTGGCATGGTATGTGCAGGTCCAGCAGCAATTGGTGCCGTACTTGCGGATACAGCAGTGAAATCTGCCAATGTAGAAGTTGTTTCCTACGCATCCCCTAAATCTGGTACAAGTTTCTCTAACGAAGTGATCTTAACATTCTCTGGAGACTCTGGTGCGGTTCGTCAAGCTGTGAAAGCAGCTCGTGAAGTGGGTATTAAATTGCTTGGTGCTTTAGGTGATACACCTACATCGAGTACAACACCATACATTTAATAGGTTAGTATAGAAACATAGGAGGATATTATGGTTTCAGATGCATTAGGAATGGTAGAAACAAAAGGTTTAGTAAGTGCGATTGAAGCAGCAGATGCTATGGTAAAAGCTGCTAATGTAAACTTAGTAGGTTATGAAAAAATTGGTTCTGGATTAGTAACAGTTATGGTTCGTGGTGATGTTGGTGCAGTAAAAGCAGCTGTTGAAGCTGGTGCAGTAGCAGCTCGTGCAGTAGGTGAAGTTGTATCCTTACACGTTATCCCTCGTCCTCACATCGATACAGAACGTATTATTCCAACTCTTAAAGCGTAATGTAGCGTGGCATATGAGGCATCGTCCTTATATGCCACTACTTTAGAGGAGGCACTATGAAAGATAGAGACCTATCTAGGCTCCTAGAAGACATGGTGGCACGTATTTTAGCAGAACAATCTCATGAACAAAGTGTAAGAAAATTATATGTTGTCTTTGATGAACAGTGGCATCATGAAAATTATGCGTTAGCGAATCAACTGACTACATGTGACTTCACACAAGTTCATGCCATTGTTCCTAAGAATGGTAATCCAGACATGGAACGCCGAGTGAAAGAAATTCATCCTTTTCTTATGCAATATCCCTATGGAGAGGAACCAGCTTTCACAGAACACGATTGCATAGTATTACCTTATATAGGAAGAAATGATGTCATTCATATTGCGTTAGGCTATAGTCAATCGGATTTGTCGGAAGTGGTAAAGAAAGCTTTTACAGCAGGTGCTAGTATCTATGTACTGCCAACATCCATAGAGCCTTTATCAGGAAAAGAACCAGGTCCCTACCAACAGATGGTGCAAGGGTACTATCAAAAAATATTTGAATTAGGGATACGATACATAGACCATATTCGTCATATGAATTGAGTCCTATGAGATAGGAGTAAGCATGTATTTAGCAAAAGTGATTGGTAATGTTGTAGCAACGAAAAAAAGTGATACCCTATTAGGATATAAGTTGATGATTGTACAGCCTGTCGATGCATCGCTTTCGCCAGCTCATAGAGAACAAGTAGCAGCTGATTTTGTAGGAGCTGGTGTAGGTGAATATGTGCTAGTTGGAACGGGGTCTTCAGTACGTGTGGAAGAGAACCGAAAAGGGGCTACCATAGATTTAGCAATCATTGGTATTGTAGACTCTGTTGTTATTTAGTAAGGAGGCAAAATATGGGAACCCAAGGGGGGATATTTTCCTCAGTAACACAGGTTGTGCATGCATCAAAACAAGCATTTCACATCTATCAAAAGTTGAGCCTACGGGAACGGAAACAATTGATTCAAGCCATTCGTGAAGGATTGCGAGGCTATTGTCTAGAATTTGCCGCATTAGCTTGTGAAGAAACTGGTATGGGTAAAGCCGAAGATAAGGCGATTAAGATTAAACTTGCTTTGGAAGAAACGCCAGGTCCAGAAGACTTGATTACAGGAACTACGCAAGGGGAAAATGGAATTGTCTTAACAGAACCATTTCCATATGGTGTTGTATGTGCCATACATCCAAGTACCAATCCTTGTGAAACGTTGATCAACAATACAATTAGTTTGTTGTCAGCGGGAAATGTAGTGATTCATTGTCCACATCCAAGAGCCATGGAAGTATCTAAATATATTACGAAAGTGATGAACAAAATTATTTTAGATAAATTTGGCATATGTAACTTGATTACTACACCAGATACTTGTTCCTTATCATATCTTAATGAAATAATGAATCATCCTGATGTGGAATTAATTTTGTCTACTGGTGGATCAGATGCAGCTAGAAGTGCATTAGCCTGTGGCAAGAAAGTCATTTCAGCAGGTCCAGCGAACCCTACATTTGTGGTAGATGAAACGGCTGATATCGATCGGGCAGCGTATTGCATTCACAAAGGTGCATCCTTCGATCACAATATTACTTGTACATCGGAGAAAAATGTCATTATTGTGGAATCTGTATTGCCAGCATTTCGAGAGACCTTAGAAAGACTCAATGTGTATTATGTGGATTCAGTGGGAGAAATGTTGCAATTATCGAAAATTCTCTTAACTGAAGATATGGAAGTGAATCGTCAATATGGCGGTAAATCGGCAGATGAGATTTTAAAAG
This sequence comes from Veillonella sp. VA139, assembly GCF_003992005.1. GTDB lineage: Bacteria > Bacillota > Negativicutes > Veillonellales > Veillonellaceae > F0422. The sequence goes on along the minus strand of NZ_RQVL01000001.1, from coordinate 197,644 downwards.
ATGCAGGAATTTATACGAATCGTTCTTATGATTTAATTGCTGTAGAAACAGTTAAAATCCATCCTTTTGTGACACAGGAAATATTAGCTCCATTGATTACAGTGGTGAAAGCTAGTAACTTTGAAAGTGCTCTACAAATTGCTGTCGATGCAGAACAAGGTTATCACCATACAGCAGGCATTCATTCGCGCGACACGGAACGGTTGCGACAAGCAGCCAAAGCGTTCCGAACTACGATCTTTGTGAAAAATGGATGTTCCTTAGATGGGATTGGTATCTGTGGCGTAGGGGCTACGTCTTTCACGATTGCCAATATCACTGGTGAAGGGGCTATTACGGCGAAAGATTTAGTTCGTCGCAGACGATGTGTGTATGTAGAAACGCTATGTTCTTATACATGATAGATATGAGTAAATTTCATGATGGAAATCATATTTTTAAGCATGATTTTTGTAATTACTGTCGAATACTATAAGTAGAGATATTTTACATATTGTATAAGAAAGGTAATGAACAAGAATGCCACGAAATACTTTTGAAGACAATCGAAACGAAGAATCACGACTGGATATTATGACTGTCATAGATCATGATTTATTAGAAGGAATCCAAGAAGCGGTTGCCAGCGTGACAGGAATAGCTTTTGTGACAGTAGATTATAAAGGTGATGTATTAACAGAAACAACACGGTTTTGCAACTATTGTAAGAAAACTAGAGAGAACCCTACAGCATCATTATTGTGTAAGTTATCCGATGCATCAGGTGCGATTATTGCTGCCACTAATAAAGAGGTGAGCATTTATATTTGTCCTTGTGGGCTTTTAGAAATTGCTATACCGATTATCGTGGATGGTCATTATTTAGGCGGATTTATCGGGGGACAGATTCTCTGTGATGATGTACCAGATACAATAGTCCGGTTGAGTAAAAATATGGTGCCTGGTGGAGCACAATTAGTGAACCAAGACATTGAAACTACGAATCCAGAAGAGTTAGCAGATATTAAACGGTATAGCTATAGTGAAGTGCTTTCCATTGCAAAACTAGTGGAGTTTATTATTAATCAACTCACAAATCATGAAATTGTATCGAGTAGAAATAAACAAAAGAATTTAAATCGTATAAAAGAATTAGAAAAAGAAGTATTAGAAGCAGAAGATAAGATTTGTTGCTTACGAAGTGAGCTAGAAAAGTATAAGCGCTATGTAGATACGGTGCGTAATTGTAAATTACTTAGTGTAGTAGATAGCTTATCTGTAGCAGAAGAAGCAGAAAAAACGGAAACAGCGATTCTCGATTATATTCATGTATTAGCACTTCATCATGATAGTTTATTTGAAACAAGTATCAAAGAAGAATGCTCGCGCATCGAATCTACAGTAGCTCTCTTAAACTATCGTGAAGATTGCCACATAGGCTGGTATATGGATGTTGATGAGAGTCTGTGGCACTACATGTTACCGTCCTATAGTATATGGCAATATGTATATCAAGTGGCTGAACGAGCACAACAAGAGGGGCATCCGAAGATTTCCGTGAAACTACATGCAGAGCTCCAAGATGATCAAGTCTGTATTGTCATAGAAGATGACACATTGCGGATTCATTCTGAGGAAGTACTTGTACTACACAAATTACTACAAGATGTGACGCGATTAATACATGGAGATACGATAGAATCAAACGTATCTCTAACGAGTCAAGCTATTTTAAAATTACAACAAACGTTTATAGAATACCATGGCACTTCTGCTAAAGTACATTGTTATCCATTGCCAACGGGTGGGATGCAGGTGATGTTATCCTATCCAGTAGAATAAGACAAGGAGGTATTTTGTGATGAAGATACTTTTGGTAGATACCGATAAGTTGCATATGAAAGCCCTACAAAAGCGAATTGCACTCCATATGCAAGCGGAGGTCATCTGCATTAGTACATATCAAGAAGTACTTTCCTTACCGAAGGAAGAAAACATTTCTGTTGCCTATATAGCAATGGATATTAGTCATCAAAAAGCAGGCGACATTATTCGACATATGTATTACACCTATCCAGCATGTCGAATTGTGATGATGTTGAATAAAGAAACGCAAGCTGTTAACCAAATGACTATGAAATATTCCGGCATTGGATATTTATATAAACCTTTTAGCTGGGATGATTTTTACAAATGGATTCCAGAAAAGGGAATACCCAAAGAAAAAGAGATCACAGGGGAATCCCTAGATCTGTTGGACGGAATTGTACAAGGCTTTCAGCAAGGTGATTTTGAGGTAGCTTATGACAGATTATACCAAGTATGTCAGTATACACAGGAACATAGTGATAGCCAGTCAATAGCCAGTAAATTGTATGCACTAGTAGATCAGGTACAACAAAAGGTCTTAAACACCCACACATCTATGATACATACGATAAAGGGAAAGATACCGTTGGAACCTATGCATACAAAATATGCAGAAGGGCTAGGTATATGGACATTTAAAATGGTTGATTTCCTATTTATGAAACTAAATCAAGGGAAACAAGACATTTTGCATAATGTTCTCTACTATATTCAGACACATATACAAGAAGATATTTCCTTAAAAGATATAGTTGTTTCTTGTAATGTAAGCCAAGGCTACATTAGTCGTATATTCAAACATAAGTTGAATATGACGATTATGCAGTATATCCACAAGAAAAAAATCAATTTAGCGAAGGAATATATACTTGGGACGGAAAAGAGCGGATCCTATATTGCCAACATATTGGGATATAGTGATGTGAGCTATTTCTGTAAAATTTTCAAAAAACATGAACATAAAACAATCTCACAATATCGAGATCAAGTCATTAATGGATTGGTGGAAACCTATGAAACAATCTGAGTATTTACATTTAGTAACGGATCGCGTTATAGCAAAGTTACAAGAATTGAATAGATGTAGCGTACCAATTGGTGTTTCAAATCGTCATGTTCATGTATCAAAAGAAGCATATACCGTTTTATTTGGACAAGATGAACTGACAAAAAAAGTAGACTTGAAACAACCAGGACAATATGCTGCAAATGAAACAGTAACTCTAGTAGGACCAAAAGGTAGTATTGAAAAAGTGCGTATTTTGGGACCTTTTAGAAATGATACACAAGTGGAGATCTCTCTAACAGATTCATTTACGTTGGGAGTACCAGGCGTGATACGTGAATCTGGTGATTTACGGGAAACTCCAGGTATAACGTTACTTGGACCGAAAGGGAAATTAACGATTTCTCAAGGGGTGATCGTAGCGCATCGACATATCCATATGCATCCTAACGATGCAAGACGTATGGGCGTGGTCGATAAAGAACGAGTGACAGTGACTGTGCATGGAGAACGAGAACTGACATTTTCCAATGTGATTATTCGAGTATCGCCAAAATTTGCTTTAGAAATGCATATTGATGTAGATGAAGCGAATGCAGGACGCATAAAAAACAATGATATTGGAATTGTATCGAAGTCATAGAGGAGATACAAATGAACTTAGAAATGATTGAAAGTATAGTAAAACAAGTAGTGAAAGATTTACAACAAGAAGGCGTAGGTATGGAAACAACGCCCTATGAATATGGCGTGTTCGATACCATGGAGGCCGCGATTGATGCTAGTGAAGTGGCACAAAGAGAGTTGTTATCCTTTTCATTACAAGAACGCAATGCATTTGTGGATGCCATTCGTGAAACTGTGTTGCAAAAAGATCATTTAGAAATGATTTCACTCATGGCAGTAGAAGAAACAGGCATTGGTAGATATAGTGATAAATTGATTAAAAACCGAGTAGCTGCGGTGAAAACACCAGGTAAAGAGGTGCTGGAAACTCGTGCTATGACAGGTCACGATGGATTGACAATTGAAGAGTTTTGTCCATTTGGCGTGATTGGTGCCATAACACCAACAACGAACCCGACAGAAACAATTATCAATAATTCTATCTCCATGATCGTAGGCGGTAATACAGTAGTATTCAGCCCACATCCAAGAGCTAAAAAAGTATCTACCATTTTAGTGCAAATGATCAATAAAGCATTAGAAGCGGCAGGTGCTCCGAACAACTTGGTAACAATGGTGCGTGAACCATCAATTGAAAGCACACAATGCATGATGAGCCATCCAAAAGTAAGACTTTTAGTAGCTACCGGTGGCCCTGGCATTGTAAACCAAGTCTTATCATCTGGTAAAAAAGCGATTGGTGCCGGCGCTGGTAACCCTCCGGTAGTTGTAGATGAAACAGCACATATTGAACAAGCAGCGAAAGATATCGTAAGTGGTGCAAGTTTTGATAACAATGTACCATGTATTGCTGAAAAAGAAGTATTTGTTGTGGAATCTGTGGCAGATCAATTGGTATACCATATGAAAAAGAATGGTGCTTATGAAATTACTGATATATCTATGTTAGATACATTAGTTGAAAAAGTAACTAAGAAAGATGGTAAGCCAAATCCAGATTTTGTAGGTAAATCGGCTAAAGATTTATTAGCATTAGTAGGTATTGTGGTAGATGACAGCATTCGTTTAATCATTGCTCGTACATCAGAACATCATCACCTAGTAACAGAAGAAATGATGATGCCAATTTTACCAATCGTAGCAGTTCCAAATGTAGACATTGCTATCGAATGTGCATACCGCGCAGAATTGGGAAATCGTCACACAGCAATGATGCACTCTCAAAACTTAGAAAAATTATCTAAAATGGCACGGTTACTAGAAACTACAATTTTTGTTAAGAATGCTCCATCCTATGCAGGTATTGGTGTAGGTGGCGAAGGTCACACTACATTTACCATTGCAGGACCAACAGGAGAAGGCATTACTTGTGCAAGATCATTCTGTCGTATCCGTCGTTGTGTATTAAGTGAAGCATTTAGCTTGAGATAAGTGAGGCTTATATGAATCAATCGTTAGGACTATTAGAAGTAAAAGGCTTGTTAGGCGCCATTACCATGTCAGATGTCATGGTAAAAGCATCTAACGTGCATGTAGTAAATATTGATAGAGCTAATGGTTTTGGTTGGTTTACAGTGAAAGTAGTAGGCGATGTGGGAGCTGTACAATCAGCTGTTGAAGCAGGCGCTATGGTGGCAAAAGAGTTGGGTTGTTTTGTAAGTTCTAAAGTGATTCCAAGAGTATCGCAAACCGTTATCGATGTATTCTTGCAAGAAGAAACGGTACCTGCGAAGGAAGAGCCGACAGCAGAAGTTGTAGAAGAACCTACAGTAGAAGCGAAGGAAGATACACCCTCTACTCCATCCACAGAAGTGGAAACACCAGTGGTAGACACGGTGGTTGCAAAACCTGTGGCGGAAACTGTCGTGGCAGAGCCAGCAAAAACAGTGGAAGAAACAGATACAGCGATGGCAAAAACCATTTCTGAGCTAACAAACATTGTGATTGGTGAAGAATCTACACCATCTACAACAGAAGTAGCACCAAAAGCTACAGGATCTAAGAAATCAACAAAATCGACTAAAACTAAAAAGAAAAGTAGTTCTAAAAAATAAGGAGGTTTATCATGAATAATGCATTAGGCATGGTAGAAACAAAAGGTTTAGTAGCAGCTATCGAGGCAGCAGATGCAATGGTAAAAGCATCCAATGTAGAATTAACTGGTTATGAAAAAATTGGTTCTGGTTTAGTAACAGTTATGGTTCGTGGTGATGTTGGTGCTGTTAAAGCAGCCGTAGAAGCTGGTGCAGTAGCAGCTAGTAACGTAGGACAAGTTGTATCTACTCACGTAATTCCTCGTCCACATCACGATGTAGAAACATTGTTGACCAAATAGTAGGATAGCCTTTAGTAAGGAGGATGGACATGGATATATATGATTCAGTCCGAGACATTATTGCAAACATAGAGCGCGTACCATCCACTACACAAGAGGGAATCGCCCCCATTGGACGAGTAACACAGTGGTCGAGACATACAGGAATTACCGTTGAATCCGTGGTGGATACTGTCGTTGAAGCCTGCGAACAAGAGGCGAAACGATTGAGGATTCCTGTAGTGATTGCTATTGTGGATGCTAGCGGATCCTTAGTGTATCAACGGCGTATGGAACGAGCTTTAGGTGTGAGCATAGAACTAGCCCCTAACAAGGCCTATACAGCAGTCGCTTTTCAATGCGGAACAGAGAAGTTAGGACAGATAGTGCAACCAGGGACTCCTCTTTATGGTGTTGAGACAATGGTGAAAAGACCCATAGTCTTATTTGGAGGTGGTGAGCCACTAATGCTAGGAAATCATCTCATCGGTGGTCTAGGCATTAGTGGTGGCACTGTAGAAGAAGATGTGCTCATAGTGAACGCAGGACTACGAGCTTTTCAATCATATATACAAGGGGCGTAATCATGGAATTATGGTCATTTAAAACGCAAATTTTTACAGGACAAACAGAACACTCTGCCAATGGCACTAAAACAGATGCCTTAGAAAGACTTCGCATATTAGAAGGAGAACGTATTTTTATCATCTGTGACCCATTTTTAGAAGGTACACCAGGATTACAGACAGTAATTGACTTGGTGAATACTAATAATACATATGTAGTGTATTCTGATGTTGTACCGGACCCGCCTATTGATTCTATTGTCAAAGGAGTAGAGGTTCTACATAAAGAACAAGCCACAGTTATGATTGTCATTGGTGGTGGCTCTGCTATTGATACAGCGAAAGGAATCAACTATTTCTGTAAAACTATTTATGGTGTAGGAGTTAAAAAATTTATCGCCATTCCTACAACAAGTGGTACAGGATCAGAAGTTACATCCTTTGCGGTTATCACAGATACAAAAACAGGGATAAAATATCCTTTGGTAGATGAAAGCTTATTACCAGATGAAGCGATTTTGACAACATTCTTTGTGAAATCTGCGCCAGCCAAGGTAACTGCTTATAGTGGAATGGACGTATTGGTACATGCTATGGAAGCATTAGTAGCCACAGAAGCTAACCATTTTACAGATGCATTAGCAGAAAAAGCGATAGAATTAGTCATTAAAAACTTACCAATATGTGTAGAGTGTGGAACAGATGAAGCAGCTCGAGCAGCGATGCATGAAGCATCCTGCATGGCAGGTCTTGCATTTAACCAAGCGGGTCTTGGTATTACCCATGCCTTAGCACATCAATTAGGAGGGCAATTCCATGTACCGCATGGCTTAGCTAACTCCATGCTATTGCCCTATGTCATTATGTATAATGCAGCCAACTCTAATGAGGCTAAATTAAAATACATTTCGATTGCACAAAAACTCTCCTTAACCACCGAATCTGATGATGAAAGTGCACAAATTGCTGCTTTAGTACGATGTGCACAATCTTTAGCGCGTCGAGTGGGTTGCATTATAACAATGAAAGAGTTTTGTGTTGATGAAGTTTCCTTTAAGGAATCTTTCACTACATTAGTGCAACAGGCAATGGTGGATCGTACCTATCCAGGTAACCCATACGCAGCCACAAAAGAAGATTTAACACGTATATTAACATGTATTATATGAGGTAACACATATGGATGCTACACAAGTGTATGTTAGTGAATTTATCGGAACAGCCATTCTAATGGCTTTCGGTAGTAGTTGTAATGCAGGATTATTGCTTAAAAATACAATTACAAGCGCAATTAAAACAAACTGGATTGGTTTGATGTTTGGTTGGGGATTTGCAGTTACATTTGCAGTCTATGTGGCCGTTCACTTAGGTGGCGTAGGACACTTGAACCCAGCGTTAACGATTGCTTTCGCAGCAGGTGGATTATTTCCTTCAGAGTTAGTAGTGGGAGCCGTTATCGCTCAATTGTTAGGTGGCTTTGTAGGCGCAGGCATTACGATGCTACACTATTATCCTCACTTTAAGATTACTGGTCCAGATGAAGGAAACTGTGTATGTATTTTTGCTACAGGTCCAGCTTGTGATGAACGCGCTTGGAATTTACTATCTGAAGTGATTGCTACTTTCTTATTCATCTTTTGTGTACTTTTTTTAGGACCTATGGCTGACGGTTTAGCACCACTTATTGTCGGTTTCCTTGTGGCAAGTATCGGTTTCTCCTTTGGTGGAACTACAGGCTTTGCCTTGAACCCTGCTCGTGACTTTACGCCACGTTTGGCCTATGCAATTTTACCGCTTCCTAACAAAGGAACTGCCAATATGGGTTATGCTTGGGTACCAATTGTAGGACCAACGATTGGCGCGTTGTTAGCAGTGGGTGCATTTAACTGGCTACATGTTACTTTACATTTATAATTGGAAAGGGGGTTATATCCTATGCTAGATAAACAACGTATCATTCAAGAGTCAGTACCTGGAAAACAAGTCACATTAGCTCATGTGTTGGCGAATCCAAAACGGGACTTATACAGTAAATTAGGCTTGGATAGCGAAGGTCGTAGTGCTGTAGGTATTTTGACGATTACCCCAGGGGAAGCGGCTATCATTGCAGGAGATATGGCCTCTAAAGCAGCCAATGTACATATCGAATTTATCGATCGATTTTCAGGGGCTGTGTTAATATCAGGAGATGTTTCTAGCGTAGAGGTATCACTCTCTAGTGTATTACAGGGATTCTCGGAATTGCTACAGTTTAGCGTAGTTCCTATTACAAGGAGCTAACCGTGGATACCTTGCGTAGTACTTTGTGGGCTGGTAGCACCTATAGTCACGTGGAAATTGTGGTACAATGTCTTTTAGGCAGAAAGAAGACATTGCCACGGCCAATGGCGGTGTATCGTGAAGGCAATTGTGTGCTAACTCCCGGAGAGTACATTGAAAATCCTTGGTATTTTTCTGCTCTTTTAGTGTCATCCTACGATGTGGATACCGTGGTACTGGTCTACCGCTTAGGGGAACCATTCAATCCCTATCCACCAGCTACGGCAGGAGCCTTTAATCGCAATGTAGTAGGCGTTGTGGTTATGAATGATGCATTAGATACGTCTCAGATTGGTGAAAGTGTACGCCTACTGCGATTAGCGGGTGCTAATGACATCTGTGTCGTAACGGAATCGGAAGAGGACATAACAGACCAAAACTTAATACAAGATATACCAATGGTGACCTATGGATACGAAGCTCTTAGAGCGATGTTATCTGTAAAGGAATAAAATCATCATGGTGAGCGGATAGAAAAGCACCTTCCTTTGTGGCGGTGCTTTTTTGTACAATGCGATAGTTGATAAATAAAATTTATTTTACTACCACATGAAACCTATAGTATGATAAACTAGAAATATATTCTTTCATAGGTATGGATGGGTATAAACAAATGTATAGTAAAATCCTTTAACTAAAAAGGTAACAGGTTGTGTTCCACAATGGGCATGTGGACACACGTGGTTAGTAGCCAAGTGCTACAGTTAGGAGCGTAATGATGAAAGGGAAGGCATTAGGATTAGCAGTTCTGGCAGGCATCGTAGGTTCTACGGTGAGTGTTGTAAGTGCGCAATCTGCCACAGACTTGGATACAGTGACTGTACTTAATCCAGTGGTTGTGACAGCACAACGTTTTGAGACAAAAGATTTAGAAACACCAGCATCTGTTACAGTTATTGATCAAGCAGATTTGAAAAACTCTGGAGCGAAGAGTATTTTTGACGCAGTGGGACAGGCTACCGGTATAACAACTTTTAGTTATGGACCGTTAGGATTAGAGTTTGGCGGTATGGAAAGTCGTACAAATATCCGTGGCTTAGATAGGAGTGCCTTGGTTTTAGTGAATGGTGCACCTATCAATTTAGATGGTAAAAATAGTTTAAATGGCTTGATGATGGATAATGTGGAACGCATCGAAATCGTTCGTGGTGCTGCGTCTGCACAATATGGTTCCGAAGCATTGGGTGGTGTTGTGAATGTGATCACAAAAGCACCTACTAAAAACCATGCTACTATTGAAACACGTATCGGCAATGAAGGATACAAAAAATATGCTACAACAGTAGGCACAGATAGAATTGAAATTTCTACATCGAAAGAGTATTATGGAGCACAAGCTAGAACATCTCCTGATAGAACGGGAAAAGACTATTATAATACTCGAAAAAATGGCTATGCACATAATATTGCAGTGAATGTGAAACCTCATGACTATGTAACAATTAACTATATGCGTCAACAAAGCGATTCTACATATGGACAAATTAGTACCATACCAAAGGCAAAATGGACCGCGAAAAAATCAGCTTTAACAGAAACCAAATATTGGCATTATCGAGATATTAAAAATAATGGATCCATTGTATATGATGATGAGATTACTAAGGCTAGTGTATTTTTCAATACACGTCGTTTAATCGGTGAAAGTAATTCTTTGAAAACGCCTCAGTATGTACAAAGTCCTTATAATTATGGTGCTTATAAAGTGGGTGTAGAGGCACAGCATACTTGGAAGGCGCATAAGGATACAAATAAAGCAGTGTTAGGGGTGCAGGCAATTCATGAAGCATACCATGGTAAATCAGAGGCGAATCACATGGTAAAAGCAGGACGTAATATTGTAGCATTATATGGTAATTATGAATTCCAGATTACTCCATCTTTCAGCACTACTATTGGTGGTCGATACCAAGTTATTAATGATCCGATTAAAGATCAACAAGTGTTTACACCACAATGGCAAACCTTGTACAAGATTGATGGTTCAAAATCCATCTATACGAATATAGGTAAAGCGTTTACAATGCCGAATATTCATGATGCTTTTAAATGGGTAACAGATCCTAAAAAAATTAAACCTTCTGAGTATATGAAAATACCAGGTGGCAAATTAAAACCAGAAGAAGGTTGGAATTATGAAATTGGGTATAAACAAGCTAATAAGAGAGATTCTTGGCGTGTTAGTCTGTATCACATGAAATTTAAAAATTTCTTTGATTGGGCGGAGAATCCCCTAGACGGAAATCGTAAAACTATTCGTATCAATGGTGGAGAATTCCGCAATACAGGGATTGAAGCAGAGTATAAATCGTATGTAACTAGTGATATAATCATGACCTTAGGTGCATCCTATTCTAATCCTAAAAAACAAGATGTTAATAAAAAAGATTGGGTACAAACAGCTCCTAAATTAGAGTTAAATCTAGCGTTAGATTATGAAAAAGATAAATGGCAAGCTGGATTAGCTGCTTCCTATTGGGGAGTTCGTGCCTATAATCGGGACAAACAACGCAATCCAGAGTTTATCAATATAAATGCCCATGTAAACTATAGCCCGAATGAGTCACAAACAATTGGATTCTATGTAAATAACTTGTTAAATCGTAAAAATGTCATCTCTCAAGGCGAATGGGAATACTGGGATTTACCACGTAATTACTATGTAAACTATTCCTATCATTTCTAGCAGGTACCATATGAAACATTCTATTTTACTCATCACCTCCATGACAAAACATTGGCAGTGGGCTAAAGAAATAGAACAGAAGTATACAGATGAGACTATGTCCTTGGGCATAGTCTTTCTGTCGTGCAACGATATAGAGTTAGCAGATGTTCAGCACGCTATTGATACGGCAGATACAGTTCTATTTACTCATGTAGGCAGTACGTTAGATTCGCCTTTGGTAAAAGGGATTCATAAATATATGACACAGAAACAAGTTACTTATGTATTACTATTTCATGATTCTGCGTCGGATGTACAGCGATATGGTATTGCAGATGGGGACATTGATCAAATTAAGGCTTATTTACACCAAGGTGGAACAGAAAACTTTTATGGACTGTGCCAATATATGCTATCCTTACAAGGCTATACAGGTCCAGTACAACCAGTGAAAGAACTACCATACCAAGGCATTTTAGGTAGACAAGGGGAAGTATATCCATCCTATGAGGCGTATTGTGCAGACTACCGTCATAGCGGTCCTGTGGTAGGGATTTTCTTTTATCGAGATGAATGGGTGCAAGGACAATTAGACTATCCCTATGCACTGTATGATCGTGCATTAGAACAAGGGTTATCTCCGGTATTAGTATTTGGTCAATACAGCAGTAAAGCTGGTGGACAATTACGGTGGTACGATTGTTGGCACACGTTGTTTGATCATCAAGTGAAAGAGACAATATGTCTCATCATTAATACATGCAAGTTCTCCATCATTGGCTTGCAGGGGGCGAGTCGTGATGAAATGGCTGAGTTAGGAATCCCGATCTTGCAGGGCTTTGTTACCTATACTCCCCTTGAAAGCTGGCAAACACGTTCACAAGGGCTAGAGCCGATGGATATATCCTTTTCCCTGTCTTTGCCAGAAATAGATGGTATTTTAAACGGTCATATTGTTGGGACTAGAACGTACTCAGAGGAAAGAGGCTACTATTTCAAACCATATCCTGTGGGGATTCAAAAGTTAGTAGACCAAGCCAAACGATGGATTGCATTGCAACAGAAACATAGGTCAGAAGTAAAGATTGCTCTATTCCTTCATAATTATCCGCCGAAAAATTCGCACATTGGTAATGCATGCGGTCTAGATACTCCAGAATCGGTACTACGGTTGTTACAAGAATTACAACAGAACGGATATACAGTAGATGGTATTCCTCAAACGAGTGAAGATCTAATGACGATATTGACCAAACATGCTACGAATGACGTAGATTGTTTGACCGATTCAGCTGTAGAGAAAGCCCCAAAACTACCGAAAGAAGTGTATAGGACGTGGTTTTCAAAGCTGGATAGTGCTACCCAAGAATCACTACTACAACATTGGGGACAGCCCATAGGGGAGATATTTGTAGAAGAGGATGAGCTTATTATTCCCGGAGTGGCCTTCGGTAATGTGTGGGTCTTAGTACAGCCACCACGTGGATTTAGTGATAATCCAGATGCACTGTACCACTCGCCGGACATTCCTCCTACGCATCATTATGAGGGAGTATATCATTGGGTGCGTACTGTATTTCAAGCCGATGTGGCTATCCATATGGGAACCCATGGTAACTTAGAATGGTTGCCTGGCAAGGGAACGGCTTTAAGTTCCTATTGTTATCCTCAGTTAGGTATCGAAGACATACCCAATCTTTATCCGTACTGGACGACCATTGTCGGTGAAGGTATCCAAGCAAAACGGCGTAGCCATGCGGTCTTACTTAGTTATTTATCGCCACCTATGAAGCGGTCTGGCTTATATGGTGACTATGAAATATTGGAGCGGTACCTTGATGAGTACGACCATATAAAAGTCCAGGAAACAAACCAAGAGCAAGTGGTGCTGGGGTATATTTTATCTTCTGTGAAAGATTGCCATTTAGAGTACTTGTGCGAAACTTTCGACTGGTATCAAGAGGGCGGTCAGGTACACTTTGTGGCAGATAGATCTGTCAGTGAAGAAGAATGGCGATCCTTAGCTGACTCTATTCATGCAGATGAGGCAGAAGAACTGTTAGGGGATATTCATAATTATTTGATGGATATCCAAAATCGTCATATTCGTTGTGGCTTGCATATTTTAGGGCAAAATCCAACCACAGAGGAAGAGGTTGGGTATATAGATGCTTTCATAGATATGCATGGTGTGCCAGAGGATACACAGAAAGAAACGCTGTGTGAGACCTACCTCGCAGGGTTGCGCCAAACCACAGAAGAAATGTACCAATTGTTACGAGGTTTAGAAGGGAAATATATTCCACCTAATATCGGTGGTGCTGTTACTAATGGTGGTATTGATGTACTGCCTATGGGGCGCAATTTTTATGGCATCGATGAACGGACGTTACCTACCGTGCCTGCCTATGCCATCGGTTGTGAACTAGGCAATGTGTTGCTCAATGAATATATTCGAGAAGAACAACGATATCCAGAGGAAATCGGCATAGTCTTGTGGGCTGACAATACGCAACGTACTCATGGACAATGTATTGGTGAAGTATTTTATTTATTGGGTGTACGACCAGTTTATACTGGAAGTCGTGTATCCGATTTAGAAGTCATACCTCTTGAGGAATTAGGGCGACCACGTATCGACGTGACAAGTCGCATTAGTGGCTTATTCCGAGATATGATGCCATCTGGTGTCATGTGGATTGCAAAAGCTGTGCAAATGGTGGGATCTCTTGCTGAGGATCATAGTGTAAATTATGTGAAAAAACATATAGACCTAGATACAGCTGCATTAGTAGAAGAAGGCATGGACTATGAAGAAGCTATCAAAGCGGCATCGATTCGTGTCTTTGGCGATGCACCAGGTGCCTATGGGGCAGGAGTGAATCAAATTTTAGAACAAAGTAATTGGTCGACTCGTGAAGACTTAGCCAATGCCTATGTCACATGGGGCGGTTATGGATATGATGAACGGGGAGAGATTATCCCTAGCCATCAACAGTTTCGCAAGCGATTAGGCTCTATCGAAGTGACTGTGAAAAATGAAGATAATAGAGAAGTAAGTTTGTTGAGTACAGATGATTTCAATGCCTACCATGGTGGGATGATCGCTGCTGTAGAATCTATTAAAGGAGTACAGCCGAAATCCTTTATAGGTGATACAACGTACCGCAAAGATATTTTGGTGCGTTCTTTAGAAGATGAAATTCAACGACAATTCCGCAGTGAACCAATGAACCCTATTTTTATAGAGGGGATGATGAAACACGGCTACAAGGGGGCTGCTGATATGGCTTCCTATGTGCAGCATACGTACGAATGGGATGCTACTAGCGATATGGTGCAAGATTGGATGTATGATGCTTACACAGACGAGTATGTCATGAATCAGGACGTACAGGATTGGATGCGCCAAGTCAATCCTTGGGCCTTAGGGGCCATTTGTCATACTTTATTAGAAGCAGAACAACGAGGACTTTGGAAGGCCAGTGAGGAACGTAAAGAAGGATTGCGCGATGTGGCAATGTCCTTGGAAGATGACCTAGAGGGGTATTATGATGAAACGTAATGGAACCTTGTGGATAGCCAGTCTATTCCTTGTGCTAGGACTCCTTGTAGGGTATCATCCTTGGATCGTAGGGAATAATCATAGTGAGGCATCGAGTGTAGTAGAAGGGGCGCAGCGTATCGTCATTGATGATTGGGGGCGCTCCGTCTCAGTACCTGTAGAGGCAAAGCGAATCGTCTCCTTAACCTCTGCCTATGAACCTATCTTATTAGAGATGGTAGGACCTAATCGATTAGGGGCAGTGAGCTTTCTATCAAAAACAAAGGGGTATGGACCGAATTATGAATTGGCAAAATCTGTGAAAGTCTCTTTATACTCTTATGCGGTGGAAAAAATTGTATATTTACACCCAGATTTAGTGATTGCTCCAGAGTATACAAGTAGGGACGTATTAGATGGACTAGAGCATATGGGAATCCCCGTAGTTATCATCAGCAGTCCTAAAACAGTACAAGAAACGATTGAACTAGTAGAACGATTGGGCCATGTGGTAGGAGCAGAGGACAGCGCGCGCAATATGACCACTAAAATGAAACAAGACATAGAAGAAGTAAAAGTATTATCCTCACAAACAAAAGGGCAAGTTGTGATTTCTATGTCATCTATGGATGGCTATGCGGGGACAGGGAGTTTATTTGATGATATGACCCGTGTCATGGGACTTGTGAATGGACCGAGTCATTTAAGATATGCACCTAGGACAGCTTTCACAGAAGAGCGTATTATTGAAATGGACCCGAATGTGATTCTCATACCGGTGTACGATAAAAGCGAAATGGCTTGGCAAACCTTGTACCGTGACAATCCAGGGCTACAAACGGTTAGAGCCGTTCGAGATGGTCGAGTGGTCACCATGCCAGCAGCGGATTTATATACTGGGAATCAGTTTATTGGTGAATCTATGAAAGATATTTTACGTATCGTACGAGAGAGCGAGAAAGGAGAAGGCACCCATGAATAGACCGTGGTTCTATATGGTTGGCATGATGATAGTGCTGTTGGTGCTTATTGTCGTGTCCTTGTGTATGGGTATTATTCCCATCAGTGCTAGTGATTTCTTGCATTTAACAGAGGAGCAAGAACGAATTTTATATTTTATACGCTTGCCTAGAATTTTAGTGGCGATTTCTATTGGTATGGCCTTGGCCATTGCAGGGGCGGTAATCCAAGGTGTATTTGGTAACCCATTGGCAGATCCTGGCATTATGGGCGTTGTATCAGGGGCTTCCACGGGGGCTGTGATTGCGGTAGCCTTGGGATTGTCCTCAGTGAGTGCCTATTATATGCCATCCTTTGCATTTATCGGCGCCTTGACAGCTCTGGGGATTACGATGCTCCTCAGTTGGTATAAAGGGCGAATGGACCCTCGCATTTTATTGTTAGCAGGTGTAGCCATCAGCATGCTATTGGGGTCTTTGACATCTGGAATTTTAACGTTGATGAATGAATATCGCTTGAAAGAGTTTCTATTCTGGATGGTTGGTAGTTTAGAGTATCGCCGATGGGACCATGTAGCCATTGCGCTTCCTGCCATTGCGGTAGGAACAGCGATTATTATAGCCTTGAGTAAACATTTAAACATTTTAGTGATGGGCGAAGTAGAGGCGAGAGCTGTAGGCATGAATACCAATCGGTATCGTATGATCTTCTTGCTGCTGTCTGCTATGATGACGGCTATTTCTGTATGCGTAGGCGGTAGCATTGGTTTTGTGGGTCTCGTGGTGCCACACATGGTGCGCCTCTTAGTAGGACCTGACCATCGTCTCGTGATACCTGCCTCTGCTTTAGGGGGCGCTTGTTTTGTGTTGTTGTGCGATACATTAGGACGGACCTTATTCCATCCTGTAGATATACGAGTGGGTATTATGACGGCCTTATTAGGAACGCCGTATTTCTTATTCCTCTTGCATCGTTTGAAAGTGAAAGGGGGTTCTCTATGAGTGATGTAGTATTGCGCTTAGAACAGGTATCTGTATACCGTGATGGACAACCAATCGTTCAAGATGTAACCAAAGACTTTTACAAAGGGGAATGTATCGGTATCATTGGGGCGAATGGAAATGGTAAAACCACATTGCTAAAAGCGATTCGCCAGCTATTACCCTATGAGGGGCATATTTATGGAAATGGACAAGATTTGGCGAAACAGTCGGATACGTTTATTGCTAAAACGATGAGTTATATGCAACAACAAGTGGAGATTCCCTATGCTTTCAGTGCTGAAGAAATCGTCATGACTGGTCGTTATGCGTACCAATCTTGGTGGGATAGTGAAAGCGACGAGGATCGTCGTATTGTGCAAGAGATGATGGTCTATACAGGCGTATCACATTTAAAAGATTACCGATTGGAACAGGTCAGTGGTGGAGAAAAACAGCGTATTTTGTTAGCCAAATCTCTAGCCCAAGAGACAGATATTATGCTCTTAGATGAGCCAACATCTGCCCTCGATAAAGGCCATAGTGATGACATGTTCCGATTCTTTCAACATTTGTGCAAGCAAGGAAAAACCATCATTACCGTTGTACATGATTTAGAATTAGCTGCTAAATACTGTACACGATTATTGCTCATTGGGGAACATCGTGTCATTGCAGATGGTACGCCAGAAGAAGTGTTGCAGCCAGAGTATATTAAACGGGCCTTTGATATGGATACAGATGTATTCAGAGATGAACGGTATGGGCAGTTGCGTATAGAAATTATCCCTACCAAAGGACGTTGGCAAGGAGATTAACATGAGTACTATATATCCTTTTACAGCCTTAGTAGGACAAGATCAAATGAAATTGGCATTGTTGCTAAATGCCGTAGATCCACGGGTAGGTGGTGTGTTGATACAAGGTGATAAGGGAACGGCAAAATCGACGGCCGTACGAGGCTTAGCCAAGGTGCTGCCTATGCATCGTGATGGGACACCGATGAAAGTGGTGGACCTTCCATTGCATTGCACGGAAGACAGATTGGTGGGAACCTTGGATATTGAGCGGATGCTGCAAGAGGGGAAGCAAGAGTTTTCTCCAGGCATTTTATTTGAGGCTCACGAAAATATTCTCTATGTGGATGAAGTCAATTTACTAGAGGATTATATAGTGGATACATTGTTAGATGTGGCGGCCATGGGGGTGAATCGGGTTGAACGTGAGGGTATTAGTCATAGTCATCCATCACGATTTATTTTGGTGGGCACCATGAACCCCGAAGAGGGGGCTATTCGACCACAATTACTAGATCGCTTTGGTTTATCTGTGACTGTGAAAGCAGAAACAGATGTAGCATTGCGGATGGAAGTATTGCGCCGCCGACTGGCTTTTGAAGATAATCCACAAGCTTTTATTGAATTCTACCGTAAGGATGATGAAGTGTTGCGTGAAATCATTGAAACAGCTCGTAAAGCGTTGCCTGCGATTGTGGTAGATATGAATGTATTAGAATTGATTGCTAATATATCGATTACCCTAGGCGTAGAGGGACATCGTTCGGATATTACCTTGCTTAATAGCAGCCGTGCTTTGGCAGCCTTACAAGGGGAGCCCTATGTGACCATGGATCATCTGAAACAGTTGACACCGCTTGTGGTGGCCCATCGGATGAAACGGAAACCTTTTGAGCAACGTGAATTTGATGAAAGTATGTTAGAGAATCTATGGACTACCTATGAAGGGGTACAGAAGTAGTAGAATCATCAAAGATTTTGTTAAAGGAGGTGAATGGTATGAGTGAACAAATAAATACAGGTATTCACTTTTTTTTGCAAGAACCTTTGTTGCGCACATTGCTTATCTCAGGTGAAGTGGGTACAGGAAAAACATATGCGCTGTTGCAAGCATTGCATGATGGGGGTCGAATCTATACGACGATTACATCACACACAGATGTGAGTGCTATGCAGGAAGTGTTGGATATACAAAGGACCTTAGAAACATCTCAAATTGTAATACAAGCACATCCTTGGGATGGGTATGACTTGCTCATCTGCGAAGGATTAGATCACTTTGACCGGTCCATGTGGCTACGGATTCTTTACGAGCAAAATCGGCGATACGAAGTGGGGAGACCATTACAAATCATTGGGACCTATACAGGAGCAGAAGGGCTTTCAGAATGGGTCTATGATATGGATTTGTGGATACCCATAGAATCACCGGATATGAACACTAGAGTGCGGGTCCTAGCAGATAGAGACGATGCGGAAACAGGTGAAGCTCATGAAAGTTACAATAGATTAGAACCTCTTCACGAGGGAACATCAGCAGATGTATATGGATTCCACAGAGAAGAACAGATTGGTCCTGAAGGAAAAGTAATGGTTGCATCGGAAACCCATAGAGAAGAACGGATTGGTCATGAGGAAACAGTAAGGGACGTACCTAATACCCCGACGGTGCATAATAGCATATATACATACATTTCCAGTCTAGTCGAGAGATTTAACATTTCCTTTATGGGCATGGAATATATTTTACTAAAAGCTGCCATAGGTTTAGCTAGAGAAACAGGCCATCAGTTTGTGGAGCCTATGGATGTAGAAGCGGTACTCCCTTGGACATTACCACAAAAAATGAAAAACCTAGTGAACTCTCGAACACAGCAAGATGGAGAGGCAGAGGCTTCCTCTGACCGAACTCCATCCGATGAGACAAGAAGGGAACAAGAAAAAACGAAAGAGGGGAGTTTAAATCGAGAACAAGAAGACAATAGCTCACAAGGGATGGATAGGGAGAACGACCGTGATGAGCAAATAGGAAGAATGCCTCAGAGGATGACAACAGATAGCGATGAATCTCATGATGGACAATCAAAAGAGGAACGCGATTTGGAATCAGGTCAGACAGAAGAGGAACTTGACACTAGTCATGATGGAATAGCGAAAGAAAAAGATACGAGCGGAGAGGACCAACGTGAGTCCCATAGAGGTAAGGTAGAGGAGTCCTTTGCACTTTCAGAAGCAGTGGAAACGCAGGTATTACATCTATATGGAATGTTGCAATCTGGGTCGGCAAAGAAACACATAGACATCAGTGATGACGGTCGAGGCCATAAGGTACATCGTCAAGGAACTACGGGGAGAACTATTGCATGGATTCCGACGATAGTAGAAGGGATTGTACGGAGTCGGCAATTACCGATTCAGCTAACAATGAAAGATGTCAGATATGCTATGTATCAGGAAATACCAAAAGAAGCCATCTATTTAGTAGTTGATACAAGTGGATCTATGGGACAGAGACAACGATTACAGGGGGCAGAGAAGTTACTTTCACAATTGGTACAAATGATGTATGTAAAACGACAGTATGTATCGCTCATCACATTTCAAAAGCAGGGGGCGCAATATGTAGTGCCCTTGACAAGGCACATCGAGACCATCCCTAAAGCATTGAAAACAGCTCGGATTGGGGGGAGAACACCCTTTGTAAAAGGCATTGAGGAAGCGGTCAAACAGATAGGCAACGACATGTATCAAATGGGGCATGTACAGGCAAAGGTGGTAATCATTACAGATGGGAAGGTCACCTCGCAAGCACTGCAGGGACTAGACGACATCGGTAGATGGCTTGCGACTCAGGGAATACAAACGACGGTCATTGATACCGATACTAGTTTTGTTCGCATGAATCGTGCCAAAGAGATTGCGCATATGTTAGGGTCAGAGTATGTAAGGATACAAGACATATAACAAAAGGGTATAGAATCTAATAGTGCCTTATTACATGAGGGACATATCCTATACAAGGACTCAGGGGCGATAACAACATGTACGTTTTACATCGTTGTTACCGCCTCTTTTTGCATGTATGGATAACAAAATATACTTTTAATGAAGAGCGGTATAGTAGTGGAAGGTAAGACATTTTTAGGTAATTATTATCTTATAGATGAATAACAATATATGCTCTATATGTAGTGATAGAATATATAGGTAATTACACGTATCATATGCTACAATAGAATATAGAATCCAAGTTTGGTTTGGTTAAAGGTAAGGTGTAATTACATATGGAAAAACGACAAGATTATTTGCAAATGATTGCAGGTGAGTCAGTGTCCCGCAGACCAGTTTGGTTTATGCGTCAAGCGGGGCGAAGTCAAGCGGCGTATCGCAAGATTAAAGAGCGATATAGCCTATTTGAGATTACTCATCAACCGGAATTATGTGCAAAAGTGACGGCGCTGCCTGTTCATGAATATGATGTGGATGCGGCTATTTTGTACAAAGATATTATGACTCCTTTGGTACCTATGGGTGTAGATGTAACTATTAAACCTAGCGTAGGACCTGTCATTGCAAACCCCATACGTTCTCATGAAGATGTAGCGAATTTACGTGATATTGTAGTAGAAGAATCGCTGGATTTTATGGTGAAAACAATCCAAATATTGACGAAAGAAATGCTTGCAGTTCCCTTAATTGGCTTTGCAGGAGCTCCTTTCACATTAGCTAGTTATATGATTGAAGGTGGCCCTTCTAAGAATTACCAGAAAACTCGTCAATGTTTAGTGGCAACTCCAGAGATTTGGCATGCTTTGATGGAGCGATTGACGACCATGTCTATTACCTATATGGAAGGTCAAATTCAGGCAGGTGTGAATGCGATTCAAATTTTCGATTCTTGGATTGGAGCCCTTTCTATGGAACAATATGAAAGCGGTGTATTCCCCTATATGAAACGTATTATTGGGACCATTAAAGAACGTTACCCGCATATTCCTATCACTATGTTCGGCGTAGGGACTAAGCACTTGCTCCCAGTTTGGAAAGAGTTACCTTTAGATGTAATCGGTTGCGATTGGAGATGCTCCATTGCAGAAGCTAGCGCTATGGGGATTACACAGACATTACAGGGGAATTTAGATCCAGCCTATTTATTCGCAGATTGGAAAACGATTCAAGGTGAAATTGACCGCATCTTAGAAGAAGGTGCTGCCCATGGAAAACATATTTTCAACTTAGGTCATGGTGTTGTGCCAGATGCGAATCCTAAAGTATTGCGAAATATTGTGGAGTATGTACATGACAGAGGATAAAACAACACAAGAAGTTTGTGTATTGGTGTTAGATTATGGTTCTCCTCGCTCTTTAAATGATATAGAAGAGTATTATACTCGCATACGGAGAGGCCATAGACCAAGTGATGAAGAATTACAAGGATTACGTCATAAGTATGAGTGTATTGGTGGACAATCCCAATTAATGGAGTCCACCGCATGGCAAGTAGCACGATTACAAGAAGAGTTACAAAATGAATTACCCATTGCAAAGGTAACGGTAGTACAAGCACATAAATATATAGAACCACTCATCGCGGATGTAGCCAAAGAATTGAATCACTATGATACGGTGGTGGTGCTCATGATGAACCCCTATGGAACGGACATATTAAATGCATCCTATTTAGAACCACTACAACCGTTTATAAACGACCGATGGAAGGTAGTACAGAACTGGGCGGACGGACCTACATTAGTGCAATCTTGGGCAGACCGAGTACAAAAGACTATGCGTACATTGCCTATTACAGCGAAACCGCTGTATGTCTTTACTGCCCATAGTGTGCCACTGATGCAAGGAATTTCCTATGATGGATATGTACATAGCTTACAACGGGTGATGCAATCTATAGCAGATCAATTGGTGTTGCCCAATGCTACCCTAGCTTGGCAAAGTGCAGGCACTCGTGGGGAATGGTTAACACCTACGGTGGAAACGGTGACAGAACAAGCGGGTGCAGAAGGCTATACCCATGTGGTATATATTCCTATCGGCTTTACTTGCACCCATATGGAAGTGTCCTATGATTTAGACGTGGAACGTCGTGAACAATGTGATCACTTAGGTATGTCGTATGTGCGAGTGCCTATGCCAGATCATGATACGCTCTTTGTGAAAGCTATGGCGCATGGTGTAGTAACAACTCTCTGGAAGGAGGGATAATATGAAAGTAGCAATTATTGGTGGCGGTTTAACAGGACTATCGTCCGCCTATTATATGGGTAAGGAATTTCCTGATTGGGAGATTCATGTGTTGGAATCTTCGAATCGTTGGGGTGGTAAGGTGCAAACAAAACGCCGCGATGGCTATGTGGTAGAAGTGGGACCTGATTCCTACTTAGCAAGAAAAACAGCTATGACAGATTTGGTGCAGGAATTGGGATTAGGTGACACCTTGGTGCGTAATGCTACGGGAGAATCCTATATTTATCATCAAGGTCAAATGAAGCCTATTCCAGGAGGCTCTATCATTGGTATCCCTACAGAATTTCTTCCCTTTGCTATGTCCAGTTTATTGAGCTGGTCTGGTAAAGTACGTGCTGGATTAGATATTTTTAAGAAACCATATCCAGGAAACGAGGATATGAGTATCGATGCCTTTTTTCGGTATCATTTAGGGGATGAACTGGTCAATTTATTAATTGAACCTCTATTATCTGGCATCTACGGCGGAGACCTGAAACGATTGAGTTTATTAGGGACTTTCCCAGAGTTTCGTCAATTAGAACAAAAGCATGGAAACTTGGTCAAAGGTATGATGGCTATGCAAGGTATGCGCAAACAATCTGGGGCGGCTACCGAAGGACAATTTGCCCAATTAACGGGAGGGTTAGAATCTTTAGTAGATGCTCTAGTGGAGCAAATGTCGAAGAACGTTTCTTTGCGCACATCGACTGAGGTGCTAGGCGTATCTTACACAGATAAGCGCTATGTAGTGCAAACACAAAACGGTACAGACTCCTACGACCGTCTTGTGATTACCACGCCACCGAAAGCCTATGAAAGATTTTTCAAAGATGATACAAATTTTGAAGGCTTGCGCCATATGGAACAATCTTCTTGTGCCATTGTGATTATGAGTTTGCCGAAGTCAGCGTTTACAAAACCATTGCAAGGCACAGGCTTTGTGATTACTCGCAGCACAGAGATACCATTAACGGCATGTACTTACATTTCTAGTAAGTGGCCGCAAACGACACCACAAGACAAGGTGGTACTTCGCGTCTTTTTAGGAAAACCTACAGACTCTACGGTAGATACGCATAGTGAAGAAGAACTGTGTGAATTGGCGCTTTCAGAAATACGAAATATATTGAAGTTTACAGGAAATCCAGAATGGATGGAAGTAGTGCGGTTACAAAAAAGTATGCCCCAATATGAAGTGGGTCATAAAGATAGAATCGCAACAATCATGGAACATGTGGCACAGAACTACCCAGGATTGGCATTGATTGGCACGCCATTTAAAGGGGTAGGTATGCCAGATGGCATCAAACAAGCATATGAATTAGTAGAAGCATGGAAAGAAGAAACTAAGGAGGTAGTTCCTATGGATACACATACAGAATCTAACCACGGACATCATGGAGCAGGTCCAGTGGAGGGGCGTCTAGAACCTAATTATGGTCATCATGGAGCAGTGTCTATGGAAGGACGTCCAGAAATAACAGGACTAGAAAAAGTACCTGAAACGTACGAAGGTTGGTTTAGCTTACACGCTAATTATTCCATCAATTTTGAAAAATGGAGAATTTGGTCTGGTGAGCAACAAATTGAAGCATTGCAATCTTTCAAAGCGTTTATTGGGAATTTAGAAACAGCTCATGAGGCCCATACAAGTAGCTATGCTATGTACCAAATTAATGGTCACAAGGGAGATATTATGTTTTGGTTCTTGCAACCAAGCTTGCAAGAGTTGAACGAAGTAGAATTGACACTAAAAAAATTACCAATCTTTAGTGTATTACAGCCAGAATCTTCTTTCGTATCTGTCATTGAAGTAAGTAATTATGTGAAATCTCCGAAAGACCATCCAAAAGTACAAGCCCGTTTATACCCTAAAATTCCAAGATTAGCTTGTATGTGTTTTTACCCTATGGCTAAGCAACGCAACTTGACAGATAATTGGTATATGTTAGATCGTCAAAGCCGTGGTAGCATGATGCGTTCTCATGGTCAAATTGGTAAAAAATATGAGGATACGATCAAAGAGTTTACTACAGGTGCGTTTGGCATGGATGATTGGGAATGGGGCATTACCTTGATGAGTGATGATCCAATTCAGTTTAAAAAAATCGTCAATGAAATGCGTTTTGATGAAGTGAGCGCTCGTTTTGGTATCTTCGGTCCATTTACGATTGGGACGATTCTGGATATGGATGGTATAGATCATCTGTTTTCCTAATGTATCAATAGGGTATTAAACTATAGAGTGATGAAATTGCGACAGGTTTGCATACCAGTACCATACTGGATTGTATAACCTGTCGTTTTTTTTGCTTTTCGCCAATGTGGTGGCTACTCATCTTAGAGTTGCGACTGTTAAGCTATTTTTGTACCAGTTTGGATGGAACGATTTATATCTTAGTGACACTAATACAGTAGTTATATGTTGTTATATGGTATAATGAAAGATATGATGAAGGAGTGATGTTATGAAATTGTTAGCTATAGACTTAGATGATACGCTGTTACGTGATGATAATACCGTGTCTGATTATACAAAAGCAGTGCTAAAAAAAACACAGCACAAGGGAATTGAGGTACTCATTGCCACAGGTCGTATGTACCAAACGGCATATCCCGTAGCACATCGTTTAGGCTTAGGTGATGTACCGATGGTATTGTATTCTGGCGGAGTTATCCAACGTGTGGAAAGCAAGGAACTTATTTGGGAACGAGCTATACCACCAGAGGTAGCGCGTAAAGTATTAGCCATCACGAAAGAGCATAATATCTATATTCAGTCATATATTGATGACGAATTATTAGTACACAGTGAAACAGAGTTTTCTCGTCTTTATGAAGAGATTACAGGTGCCAAGGCTGTGTACGTAGGAGATGCGATCTATGAACCTCAAAAGGGAACGAATAAATTATTAGTGGTGGAAGAACCTGAACGCATGACAGAGGTGATTGCTATTCTTTCCAAAGAAGTTGGCCATATGGTTGATTTAGTTCGGTCTAAGGTAAATTTTTTAGAAATCGTAGCGCCTCACGTGTCCAAAGGAGAAGCCTTGGCTTTCATGGGCGAACGATTGGGTATCGGCTTAGAAGATATGGTATCCTTTGGTAATTCGGAGAATGATATTTCTATGTTACAAGTGACGGGTCATTCTGTGGCAGTAGGAAATGCAGAGGATCATGTGAAGACAATTGCCAAAGAAGTATGCGACACAAATGAAAATGATGGGGTCGCTAAATGGATTGAAGCGCATGTGTTATAAATTTTGTAGGAGGGCCTCATGGAAGGGTTTCGTTTAATCATCGTGACCGGTATGTCCGGAGCAGGTAAAACACAAGTGATGCAAGTTTTGGAAGATATGGGATATTTTTGTATCGACAATATTCCTCCTGTGTTAATTCCTAAGTTTAGTGAAATTTGTCGTCAAAGTGCAGGTACTAAAGTGAGTCAAGTAGCACTAGTGGTAGATATCCGTAGTCGTGAATTTTTTGATGATGTAAACAGTGCCTTAGAAGATTTGACGGCGATGAATGTGCCTTATGAAATTGTATTTATGGAAGCTAGCGATGATACTTTGATTCGTCGGTATAAAGAAACACGTCGCAGTCACCCATTGGCACCATCAGGACGTATTAGTACGGGGCTTTCACAAGAACGGACCTTATTAGCGGATGTACGCAGCAAAGCAGATCATATTATTGATACCACAAATATGAAAACATCTGCCTTAAAATCGTTTATGCGCCGTACCTTTAGCCATGTGAAAGAACAAACTGATGGCATGGCGATTACAGTGGTAAGTTTTGGTTTTAAATTTGGCATGCCTACTGATGCGGATATGGTATGGGATGTACGATTCTTACCGAACCCGTATTACATTCCTGAATATCGTCATAAATCGGGACGTGTACCAGTGGTGAAAGATTACATTCACTCCTTTGAAGTAACGGATGAATTTAAAAAGCATTTCTTTACGACACTGGATTTCCTTGTGCCAAACTATGAACAAGAGGGAAAAAGCCAATTTGTGGTAGCTGTAGGCTGTACAGGCGGTATGCATCGTAGCGTAGCAATGGCAGAGGCGTTGTATACACATTTGAAAGAAAAAGGCTGTAATGTTTCCGTGGAACATCGTGATATGATGCGTAATCATGTAGAAGAAGATGTGAATCCACGTTCTCAATTAGACCTATAAAAGAAAGGAGTGGGACGATTTCTTCGTCTCTCAAGCCTATGAAACATAATAATTGGATGCGCTGGTTTGCGCCAGGCATTAATATTAAGCGGTGGCTATTCCTATTTTCTTTAGGCACGATTTGGCTGGTAGTAGGTGTCCTTATGATGATGAACTACCAGTGGATTAGCAACTTTGAAGATATTTTCTTAGAATTTTTATTCCATCTCACAGGATCCTATAACTATACGGTCATAGCCAGTCTTGGTTTAGCAGGTATTGTGGCGGGTATAGTAGCTATGTTGTGGGGAATACGTAAGCTCATTCAGACCATTGTGAATGCGATTTTGCCGAATACAGAAGATGGTGTGAGTGATTATATTTTTGAAAAAATTCGTTTAGGACAAGGACCAAAAATCGTAGTTATCGGTGGTGGCACAGGATTGTCTATGCTATTGCGGGGGCTAAAAAGTAAAACCACGAATTTAACGGCTATCGTCACAGTAGCAGACGATGGAGGTTCTTCTGGGCGTTTGCGGGAAGACTTTCAAATGATTGCTCCTGGAGATTTACGCAACTGTTTAGTAGCATTAGCGGAAAAAGAAGGCCTTATGGAAGAACTCTTTCAGTATCGATTTACTAAAGGAGCAGAATTATCTGGACATAGTTTTGGAAATTTGTTCTTAACAGCTATGACTCAAGTGCTGAAAGATGATGTGGAACAAGCCCTAGAAGCCTCTAGCAAGATTTTGCGAGTTCGAGGACGTGTTATTCCATCATCTACAGAAGAAATCAAACTGATTGCAAAATTGACGGATGGCACTATCGTAGAAGGGGAAAGTAATATCCCTAATGGGGGTAAGCCAATTGCGAAGGTCTATACGGAACCTCATCGACCATCTCCTGTAGGAGCGGCCTTACAAGCCATTGATGAAGCCGATGCCATTATTTTAGGCCCCGGCAGTTTATATACTTCGGTAATGCCAAACCTATTGATTGATAAGGTAGCAGATCACATTGCTAATTCTAAAGCGGCTAAGATTTATATTTGCAATGTGATGACGCAGCCAGGTGAAACAGATGGGTATACTGTATCTGACCATGTGAAAGCCATTGAAGCCCACAGTGAGGTAGGGATTATTGATACGGTTCTTGTGAATGATAATCGCATCCAAGATACCACATTAGAACATTACAAACAAGCTGGTCAAGAACCAGTAGACGTAGATATGGACGTGTTGCAATCGATGGGGGTTCGTACAATTCGAGCAAATCTAGTAGATAGCCAAGATAAAGCAGTTCATAATTCTGAACGGTTAGCGAAAGTGGTCATGGATGTTGTCTATGCTTTACAGACAGATATTGAACCACATATTTTAGAATATTACTTACAACGAGAAGATCATTAACTATGAAAGTAGAGCCTCTAGAGGCTCTACTTTCTAGTAGAAATAGTAAAGGAGAGGCTATGTCATTTGCAGAAGATGTAAAAAATGAATTGTGCCAATTTAAAACAGAAGATGCGTGGGCATCCAAGGTAGAGGCCTCTTGTTTATTACGGATGGGAGGGTCTATCTTGCTAGGCATGCAAGGACGCGTAGGGGTTCGTTTGGTGACGGCCAATAATGCCGTAGCTAGACGGGTGCTAGGAATTATTAAAGAACAGTATGATTTGCCTACCTCTGTACTAGTGCGTAAAGGGCTAAACCTACGCAAAAAGAACATGTACACGTTGACGGTAGAACCATCAGATCCGAGCCGTCTTGCCTTAGAGGATTTACATTTATGGCCTGTAGATGCCATGATTCCTGATGCATGGCTAAAAGATATGGAGTCTAGACGAGCCTTTTTGAGAGGGGCCTTTCTTGGTTGCGGTTCCGTAAATAAACCACAAAGTGATTACCATTTAGAGTTTATGACAACGAAAGAAAATTTTGCTGATCAGATTATTCGGGTATTAAAAATGTTTCGCCTCAATGCTCGAAAGGTAGAGCGGAAAGAAGAATTTGTAGTGTATTTAAAAGAAGGCGATGCGGTGACGTCCTGTTTACAAATCATGGGAGCTCAATCGGCATTGATGAATTTTGAAAATGTGCGCATCATGAAAGATGTACGTAATACCATAAATCGTCAAGTAAACTGTGAAACTGCAAATCTACAGAAAACGGTGAATGCAGCAGTGCGACAATTAGATGCCATTCGTATTATTGATAAGCATCAAGGACTTGATTCGCTACCAGTTCGTCTTTATGAGGCGGCCATGTTGCGCCAAGAATTTCCAGATGGCAGTTTGCAAGAATTAGTAGATGCCTATGAAACAAAATATAAACGAGAATTGACAAAATCTGGTATTGGACATCGTTTGCGTAAATTAGAAGCCATCGCCTTACAGTGGGAGCCAGATGGCCTTACGATAGAATAGAGGAACTATGAAATTAATGAACAGAATGACATGGAAACAGTGGTTACTAGGTAGTGTATTAGCCTTATTAGGTCTAGGTACTAACTATGGGCAAGCACCCAAAACTGTCAATATTGATGACTATACATTTACGCCCCTAGCAGTGAAAACTGTAAAAGAGATAGATACATTATTATTGTCCGATAGTCCTGAATATGTAAAAGAGCCTGGGATTGTTGCAGCAGGTACATTACACGGAAAAAGTCGTATTTACTTTTACCATGTGAATGAACGAACAGAACCTATGAAAGTAGGTATTTTATTGGAAAATAAGGGGAATGCACCAGCATTTGTAGAGATTGAACGAGCTATCTATGCCAAACCAAGTCCAGACTATTTTAAAGTGGGACGAGAACTTTCTAAAAAAGAAATACATACGGCAGAATTAGATTTGGGAACTTGGGCACAAGAAGGAGTCAACATTCCCATTCGATCTAAGGTGATGAGAAAAGACATTAAACAACAAAAAGAGAGGCTTGTTCAATCTCGAAAAATAAAGTTAAAGTATGTGGAAGAAGAAATCAAAAAAGATACCACATCACGAATTATTTCTTTAGTATCACAAGAGACCAATGCGAAGGAATTTGTATTACGCCCTGGGGAAGTACGATCTATTTTCACTGAGTTGGAAAAAGTTTTGTTGAAGCAAGATGATTTATTTAGCGGTATCGTCGATCTTTCAACTTCGGAACCAGTCTATGCTTCTGTGGCGGTGATGGAACCTAAGTCAACAGTTACCTATGGTTTGCCGTTGTTACCAATTCATCCTATGGATGATGTAGAGTTGCGAGGCACTTATGAAGGGATGCGTCGATTCCATGAGGTGGAGCCAACATTCAATAGCGATGCAGGTCCTGCAAGCTTTGAAATTGCCAATGACCGAGAAGATGCTTTCATTAGCGGTGTTGATGAAACGACAAATGACAAAGTGGTAAGAAATAAAGGGAATTATGGTGTTTCTAATGTATATGTGTTGCATACAGAAGGGAAAACACCGTATGCCTTGTATATTAACCCATTAGGAGGTGCGTTCAGCGGTACATTCAGGATTACATCATCTAAAGGTGCACATACCTATGATGTGCCTCTAAAAGGTCCGTACTTGGGGCATCAAACTATTTATGACACACAGCTGCTAGATGTATTTGATAAACCAGAAGATTTACTATTAGAATATATGTCACCAGGAGCGTCGAATTTACCAGTGAGGTTTTTGTTGATTCCTCAAGTTGCAAAAGAGTTAAAAAATGATCGAAAATCATCAGAGTATGTAACGAATCTAGTCAATAGGATTTTGGGAAAATAATCGGAATTAAGAAAAAACAATCCAAAAAGACACTTTCAAATAAAGCGATTAAAAATATTAAATATAAAAAAATATCTATGTAGTTAAGGGAAAATATGCAAATTGAATTGACTTCATACAAATTAAAATAATCCAGTTAGATAAATTATATATTGACAATCATTGCCAACTATTCATATAATAAATAATAGTAATGATACTCAGATTACAGTAGGTAATGTAGTTCGGCAAAGAAGCCCGTTTGTTAGTCTTGTGAAACGGCAAATGGGCTTTTTTAAAAGGAGGAACATGAGTCAAAATAGTATACATAGGATGGAAAAGTTTAAACCTAAAGTGATGGATTTAGATATGTTGTCTGCCACTGATGTAGAACATGGCACTATTTATGAGATGAACACACCTCATGGGAAGGCAAAGATGCATAGTTATCCTGTGTTTGGTGGGGTAGAATTAACTTTCCAAGAGGTGACTATGAAAGAAATTCGTCACCGTGCAAAACCTTTGGAAGGTATGTTTGAAATCCATTATTGTAGAGAAGGTCGTATTGAGTGTGCTTTTGATAATGGGAAAGTATTATATATGGATGAAAATGATATTTCCGTAGGGTGGAAAGAATCTCCTAGTTATGTGCATTCCACAAAGTTTCCTACCGCTTACTATAAAGGTATCAATTTATCCATTTATATTCCTAAAGCGCAAGAGATGGTGAATAAGTTTGTAGGTCATGATCGGATTGATCTTCGCGACATATGTAATCGTTTTTGTCGTGATTTTGAATTTGGCTTTGTATGTCGGAGGGAATCTAGGTTAAGTGATATTTTTAAAAGTTTATATGATATACCAGAGGAAATACTGCCAAATGTGTTTCAGCTCAAATGTATGGAAATCATATTAATGTTAAGCACTATAACTGGAGATTATGATTGTTGCATGCCATATTTTGAAAAAAGACATGTGGATAGTGTAAAACGTATGCACGAATTTTTGGTGAAAAATTTACATCAAAAACCGACTATTGAAGAATTGGCAAAAAAATATGGATTAGCACCAACTGCATTGAAAAAGTGTTTCAAAGGGATTTATGGTAGCAGCATTCACCAATATATTAAGCATATGCGGATAAAGGAGGCAGCAAAGGACTTAAGAAGTACAGATGATAGTATTCTCAATATAGCTAACCGATATGGCTATGAAAATGCTAGTAAGTTTGCTGAAGCATTTCGGGTTATTACAGGATATAAGCCTAGTGAATATAGGAAGAAAAACAAAATGTCGGAATGGGTTGAATAGAAACTTTTTAGAGTAGAATTGAAATTATTAAATCTGATATGATAGATTTAAGCTGATAAAAATTATCATATTTTAGGGGAGGTAACAACATGGACAGCCTTTTATACATTGTACATTTATTTAACAGCGGTGGATTAGTAATGTATCCATTGGTAATTTTATCAATTATTGTTATTGCTATTGGCATTGAACGATACACGTATTTCAAAGCTAATACTGCATTGCTAAAGGAATTTAGTCATGATGTATATTACGCAGTAAAAGAGAATGATTGGGCGAAAGCAAAAGAGTTATGTGCAGCAAACCAAACGGCAACTGGTCGTATTTTGAATGCAGGCTTAACATACTCCAAGAATGAAACAAGTATGAAAAATGCTTTTTCTGAACAAATGATGATTGAAGCATCTCATTTAAAAATTCATTTGGACTACTTAAGTGCTATCGTAACAATTTCTCCATTGTTAGGGTTGTTAGGTACAGTCTCTGGTATGATTGGTACATTCAGTATCCTTGATAGTGGCTCTGGAGCATCTGCTATTTCTGGTGGTGTTGGTGAAGCCTTGATTGCCACAGCAACTGGTTTATTAGTGGCTATCTTATCATTCTGTGTGTACACATACTTCAGTCATCGTATGGATGCAATTATCAATGATACAGAAACTTTATCTGTAGTGTTATTAAATGGTATGAAAGAACAATGGAGTGATTCTCATGTTTCAAAATAGTCGATTAAAAATGAAACCTGAGTTCATGATTGTGCCAATGATTGATATCATTTTCTTCTTGCTGGTTTTCTTCATGATGAACAGTATTGAAACGGTGGCACAAAAGTCCTTGGGTGTACAATTACCGCAAGCACAAGCAGCGACACAAGTCAAACAAAGTCCTGTGATTTTAACATTGGATAAAGAAGGTCACATTTTGATTGACTCTAAACCATATAGTATCGATGAAGCTCGTAACTACATTACTAGCAAAGTAGGAGAAAATCCAAATACAGCGGTACTATTACAAGCCGATAAAAATACGCAACATGGATTCGTGGTTGCCATTATGGATATGCTAAAAACGATTGGGGTTAAGAAGTTCTCAATTGCTGCTAGCTAGAAAGGATGACACATGGAACAATATATTTCCTGGAAAAAATCCTACATAATCTCCATTGTGATCCACATTCTCCTAGCTGTTGTGTTAGGTCTTGCGTTGGTATCCGTGGTAGAGCATAAACAAACTGAAAATGCTTTTGAAATTGATATGTCTATTTCTGATGATTTGAAAGCATCCGCTGGTGGCGGTGGAGGTGGTGGGGGTGTTTCTTTCCCGAAACCATTGTCGCAAGAAGTAGTACAAGCTAAAGTGCAAGCAGCTCAACAAAGTATTTCTACACAAATCCCTGCAGAAGACGCCTTAAATCTTCCTACATCTCCTACAACATCGACAACAGGAACTGCTGATGGTACATCTACGAATCAAGGTATAGGTGGTGGCTCTGGTGGCGGTAATGGTACTGGTAATGGAACAGGCGATGGAGATGGCAATGGCTCTGGTAGCGGTGGCGGTTCTGGCTCTGGTAGCGGTGGTGGAAATGGAGATGGTGTAGGTACTACATCAGGTAATGCACCGTTTGACTGGGCAGGATTTGTGGCTACTGTACAAGCCCAAGCACAAGGCACATATCCTGCAATGGCGATTAAACGGAATTTACAAGGAAGCGTAAGTGTAAGTGTAACTATTGATGCTAGTGGTAATATAGTGTCCGTTTCAGCGGGCGGTGGTCCAGGCATCTTAAATAGCCATACCCAAGATGTTGTCTATGGTATAGGCAATTATCCAAATGGCAGTGGTACAACAGTATCAAACTCATTTACTGTTTACTATACATTAAATGAGGAATAGTGCGAAGGCGCACCATATAATTCAGGAGGAATTATGGATTTAAAAACTTTATTTGACTCCATGTCGGAGGAACAACGTAATATTCAACTTGGTTTTGATACGGCAACGCCGTTGACGCATGCCTTTACAAGCAAACGTGCGGTACATGCTGGTTTAAGTGGTCGTCCTTTAGAAAAGGATGAAGCACAGCGCGTATGGAATGAATTAATGCAACAACCGCCTGTTCCAGGGCAAATGCAAACGGCATATATTCATATCCCATTCTGCCAAACTAAATGTACTTACTGCGGATTCTATCAACATGCTACGAACCAAGATGCGGAAGATAAATATGTAGATATGTTGTTGAAAGAAATGCAAATGGCTGCCGATCAACCAAGATTCCGTGATGGTTTGATTCACACTATTTTTATTGGTGGTGGTACGCCAACATCCTTATCAGCTAATAATGCAAAACGCATGTTGTTTGCCATTCAAGAATATTTCCCGTTGGCCAATGACTATGAGTTGACATTAGAAGGTCGTATTCATGACTTGGTGCCTGAAAAAATGGATGTATGGATGAGCCATGGTGTAAACCGTATGTCCCTAGGGGTACAATCTTTCCATACTCATGTACGTCGTCAATTGGGACGTTTAGATGATCAAGATACGGTATTGTCTCGATTAGAGCAATTAAAAGCGTACCAACAATGTTCTGTGATTGTAGACTTAATCTATGGTTTGCCAGATCAAACGATGGATGTGTGGATGGAAGATTTAAAACTTCTTGAACAATCAGCAGCAGATGGTATGGATTTGTATCAATTAAATGTCTTTGAAAACAGTGATTTACAAAGCTTAATTGAAAGGGGTAAAGTAAGCCCAGCAGCTACCACTAAAGAACAAGCTTTAATGTATGAAGCAGCTGTAAAATACTTGATGAAACGTGATTTCACTCGTTTAAGTGCAGCCCATTGGAGCCGTGCACCACGTGAACGTTCTATGTATAATACTATGGCGAAAGCTGGATACCCAATGTATCCATTTGGTTGTGGTGCCGGTGGTAATTTAGGTGGATATATGACAATGCTGCACCGTGTATTACCACCATACGAAGCCCTTGTAGAAGAAGGTAAAAAGCCATTTATGGTTCTTATGAAACAATCTGAACTACAAGAGTTCTCTAATTATGTAATCAGTTCCTTGGAACGAGGTGTTTTGAACCTAGACGCTTTAATCGAAATGGATTCAAAATTAGAGGACTTGCGCTGGTTGCTTGATACTTGGGTAACTCGTGGTTTGATGGAATATAACGGCGTACTATATCGCTTAACAACTGCTGGTGGATTCTGGCATGTCAATATTACACAAACCGTTATTGAATGCGTTCAATATATCTTAACAGGTGAGAGCACGTTATTACATGAAAATATCGCAGCTCAAAACCACGGTGGAAAACCAAAAGATCATCCTCATGTAGGTGGTCATCCTGAAGGTGTATCTAAGCATCCACATGGAGCAGGCGGACATCCAGCGGGTATTCCAAAAGGACATCCAGAAGGAGTACCAATGGGAGGACATCCAGCAGGTGTGCCTAAGCATCCACATGGTGCGGGCGGACATCCAGCGGGTATTCCAAAAGGTCATCCAGAAGGAGTACCAATGGGAGGACACCCAGCAAGCGTACCTAAGCATCCACATGGAGCAGGCGGGCATCCAGTGGGTATCCCAAAAGGTCATCCAGGGGATGTTGAAACTACACGTGCTCATGGCACAGTAGGACATAGTCCATTTAAGAAAAATATTTAGGTAGTATCTATTACAGGTGAACTCCTACACACCTTACCAAACCAAACAATATAGTTTCCTGTAATAGTTCTATAGCCACTCATAGAGTGGAATCAGGTATACCAGGTCAAAGTTGGTAGGCTGCATCATACTATAGTACGTTTAAAATCACTTCTGTAATGAGAGTGCAGTATCCGCAGGCAATGCCTGCGGATGTATATCTGATATATGAACATTGTGCCTTGGGCTACAGTGTTATATACAAAATAATGGTATACTATTTATAGTATTTATATGTTATGTAAAAGGAGCGCACTTCTTAGAAGTGTGGAAAATGAATGAAAGCAATCGTAGTTTATTCAAGCCGTACAGGCAATACAAAATTAGTAGCAGAAGCTATGGCAAGTGCTTTGCCTGCTGGTACACCATGTGTATCTGTGAAAGAAGTTCCAGCTGATTTGTCATCTTATGATGTAGTATTTATGGGTTTCTGGGCGGACCAAGGTAATGCTGATAAAGCGGCACAAGCAGTACTTAAAGAAATCAAAAATGAAAAAGTAGCTTTATTCTGTACATTGGGGGTTCCACCAGTATCTCCTCATGCGCAAGAAACTGTAGAAGCAGCTGCAAAATTGTTACCAAATGGTCAAACACCAGTAGGTTATTTCAAATGCCAAGGCAAAGTGGATCCAAAAGTAATCGAAATGATGTACAAAATGTTCCCAGAAGGACATAGCCATGGTAAGAGCGCTGAACGTGATGCCCGTCATGCACAAGCAGCATCTCATCCAGATGAAAATGATTTGGCTAATGCGAAAGCATTTGTTGAAGAAGTGATTGCTAAACTATAAGTTTTCTATCTATGTAATAGATTGCAATACAATAACACTCCGAAGGAGACTGTCAGAAATGGCAGTCTTTTTCACTTGATGACTGCTTGATAGTGTTCCTATAGATAGTATAAAACATACAGAAATATCTTGACGTTTAAGTACTCTTGCTTTATAATACTTATAAGCTTAACGAATCGGTACGAGAGACCGAAGAGCGCACATTTAACCTTTTAAATTAGTCCTGTGAGGCTAGTAAGGGAACGTAGTAGGAGAATTATATATCTATAGGTATACACTAATAGAATCACTATAACTATGCGACCTCTTGCCTTACGGCAAGAGGTCTTTTTGCGTGTATAGAAGTACTATAAAGGAGGCTATGATGGGAGAAATCAGCTTAAAAGGTAAGCACCTATTAGGACTGCAAGGTCGGTCAAAAGAAGAAATTGAACTCATTTTACGTGTAGCTAAAAAAATGAAAAAAATTGTTTTATCGGACAATAAGAAACATCCATTATTAAAAGGTAAATCTATTATTAACTTATTTATGGAGAATAGCACGCGTACAAGAAGTTCCTTTGAGTTAGCAGGTAAATATTTAGGAGCTGATGTTATCAACATTTCCAAGAGCGGTAGCTCTATGGCAAAAGGAGAAAGTTTCCGTGACACATTATTAACTATGTCTTACATGGGAACAGATGCCATCGTAATGCGCTCTGGTGAAGAAGGAGCTCCTTTATATGCTACAAAATGCGTAGATCCCATTATTATCAATGCTGGTGATGGTGCCCATGAACATCCAACACAAGCTTTGTTAGATATGTATTCTATCTTAGAACATAAACCTACATTAGAAGGTTTAAAAGTAGTTATCATAGGCGACATTATGCATAGCCGTGTAGCGCGCTCCAATATTTACGGGTTAAAAACAATGGGTGCTGATGTACATCTAGCTGGCCCACGTACGTTAGTATATCCAGAACTAGAAAAACTGGGTGTTACAGTTCATCATGATGTACGTGAAGCTGTGAAAGATGCAGATGTAGTAAACGTATTGCGTATTCAATTAGAACGGATTCACTCCGCGTTATATCCAAGTAATCGTGAATATGCACGTATCTTTGGTATTAATAAATCTGTCTTAGAAAATGCAAAAGATGATGTATTAATATTGCATCCAGGCCCAATGAATCGTGGTCTTGAAATTTCTCCAGATGTAGCGTATGGTGATGCATCTGCTATTCAAGAACAGGTACGTAATGGTGTAGCCATCCGTATGGCGATTTTATACTTAACAATTATCGGAGGTGACGGTAGTGAGCTTGCTGATTAAAAATGGTACGGTAGTTAACCCGGCAAAAGGACAACATGAAGTAGCAGATATTCTTGTAGAAAATGGTGTAATTGCGGCGATTGGACAAAACTTACAAGCTGACCAAGCAGAAGTGTATGATGCAACAGGCTTAATCGTGGCACCAGGTTTGATTGATATTCACACGCATTTACGTGAACCAGGTCAAGAAGCAAAAGAAGACTTTCACAGTGGTACGCAAGCGGCAGCAGCAGGTGGATTTACACGTGTTGTAACTATGGCAAATACAAACCCTGTTGTAGATAATGCTCCATTAGTACGTGGATTGCGTAAACAAGCCGAATTGACAGGGGTTGTAAAAGTAGATTTTATGGGTGCTGTGTCCAAAGGCTTGCAAGGAAAGGAACTTGCAGAAATGGGTGATATGGCAGAAGCTGGTGTAGTAGGTTTCTCCGATGACGGACATTATGTAGAAAGTGCAGCTTTCATGCGTCGTGCTCTAGAATATTCATCCATGTTTGGAAAAATGGTTGTGGACCATGCCGAAGAATGTAGTTTAACTTGCGAAGGTCATATGCATGAAGGTATCGTTTCCTATGAAATGGGTGTAAAAGGTCGTCCAGCTGTGGCAGAAGATCTAGCAGTAGCTCGTGATATTATGCTAGCAGAAATGACTGGAGGGCATATTCATATTGCACATGTGAGTACAAAAGAAGCTGTGGATCAAGTACGTCGTGCAAAAGCAAAAGGTGTAAAAGTAACATGTGAAGTAACAAGTCAACATTTGGCTTTCACAGACGAATATTTGCGAGATTACAATGCAGATTTCAAAATGGCTCCGCCAATTCGTTCTGAAGATCATCGTCAAGCGTTGTTAGAAGCGTTGCAAGATGGCACGATTGATGCCATAATTACGGACCATGCACCACATGCGTATGAAGAAAAAGACGTAGAATTCTGCTGTGCAGCGAATGGTTTTACAGGATTGGAAACATCCTTTGCGGCAGTAGTTACACATGTATTAAAAACAGGTATCCTCACAATTGATGAAATCATCAATTTGATGAGTACAAAACCAGCTCAATTAATTGGAGTAGACGGTGGCGTGCTAGAAGTAGGTAAACCTGCAGATATTTCAGTGCTTTCCTTAGACGAAACATGGACTGTAGATAGAAACAAATTCTACACTCGTGGTAAATCATGCCCATTTGATGGTATGACAGTCACTGGTAGAGCAAAATTAACAGTAGTAGATGGACAAATTGTAATGAAAGACGGGGTTGTAATCGGGTGACAGGAAAACTGGTATTAGAAAATGGAACTATCTTTGAGGGCACATTGCTGGGGGGCATGCCAATCGTTGGCGAAGTAGTGTTTAATACAGGGATGACAGGATATCAAGAGATTTTAACAGATCCGTCATATGCAGATCAAATTATTACTTTAACGTACCCATTAGTAGGCAATTATGGTGTCACACGTGAGGTAGATCAATCTTCTAAGCCCTATTGCAAGGCAATGATTGTAGGAGAATTGTGTACATTCCCTAGTAATTGGCAAAATGAGGGAACATTTGAGGAATATATGAGAAGCCATGGAATTCCATGCTTATACAATGTGGATACACGTGCAATTACACGTGCTATCCGCAGCCATGGCGTAATGAAAGGGGTTATTTGCCCAACAGATACACCACAAGAGAAAATCGATGCTTTATTAGCACAACCATTAGCGACAGATCATATTATGCGTGTTACTACAAAATGGGAAGGTCGCCGTGGTCAAGATACAGCAGAGTTTCATGTAGCTGTATACGATTTTGGTGTGAAAGAAAATATTCTTCAATCCTTGGAAAATGAAGGGTGTCGATTGACAATTTTCCCAGCTTATACAAAAGCTGAAACAGTGATGGCTTGCAATCCTGACGGAATCTTCTTGTCTAATGGACCGGGAGACCCGAAAGACGTACCTGAAATTGTTGAAGAAATAAAAAAATTAGTAGGCCAAAAACCTATTTTTGGCATTTGCATGGGACATCAATTGATTGCTCGTGCATTTGGTGGTGAAACGTATAAGTTACGTTTTGGTCATCGTGGATCTAACCATCCAGTAAAGGATTTAGATACGAATCGTGTTCATATTACCTCTCAAAATCATGGGTATGCAGTTGATGAAGCGAGCCTAGAAGGTTCTGGATTGCGCGTATCCCATCGCAGTGTGAATGATGGTACTGTAGAAGGATTAGTGCATAATGAATTGCCGATTATGTCGGTACAATATCACCCAGAAGCATCTCCGGGGCCGACTGATAATGTGTATTTGTTTGAACGTTTTAAAACATTGATGAGAAGAGGTTAATGATGGAAAAGAAAAAAGTTCTTGTAATTGGTTCTGGTCCAATTATTATCGGGCAGGCAGCTGAGTTTGATTATGCAGGCACACAGGCTTGTCAATCTCTTCGTGAAGAAGGTTATGAAGTTGTATTAGTGAACTCCAATCCGGCTACCATCATGACAGACCGTGATATTGCGGACCGTGTTTATATTGAGCCGATTTCTTTGGAGTTTGTGACAGAGATTATTCGTAAAGAACGCCCATATGGTGTGTTGGCTACCTTAGGTGGACAAGTTGGCCTCAATATGGCGGTGGAATTGTCAGAGGCAGGAGTTTTAAAAGAGTATGATGTAAAACTCTTAGGAACTACATTAGAGGCTATCAAGCAAGCGGAAGACCGTGAATTGTTTAAAGAGGCGATGAAACGTATCAACCAACCTGTGCCAGAATCTGATATTTTCAGTGATGTGGCAGAAGCGGTAGAATTTGCTAATCGTATCGGATACCCTATCATCATCCGTCCTGCCTATACATTAGGTGGTACAGGTGGCGGTATTGCTCATAACGAAGAAGAAATGTACATGATTGCCCTTCGTGGCATCAAGCTTAGTCCGATCCATCAAATTCTTGTAGAACGATCCGTAGCTGGTTGGAAAGAAGTAGAGTACGAAGTAATGCGTGACCGCGCAGATAACTGTATCATTGTATGTAATATGGAAAATATTGACCCAGTAGGGGTACATACAGGTGATTCGGTGGTAGTGGCACCATCGCAAACATTGAATGATATACAATACCAAATGTTGCGTACTGCCTCTGTCGATATCATTCGTTATCTTGAAATTGAAGGTGGCTGTAATGTGCAATATGCCTTGGACCCATACAGTAATCAATACTATGTTATTGAAGTAAACCCTCGTGTCTCTCGTTCCTCGGCATTGGCTTCCAAAGCGACAGGCTACCCAATTGCTAAGGTAGCAGCGAAGGTTGCCATCGGTATGACCTTAGATGAAATTACAAATGCCGTTACAGGGGAAACTAAAGCGTGCTTTGAACCATCCTTGGACTATGTGGTAACAAAATTTCCTCGTTGGCCATTTGAAAAATTTAATTTGGCGGACCGTACGTTGGGAACGCAAATGAAAGCCACTGGCGAAGTTATGGCTATCGACAGAACCTTGGAAGGGTCTCTGTTAAAAGCTATCCGTTCTCTAGAGATTGGTTTAGACCATATTGAATTGAAAAAGATTGCCCATGAAACACCAGAGCAATTGATTGAACGATTGCAATTAGTGGATGATGAACGTTTGTATGTTATTGCTCAAGCTCTTCGTGTGGGCATTAGTGTAGAAAAAATTTGTTACATAACAAAAATAAACTCTTTCTTCATCAATAAAATCAAAAATATCGTGATGGTGGAAAAAGATTTGGCTACTAATGGTGTAACAGAAGCAAATTTAAACACTGCGAAGCGTTACTCTTTCCCAGACCAAGTCATTGCTAGATATGCAAATTGT
Source organism: Veillonella sp. VA139 (assembly GCF_003992005.1). Taxonomy (GTDB): domain Bacteria; phylum Bacillota; class Negativicutes; order Veillonellales; family Veillonellaceae; genus F0422. The sequence continues at coordinate 155,880 of NZ_RQVL01000001.1, read as the reverse complement.
AGTGCTGAAGAAGTGTTGGCAAAACGCAATGAATGGAATATTCATCCAACCTATAAATATGTAGATACCTGTGCCGCTGAATTTGAAGCGCACACACCATACTACTACAGTGCTTATGCGAAGGAAGATGAAGTAGTACCACGTGGTGAAAATAGTGTGATCGTTCTTGGTTCTGGCCCTATTCGTATCGGACAAGGGGTAGAATTCGATTATTGCTCGGTTCATTCCTCTTGGGCATTGCGTAAAGCGGGTATGAAATCCATCATTATTAACAATAACCCAGAGACAGTAAGTACAGATTTTGATACATCTGATAGCTTGTACTTTGAACCGTTGACAGTAGATGATGTGATGGAAATTATCCGCAAGGAGAACCCAGTAGGGGTTATCGCTCAGTTCGGTGGACAAACAGCCATTAACTTAGCAGGACCGTTGGCTGCACGAGGTGTAAACATTCTAGGTACATCTGTGGACAGCATTGATATGGCAGAAGACCGTGAACGCTTTGATGAATTGTTGGCAAAATTGGAAATTCCACGTCCAGTGGGAGCTTTGGTGACTAGCGATGAAGAAGCTTTAGAAGCGGCAAAACGCTTGCAATATCCATTGATTGTTCGCCCGTCCTATGTACTAGGTGGTCGTGCGATGGAAATAGTATATAATGACCAAGAATTAGATCGTTATATGAAAGAAGCCGTAGTGGCATCGAAAGATCATCCAGTGTTAATCGACCGTTACATGGTAGGTATGGAAGTAGAAGTGGATGCCATCTCTGATGGTATCGATGTATGTATCCCTGGTATCATGGAACAAGTTGAACGAGCAGGGGTACACTCTGGTGACTCTATCGCCGTATATCCAGCCCAACATTTGACGGAAGAGTTGACAGAACAAATCGTAGACTATACACGCCGTATTGCCATAGGACTTAATGTAAAAGGTGTATTAAATATTCAATATATTGTGGTAAATGGAGAACTTCATGTTATCGAAGTAAATCCACGTTCTAGCCGTACGGTGCCTTTCATTAGTAAAGTAACAGGTATCAACATGGTAGAATATGCGACACGGATTGCCTTAGGAGAAACCTTGGAAAGCTTGGGATTGCCAACGGGATTAGTGCCAGCTCGTCCACATGTGGCGGTGAAAGCACCAGTATTCTCCTTCTCTAAAATGGGCTTAGTAGAAATTGCCCTAGGACCAGAAATGAAATCCACTGGGGAAGTAATGGGTATTGGTCGCACCTATGCGGATGCTTTATTCAAAGCCATCCACGGTGCAAACATGCGTATTCCAGACAAAGGTAATATTCTGATGACTGTAGCAGACCGTGATAAAGAAGAAGCAGCTCGTTTAGCAAAAGGCTTTATCGATCTGGGATACCATATTATGGCTACTGGTGGTACAGGCCGTTACTTCACAGAACATGACGTGGATTGCACTATAGTAAATAAAATTTCTGAAGGTAATCCAAACTGTGCTGACTTCATTCGTGAAGGTAAGGTGGACTTGATGTTGAATACATTAACCTATGGTAAAAAACCAGAGCGTGAAGGATTCCAATTGCGTCGTTTGGCTGTAGAAATGGGCGTACCATGCTTAACATCCTTGGATACAGCTCGTGAAGTCTTACATGTTGTAGCTAGTCGAGCTACCGCAGGCGATGCAATTACAGTAGATGCTGTTCAAGATTATGAAATGGAGTAATCATACATGAGTGGATATGTAGAAATGGGTCGAGTGATTCATAACACCCAAATAGGCAGTGATGTATGGAGAATGTCCGTATATGCACCAAAACAAGCAAAAGAGGCACAACTAGGACAGTTTTGTAATGTTCGTGTTACAGGGGGCACAGCTCCCTTGTTGCGCCGACCTATCAGCTATGCAGGATTTGATGCGAAAGCAGGCACTATCGACTTATTGTATCGTGTGGTAGGTAAGGGCACTGAACTAATGACCAAACTAAAAGAGGGGGATACCTTAGATTGCTTGGGACCATTAGGTCAAGCGTTTACCACTGCAGACCGCATGTTACTCGTAGGTGGTGGTGTTGGAATTGCGCCCATGTTATGTATCGCTGATCGGTTACAACCAGGCCAAGAGGTGCATGTGATATTAGGATTCCGCAATGCAAGCGAATCTTTCTGGGCAGACTTGTTCAAAGATAGCCCAGTGACCGTTCATATCACTACAGATGACGGCTCATTGGGAACCAAAGGATATCCTACGACGGTGATGGAAACACTAATGAAAGAAGAACAGTTTGATGCAGTTTTGACATGTGGTCCTACACCGATGATGAAAGGTGTGGCTGCTGTAGCGCAACAAATGGAAGTGCCTTGCCAAGTGTCTTTAGAGGAACGCATGGGTTGTGGTACTGGCGGTTGCGTAGGCTGTGCTTGTCAAGGTAAAAGTGGTACACGGTATAAAGTATGTAAAGATGGCCCTGTATTCCCTGCTGAGGAGGTGTTTTACTAATGGCTACTGTAGATCCTAAATTAGCAGTGGAGTTCTGTGGTATCTCCATGAAAAATCCTATCGTAGCAGCATCGGGCACCTTTGGGTTCGGATTGGAATACGATGGTTACTTAGACCTCAATACAGAGGTAGGCGCGATTTCTGTAAAAGGTTTAACACCTACCGCTCGACCTGGTAATGCTGGTGTACGTATCGCTGAAACACCATCTGGGGTGTTGAACTGTATTGGATTAGAAAATCCTGGAGCAGAAGCATTTGTAGCAGATATATTGCCAAATTTAAAACAATATGATGTGCCAATTTTTGCCAATATCTCTGGTAATACACTGGAAGAGTATGAATATATGGCAAAAACATTGACTGTCGAAGGTGTAGCAGCCTTAGAGGTCAACATTAGTTGTCCTAATGTAAAATGTGGTGGTATGGCATTTGGTGTACAGGCGGACAGTGCGGCTGCTGTATGTAAAGCGGTAAAAGCACATACAGATTTGCCAGTGATTATGAAATTATCACCGAATGTCACAGACATTGTAGAGATTGCTCGTGCTGTAGAAGCGGCAGGTGCAGATGGTATTAGTATGATTAATACCCTATTAGGGATGTCTGTAGATCTACGGACTCGTAAACCATTATTGGGGAATATCTATGGTGGTTTATCTGGTCCCGCTGTGAAACCAGTGGCATTGCGCTTAACACATCAAGTGGCACAAGCTATTGAAATCCCAATCATGGGGGGAGGCGGTATCATGACTGGTGAAGATGCCTTAGAATTTATGCTAGTAGGAGCTGACATCGTGTCTGTGGGGACGGCAACGATGGTAGATCCACGAGCTATTGGCATCATCGCTAGTGAAATGAGCGCATACTGTGAAAGCCAACATATCGAACATGTATCGAACTTAGTTGGTGGCATTATCATGCCTTAATTAAGAGAAAAATGAATATTTCCAATTATAGGTTTAGAGTGTCAGCGATACATCTAAATCAGAGTGGTTAGTAGGAAATATATCAACATAGGGAAAGACCTAAAGAGGAGAACTTTGAATACAATACAGAAAAGGACTGTTCCAGTGAAAGAGCTACTGGAAACAGTCCTTTTAGTGTTTAGATTTGATTGAGCAATTCTTCTTTTTTCTGTTGAAATTCTTCGTCGGTTATGGCTCCTAGGTCTAGAAGCTCTTTTAGTTGTTTGATACGAAGGATAGGATCATCCAGGACTGGGACTACATTAGATGTATTGGTAGCCTTCTCTGAGGTGTCCACCACTTCAATGGTAGCAGTTTTCACGGGAGGACCTGCATCGATGGCAGCTTTCACAGCAGCCGTGTTAACCCATAAGCCTCGTTGCTGTTGATCGTAATCGTAAGCTACAGTGCCACGAGATTCAATCCAAGCTTGTAAATTTTCATTGACTAAGTTAGTAAGAATATCGAGGGTGGCGAGACAAGTATCCTGACCTTGAATGAGTAAGACTCGATGGGTGCGACTTACCTCTTTGTTGTCGATATGATCGATATCTTTGTCATAAAACTTCGCCCGTGTACCATAGCGACCGCGATAGGTGAAGAGACCTGTTTCTGTATTGTAGGTAATGTTAACTTGCAATGTATGACCACCAGGTGCGTAACTGATGATATGGTCTGGGGTCCGAGTGAACCAATCGAAGAATCCCATAGTGACTATCCTTTCTTGCTTTTACTTGGCCAATGTGTAGGAGAACCGTAGCAGTTGTTTCCGGTAGAACCAGGGAAACAGGCTAAGAATCCATGAAGGATATAGATGATAATAAGATGTAAGATGTATATATTTTTTAATGGTATGTATAGATTTGTACATACCATATATATGCCCATTAAGATACCGATAAAGCGACCAGGCAATCCAATGTCATTGAGACGGCGGATATATAAGGTGTAGTAGAAAGGTAACAATATGATATAACCTGTGTAGGCTAACGCTTTGATGGCAAAATAGGCTGGTAAAATGACCACTACATATAACAGTTGCTGGATAAACATGTTAAAGATATGCATGGTAGCAGATAAAAATAATATGCTTATAATAAATTGAAAGCGATTGATACGACCAGATGTTTTAAACACACCTTGGCTATGAGGTTCAATCTTGAGTATAAGAATTAGAGAGAGTAAGCCCACAAGAAATGAAATCCCCACATTAATTAGTATGTCCATAAGGAACCTCCTTACATGCTATGAATAAGTATAGCATAGATTGAGATATCTGGCGAACTATGTTGGAATGGGATGGTATTGAAAGAGATGTTTCATTAAAATTTTAAAAAAGTAGGGTACTATCATAGAAACTTAGTAGAAAAAAATAGGCAAAATAGCGGTTCATTGGTATAATAGTAAAGATAGTAAAAAGTTGGTTCACTTTTTTCTTTCTAACTACGATTATATAGCTATGAAAGGAGAAACGTATGGAACCTGTAACAACACCTATGGAAAAACGCATTCGCATGGTTCGTGCTTGGTTGGATGCAGCGGCAAAGTCTTATGCTACAAAAGGAAGTGTGAAAGGAAACTTTCATCTCTTCTTGGCACAAGCAGAGATGAAGCAAATGAATGAAGGGAAACCTTCCATTGTATCCTATGCACAACGAGCCGTAGTAGTATTCGCACTAGTGGGGATCATAGGGGCAACACATTGGTGGCTATCACAACATGAAACAGGGAATACCGCGCATACTCCTGTCATTGACACACAGGTGGAAGTACAACCAAGTAAGGTCAGTACTCCAGTGGTTGTAAAAGAATCACCACCTGTAGAACAAGCAGAAACGAATGTAGTGGAAACCGTGATAGAACAGAATCATGTAGTGACTACGAGACCAACTGTGGAGGCAACACCAGAGCCCTCTATTAGTTCAAAAGACATGTTACATGCAGTGCAAGCTGGTGGACGTATTTTGCGAGATTAGCACCTTTTATATTCTAAGGAGGAACATATATGAAGGGAAACCTATCTTATAAGAAATTTTTAACTTTTGCTGTCCTAGCAGCAATCAGTGCAACTCCCGTATTTGCTGACAATGCTACGACAACGGAAAGTGGCAAAACAATTGCTAAATTGTCCATGGCGGACTTAGGAAAGCAAAATACTACACGCCAAGAAACAGTAGCTGCTGGTGATGCAACAACAGAAGCAGCCATCGCGGCAGCTCGTGAAGGTTTATCAGAAGCGGCACAACGTGATGCCATAGAAGAACAACGTAAACGCGTAGATAATTCTTCCTTGGCTACGAATGATAAAGAAGTTAAAATCATCACAAAAGCTGGTGGTGATAAATTAGAAGAAGCACAAGCAGCTGGTGTGGAAACAGCGATTCCTCAAGTACAAGCTCGTTATTTCACATCTTTAACCGAAGAAGAATTACAAAAATATGTAGGTAAAACAATTACACATATCTCTATTGAAGGTCTTGATGCAGCCAATCAGCCAGCATTCCTATCCTTGTTGCAAGGCAAAATTGGTGATGCTGTTACTATAGAAGGCATTTCAAAAGAAATCGCAAACTTAGGTGGCTCTGGAGTTCTTTCAGAAATTACACCAGTATTCACAGAAGTGCCTGAAGGTGTGAAAGTAGCGTACCATGTAACATTAAATCCTGTGGTAAAAAGTGTATCTGTAGAAGGTAGTACGGTATATAATACAGATGTACTAGTACAATATCTAGGTGTTGAAACGAATGCAGTATTAAATACCATTGCAGTAGGTGAAAAAATACAAGGCGTCAATGCGGCATATCAACGTGATGGCTATATTCTAGCTCATGTTAAAGACGTTGCGGTAGATGATAATGGGGTGTTACATATCTCCATCGTAGAAGGTATTGTAGAACGTATTACACCACATGGCAATAAGAAAACGAAAAATCGAGTGATTACTCGTGAATTTAACCAGAAAGTGGGTCAACCATTTAACAAATTCTTGGTGCGTCGTTCTGTAGAAAAAGTATATAACTTAGGTTTTTTTGATGATGTAAACGTACGTTTAACACAAGGATCCACAGAAGAAACCGTAAACATTGAAGTAGATGTATTAGAACATAAAACGGGTACTATCACGCTAGGTGCTGGCTACTCTGGTGCTGACGGATTTGTAGGTATCGTAGAAGTAGGGGAAGATAATCTTCGAGGTACAGGTGATAAGATTAAAGTTCACTGGGAGTTCGGTGGTACGGCTGGATATAAAAATTACTCCGTATCCTACTTACGCCCTTGGATTGATAACAAAGGTACATCCCTTGGCGTTACATACTATAACCAATTGAATGAATATACAGATTACAATGAAAAAGGACAATCTGTGGCCACATATGATCGGAAGTCCAATGGATTCAATATTTCCTTAGGTCGTCAGACTGGTGAATTTACTCGTGATTATGTAACATTAGAACATCGTAAAGATACATATATTTGGGATGATAAAGATTCTAGCGGATTCCGCTATGACACGGATACTGCACAAGGTAGACGTTGGAATAACGGTCCTTATAAATTTGCTAGTATGGGATATATTAAACATAACTTTGGCACCACAAATAGTGTGAGTTGGCAAAAGGTGTTTGACTCCCGTGATAATGTGTATGAGCCAAGTCGTGGTAAACGTTTATCTAGTACATTACAATGGGGTGGTCATGGCTTAGGAGGTAACTTTAACTTTTATAAATTTACTGGCGAAGCTAGAACGTATAAAAAAGTAGGCAATAAACAAGTATTGGCGTTCCGTGGTCGTATCGGTTGGGCTGTTGGTGATTTACCATATAGCCAATTATATACAATTGGTGGTTCTGATTCTCTTCGTGCTTATGAGGATGATCAATACCGTGGTAAAAAAATGTACAATTTCACAGCGGAATATCGCTTCCCAATTTGGAATAAAGTAAGTGGCGCCCTGTTCACTGACTTAGGTGATGCTTGGGATGCACCAAATGTACCTTGGTTCTCTCATTCTAAAACATTCAATGCTTCCGTCGGTGCCGGCGTGCGTGTGACAACACCAATTGGTCCAGTACGTATCGACTATGGTATTAGTAAAAAGCAAAAGAAATTCCACTTCAGCTTTGGTGGACAATTCTAATTGATGAGGATACAAAAATGGATAGGAGGGGCTCTTCTGATGGCAACATTAGGGATTCCCTCTGTCTATGGTGCTCCTGTTCAGTCTGTGCATGTGGACCTGCACAGTACAACGGGATCGATTCCAAGAACTTTGGAGTCGCGAATGGTCGCCAGCATTCAAGGTGCGGCTGCCTACATGTACCAAGGGAAAGAGGATTTTCAAATTAGAAAGTCTCTTCCGGCCTATGAAAAAGCAACCATGGATGTGGTGGATCGAATCCTCTATGGATACACGGTGAAAGCTATAACTATGGATGTGGATGACAATTTATATATTCATCTTATCTTAGAGCCTTATGGAAAAGTAATACAATCTTTGGAAACTACTGTGAATTATGGCAATATATCTCCTTATGGACGCTCGTTGATAGATGCAGATTTAGGGAATATAAAACCACGATTAGAGCAAATGCTTTTAGGAGCATCATTGGAGTCCCTAGATTGGATTACACCATTGGTACAAAAGGCGGTACGAAGTGATCTAGAAGGTTCTCTTCCAGAATTTACTCCACAAACTGATGTGGTAGGAGATGATACAGCAAAGGCGACGGTGTACTTGGTTCCTAATGGAAACAGCATAAGTCGTACGGTGGTGACGGTTCAATCTAATACATTACCGAGCATGTTCTTTTATTCGATGCGTCAGTACTACGAAAAAAAACTGCGTCAATTAGAAGGCTTACCCGTTGCTTTTGTAAGACGTCATCAAATGATGATAGAAAAAGAGATACAAGATGAACTCAATAAAAGTCGTAGTGTTACACAATTTGGTGTGACTATGACGCCTACCTTGAAAGTGGGGTCAGAGACGATCTTGCAAATTTATGTAGATTCCTCTAAATATATTCTCCGAGGGGAAGGATATTTGGATATGGGTCGTGGTGTAGATTCTGTAGGATTACGATTGTATACGGGGATTCATGATGGAGCTCATGATTGGTATGTAGAAACAGAGTTTTTGCCGAATCGTTTGGAATGGTCCTTTAAGCCATCTTATGGGTATCAATTCACGAAAGATACAAAGATAGGCTATCAATATGGATTGCCTAATCATCACCAGTATGGAATTGTGCAACAACATATTGGAAACCGATGGAATGCAAGGTATGAAAGAGATATGACGGGGAAAGCCAATGAATTTGCTATTTCCTACGATGTACATGAATATTTACGATTAGAATATGTATGGGGTGACCATGATCGATGGTTGCGCCTAATAGGACGAATATAAAGAAAGAAGGTAGATACACTATGATGCGTTTATTGAACAATAAAAAGAATGTAAAAACAGTGTCCATCATTGTAGGCGTTCTTTTTGTTATCAGTGTGGGCGCTTTGGCGTATACACAGATGGCAGGACATGGTGGTTCTAATGCAATTAGTAACATTGGTGTCATCGACATGCAACGAATTGTGGAAAGCAATCCAAACTTAGTGCAAGATGCACAGCAAGAATATGCAGCGTATAACGAAGAATTGCAAAAAGAATTTAATGAAAAATCCGCTAATTTAGATGAAGCAGGTAAGGCAAAATTATCTGATGAACTTCGTCAAAAATTGCAAGATAAACAACAAACAATTCAAGAGAATCTTAAAAAACGTGTAGATGAAGCATCTAAAACTGTAGCAGATGGCAAAGGTCTTAGCGTTGTATTGAGCCGTGAATCTGTGTTGTTTGGTGGTACTGATATTACAGAACAAGTGAGCAAAAAATTAGCGGAAACTAAATAAGGTAACATCCAAATGGAAAAAGGACCTATCTTCGCTTTCATAGGTATGCTAGTATGTGCCGTGGGTATTGGTGGATATTATGGACACCAACACTCGAAGGCAATAGAGGCGCCACGAATTGGGGTTGTACGCTTACAAGATGTAGTGGAACGACATCCAAACTTTCACAGTTATGATGAGCAAAAAAAAGAATTGTTGCGATTAGAGGCACAACGGGATAGAGAGGATGAACTTCTCAAGTCTAAGTTAGGTGCTGAGGTAAATAAATCTGAAGAACGTTTGAAACAGTTAGAGTCAAATGTAACAGAAAGTTTGAATCGTGAGTTACAAACTAAGATTGCCTTGCGTGAAGCTGAGTTAAATCAAGAGTTGGCTGCTAAGCAACGGGCATTGATTGAACAATATCGTAAAAGCTATACAGTAGAACCTAGTGAAGCAGATATAGAAATTGTGAATTTACAATTATGGTTAACAACTAAAATGAATGTAAACGCGATTGATGATATGCAACGTCAGCGTTGGGACACCGAAAAACGTGAAAAAGAACAACGTTTATCAGAATTGTTGGCACAGCGTAGTCATGGTTTGAGCGGCTCCGACAAATGGAAAGACATCGAATCGAAAGTGGCGGAAGCTATGGCACCAGCGCATGCAGAGGCACAAGAAAAGCTAAGTGCCTATGCTACAGAACAGGCTAATGCTTTAAGTGCCCAGAGGGACCATTCCGTGAAAGGTCTAGTGGACTCTCAGCAAGCGGTGCTAGCAAAAGTTCGTCATGATGGTACCACATTGTGGGATGCAGAATGGGAACAGCGGTTGGCACAAAAACGAGATGAAGTGCAAGCCTTGCATGATGCGATTTTAGAAGATATTCGAGTTCGCGCAGGAGTTCTGGCGAGAGCAAAACAACTAGATCTAGTGTTGGTGGACCATATTACGGATCGTACAGGCATGGATTTGACAGATGAAATCATTCAATCGTATGGACAATAAAGGAGTAAAGTGATGAAATCAATGTGGAAACGTATGGCTACAGGAGCTATGATGGTATGTGCATTAGGATTGGTTGCTGGCTGTGGCACCACTGATAAAGTAGGTGTGGTAAATACTGAAAAGTTGGTGCAAGAAAGCCAAAAAGCAAAAGACATTAATAAAGAAATGGAAGCTAAACAAAAAGAAGTGACTGATCGTTTAGCCGAAGTGCAAGGTACACAAACAGAAGACCAATTTCACCAAACACAAATGAATGCACAACAGGAACTACAAATTTTTGGTCAAGCGAAGGGTAAAGAGTTTAAAGCTTACGTGGAATCTAATATCCAAGCGGTAGCGAAAGAAAAAGAATTGACTGTAGTAGCAAATGACCAAGCTATTGTAACTGGTGGTATTGATATTACAGAAGATGTACTTAAAAAGATGAATGAAGGTACTTCTTCTGCAGAAACTAGTAAATAATAAGAGAGTAAAAGTAAGGAGGCTTCATAGTGAAGTTTTCAGTAGAAGACCTAGCGAACTTGGTTGAGGGTACCGTATGTGGTGATGGCTCTATTAATATTGAAGAGGCTCGCAGTTTAGATCAAGGGGCAGAACATGCAATTAGTTTTGCCATCGGTGATTATAGAGAGTTTGCTAAAGATAGCAAAGCAGGGGCTTTGTTGGTGGAAACGAAAATTGAAGAATGTAATATCCCGCAAATCATTGTGGTCAATGCAAAAGCAGCCTTTGCTAAACTGTTAGAAGTATTCCATCCTCCTGTGGTATTTCCAGAGGGGATTCATGAAACAGCCATTATTGGCAAGAATGTAACAATTGGGAAGAATGTAAAAATTGGACCCTATTGTGTGATTTACGATAATGCTATCATTGGTGATAATGTAACATTACATGCCTATGTGTATATTGGACATAATGTACGTATCGGTGAAGGGACCACAATCTATGCAAGTTCCATTGTGCATGAGAACTGTATTTTAGGAAAACGAGTTGTGTTACGTGCGAATGCTGTTGTAGGTGGAGAAGGTTTTGGCTTTGCCACTGAGAATGGTAAACATACACATATTCCACAAGTCGGTAATGTTATCCTAGAAGATGATGTGGAAGTAGGGGCTTGCTCCTGTATCGACAATGCAACCATGGGTTCAACATTGGTGCGCCGTGGTACAAAAATAGACAACTTAGTTCATTTAGGTCATAATGTGGAAATTGGTGAGGATTGTTTCTTAATTGCCCAAGTCGGTATTGCTGGCAGTACAAAATGTGGTAACCATGTTATCTTTGCGGGTCAAACTGGTTGTACGGGGCATATTACGATTGGTGACAATGTTACCTTTGCTGGTAAAACGGGTATCACAGGTAATGTGCCGTCCAATGGACTATATGCGGGCTTCCCTATGCGACCACATAAAGAATGGCTTAAGCTAGCGGCTTATGAAAGTCGACTACCAGATATGGTAAAACAGCTGAAAGCATTAGAAAAAGAAGTGGCTGCATTGCAAGCTAAATTAGAAGATAAATAGGTGTACCTATGTTATATACCTGTATGAAACTATTCAGTGCTATCCTATGTGCCTTGCCATATCGATTGCAATATGGCATTGGGTACCTATTAGGACAATTAGGATGGCTCTTCACACCAAGCAATCGAAAACGATTGGCCATAGGACAAATCTTGTTTTGTCGCATTACAGATGATCCTGTAGAGGCAAAGCGAATTGCAAAAGCGAGTGTCACAAGATTTGGGCGTATGATTGTAGATGTGCTTCGGTATCCTGAAATTAAAGACGGTAAGTATAAAGAGATGTTCACTATGGAAGGTCGTGAATATCTGGAATCTGCCAAAGAAGATGGCAAAGGTGCTATTATTATCGCTCTCCATAGTGGAAACTGGGAATTACTAGGAGGCATTTTAGCATCGGAAGGCTATCCTTTGATTTCAGTAGCCATGCAACAACAAGGTGATGCGGACAAATTTATCAATGAATACCGTGAGCTTATGAAACAACACGTAACCTATAAAACAGGTGTTCGTGAAATGGTAAAAGAATTACAACAAGGTTCATTCATTGGTCTTATTATGGACCAAGATCCAGGAGATAAAGGTCAGTTAGTACCATTTTTCGGCTACGAAACCTTGACCCCTGTGGGACCCGCAGCGATGGCTCGCATGCAAGATGTACCAATTATTCCGACTACCATTCGTTTTAATGAATATACTGAAAAACATGAAATTACCGTACATCCGCCTGTATATGCAGAAAAAACAGAGGACCGTAAACGTGATATTGCTGTTACATTGACAATGCTCAATGAATGGTTAGAAGATTATATTAGACGATATCCAGAAGATTGGTTCTGGCTCCATAATCGTTGGAAATGGACACGTCGTTTTTATGGTGATACTATAGAAGTACCACCAGATGTAATGAATCAAAAATTGTAGAAAGGAGGTCCTTATGAAACAACAAACAATTAGTAAAGCCATTAGCTATGAAGGAGATGGATTGCACAGTGGTTTACCTGTGAAAATGCGTATCTTACCTAGTGATCCAAATACAGGGATTACCTTTGTCCGCACAGATTTACCAGGTACTCCTTCTGTAAAAGCAGATATTCGTAATGTTACGAACACAATGCGCGCTACCACTTTAGAAGATGGAGATGCAAAAGTATTTACGGTAGAACATATTTTAGCAGCTTTCTATGGTATGGCAATTGATAACTGTATCATCGAGTTGAACTCACCAGAACCTCCGATAGCAGATGGTGGCTCAGCCACATTTGTACAGCTTATCAAAGAGGCAGGCATTGTAGAACAAGAGGTAGAGCGCCGTGTGTATACTGTGAAACAATCTCATGGCATCTATGAAGAAGATAAGTTTATCATCATTCGTCCTTATGATGGATTCCGAGTGACTTTTACAAGTATCAATAGTCATCCCATGTTAGGTACGCAACATGCGGATTATGAAATTAATCCTGATGTGTTTGCCACAGAAATTGCACCAGCTAGAACCATTGGTTTCACGAAAGAAATCGAGCAATTGCAAGCTATGGGTTTGGCGCAAGGTGGTTCTATCGAGAATGTTATTGTTTATGATGAAACAACATGTTTATCGGAACTTAATTTTCCAGATGAATTAGTGCGTCATAAAATTTTAGATATCTTAGGGGATTTATTTTTGGTGGGTCATCTAAAAGGCCATATTATTGCTGTAAAATCAAGCCACAATTTAAACTCTAGATTAAGTCGAGAAATTGTAAAAGAAATGCAAGAGGAGGTATAACATGATTCTCACAGTTGAAGAAATTATGGAGATTCTACCACACCGTTATCCGTTTTTATTAGTAGATCGCATTGTTGAAATGGAACCAATGAAACGGGCTGTTGGTATAAAAAATTGTACTTTCAATGAGCCACATTTTATGGGACACTTCCCAGGTAACCCTGTGATGCCGGGAGTGTTGATTACAGAAGCGATTGCACAAGTGGGTGGTATCGCTCTTTTGTACCCAGAAGAAAATCGTGGTCTAACACCAATGTTTACAGGTATTGATAAAGTGCGATTCCGTCACCCAGTGAAACCAGGTGACCAAGTTCGCATGGAGGCTGATGTGGTGAAAATTAAAGGCCGTATGGGTAAAGTAGAAGGTCGTGCCTATGTAGGAGATAAATTGGTGGCAAGTGGTGAGTACATGTTCGCCTTAGTAAAACCAGAATAATTATCAAAATGTAAGGAGTGACACAGATGATCGTAGTTGGCATGGAAAATGCAACATCTGAAATTCATAGTACTGCAGTCATACATCCAGATGCAAAGATTGGTCAGAATGTTATTATTGGTCCTGGTGCAGTCATTGGAGAACATGTTGAAATTGGAGATGGGACTAAAATCGGAGCCAATGTAGTCATTGGTGGATGGACGACAATCGGTAAAAATAATGAATTATTCCCAGGTTGTGCCATCGGTTTAGAACCGCAAGATTTAAAATTTAAAGGTGAAAAAAGTTATTGCGTTATTGGCGATAATACGGTGGTTCGCGAATTTGTAACCATCAGCCGTGCTACTGGTGAAGGGGAAGAAACCCGCATCGGAAATAATTGTTTGTTCCAAGCATGTACCCATGTGGCTCACAACTGTATCGTTGGCAATAATGTGATTATGAGTAACTGCGCAGGTCTTGCAGGTCATGTAATCGTAGAAGATCGCGTTGTCATTGGAGGCATAGCAGGGGTCCATCAATTTGTAAAAATTGGTCGTAATGCTATGGTTGGTGGTATGGCGAAAGTTGTACAAGATATCCCACCGTATGTCATTGCGGATGGACAACCTGCGCATGTGATTGGACTAAACTCTGTAGGGCTAGCTCGTGCTGGTGTATCTGAAGAAGTGCGCCGTGAATTGAAGAAAGCATTTCGTATTATTTATCGCAGTGGGTTTAGTTTATCGAAAGCCATTGAAGAAATGGAATTGAACCTAACATCCTCTGTGGAGATTGAACATATGCTACGCTTCTTGCGCAATGCAGATCGTGGTATCATGCGCGTACGCAGAGATTAATATGGCATTAGAATACATGGTGAAAGCATACATTATATGCTTTTGTCATGTATTTTTTGTTGCGAAGTTTCATGCCATTTGTGCCCTTTATGTGATATAATATAAATTAGAATTTTTATAATTAAAACTTAGTGGGAGGCGTTATGGCAAAAGTAGGATTGATTGCAGGAATTGGTAATCTGCCAGTTGAATTTATGCGAGCGGCCCAACATGAAGGCTATGAAGTTGTGGTTATATCTGTTGTGACAGATGGTGCTCCAGAATTACAAGCAGAGGCCGATGCATACTACCAAATCAGCGTCTTTAAATCAGATACAGTGATTAAAACATTCCTCAAAGAGGGCGTCACAGATGTGACGATGTTAGGTAAGGTAACAAAGGAACATCTCTATAAAAAAATAACAACCATACCAGATATGCGTACCATCAAATTATTGAATCGTTTGCGCAATCGTAAAGATGATACCATTATGTTGGCCATCGTAGAAGAATTAGAAAAAGAAGGTCTAGCGGTAGCGGATCAAACCAAATACATGAGATCTCTTATGCCGCCGGTAGGGGTGATGACGAATCGTCAACCAACAGAGGCGGAGCAACTAGATATTGAGTTTGGCTTTGCTTTAGCCAAACAAATGGGGGCTCTTGATATTGGTCAAACCGTAGTGGTAAAAGAACAAGCGGCGATGGCCATTGAAGCCATTGAAGGAACTGATGAGTGTATCAAACGAGGCGGTGCCTTGGGTCGTGAAGGAGCTGTGGTAGTAAAAACGGCAAAACCTAACCAGGATGTACGGTTTGATGTCCCAGCGGTAGGTATGAAGACATTAGAATCTATGATTAGCAGTAACTGCAAGGTCTTAGCTATGGAAGCAAAGCGGACGATTTTTGTGGAACAAGAAGCAGTGTTGCGAAAAGCAAATGAATTAGGTATCGTAATCTGTGCCGTAGAAGGACTGGATGAGGAGTAAAGATGAAGATTATGTTTTCTGCTGGTGAAGCATCAGGAGATACGCATGGTGCTAGTGTGGCGAAAGCTTTATTGGATAAATATCCAGAAGCACAGCTATTTGGTATGGGCGGAGACTTGATGAAAGAAGCTGGTGTGGATATTATCTATGATATTCAACAACTCGGATTCATCGGTATTGTTGAAATAGTAAAACATTTACCTACCTTTTTTAAACTTCGCAGTTTCTTAAAAGAAGCTATGTTACGAGAAAAGCCAGATGTGTTGGTGTGTATCGACTATCCAGGATTTAACATGAAGTTAGCTAAGGTGGCAAAAGAATTGCATATACCAGTGGTGTACTACATTGCCCCTACTATCTGGGCTTGGAATAAAGGAAGAGGAAAGGATATTGCTAAAACGGTGACAAAAGTAGCTTCTATTTTCCCTTTTGAAGCAGAGGCATACCGTGAATTTGGTGTAGATGTGGAATTTGTAGGAAATCCTTTAATAGATATTGTACATCCTACCATGTCTATGGAAGCAGCTCTTACTCATTTTGGTGCAGAGGCAACAAATCGTAATATTCTGTTGATGCCAGGTAGCCGTAAACAAGAAGTAGAAGGCTTGCTACCAACCATGTTAGCAGCGGCTGAACGGTTATATGAGAATCACCAAGATTTAAAATTTTTCTTGCCGAGAGCTCATACCATACCAAGAGAAGATATTGATCGAATTTTACAAAGCTATTCTGTGCCAGTAACTATTACAGAAGGTTATAACTATGATTTAATGCAGATTTGTACCGCATGTATTGCTGCCTCTGGAACAGCGACCTTGGAAACGGCATTAATGAATGTACCTACGGTGTTAATTTATAAGGTAGCATCTATTACGTATGGAATTGGTAAGTTGTTGGTGAAAATTGACCATATTGGCCTGCCTAATATTATGGCAAAACGACGTATTATTCCTGAGTTATTACAGGGGGATGTAACGCCAGAAAATGTAGAACGAGAACTAGCTAATATCTTAGATGATGGTGCGGTATATACGCAGATGAAAGCTGATTTAGCACAAGTGAAAGTAGAATTAGGGGCACCAGGAGCGGTGCAGCGTGTAGCTGATGTCATTGCATCAGTAGCAATGAAGGAGGCATAAATGAATCGTTATAAACAACTATTGGCGTTTGTCATGCCATATAGGAAGCGACTCATCTTGGGGATGTTTTGTATGATTGCCGCTGCCATGGGTTATTTAGTAGTACCATGGCTAATCCGAAATGTAGTGGATGGTGTATTGCAAGATAAAGATTTAGGATTATTAACACTTATTGTTATAGCTATTTTGATAATTTTTTTAATTCGTGGATTTGCAACATACGGACAAAATTACACAATGGCTTATGTGGGTCAGCGTGTGGTCATTGATATCCGAGAAACCTTGTTTAAGCATTTACAAAAGTTAGATCAAGCTTATTTTGACCGTCGTAAAACAGGGGTTATCATGAGTAATGTAACGAGTGATGTAGGGGCCTTACAACAAGCAATTGTAGATAACCTAATTTCCTTTATGACAGAAGGTGTTACATTATTAGGCTCTTTAATATTCATGTTTTACTTGGATTGGAAATTATCTTTATTAACTCTAATTATTGTTCCAGTTGTGTTAGGACTTACGAATATTTTTGGTAAAAAATTACGTTCTGCAGGACATGAAGTACAAGGTAGAACAGCAGATATTACGGCCTTTTTACAAGAAGTTATCTCCAGTGTGCGCATCATTCGTTCTTTTGCACGTGAGACATATGAATTTAAGCGCTTTGAACAAGAGAACCAAAATAACTTTGATGCGGCAATGAAGGCTACAAAACTAACAGCTGTGATGGGACCTATGGTGGAATTTGCAGCGGCCATTGCCGTAGTGATTATTTTATGGTATGGAGGATATTCTGTAGTACAAGGTTATATTACAGCTGGATCCTTGATTGCATTTTTGATTTACGCCATCAATCTATCAAATCCTGTAAAACGTCTGACTCAAGTTTATGGTAATTTACAAAAAGCGATGGCAGCAGGAGATCGTGTCATTGATATTTTAGAAACAGAACCGTATGTGAAAGAATCACTGACGGCAAAAACATTAACGAACGTACAAGGAGATGTGCAATTCGATAATGTACAATTTGCTTATGATGAGGATAATTTGGCCTTAAAAGGAGTGAATTTAACGGTAAAACAAGGGCAAACAGTGGCGATTGTAGGTCCTTCTGGAGCGGGTAAGTCAACGATAGCCAATCTGTTGCCACGTTTCTATGATGTGACAGGTGGGGCTATTCGCATTGATGGTGTAGATGTGCGTGATGTAACATTTACGTCTTTACGAGAGAATATTGGTCTTGTGCCACAGGATACAATGCTATTCAATGCATCTGTACGTGAAAATATTTTGTATGGACGATTAGATGCTTCGGAGCAAGAAATTATTGATGCCGCTAAAGCAGCGAATGCCTATGAGTTTATTGAAAAATTACCAAATGGGTTTGATACGATAGTAGGAGAACGTGGTAATTCCTTGTCTGGTGGTCAGCGTCAACGCATCGCCATTGCACGAGCTATCTTGAAAAATCCTAGTATTTTAATCCTTGATGAAGCTACATCAGCCTTAGATACTGAAAGTGAAAAAATTGTACAAGAAGCATTAGAACGATTAATGAAAAATAGAACGGCTTTAGTGATTGCTCATAGATTGAGTACTATTAAACATGCCGATTATATTGTGGTCTTGCAACAAGGCTGTGTTGTAGAAGAAGGCACACATGATGAATTATTAGCGTTGAATGGCTTGTACAGTCATTTATATTCTGTTCAATTTACCGGAAAAGGATAAACTATGTACTGGATATATAATATACTTCTCATTATCTATTGGATTGGCTTGATACCGGTTATTCTCTACCGGTTAGCCTTTGAAGAGGGATTCTATGAGCGTATAAAACAAAGTGCGGGATTTATGCCGAGCACATTGATGAAAAAAATAGAAGGCAAGCGTGCCATATGGCTTCATGCAGCGTCTGTAGGAGAAATTGTAGCGACGAGCCCTTTGGTGAAAGATATTAAGCGCAGTTTTCCCGAGGCAGTGGTAGTTGTATCTGTAGTTACTGCTACGGGTCACGCTATGGCGCGACGTATCATACCAGAAGCAGAAGGAATTATTTTCTTTCCTTTGGATTTACCTTTTTTGACACGACGAATTTTGAATATTATCAAACCTATCGCTATTTTGCTGGTAGAAACAGAAATTTGGCCAAATTTCCTTCGTATAGCGAAAGATGAAAAAATTCCAGTCATGATGGTCAATGGTCGTATTAGTGATCGATCTATGTCACGATATATGCATATTAAATCGTTCATGCATGATATGTTAGGATCTATCGATCGATTCTGTATGCAATCGAAATTAGATGCAGAATATATTTCTGTACTAGGAGCGAATGTGAAAGAAGTGACTGTCACAGGAAATACTAAGTACGATCAAACTTACGCAACGGTTACAGATGAAGAAAAAGAACAACTACAACATGAGTTTGGCTTTGGTCATAATCACCCCATTATTGTGGCAGGCAGCACGCACAAAGGGGAAGAAGATAAACTATTTCGAGCTTTCAAAGAAATTTTAGAAGCCTATCCTAATGCACGATTGCTCATAGCACCTAGAGAAATTATGCGGGGCGATGATGTAAAAGCATTGTCTCAAAAATATGGGCTGAAAGCGATTTGCCGTAGCACGATGACAGAACCTGTACACGAAAAAATTCCAGTGGTGATTTTAGATACTATTGGTGAGTTAGGTCGTCTGTATAGTTTAGGGGATATTATCTTTGTTGGAGGATCCTTGGTCAAAACGGGAGGACATAATATCTTGGAACCAGCTGCTCATGGCAAGCCGATTATTGTGGGACCGCATATGTTTAACTTTAAAGAAATCTATAGTTTATTGAGTTCCCGAGGAGCTTGTACAATGGTACATGATGAAAGGGAGTTATTAGAAATATTGCAAACTTTGTGTGCGAATGAAGTTATGCGAGAAGAAATGAGTCGTCATTGTTTGGAAGTGGTTAGTGAAAATCGTGGTGCTACACAGCGCAATACGGAAGAATTACGATGTCTCTTTGAACGCTTTCACATTGTTCCATAATCGGTTCATTTATGTTTTAATAGCCTAGGCTATACTAGAGGGATGCGGAGGAGGTTTACTCATGAAAGGAGAACAACTCTTTAAACATATCATCAGCGGACAGATGCAAGGCTCTTTGGGGGATGCTCTTCGTGGTGGTTTAGAAAAGGCTAGTAAGGTCTATGAAAGAGTCGTGGAATATCGTAATGAACGGTATAATCATCCACATAGAGTGTTACACATGCCAGTGCCAGTCATTAGTATAGGCAATATTACAGTTGGTGGTACAGGTAAAACGCCGATGGTGCGCTACGTGTGTGAGGTATTGGATGCAGACCAACATACAGTGAGTGTCTTGAGTCGTGGATACAAAGCGGACAATAATAAAAAATCCATCGTCGTATCTAGACAAGGGTCGGTAGATGTGTCTTCTTTTATCAGCGGTGATGAAGCTTGGTTATTAGCTAAAACATTACCGAATGTAAATGTTATTATTGGCTCTAAACGAGTAGAGTCAGCTAAGATTGCCGTAGACGATATGCAATCCGATGTGCTTGTTTTAGATGATGGCTTTCAACATCGAGCTTTGGGCCGTGATGCAGATATTGTATTGATTGATGCCAGCCATCCATTTGGCTATGGTGCGGTGTTGCCAAGAGGGTTGCTACGAGAACCTTTGACAAATTTAAAGCGAGCTACCTATATTGTGTTAACGAAAACGAATCAAGTAGATCTGGAACAATTAGAAGCACTCCGTGAAGAGATTCAGTCTTTAGCACCTTTTGTTCCTGTAGCAGAAACCATTCATCAAACACTGGGTTTTCAAACCTTGGAAGAATGGAGCCATAATGGCCCGATTCATGATATTAGTGACTATGATGGGACTCCTTTATTAGCGATTAGTGGTATCGGACAACCTAGCTCTTTCATTTCTAATTTAAAAAGTTACGGATTCACGGTACAGGATATGATGAGTTTTGGTGACCATCATGATTATAGTGAAGAAGATGTTGTGAAACTATGGCAATATTGTTTTAAAACAGGGATTCAAGGTATTATTACAACGGAAAAAGATGCAGTGAAATTATCTCAAGTACGTGCGATTAAAGATTTGAAGATTCCTGTCTATGTATTAGTGATTGGTATCGAATTTACCAAAGGTGAAGACGATTTTAAATCCTATGTGTTGCAAATAGCAAAGGGGAAATAATATGCGTATAGCTTGTATTATTCCAGCGCGCTATGGATCTACACGATTACCGGGTAAACCCTTAGCGATGATTGGTAACAAACCAATGATTCAACGGGTCTATGAGCAAGTGTCGAAAGCTACGGAAATTCATGAGGTCATCGTGGCTACTGATGATGAACGAGTGTATGATGCTGTTACCCAATTTGGTGGACAGGTGATAATGACAAGAGCTGACCATTTGACGGGCACTGACCGCTTAGCAGAAGTGGCATCTGCAAGAACAGATATTGATGTGATTATTAATGTGCAAGGTGATGAGCCACTCATTGATGCGTCCCTTATCGATGCATTGGCACGTCAATTCAAAGAAGACCCAACTCTACAAATGGGAACCGTAGGCTGTCCCTTATTAGAAGAAGAATACAATGAGCCTAGTGCTGTGAAAGTCATCGTGAATCGACTAGGGAATGCCATGTATTTTTCCCGATCCTTAATTCCTTACCCTAGACATGCATTTGTGGTTCCTCCACTCAAGCATGTAGGTATGTATGGATATAATCGCCAGTTCCTATTAACATATGCTAAGATGGAACCAACACCAGCAGAATTAACTGAATCCTTAGAACAGTTACGAGCTTTAGAAAATGGATATACCATTCGAGTGATTACTACAGATCAACGTTTTGTGGGAGTAGATACCCCAGAAGATTTAGAACGAGTGAATGAAATATTTCACCAATTAGAAGTATAAACGATTTCGTTTAGAGAGGAGATAGTATGAAAACAGTACAAGTAGGCAACCTCACACTTGGTGGAGGCAAAGGCTTATTTTTATTAGCAGGCCCTTGCGTAATAGAGGGCTATGAACGCACATTAGAGATTGGTCGTCGTGCCAAAGCAATTTGTGAAAAAGTTGGCATTCCTTATGTATTCAAAGCATCTTTTGATAAAGCCAATCGCTCCAGCTATTCTTCCTTCCGTGGTCCTGGCCTCGTAGAAGGTTTAGAAATTTTGAAAGCCATCAAAGAAGAGTTACAAGTACCAGTGGTAAGTGATATCCACGATATTACTCAAATTGAACCAGCTGCAGAAGTGTTGGATATTCTTCAAATTCCAGCCTTCTTATGCCGTCAAACTGACTTGGTATATGGAGCAGCAGCGACTGGAAAATGCGTGAATGTGAAAAAAGGCCAATTCATGGCTCCGAAAGATATGAGTAATGTGTTGAAAAAAATGGAAGAATCTGGTAATCAAAACTTGATACTCACAGAGCGCGGTTTTAGCTTTGGCTATAACAACTTAGTGGTAGACATGAGATCCTTCCCAATCATGCGTTCTTTCGAGTATCCAGTAATCTTTGATGCGACACATTCCGTACAACTACCAGGTGGGGCAGGCACAGCGTCTTCTGGTCAACGTGAGTTTGTGGCTAACTTGGCGCGTGGTGCTGTTGCGAGTGGTGTAGATGGACTATTCTTTGAAGTGCATGATAACCCTGAAGAAGCACTTTCAGATGGACCAAATATGTTATATTTAGATTCCTTAGAAGAATTATTAACTGATTTAGTGGCTATCGACAAAATCGTAAAAAAATAGTACAGATGTAAAGGATGCAGGTGAACTATGAAGATACTTGAACGGGCATCACAGGTGCTCCAAGAAGAATCAAAAGCAGTGTTAGACTTAATTGAAACATTAGACCATCGTTTTGAAAGGGCAGTAGAGTTAATTTTATCCTCTAAAGGACGGGTGGTCTGTACAGGTATGGGAAAATCTGGACATATTGCACGAAAAATTTCGGCTACATTGGCGAGTACCGGTACACCTGCATTGTTTTTACACCCTGGTGAAGGAGTTCATGGCGATTTAGGTATGGTTACATCTGATGATGTAGTACTAGCATTCTCAAATAGTGGAGAAACTAGTGAAGTCATTAGCTTATTGCCTTCCTTACGTCGCATTGGTGCTAAATTAATTTCAGTAGTGGGCAATCCCAGTTCTACATTGGGAAAAAACTCGGATGTAGTCTTGGTGGTATGCGTAGATAAGGAAGCGTGCCCATTAGGATTAGCACCCACAAGCAGTACCACGGCTGCATTAGCTTTAGGTGATGCCTTGGCAGTGTGCTTATTAGATCAACATAAATTTACGCCAGAAAATTTTGCTGTATTCCATCCAGGTGGTTCCTTAGGTCGCAAATTATTGCTAACCGTAGAAAACATTATGCATAGTGGAAACGACAATCCTATTATTCATAAAGGGGCTACCGTACAAGATGCTTTATTTGTGATGACTAATAAAGGACTGGGAGCAGCTAATGTAGTAGATGAAGAAGGCAAGTTAATTGGTCTTGTAACAGATGGAGATATTCGCCGCGGTTTAGATTCTGGATGTAATTTCCTAGTATGGTCTGTGGAAGATATGATGACCAAATCACCACGTACGATTACAAAGGATAAGTTGGCAGCAGAAGCGCTTCATATGATGGAGAAAAATCAACCTCGGCCGATTACAGTATTACCAGTAGTTGGTCAAGATGGAACAAGCCTTGGGTTAGTGCATATTACTGATTTGTTGCGACGAGGCATTGTGTAATGGCGATACGTTGTTTAGTATTAGATGTAGATGGTGTTCTTACGAAAGGTGAGATTACCTATACATCTAGTGGAGAAGAAATCAAAGCATTCCATGCCAAAGATGGATTGGGGTTAGCCTTAGCACGCAGGATGGGATTACAAACAGCGATTATTACGGGTCGTACCTCTCCTATGGTAGAGCGAAGAGCAAAAGAATTACAGATTTCTCATGTGCAAATGGGGAGTCATAATAAGAGTGCAGGATTACAGGAACTCTTACATACATTGGAGTTAGAGGCTCATGAAATAGCCTATATAGGCGATGATCTCAATGATTTAGGCATTATGTCTAAGGTGGGATTAGCTATGACACCACAAGATGGTGTACCAGAAGTAAAACAAGTAGCTCACTACATTTGTCAAGCAAAGGGCGGAGAAGGAGCTGTGCGTGAAGCAGTTGAGTATATTTTAAAACAAGAAGGACTTTGGGAGGATGCGGTACGCTCATACAGTGAAGAATCCTACCAAGTAGGTCAGTAGAAAGGAGGCTTTCATGGCGGGAGAATGGCAATATACAGCCTTAAAAACGATTAGTAAATTAGTTTGTACATTACCCTATTCTACAATTTTATCCATTGGAGCAACTCTAGGACCTTTATATAGATTAGTAGGTAAAAAACAGGTCAAACGAGGATTACATAATCTAATGATTGGCCTTTCCATAGATGAAAAAGAAGCAGATGCCATATTAGGTCGACTCTTTCAAAACTTGGGACGTTCTGTGATGGAAATACTATATATGCCTAATTTGACACCTGAGTTCATTAAAGAACATATTGAAATGCGTGGGTTAGAGCACCTAGATGCAGCCATGGCAGAAGATAAAGGTGTTGTCATATTGACGGCCCATGTAGGTAATTGGGAATGGATGGGCGCAGCCTTGGCAGCTCATGGGTATCCGTCCACAACGATTGTAAAAAAACAACCGAATGCTCAATTCACAAGATTGCTGAATGAATACCGAGAAATGGTGGGATTAGAAGTATTCGCTCGTGGTGGTTCTGAAATGAGAGGCGCTGCACAAGCAATGAAAGCGAAAAAATTATTGGGTTTCTTAGCAGATCAAGATGGATGGTATACAGGGGTGCCAGTGATGTTTTTAGGACAAGATTCATCAGCGGTGACGGGTCCCGCATCCTTTGCGAAAAAGTTCAAAGCTCCTGTAGTGCCAGTCTTTGCATCTCGTAAAGAGAATGGTCACATTGTCCATATCTTGCCAGCACTGCATTATAAAGATACTGGTGATGTGGAAAAAGATATGTTCCGTCTTACGGAAGAAACTGTTAAGATAACAGAAGCTTTTATTAAAGAACATCCTGATGAATGGTTGTGGTTCCAACATCGTTGGAATACAAAAATTCATGAAATCACAGATATTGAACATAAACTACAAGTGAGGGAGGCTGTGCATGAAGAACAATAAAAAACTTCTCCTCGCGATTGTAGTGGGCATTTTAATTCTCTTAGGTTTTGGATACTTCCTATATGGTGGTACCGATACGACATCCACAGGACCATCGGGTAATTCCATTAGCTTTAATGGTACGGAACTGAAAGAAGAAAAAAATGGACAACTGATTTGGTCAGTAAAAGCTGAAAAAATTAGTCTTGATCAAACGACGAAAGTCATTACCTTAGAAAATGTGACAGGCACCTTTCATAAAGAGGGAACCATACTCACCGTAAAAGCGCCTAAAGGCCTGGTATCTAAAGATCATGGGCAAATTACTTTATCTGGTGGTATTGAGGCTACCTCCAGTACGGGAGCTAGTCTCCGTACAGATGGATTAGAATATACTAGTAAGGAACAAGTATTTAAATCTACTTCTAAGTTTACCTATACTGATGCAGATACTACACTAGAAGGTGATGCATTGGAAGGGGATATGATTTTGCAACAAGTGACTGCAAAAGGTCATGCTAAGTTGATTCGCAAGTAGGAAGGAAATTCATGAAACTACAACGTTTACTCATGGCAGCGCTTATGGGTGGTGTTATGATGATCCCAGTATGGGCAACATCAACAGATACCAATCTTGCTGGCAATGGGAATATAATGATTACTGCTGATCAGTTAACATATGATGGTATCAGCGGTCGTGCAGAAGCCAAAGGCAGTGTGGTTATTACAAAAGATGATAAAACTATGACAGGAGCCTCTGGTTGGTATAATACAAAAGGTGAAGAAGGATTTTTGACAGGTGGCGTGAGTATGATTGGCAACAATATGTCCATGGCAGCTGGAGAAGTACATGTCTTGCATAATAACCAATTTGATGCCACAGGTAATGTACATCTACAAAAAGATGATCGTCAATTGTTTGGTGATCAAGTAAATTATAATACAGAAAGTGGATATGGCGAGATTATTGGACATGGACAATTAGTGATGGCAGATAATGTGTTGACAGGTCAACATATTACGGCGTATACCAATCAAATATCTGCAACAGCTAAAGGGAATGTAACTTTATCTAGTGCCAGTCGTAACGTCAATGCTACAGCAGATGAGGCGGTGTACACGCAAACACCAAATCAAAATGATGGAGTTGCTTATTTAAAAGGTAATGCTAGAGCTGTGCAAAATGGGAATGTCTTAGAAGCCCCAGAGTTAAAGATAGAACTTAGTGATAATAGCGCAGAAACGCTTGGTGGGCGTAGCACATTAATCATTACTCCAAAGTAAGGAGAGTTTATGTTTATTCAAACAAAGGATTTAGTGAAAACCTACAAATCAAGAAATGTAGTGGATAAAGTTAGTGTCCGTGTTGAAGAAGGCGAAATTGTAGGATTGTTAGGTCCAAATGGAGCCGGTAAGACAACTACCTTTTACATGATTGTAGGTGTAGAAAAACCGACATCAGGAACAATCTCTATTGGTGATGTGGATGTGACTCACATGCCGATGTATAAACGCTCTGCTTATGGTATTGGATATTTGCCACAAGAGGCATCTATTTTTCGTAATTTAACAGTAGAAGATAATATCTTAGCCATGTTAGAAACCACCAATCTTTCTAAAGCAGAACAGAAGGATACAATGGAATCGTTGTTAGAAGAATTTCATATCACCCACGTGCGTGACCGCTTGGGCATTCAGTTGTCTGGTGGTGAGCGACGTCGTGTAGAAATTGCTAGAGCTATTGCGTTAAATCCTAAATTTATATTGTTGGATGAGCCTTTTGCAGGGGTTGATCCTATTGCAGTCGCAGATATTCAATCCATAATTCGCCATTTGAAAGATCGTGGCATTGGTGTACTCATTACAGACCATAATGTGCGTGAAACTTTAGGAATTGTGGATAAGGCGTACATCTTAAATAGTGGGACTATATTATTAGAAGGTACCGCTGATGAAGTGGCTACGAGCGATGTGGCTCGTAAGTTTTATTTAGGTGATGATTTCCGAATGTAGGAGTGGGTATGAGAATTTTAGATAAATATATATTAAAAGCTTTCATAGGTCCATTTCTGTTTGGGATTTTTGCCTTTACCAGTATATTTATTGGTACCGGTACTCTATTTCGGATTGCTCAGTACATTACAGAATACGGAGCTAGTTTGTGGTCCGTGACCAGAGCGTTTCTACTGGCATTGCCAAATATCGTCATATTGACGTTCCCTATGTCTGTCCTATTAGGGTCTTTGATGACATTTGGTCGATTAAGTGGTAGCAGTGAGATTATTGTCATGCGTGCAGGTGGTCAAAATTTCTTGCGCTTAGCAACGCCAGTGTACATTACAGCTTTTTTAATTTCTCTTTGTTCTATTGTGTTCAATGAGTATGTAGTTCCAGCATCAAATCATGCGTATCAAACGATTATCCGCGAGGAAATTATGAAACGTGCGACGCCACAAACGCAAGAACATATTGTGTTAAAAACATTGGCCGACAAGAAAATTAACACTTTAATGTATGCAGGAAAATACGACAGTTCTACTAAACTACTGTCCGATATTACAGTGCAACAATTTACAGATGGGGAAGTGACACAAATTGAACGTGCTAAAACAGCAAATTGGAATGGTCAATACTGGATAATGCATGACGGTACTATTTACGATATCAATGCATCTGGTGAAGGCATTGATCGTACATTAAAGTTTGAAGAACAAGTATTGCCAATAACACAAGACCCAGATAAAATTAGTCGATCCCAACGCAAACCAGAAGAGATGACTATCAAAGAGATTAGACAGCAAATCAAAGCGATGGAAGCTACGGGTGGTAAGATTACAGAATGGCAAATGGAAATGTATCAACGCTTTACCATTCCTGTGGCAAGTTTTATTTTCGCTTTAGTAGGCGCACCATTAGGGTTGCAAAAACAACGGTCTAGTTCGTCTATTGGATTCGGTATCTCAGTGCTAGTTATCTTTATCTATTATGGGGTTATGACATTGTCAGGCGCCTTAGGTAAAGGAGGGGCGATACCACCGTTGTTAGCGGCATGGATTCCAAATACATTGGGGGTCATAGCTGGTTTATATTTAAACTGGAGAGTATCTAAATAAATAAGGTAGTATAGGGGGTAGCATTACTAATCGAGTAGGTAGTGCTACTCTTTTATCACTGTATTAAGCGAAGTATATTGAGACCTTTTCTTGGATAACCATTGTAGAGTACTAGGGATTTTGATATACTAAGTAAAGATATAGGACTAGTATTTATTATTGAGGTATACGGCTATGTTAGTGGGACTACGGATTCTCCTCATTATTACCATTATGGGGGGATTAATTGCATTTTTAGGTGATAAAATAGGCACAAAAGTAGGAAAACGTCGCATGAGTTTGTTTGGGTTACGCCCTAAGCATACTTCTATTATTGTGACCATAGTAACGGGTATTTTAATTTCCGCTGCCACTTTAGGGGTACTTAGCATTGCCTCAAACAATGTGCGTACTGCTTTATTTGGTATGGATAAACTGAAAGCAGAGATGGCTCGACTTTCATCAGATATCGATCAAAAAACGAAAGAATTACAACAAAGTAATGAAGAATTAAATCAAAAAAATAAACAACTACAAAAGGTGCAAAGTGATGTGCAAGCAACGGAACAAGAACTAGAAGAAACACGTAGTGCTTTGGCAAGTATGGGGGACCAATTGGTGTCTATCCAAGATGCCTATGCAGAAGCTGAGCATAAGTTAGTGGAGTCTAATGCTGAAGTAGGTCGTTTAGAAGACGTACGGACTCAACTAGAGAGCCATGTACAAGACTTACAATTGACTACGAAACAATTAGAGGATGGTATCAATCATGTTCGTGAAGGGAACGTAGTATTCCGTAATGGAGAAGTCTTAGCCCAAGCAGTGATTCGACCAGGCTTAGGGGAAGTGGAAAGTATGGCGGCCTTAACTAGTTTCTTGAAAGATACGAATCGACTTATTTTAAATCGATTCCAAATGGAAGAGGAAAAAACAGTTATCTATGTGAGCCGAGATAATTTGAATGAAGTGGCGAAAGTTGTAGCTGCTACCGATAAGCCATTGATGATTCGGGTCACAGCAGCTGCCAATATTATTTATGGAGAACCAGCACTAGCAGAAATTCATGCGTACCCGCATGATATGATTTTCAAAAAGGATATAGTCCTTTGGTCATCCGTTATCGATGGAGGTAAGAGTGCGCAAGACCAAGTGTTGGCATTCTTAAAAGAAGTCAATGGGGAAGCGAAAAAACACGGTATCTTACCGGACCCAATTACGGGTGAAGTAGGATCCCTACCCGGCAATGAGTTGTTTACTACGATACGAAAAGTCGAAAATCAACGTGGCCCTGTTCGATTAGAGGCTGTCACGCGAGAAGATACTTTCACCAGTGGACCTGTACAAATTATGTTACGTGTCATTCCCCTAAATGAGTAAGGAGTAGATGATGGCATTGGAAGCTTATGTATTGGCGGTTGACCCAGGTCGTGATAAAACAGGCGTTGCGATTCTTACGAAAACAGCGCAATTAGTGATGATGGATATTGTGCCTACTGATTCTGTAATGCGTGAATTGCAATCTCTGTTAAGGATGTATGCGGGGGTATCTGTTCTAGTCTGTGGGAATGGAACCAATCATAAAGCGGTAGGGACCATTGTAAAAAATCTAGCAGAAGAGCAAGGAAAGGCATTTACCTTTGTCAATGAAAAGCATACTACAGAAGAGGCGAGGCGCCGTTATTTTGAAGTGCATCCACCCACAGGGTGGCGAAAATTAGTGCCAAAAGGCATGTTATACCCTCCCGTGCCCGTAGACGATATTACAGCATGGATTATTGGGGAACGTTGGTTATTAGCAAATAAGGAGTGAGTATCCGAAGGATGAAAGAACACAAAAGCAGAAAACGAAGACTGATGGACATAGCTATGCGATATATTATGATGATTATTGGTGCAGCTATTTATACCTATGGACTAGATGTATTTCTAGTGCCGAACTACCTCATCGATGGTGGCGTCGTAGGTATTGCCTTAATGGCGAGTAAATTATCAAATATATCCTTTAGTATTCTAGTTATGTTGATTAATCTGCCATTTTTGTATGTAGGGTATATGCAAATTGGTAAAAGTTTTACCATATCTACCCTATTCGCCATTGCGTGCATTTCTGTATTTTCTGCTTTCATGCATCACATACCGCCTATTGTGCATGACCCATTGTTAGCCGCAGTCTTCGGCGGTATTATTCTAGGGCTTGGAGTAGGCATTATTATACGAAACGGTGGGTCCTTAGATGGATCGGAAATTGTAGCTATCATTTTTGATAAAAAGAGTTCCTTTTCCGTAGGTGAAATCGTTATGTTCCTAAACTTCTTTATTTTAGGAGCAGCGGGATTTGTGTACGATTGGAATAGTGCTATGTACTCCTTGATCGCTTATTTCGTAGCCTATAAAATGATGGACTTAGTCATTACCGGCGTAGAAGAATCGAAAGGTGTTATGGTCATTACCGATAAATCAGAAGAAGTAGCTGATGTGGTGATGCATCGTTTAGGCCGTGGTGTCACCTTACTCTATGGAGAAGGGGCGTATACGAAAACTCCAAAACGTATTATTTACTGCGTGGTGACACGCCTTGAAATAACGAAATTGAAAGATATTATTTACGAAGTGGATGAAAATGCTTTTATCACCATCAATGATGTACATGATGTATTTGGTGGTCAATTTGGTAAAAAATCAATCCATTAATCGTTGATTAGGTGATACGTATCATTGCGTATCTTTAGAAAAGGAGGATCTATGGAAAAAGATACAGCCATAGGCAGTCAAATTTTGAAAGAAGCTCGTGAGTGGTTGCAAGCTATTGTAGTGGCACTCATCGTAGCCATGTTAACGCACATATTTATAGTACAACCTACGAGAGTATCCGGCGAATCAATGGAGGATACGTTGCATAATGGGGATTTTCTATTAATTAGCAAATGGTCTCATGTGATGCGAGATATACCAAATTATGAAGACATCGTTATCATTGATAGTCGCGTGCAACGAGAACGTTCTTGGAAAGATGATGTGATGGAACCTTTACTAAATTATGCCAGTGTGGTAGTACCATCCTTGCAAGGTCATGATGTATGGGTAAAGCGAGTGATTGGTCGCCCTGGTGATACATTAGAATTTAAAGAAGGGCATGTGTGGAGAAATGGTACCAAGCTAAATGAGCCGTATACTAAAAAAGAGACGATGAAATTTGAACGCTCCTTACCAATTACTGTTCCCGAAGGACATGTATTTGTCATGGGGGACAATCGGAATCATTCTTCCGATAGCCGTTTCATTGGATTTGTACCAGTGGACCATGTACTTGGTAAACTAGCGTACCATATACGTAATCCATTCTAATCATAATCTAATATAATTTTGGAATCCTGTGCCTTGGCATGGGATTTCCATATATCCAAAGAAAGGTGGAGAGACAGATGAGTGAAGGTTTAATCTTAGTCAATACGGGAGATGGTAAAGGCAAGACAACAGCAGCCTTAGGTGTAGCACTGCGTTCAGCAGGATGTGGTAGAAAGGTGCTTATTTTACAATTTATTAAAAGTGGTGCTAATTATGGTGAATTAGCAGGCATTGCATTATTACCAACTGTAGAGATTCGGTCCATGGGAAAAGGGTTCATCTTTCATAAGCAAGAAGAATCAGAAGAAAAAATGAAAGAACATCAACAAGCAGCAAAAGAAGCGTGGGCCATGGTGGAACACGAAGTGAAGTCTGGTCAATGGGATTTGATTATCCTCGATGAAATCAATTACGCCATTCATTATGGGTTAGTGGATGTAGAGACAGTAGTGAACTTGCTCAAGACAAAACCTGAAAACTTAGACATGATCTTAACAGGTCGTAACGCACGCCCAGAGATTATTGAACTAGCGCATACGGTAACGGAAATGAAAGTTATCAAACATGCGTACCAACAGGGGATTAAGGCAAAGCGTGGTATAGAGTTTTAACTTAGGTGATGAAGTAGGTGTTTGACTACTAGATGTTGCAGAAAATAGAAGACCTATGCCAAAACCACATCGAAAATCTTAAAAATACTTCTTGCGTAAGTGAAGAAAAACAAGTACAATAATAGTGTACTAATTTAGTGCTTTACATGGAAAGGTTTCCATGTTTGGATATGATATTAATTCAAGGGGGTTATACCTATGGCTATCACAAATTATGTAAAAACAGCTGAATTTGCAACAGAAAAACACGTTCCAGTGATTACAGCACCTGATACTGTAAAAGCTGGCGAACGCGTAGTCATCGAATTAGAAGTGGGTAAAGAAATTGCTCACCCTAACACTGTAGAACATCACATTTCTTGGATCAAATTGTACTATGTAGAAGAAGGTACACAACTTCCATACGAAGTAGCTCGTCTTGAGTTCAACGTACATGGTGAAGCTCCTACAGGTGCTAACGAAGGTCCTGTACATGCAGAAGCAGCTGGCGTTGTTACAGCATCTTTCAAAAAATCTGGTCGTTTGATTGCAACTTCTTACTGCAACATCCACGGCTTGTGGGAATCTGAAAAAGATATCGTTGTAGAAGGCTAATCCTATATTAGACATCTAACTGAATTGATTATGATAAGGACTGTTGACCCTTTAGGGGAGGCAGTCCTTTGTTGTGTGCCACGGTTGAGATATAGGGGGAAACTGTTGCATATCATAGAGAATGGGTATACTGTTTATCTACTGTAACAGGACATATGTATAATAAAAATAGTAAAATACTACAAAAATCCTTTACTTTACTAGCGTAGTATGGTAGATTAATATAGATATTATTTTATACTTTGTATCTTATAAATGAGGGATTGCAGTGGCATTAATTGTGAAAAAATTTGGTGGCAGCTCTGTAGCGACGCCTGAAAAAATATTTAACATTGTCAATCGCGTGTTGCGCGATAAACAACCAGATGATCGAATTGTGGTTGTTGTTTCTGCCATGGGCGATACAACAGATGACTTGGTGAGCTTGGCGAAAGAAGTCACATCTATGCCATATGGTCGTGAAATGGATCGTCTTCTTTCTACGGGTGAGCAAGTGACGATTGCATTGATGGCACTGGCGTTCCAAGCGAAAGGTCATGCAGCGGTGTCTATGACAGGTGAGCAAGCAGGTATTGCTACCAGCGATACATTTGGTAAAGCGCGCATTTTAGATATTGAACCGAAACGTGTGCTAGATGCGTTAGAAGCGGGCAATATTGTGGTTGTGGCGGGTTTCCAAGGTATGACGGAAGCTGGGGACATTACTACATTAGGTCGTGGTGGTTCTGACACAACAGCAGTCGCATTAGCGGGGGCTATGAAAGCCGATGTATGCGAAATATTTACAGATGTAGATGGGGTATACTCCACAGACCCACGGGTAGCACCAGGGGCTGTTAAATTGAAAGAAATCACCTATGGTGAAATGCTAGAAATGGCGCGCTTAGGGGCAGGTGTTATGCAACCAAGAGCAGTCGAAATGGGACATCGGTATGGGGTGCCAATTCATGTACGATCTACTTTCAGTGATGAAGAAGGCACGATAATTCGAGAGGAGTATACAATGAAAGCAAATCAATACGCTATTACAGGCGTTGCAGATGATACAAATGTAGCAAAAGTTAGTCTTGTAGGGGTGGAAAATATTCCAGGTGTGGCACATCAAGTGTTCCAAGCATTGGCAAATAAGAGTATCGACGTAGACATGATTGTACAAAGTATCCGGACTACAGATGATAAACGAACAGATATCGTGTTCACTATCACACGTGATGACGTGAACTTGGCGAAACAAGTGCTTGAAGAACTTGGTCAATCCATGTCTATCGAAGAGTGCGTGATCAACGAAAATATGGCGAAAGTATCCATCATTGGTGCAGGCATGCTTGGACAACCAGGTGTGGCAGCGAAAATGTTTGGCATCTTATCCGATGAAGGCGTAAATATCGAGATTATCAGTACTTCTGAAATCAGTATTTCCTGTCTTATCGGAGAAGAATACATTAAAACGGCGGTTCGTGCGATCCACGATAAATTAGTATTAGACGGTAGAGGTTAAGTAACGATTAGAAAAGAAGGTATGGGAATGAATGACAAGAAAAAGGAACGATATATACAACTAGGGTTGTTGGGCGGATTGGTGATACTAGGAGTTCTAGTGTACGTCCTTGTTCCTGGTTTCTATGATGACATGTGGGAATTAATCCTTTCTGGTGATGTACAACGCATGGCAGAGGTATTACAATCCTATGGTCCGTGGGCAATGGTGATTAGTTTTGTCCTCGATGTGCTCATCAATGCATTGGGATTTTTACCATCTATCTTCTTTTCTACAGCTAATGGCTTGCTATTTGGCGTGGTGCCAGGGATTATCATCTCCTGGCTAGCAGAAACGGTGGGCGTTGTATTGAGCTTTATGATTATGCGCTACATTTTGCGGGACACGGCGCATAAAGTCATAGAAAAAAGCGAGTTTTTGCTAAAAGTGGATGACTTTAGCGGAAAAAATGGATTGGTGATGATGCTCTTTGCTAGATCTATTCCATATTTTCCAAGTGGAATTATCACAGCTTTAGGAGCCATTAGCCAAATTTCCTTGCGAGATTATATCATTGCCAACTTAATTGGTAAGTTTCCATCCACAGCATTAGAAGTCATCGTCGGACATGATGCGGTACTATTACAAGATAACTTAGGCCGCTTAACCGTGGTGATACTCATTGCGTCGGTTATCTATTTCCTACTGTGGAAAGGATACCAACGGTGGGCGAAACAGAGGTAATATTGTATGATGCCTCCAACTGTCTATAGGATTGGTGCATCTCACTGTCTGAGGCAGTAAGACATCTATTAGGACACTCTATGGTCTTAATACACGAATAAACATATAAAGAGGAACGTTGAACGTGTTTAATCAACGGTCCTCTTTTTGTGTAGTAAGTAGCCAGTATTGTGAATGCAATTCTACGATAAAATGGCATATAGCATCGATATATAAGTTAATATCAATAAATAGTTGTCAAAATCCCACTTCTTTTTGACTATTACTTGCTAGTAGGCTATAATAATCTAGATACATAGTCTTTAATTGAAACTTTCCACATATAAGGAGTTGAGATAGTTGTTAGGTTTTATACAAAAACTATTAGGCAATAAAAATGCAAAAGAAATTAAACGGATTCGATCCATTGTTGAAGAGATTAATGGATTAGAGCCATCATTACTATCCTTGAGCGATACATCTTTGCGTGCAAAGACAGAAGAGTTCAAAGCAAGGTTGGCAAATGGTGAAACATTAGATGATATTTTACCAGAAGCATTTGCTGTGGTTCGTGAGGCATCCAAACGTGTATTGGGTATGCGTCACTTCGACGTGCAAATGATTGGTGGTATAGTATTGCACCGTGGTAATATCGCAGAAATGCGCACTGGTGAAGGTAAAACATTAGTGGCTACCTTGCCGGTATATTTGAACGCCCTATCGGGTAAAGGGGTGCACGTTGTAACAGTCAACGATTACTTGGCGAAACGTGACAGCGAGTGGATGGGTCGTTTATATAACTTCCTTGGCATGTCTACAGGCTTAATTGTAGCAGGCTTAGATTATGATCAACGAAAACAATCCTATGGCGCAGATATTACATACGGTACAAATAATGAGTTCGGCTTTGACTATTTGCGTGATAACATGGTTGTTCATGCAGACCAAATGGTGCAACGTCCGTTGAACTATGCTATCGTCGATGAAGTGGACTCCATTTTAATTGATGAGGCACGTACGCCATTGATTATTTCTGGTCCTGGGGAACGATCTACAGAACGCTATTATGAATTGGCAAAAGTGGTACCACACTTGGTGAAAGACGAAGATTACACCATCGATGAAAAACAAAAAACCATAGCTCCTACAGAAGAGGGGATTGCAAAAGTTGAAAAAATGTTACACATCGAAAACTTGTATGATTCTTCTAACTTAGAATTGAATCACTTGTTAAGTGCCTCCCTTCGTGCGTACGCCATGATGGAACGAGATAAGGATTATGTCGTAAAAGATGGCGAAGTGGTTATCGTTGACGAATTTACTGGTCGTTTAATGTTCGGTCGTCGCTATTCCGATGGTTTACACCAAGCCATTGAGGCAAAAGAAGGCCTACGTGTTGAACGTGAAAGTCAAACATTGGCATCCATCACATTCCAAAACTATTTTCGTATGTATGAGAAATTGTCTGGTATGACGGGTACAGCGAAAACAGAAGAACAAGAATTTAACAATATTTACGGTTTGGAAGTATATGAAATTCCACCAAATAAAGTATTAGCACGTGTGGATATGCCAGATTTAATCTTTAAAACAAAAAATGCTAAATACCGTGCTGTTGTACGAGATGTAGTGGAACGTCATAAAACCGGGCAGCCAATCTTGGTGGGTACTACATCTATTACGCAATCTGAAATGCTAAGTGATATGTTGACAAAAGCTGGCGTACCTCACAATGTATTGAATGCGAAACATCATGAAAAAGAAGCAGAAATTGTTGCGAATGCAGGTCAGTATGGCATGGTAACAATTGCTACGAATATGGCGGGTCGTGGTACAGATATCTCCTTAGGAGAAGGTGTAGCTGAATTAGGCGGTTTACACATTTTAGGTACTGAGCGACATGAAAGTCGTCGTATCGACAATCAGTTGCGCGGTCGTTCTGGTCGTCAAGGGGACAATGGTTCCTCTCAATTCTTCTTATCTTTGGAAGATGATTTAATGCGCATTTTCGGCGCAGATAATATTGCTGGTATGATGGATAAATTAGGTATGGAAGAAGACGAGCCAATCGAGCATTCTTTGATTACTAAATCCATCGAACGAGCACAGAAAAAAGTAGAAAATCATAACTTTAATATTCGTAAGTATATCTTGGAATATGATGATGTTATGAATCAACAACGGGAAGTTTTATACGGACAACGTCGTTTGATCTTGAATAACCAATCTTTACGTGAAACGATCTTGCATATGGTTGACAACTTGATTATCAATTCTATGAATCAATATGCAGATGAAAAATTATATCCAGAAGAATGGAACTATGAAGGCTTACTAAAACACTTAGAAATTTACTTCTTAGAACCAGGTATGTTAACAGTGGAGCAAATGGAAGAATATGGTCGTGCAGAATTGCAAGAGCATTTAATTGACATTGCCCACAAAGAATATGAAAAACGTGAATCCTTATTTGGAGAAGCCAATATGCGTGAGCTTGAGAAAGCAATCATGCTTAAAGTGGTAGATAGCAAATGGATGGAACATTTGGATGCCATGGATATGTTAAAAGAAGGGATTGGCCTACGTGCATATGGACAAAAAAATCCATTAGTAGAATACAAATTCGAGGCCTATGACATGTTCGAAAGTATGAAAGAAGCTATTACGGATGAAACAATTATGTATTTATACCGCATCCAAATTAATGTGGAAACAATAGCAGAAGAAGAACCGGTTGATCATCTAGCTGATGCTAAGACCCACCATGAAGACGTGTTGGAACCACAAAACGTAGACTAGACTTTCATGGCCACGCAGCGAGGTGATATATCTCCTGTGCGGCCATTTGTTGTATAGAATGAAAGAAAGAGGTGAATAAATTGTTAGAAGACTTAAAAGGTCCCATTGACAATTTAGAGGAGCGTATTTTTGGAATGAGGGATTCACTTTAACATCGCTCAAAAAGAAGAACGCATATTGACATTAGATATAAAAATGAGTGACCCTGATTTTTGGAATGACCCAGATGCAGCACGTGATATTTCCCAAGAGGCTACACAATTAAAAGATGCCGTAGAAGGATATAAACAACTTGTCACAGATATTGAAGAAACGAAGCTGATGCTAGAAATGGCAATGGACGAAGATGATGTGTCCATGGAAAAAGAATTAACAGCTATGGTAGATGCATTGACCCATGAAGTAGAGCACCGAGAAGTATTGCTTTTATTAAGTGGTGAATACGATAAGAACAATGCTATCCTTACGTTCCATGCTGGTGCCGGTGGAACAGAGGCACAAGATTGGTGTTCTATGCTGATTCGGATGTACTTGCGTTGGGCGGAAAAACAAGGATACAGTATTTCTCTCATGGATGAACAAGTAGGCGATGAAGCAGGCATTAAAAGTGCAACCTTCCTCATCAAAGGGGAAAATGCTTTTGGGTATATGAAATCTGAAAAAGGCGTGCATCGTTTAGTTCGTATTTCTCCTTTTGATTCTGCCGCACGTCGTCATACATCATTCTGTGCCGTCGATGTGATGCCGGAAATTGATGAGACCGTAGAAATCAATCTAGATATGAAAGATGTACAAGTGGATACGTATCGTGCCAGCGGTGCGGGCGGACAGCACATCAACAAAACGGACTCTGCTGTGCGTATGACACATACCCCAACAGGCATTGTTGTACAGTGTCAAAGTGAGCGTTCACAGATTCAAAATAGAGAACAATGTTTAAAATTATTGCGAGCTAAATTATTTGAACTAGAATTAGAAAAGCAAGCTGAACTGAAGGAACAATTAGGTGGTACCTATCAAGCCATTGAATGGGGTAGCCAAATTCGATCCTATGTATTCCATCCGTACAATATGGTAAAAGATCATCGTACTAGCGTGGAAACAGGTAATGTGCAAGCTGTCATGGATGGCAACTTAGATCAATTTATGGAAGGATTCTTGAAGAAAGAAGCAAATTTAACAATATAATGGAGTGACCGTGAGAAATTTCTTTTTAAAAACAATACTATTTATCTTGATACTAGGGGGTATCGTCATCGGAGGATCATCCTTTTTGTTACCTATTCTTGTGAGTCATGAAGTAGAATCAAGATTAGAAAGTGCCTTGCATCCAGAAACACAGTCTATGCGCATCGAGTCATCTCCTGGGTTCAAATTAGCCATGGGAGACATCGACTCCTTTCGAGGATATGTAGATGGTGTTGCCTTAGGGAAATTAAAAGTACAACGATTGGCTTTTGACTTACGAGATATTCGAATCTCTCCGATGGAATTATTCGTAGATCAACGATTGCACTTCACTAGCTTTGGACAAGGTCATATTGAAGGGATTATCCATCAAGATGATTTAAAACGATATATTGAACAACATTTATCCAGTTCCAGTGCAAAAGGGTTATCCATTGAAACTGTGGAGATTTCTGGTCGTGGCGTTGTCATGAGTGGTCGTATCGATGTAGGTGGCTTCCTTTCTGGTAAGGTAACCATCCAAGGTCGATTGGAAATTGAAGGCAACACCTTGCAGTTTGCTACAGAAAAGCTGTCCATTGGTGGCGCTAGTTTAAACCGTTTATCTAGTGGTGTG
Source organism: Veillonella sp. VA139 (assembly GCF_003992005.1). Lineage (GTDB taxonomy): Bacteria > Bacillota > Negativicutes > Veillonellales > Veillonellaceae > F0422. The sequence goes on along the minus strand of NZ_RQVL01000001.1, from coordinate 116,169 downwards.
GTGAAATCAATTCCTCTCTATGATTTTGGAAAGTTCCCGATTCCTGTTCAACTGGATCGTGTAGAAACTGGACGTGAAGAGATTCATGTATTCGTGCATCCTGTTGCACAATAGGAGGGCTTATGAAATTAAAGACAATATCTATTTACACATGGATTTTATTGGCCTTTCTAGGTGTGGGCATTGTGAGTGGTCTTGTATTGGTGAAAGAACGACATCATATTGAGGCACAGCAGGAGCAGATTGAAAACATCATTGACTATGATGGATTACTTCGTGCCAATGCCTATGAGAAACGTTCCTTGCCGGAGGCTGTGGCAGCGGCTAAAGAATCTGGTATTACGGCCTTAGCGATTTATGATAGAACTCTGCAAAAAGAAAAAGATGCAGGTCATATTTATATGTATAGCTCCAATGATTTAGAGCAATTGCAAGTCGCAGGCGTACAGCCTGGTATTACCTATGTAGGGCTGGTTCCGGGCAAAGAAGCCTACTTTCAAGAGGTACAGGAAGATTTACTACGCCGCCTAGGCAAGGATAAAGTCACTATATTGCAAACATCTTTAGGTCCTATTTTAGGATTAGCATTGCCAAGTGATTCTTTAAAAGATATGAACTTGGGGATCTCTAAGCTACAAGCTCAAGAAGTGGCGAACCTAGGATTCCACGTCATTGTACGTCCAACGAACTATAAAGGAGTGACCGTGGAAGATGTAGATCATGTGTTTACACGCATAGATGGCATCTCCGGTGTGACGGGTATGGTCTTTGTAGGTAAAGAAGCCTTAGGCTATCCATTGCATGTGGATCGCACCTTAGAACAGTTGGAAGCGCGTCATATCCCAGTAGTGGGGATTGAAGCAGTTAATCAATTGCAATACTTCCCACAAGCTGGATTCTTAGAAATGGCTAATGCGAACCACTATAAAGTAGGCAGATTGTACACGGTATCGAAAGAAGAAGTGCGCAAATTAACACCTGCTGAGTTAGTACAATGGTTCTACATCAGTGACATTGAACGAAATATCCGCTATAATTTGTTCCCATTATATGAACAAGGCGTAGATAATAGGACAGCTTTAGAAACGACTTTATTTGTAGCGAAACAAGTGACAGATAAATTACAAGCTCGTGGATTTACTACTGGGAAAGCCTCTATGTACCCAGTGTACTCTCCGAATACTTGGTTGCGATTGTTAACGATGACTGGTGTTATTAGCTTGGCTACATTAACATTTGGACAATTTGTACGTTTACGCAAACCGTACCTATTAGGCCTATTTGCAGTAGGTAGCATTCTTTCTGTAGCTATCTATATGATGACTACAGGTACAAAAATTATGTCGGCATGGGCATTGGTAGCAGCTATATCTGCTCCAGTTTTGGCCATGACGATGATCTTTGATTGTTGGTCGAAACGTAATCATACAGGTTTGTCTCCGTGGAGAAGTACCATAGAATCTGTGGTATATCTGATTGTGGCAGCCTTGATTGCAGCTATTGGTGGCATTAGCATTGCGGCTATGTTAGGGAGCACACAGTTCTTTATGGAATTTGCTTTATTCCATGGTGTAAAATTAACCTTTGTGGCGCCAGTAGTATTGACTGCTATTGCCTATTTACAACGGTTTCCAATTTGGAAAGGAAGAACTATTTCTTCGGTGAAGGATATAAAATCTTTCATTACAGAATTTGTGCAAATTGATATTAAAGTTTATAGTTTATTAATCGTGGGAGCCTTAGCGGTGGTAGCCTATGTCTTTGTAGGACGTAGTGGCCATACGGCAGGTGTACCAGTGCCGTCTTGGGAACTGGCCTTACGTAGATTTTTAGAAAATACTATGTATGCTCGACCTCGTGAAAAAGAATTTTTAATCGGCCATCCCGCATTTATGTTGGCAGCCTATGCGGTAGGACGTAGGATTCCGATGGTATTACACTTTGCTTTATCCGTAGGAGCTGTCATCGGTATCGCGTCCATGGTAGAAACATTCTGCCACTTGCGCACGCCAGTGTATATGTCCATTGCTCGTGGTTATGATGGATTGCTATTAGGTATCGTCATCGGCTTAGTGGCGATTATAGCGGTACGTTTCATCGGCTATGGTATTCGTTGGTTCCAAGGACGAGGTGAAAGCCATGTGTAAGATCCTCATTTCCGGCTATTATGGATTTGGTAATGCTGGAGATGAAGCACTATTGAGTTCTATTTTGCAAGCATTGTTAGAACTAGAACCACAGGCTGAGATTACTGTTATCTCTGGGAATCCGCAGGAAACTATGGAAACGCATAAGGTGAAAGCCATTGGTCGCTTTGATATGTGGAAGATATACCAAGCGGTACATTCTAGTGATATGCTTATCAGTGGCGGTGGCAGTTTGTTACAGGATGTGACAAGTGCTCGTAGTTTGTATTATTACTTGAGTATTATTGCGTTAGCGAATACTTTGGGAAAACGAGTGATGATTTATGCCCAAGGCATTGGACCTTTGCATAAATCCTTGGCCCGTACCACGGTGGGGCGTGTCTTAAATCAAGTGTCCCAGATAACCGTACGGGACCATGCCTCAAAAGAAGAGCTACTTTCACTAGGTATTCACGACGTACCGATTACAGTGACCGCTGATGCGGTACTTGGTATGCATCCAGTGGATACCACAATGGGGCGTAAGATGCTAGAATACTATGGAGTGACTGCGGATAGACCGATTGTAGGGGTATCTGTGCGGTCTTGGAAGGATTGTACAGAATACCAAAGTACATTGGCGAAGGCTCTCGACGAAATCCAGACCACAAAGGATGCACAGATCGTGTTCATTCCCATGCAACATCGGGAAGATACGATGGAGGCAGAAACCATTGCTAAACTGATGAGAACCAAGTCCGCGGTCTTAGCTGATGCGTATAGTACGACGGAGTTATTGGCGCTCAGCGGTTCTGTAGATGTTATGATAGGTGTGCGCCTCCATGCATTAGTGTTTAGCGCTTTAATGGAAACGCCTTGCTTAGGGATCTCCTATGACCCTAAAATTTTAAACTTTCTTCATATGATTGGTGAAGTGCCAGTAGGTGATTTACATACATTAGAAGTAGAACCTATAGTAGCACGTACAGTAGAGACTTTGGAACGAGGCACTTTCACAGAAACAGTGTTAGAAAACATCCATGAACTACGAAGAAATGCCTTAGAGAATGCCCGCATTGCCATTGGCATGCTGCATGATAAATAATTTACCTTAGAATTGTGTATAACACGGGAGGGTATAGTATGTTAACACTTGAACAAAAACAATTGATACAAGAAAAAGCAAAAGCGATTCGTGTAAACATCGTGAAAGCGGTCACAGCAGCAAAATCTGGTCATCCAGGAGGATCTTTGTCCATTGCTGATGTGATGAGCTTGTTGTACTTTCAAGAAATGAATGTAAATCCAAATGAGCCGAAAGATCCAAATCGCGATCGTTTTGTCTTATCTAAAGGACATGCTGCACCAGCTCTATATGCTACATTAGCAGAAAAAGGGTTCTTCCCGACAGAAGAGTTACTAAACTTGCGCAAAATTAACCATATCTTGCAAGGTCATCCAGATATGAAATACATTCCAGGAGTAGATATGTCTACTGGTTCCTTAGGACAAGGTATTTCAGCAGCTTGCGGCATGGCATTGGCAGGTAAAATCGATGGAGCCTCTTACCGTGTGTACTCTGTACTAGGAGATGGCGAACTAGAAGAAGGACAAGTATGGGAAGCAGCGATGTTTGCGGCGCATTACAAATTGTCCAACTTAACAGCCTTTGTAGATTTTAATGGATTACAAATCGACGGTGATATCACAAAAGTTATGAGTCCATTGCCAATTGATGAAAAATTCAAAGCTTTCGGTTGGCATGTGATTGTCGTAGATGGTCATGATTTAGATGCCTTACATGCAGCGGTAACAGAAGCAAAAGCAACTACAGATAAACCGACTATGGTGATTATGAATACTGTCAAAGGGAAAGGTGTACAAGCTATGGAAGGCCAAGCAGGCTGGCATGGTAAAGCGCCATCTCAAGAAGAATGTGATCAATTTGTAGCGGAATTGTTGGAGGTGTAATCATGGGAAAAGCGACTCGTGAAGCATATGGTACAGCCTTAGTTAAAGTGGGTGCCACTCATAAAGATGTTGTTGTATTAGATGCAGATTTATCAAAATCTACAAAAACTGATGAATTTAAAAAAGTATATCCTGAACGATTCTTTAATGTAGGGATTGCAGAGCAAAACTTGATTTCTGTAGGTGCTGGCTTAGCAGCAGCAGGAAAAGTACCATTTGTATCTTCCTTTGCTATGTTTGCTACAGGCCGTGCCTTTGAACAAGTGCGCAATGCCGTATGTTATCCAAGATTAAATGTAAAAGTATGTGCTACTCACGCAGGTATCACTGTCGGCGAAGACGGTGCGACACACCAAAGTTTAGAAGATATTTCTTGTATGCGTACATTGCCTAATATGACAGTTGTGGTACCAGCAGATGCAGCAGAAACAGAAGCTGTGATTACTTGGGCAGCGGAGTATCATGGTCCAGTGTATGTGCGTTTAGGTCGTGCTGGTGTAGAAGATGTGACTTCAGAAGGATACACATTTACACCAGGTAAATCGCAACAATTACGTGATGGTAAGGATGCTACCATTATTGCTTGTGGTGCCTTAGTAGGACCAGCTGTAGAAGCAGCAGCTACGTTAGAAGGAGAAGGCATTTCTGTACGTGTTATCAACATGGCGTCCATCAAGCCAATTGACGCAGAATCGATTGTAACAGCAGCGAAAGAAACAGGTGTATTGATCACAGCTGAAGAACATAATGTCATCGGTGGTTTAGGCAGTGCTGTAGCAGAAGTGGTAGTCAAGGAATGCCCAGTACCAATGGAATTTGTCGGTGTTAATGATACCTTTGGTGAGTCTGGTACGCCAAAAGAATTGATGGCAAAATATGGTTTAACAGCAGCTGATATTGTGGCTGCTACCAAACGAGGTATGGCGCGAAAATAGGAAGGGAATGATAGAATGATAGAATTTAGAAATGTCCATAAAGTATACGACAATGGGTCTGTTGCTTTAGAGGATGTATCGATTCATATTGAAAAAGGAGAATTCGTATTAGTCTGTGGACATTCTGGAGCAGGTAAATCAACATTTATTAAATTACTTTCACATGAAGTAAAGCCAGATTCTGGAACGGTTATGGTAAATGATGTTGATGTAACACGTATCAAATCTAGTAAAGTACCGTACTTGCGTAGAAAGTTAGGTATTGTATTCCAAGATTTCCGATTATTACCATCAAAAACAGTATTTGAAAACATTGCTTTCGCCTTAGAAGTTATCGAGGAAAAACCAAAAGTAATTAAGGAAAAAGTATTAAATGTGTTGGAATTGGTGGGATTGAGCGACAAAGCCAATGATTTACCGCAGGATTTGAGCGGGGGAGAACAACAACGGGTAGCGATTGCTAGAGCCATTGTGAATAAACCATTGGTATTAATTGCGGACGAACCGACAGGTAACTTGGATCCGCAAACAAGCCGCGATATTTCCGACCTTTTCAAAGCCATCAATAACTCCGGGACAACCGTAGTGATGGTAACACATGATATGGATATGGTGTCCTATCTGAACAAACGAGTGATTGCCTTAGAAGGCGGTCGTGTTGTGAGTGATCAAATGAGAGGGGCCGCATTCCATGAAAATTAGAACCTTTAAGTATTATATAAAAGAAGCCATTAAATCCATGCGTCGTAATGGATTGATGTCCTTAGCATCCATTTCCACGGTCACATTGTCTTTGTTTATCTTGGGCGTGTTTGCTTGTGGTGTCGTGAACCTTAACAATTTGGCATCCCATTTAGAGAGCCAAGTACAAATTAGTATCTATTTGAAGGACAATTTAACAACACCGCAAGTAATGGAATTAGGCAAAAAATTAAAGGCATTACCAGAGCTGAAAGATATTGAATTTGTCACAAAAGATGAAGCTATGAAACGCTTTAAAGAGCGCTTAGGGGAGCAACAACAATTAGTAGACTCCCTAGATGGACATAATCCATTGCCAACGTCCTATGTGTTGACTTTCAATACACCGGATCAAGTAAAATCTACAGCAGAAATAGTATCTAAATATCCTGAAGTTGAAAGTGCCCATTATGGACAAGATGTGATTGAGCAAATTTTTGAAGTTACAAAAATTATTCGTATCGGCGGTATTGTGCTCATCGGTTTCCTAGCGGGGGCTACCTTATTTATCATTTCCAATACGATTCGGTTGACTGTGTTTGCCCGTCGTAAAGAAATTGGAATTATGAAATATGTAGGTGCCACGAACTGGTTTATCCGTTGGCCTTTTGTATTAGAAGGTATGTTCTTAGGCGCTATTGGTGGTGCCATTGCAGGTGTTGCTACTTGGCAATTTTACCGCTATATTACGATGGAAGTGATTGCAAACTTTGCTTTCATGCCATTGGTACCAATGATGCCATTTATCTATCAATTATCCGCAGGATTAGTTGGGATAGGTGTCATTGTAGGTGCTATTGGTAGTACCATTTCTTTAAAACAATATATGAAAGTGTAGGAATGATGAAGAAAAAAACAGTAACACTAGTAGCTAGTTTACTATGCGGTTCTATCATGATAGCTACACCGTACTGGTATCAGGCACAAGATGAAGACTTAACGAATCAGTTGTCAAATATTCAACAACAAATGACAAATGAGGCGAATAAAAAGTCGGAAGCAGAAAAAACGATTGGTACCGTATATGAACAGTTACATGCGATACAGATTGAATTAGATACTGCTACTGCGGAGTTAAAACAAATACAAGCAGAGCGGATTCAGCTAGATCAAGATATTACAAAAACAGAGGCGGAATTGAAAGCAGCACAAGATCGCTTGCAGTCTCGTGAAAAAGTATTCTACAAACGGGTCAGAGATATTTATATCAATGGTCGTTTAAGCTACTTGGATGTGGTGGTTGGATCCAAAGACTTTAGCGATTTTGCAAACCGTATGGAAATGTTGAAGCGTATTTTGCAATCTGACATGGATTTAATCAACACCATCAAAGTAGAGCGTGAAGAAATTGCTAGTAAAAAAGCTAAGCTAGAGGAAGATCGTGCTAAAGTATTAGAACTAGAAAAAGTAGCACAAGAAAAGCAGAACTTAATCAACCAGAAAAAAGCAGAACGTCAAGCTGTCTTAGAACGGGCTATGAATGACCGAGATACAGCAGAGCGTGCTTATAATGAGTTAATGGCGTCCTCCGCAAGTATTACAGCGATGTTGCAACAACGGGCTGCAGAACGTGCGGCTGCAGCGGCAGCAGCTGCTAGCCAAGGAGGTGGCGGAGGTGGTGCTACATGGGTGCAAGGTACTGGACAATTGGCAGCACCAGTTGTGGCTCCTATCACATCTAACTTTGGTTGGCGGATTCACCCTATTTATGGTACACGTCGTTTACATGCGGGCACCGATTTTGGGGTGGATGAAGGTACACCCGTGCATGCTGCAGATGGTGGCGTTGTCGTAGAAGCTGGTTGGATCAGTGGATATGGATATACTGTCATCATTGATCACGGTAATGGTATGTCTACCTTGTATGCTCATAATAGTGATGTAGCCGTAAGCCCAGGTCAAACTGTATCGAAAGGTCAAGTAGTTTCCTACTCAGGTAATACCGGTGGTTCTACAGGTCCACACCTTCATTTTGAGGTGCGTATTAATGGTGAACCAACAGATCCGATGGGATACTTATAGAGGAGACTATGGAAGAAAAGAAAAAAACATCTATTTGGCATAAAGCTAAGACCTACTTGTTAGGCGTAAGATATGAAGTCATTACAAAAGATGAGGCAGGGAATATTATCAGCATAGAAGATGACCTTGAACATGAGAGCATTAAAGATCTCATTAAATATTATTTGCTTATCGCATTGACTTGGATACTTACCTTTTTAATAGGCTTAACCGCTTTCTTTTGGTATATCTCAGGGTCTCCGTTGGGAATTGCTAAATTTGGGTACACCTACTTTATCACTACCCAATGGGCCATGGATCCACCAGCCAAAGAAGAACTCTTTGTGAATATGTTGAAAGGCTTAGTAAAAGGCACTCATGATAAACATACTGTCTATTTGGACAAGGATGATATGAAAGAGTTGGAAATGCATACGTCCTCTACCTATAGTGGTATTGGTTTATTATTGGATTTTTCAGACGGTAAGATATTAAAAGTTGGCGCTACCATGGAAGGACAGCCAGCGGAAGCAGCAGGTCTTCAAAAGGGAGATCAAATTCTTGCCATTGATGGCACACCTGTGTCTGATATCGAAAAAGAAGATGTAGCGAATCACATTCGAGGTGAAGAAGGCACTTTTGTAGTACTTCGTATTCTTCGCAATGGAGAAGAAGAAGAATTTTCCATTGAACGGAAGACGATTGTGATGCCTACTGTTAAAGGACAAATGCTAACAGATGAGGTTGGCTATATTCGGGTCACACAATTTGCTGAAAAAACAGTAGATGAATTTACGAAAGCATATGAGGAACTTCAATCTAAAGGAATGAAACGGTTAGTCTTAGACTTGCGTGATAATCCAGGGGGCTTAATTACTACAGCTCATGGTATAGGACAGTATTTGGTGCCGAAAGGACCGATTGTGACGGTACAAACGAGACGAGGTAAAACAACAGCCTATATGTCTAGAGGAGAGTATCCTCTCATTCCATTAGTTGTGTTGATTAATGGTAATTCTGCAAGTGCATCAGAAATTATTGCTGGTGCTGTGCAAGATACAAAATCAGGTACCATTGTAGGCACCAAAAGTTATGGCAAAGGTACTGTGCAGAGCGTAGTACAAGGTCTTGACGGAGAAGGGTTAAAGATTACTATCGCTCGCTATCATACACCAAATGATAGAGTCATCGATGGTATTGGTATTGAACCAGATGAAGTTGTGGAGCCGTCCAAAACAAATCCTGAAGAGGATGTACAAATGGAACGTGCTATTGAAATTGTAAAAACTCTATGATATAGCGGCTTCGGCCGCTCTATCTATAGGGCTAGAGGAAAAAAATATGTTTATAGATCGTGCCCGTATATTAGTGAAAGCGGGAGATGGCGGTAACGGTATGAGTAGTTTCCGTCGAGAAAAATATGTACCACAAGGGGGACCGAATGGTGGAGATGGCGGTAAAGGTGCTGACATCATTTTAAAAGCTGACAGAAATATCAATACATTGGTTGATTTTAGATATAAACGTCAATTTAAAGGCGACACAGGCGGTGCTGGACAGAGTGCCAACAAGCATGGTCGTGGTGCTGAAAATTTAATTGTCTCTGTTCCTTTGGGAACGACGGTAACAGATGAAGAGTCGGGTAAATTAATGGCGGACTTAGTGGAAGATGGACAAACCTACATGGTTGCCAAAGGTGGTCGAGGTGGCCGTGGTAACGCACGCTTTCAAACAAGTGCTAATCGTGTACCAACCTTTGCTGAAAAAGGGGAACCTGGTGAAGAACGTTGGTTAAATCTAGAATTAAAAGTATTAGCTGATGTGGGATTATTGGGCTACCCAAGTGTGGGTAAATCTTCTATCATCCGCAAAGTGTCTTCTGCAAAACCAGAAGTGGCTGCCTACCATTTTACTACATTAACTCCAGTATTAGGGGTAGTCTCTGTAGCACCAGGTAAAAGTTTTGTCATGGCAGATATTCCAGGTTTGATTGAAGGCGCTAGTGAAGGCATTGGTTTAGGACATTCCTTCTTGCGGCATGTAGAACGTAGTAATATTTTGCTCCATGTATTGGATGTATCTGGATTAGAAGGTCGTGACCCTATTGAAGACTTTCATAAAATTAACGAAGAGTTAGCTAAATATAGCGAAAAATTAAGCAAGAAAAAACAATTAATCGTATTGAACAAAACAGACTTGTTACAAGATGAAGAAACGTTGCCAAGAGTCACAAAATACTTTGCAGATCAAGACTATGAAGTATTTGCGGTCAATGCATTGACTGGAGAAGGGTTGCCAGCACTAGTAGAACGGGCGTGGTACTATGTTGAAAATTACGTGCCAGAACCAGAAGTGGTGGATGATACTGTATACTATGAAGCAAAACCTGATACTGACTTCGTCATTACTCGTGGCGATGATGCATCCTATATTATCAGCGGCTCTCGTATTGAGAAATTGGTGGCAATGACGAACCTTGATGATGAACAAGCATTGCGAAGATTCCAAAAGATTTGGCGTTACATGGATTTAGATGCGGAATTAAAAAAACGTGGCATTCAAGATGGCGATGAAGTAGTCATCGGTGACCAACGATTTACTTTCCATGATTAGGAGATAGAATGACAGGTAAACAAAAACGATATTTACGTGCCTTAGCAAGCACTATGCCAGCAGTGGTGATGATTGGTAAAGGGGGATTGGAAAATCCTGTTATCGATAGCGCACGAGCTGCCATTACAAAACGTGAATTAATTAAAGTAAAAGTGTTAAACAACTGCTTGGAAGATCCAAAAGAAATTTTGCCAGACCTAGCGGATATGTTAGGAGCAGAGTTAGTACAAATCATCGGACACAATGGTGTGTTGTACAAAAAAGCAAAAGATCCAAAAATTGAGTTGCCAAGATAATCAATCCACATGAGGTGAAGCGATGAGAGAAGAGTTACGACAGGCGAAACGAGTGATTGTTAAAGTAGGAACAAGCTCATTAACGCATGCAAATGGACGCATTAACATTGATAAAATGGAAGTGTTAGTCCGTCAAATTTGTAATTTAGCCAATGCAGGGAAAGAAATGATTTTAGTTTCTTCTGGGGCTACTGCCGCAGGTCTTCCCTCATTGGGGTTTACATCTAGACCCGATGACATTGCCTTAAAGCAAGCGGCTGCTTCTGTGGGACAAGGCATCTTGCTACATATGTATGAGAAGCTATTTGCTGAATATGGACATACGGTAGGACAAATTCTTGTGACCCGTGAAGATACGGTGAAACGTAGTCATTATCTTAATTTACGGAATACATTGACGGCCCTCATTGGATTAGGTGTTATTCCTATTATCAATGAAAATGATGTGGTGGCTATCGATGAATTTAAAATCGGTGACAATGATACATTATCTGCCAATATTGCCAGCATCATCGATGCAGATGTATTGATTATTCTTTCCGATATCGAAGGTTTGTATACAGCAAATCCATCGACGGATCCAACAGCTACCTTAATCCATGAGGTAGAGGCTCTTACACCGTACATTTATGAAATTTCTGGCGGTGCAGGTTCTTCCTTGGGCACAGGTGGTATGTATACGAAGATTCAAGCGGCTCATATTGCGACGAACTCTGGTGTTCATATGGTTATTGCTTCTGGTGATCATCCAGATAGTATTAAAGCGATTATGAATGGTGAAGAACGAGGCACACATTTCTGGCCACAAGGGGATGTACCGCAAATTAAAAAGCGATGGATGGCATTTGGCACACGTTTACAAGGTACCATTCATGTAGATAAAGGATGTCGTGACGCCTTACTCACCAATGGCTCTAGTATTTTGCCAGTAGGTATTCTATCTGGTGAAGGACAATTTGAAGAAGGAGACACCATATCTATCGTTCACGATGGAGAAGAAATTGCCCGCGGTATTGTGAACTTTAATCTATCCGATTTATTAAAGATTAAAGGTCATAAATCACAGGATATTCCGAGTATACTAGGTGTTCGTGATACTTATCATGTGGTGGTGCATCGAGACAACTTAGTTGTCTTACGACAGGAGTAAATTATGAATCCATATACTGCATATTTTGAAAGTTTAGGCAAAGCAGCTCGGTCAGCTTCTATGACGGGGCAAGTATTGAGTACAGAAGATAAGAATCGTATTTTGGAACAGATTGCTTGTGATTTAGAAACGGCACTCCCTGCAATTTTAGACGCGAATACTATGGATTGTTCCCAAGCTAAAGAGAATGGAGTTCCATCTGTGATGATGGATCGTCTTCGTCTAACGAAGGAACGCATCCAAGGTATTTGTGAGGGTGTTCGCCAAGTGGCTCATTTGCATGACCCCATTGGTACTGTGTTAGAAAGTAGAACCTTAGACAATGGTTTGCGTATTGAAAAGCGCCAAATCCCTATCGGTGTTATTGGCATGATTTATGAAGCTCGCCCTAATGTGACAGTAGATGCAGCTGCCTTAGCCATTAAGACAGGCAATGCAATTATTCTTCGGGGGGGTAAAGAGGCATACCACACAAGTGAGACGATGGTACAGATTATGCAAGGTTCCTTAGAGCGTTGTGGTGCCCCTAAAGAGCTGGTTCAACTCGTATCTATTTTAGAACGTGAAGCTGTAGGCGAATTCTTAGCACAACGTAAATGGATTGATGTAATGATTCCACGTGGTGGAGCAGGATTGATTCAATTTGTGGTCAACAATAGTAAAATTCCTGTTATAGAAACAGGGAGCGGTGTTGTCCATGGCTATGTGGATGCTACTGCAGATGAAACGATGGCATTACAGGTATTGGAAAATGCAAAACTGTCACGGCCATCTGTATGTAATGCCATGGAAACGATTCTGTTACATGAAGGCAGACTACAAGATTTAGGCCCTAAGATTGTATCTATGTTAGAAGAAAAAGGCGTTGCCATCTATGGAGATACACAGATTCAAAGCTTATCTCCTCAAGTGCAACCTGCCACTGAAGATAATTGGTCTACGGAATATAATGACTATGTTGTGAACTTTAAAGTAGTATCTTCTATTGATGATGCCATTGCTCATATCAATACATTTGGTACGAAACATTCTGAAATGATTATTACAGAAGACCCAACAAAGGCAGAACGATTTATGAACTTAGTGGATGCGTCCACAGTCTATGTGAATGCATCTACACGTTTTACAGATGGCTTTGAATTTGGCTTAGGGGCTGAGATCGGCATTAGTACACAAAAACTCCATGCCCGAGGACCTATGGGGTTAGATGCGTTGACTAGTTATAAATATTTCGTCTTTGGTCATGGACAGGTACGATGAAACTTACATATCTAAAGGCTTACTTTCAGTATATGAAGTCACCCAAAGGGGCTTATGAATGGAAGTCTTATGGCATCGTATTAACCATACTAGGCGTGGTATCACTAGTGTGTATAGGGGCGTGGTTACATGGCAGATAAGAAAAAGAGAATTGGTATTTTGGGAGGCACCTTTAATCCTGTCCATTTAGGGCATTTGATGATTGCAGAAATGGCCTCAGAAGCATTTGACTTGAATCGTGTAATTTTTGTACCTGCTAAGGAGCCCCCACACAAGGAAACAGATGTGATTGAGTCAAAATATCGGTTAGAAATGGTGCGGGCAGCGGTGTTGGATAACCCGAATTTTGTGGTTTCTGATGTGGAGATGCAGCGAGAAGGAAAATCCTATACCATTGATACATTGCGATATTTTCATGATGTGTATGGACCATCTACGGAATTTTTCTTCATTGCTGGCACAGATACGATTCAGAATTTGCCAACTTGGAAATATATAGAAGAACTCTTAGATATGTGCCAGTTCATTGGAGCTATTCGTCCTGGTGCTACTAACGACATTGGTGAAAGTATCGAATGGTTTGGACAGCGAGGGAGTCGTATTCATATATTAGAAGTGCCGGAAATGAAGCTATCTGCTACGGAATTGCGTCATCGATTGCGCCATGGCTTGTCCACTCGATATATGTTACCGAGAACGGTGTATCAATATATTAAGGAACATAAGATATACAACACGTGACTTGCCATCCGTAGAGATGAAGTCAATGTTGTAGTACGCCATAGAAAGGTATAGGCTAGTGAAGGATACAATGACAATAGAAACATTACAACATATTGTGAAAGGTCGGCTTTCACCAAAACGATTCGCCCACACATTAGGTGTGGTGGATATGGCAAAACGATTAGCAAACCACTATGGGGCGCGGGTAGATCAAGCAGAAATGGCAGCACTATTGCATGATGCTATGAAAGAATGTTCCTTAGAAACCATGCAAGATATGGTGCAACAAGCGCAAATACCAGTGGATAAGGAAATGCTTAGTAATGGAGCCTTATTGCATGGACCAGCAGGCGCTGCTTATGCGAAATTAGAGTTGCATATCCAAGATGAATCGATTTGTGAAGCTATTCGTGTTCATACATTAGGCAGTACCCACATGAGTGTATTGGATAAGATTATTTTTTTAGCCGATTATATTGAGCCGAATCGCAACTTTCCAGGAGTGGAAGAATTACGGACGTTGGCATTTCAAGATTTGAATGCTGCTGTTGTTCTCGCTTATGATGGAACGATACGTCATTTGCTAGATCAGGGATTAAGCATACATGTAGATACGATTCGAGGTAGAAATAGTGTGTTGTTAGAAAGGTTGGATGTATAAATGGATCAAAAGATACGACGCAAACCACGTCGAAATGGACTGCGTTGGGGACGAATTATAGGCGCTATCATCCTCCTTATAGCAATTGTAGGGGTGGCAGTATGGGGCATACGCAGTGTAGTAAGTTCTGTATCACAGCCCGCTACTGGCCAAGAATCGCATCCGTTGCCAGTTGTGACAAATACAACGCCTATTGATATGAGCTCTATTAAGACCTCCTATATGTTGGTTGTTGGCGTTGATAAAAGTCAACCACAACAAGCAGATGCACTGTATGTAGTAGCTTTCAATTTAGATGCTAAAACGATGCAGATTATTGGTATACCAAGTAATAGTAAAATTATGAATCGTCATAATGATACGCCCCAACGGATTAATGATATCTATGCACAAGGTGGGATTGAATTGACGAAAGCCGTAGTGGAGGATATGTTCCATATCGTCATCCCTTATTATGCGGTGGTGGATCAAGATAGTTTCCGATCTATGATGAACATTTTTGGCACGCCAAGCTTATATGTGGAACAATCGATGGTACATCGAGATGCAGCTTCTGGTGAAGTGGACATCAATCTTCATCAAGGGTATCAAGATTTGACGGATAATACAGCCTTTGGATATATGCGTTTCCTCAATGATGAAGGGGATACACTAGCACGGACTATGCATCAAGAGCGATTACTAAAATCTATGATGGAGCGAGAACGTAATCATGTCAGTTTGGGAACGGCTTTTCGAGTATGGCGACAATGGAGCCATATTAGTACCAATGTGAGTACTTGGGATGGAGTTCGCTTTGTGACGAAAGTGATTGAGTTCCCGAAAGATAAAGTGCGTTGGTATATTTTACCAGGTTCACCAGAAACGATAGATCATGTGGACTACTGGAATGTAGAAACAGTAGAGTTACAACAATTAGTAGGTATAACGGTAGGAGATATTCCAAGTGATGCAGAAGTAATTCCTGTGATTGGAGATACACCAAAAGATGGTTCTACGGACGCTACTAAAGAATCTGGAAAACAATCGAAGGATAAAGAAACAGAGGGAACGAAGGAGAAAGCAGAACCGGGAAGCCCTACAACAAGATAAGGAGTTAGAATGAAACAGAAACAAGATATTTTAGGAACCGTAAACATCTTAGCGCAAGCTGGCTATGATAAAAAAGGTGAAGACATTTCCATTATGGATATGGAAGGTCTTACTATGTTAAGCGATTATTTTTTGGTGGTTACAGCCAATAATGTGAAACATGCACAAAGTGTAGCGGATGCCATTGAAGATGCAGGGGCAGAACAAGGTATGACTGTATTACATCGTGAAGGATATCGTGAAGGAGATTGGATCTTACTTGATTTTGGTGATGTCATTGCCCATGTATTTACAGGTGAATACCGCCTCTTCTATGGCTTAGAAGAATTGTGGAAGGATGCGCCACGAGAATCCTTTGAAGGAGTCTAATATGGCTAGTAGCTTATCAGAAAATACCATTGCTACGCTAAAGGTATTGCGTCAAAGTGAACAAGGGGCTTTCTTAGATGGTCAAACAGGGAATACAAATGACGATATTTTATTGCATAAAGACCAACAAACTAGTGATGTTGCGATTGGTGATGAAGTGACTGTATTTCTCTACAAAGATCCCAAAGGTCGATTGACAGCAAGTATGCGTTTACCAGCTATGAAGGAAGGTCAAATTGGTTATGTTGAGGTCATCAATACAACAAATTTTGGCTGTTTCGTAGAGGTGGGAACTGAACGGGGGATTTTTATGCCTCATGCTGAGATGCGTGGGCGCCCTCAAAATGGTGAAAAAGTGTGGGTTCGCCTCTATAGTGATAAATCTGGTCGTTTAGCCGTGTCCATGGATGTGGATGATGCCATGCGTCGCGCCTCAAAACCGGCTACCGATGCTAAGATTGGTGGCATGGTAAAAGGCGCTATTTACAATATGACTAGCGAAGGCGCCTTTTTGATTACCCCTGAGCGATGGATTGCTTTCATGCATCGCAGTGAAATGACGCGTTCCCTCAAAGTGGGAGAACTCATTGAAGGTCGCATTACTTTTAAACGTGATGATGGACGTATCAATATTTCTATGCGTCCTGTCAAAGAAGAGGCATTGGCTACGGATGGTGCCAATATTATGACCTATCTTGGTAGTCGTCATGGACGTATGCCTTATGGTGATAGTACATCGGCACCTATCATTAAAGATAAATTCAACATTAGCAAGGCCGCTTTCAAACGTGCCTTAGGACATCTGATGAAAGAAGGGCTCATTGTGCAAGAAGATGGGTGGACCTTATTAACAGATAAAGGACAAACTATATTAGTAGCAACGGATGAAGAATCTACAACAGTAGAGGAATCCAAATAGGGGGATATGTCATGAAAATTGTGGTAGTAGGTGCTGGTAAAGTAGGCTACTCCTTGGCGCAGCGATTAGCGCAAGACCAACATGATGTGTATGTCATTGAAAAAAACGGAGATCGCATTAAAAATTTAGAAAATAGCTTAGATGTGAACTTAGTACAAGGTAATGGCAGCAGTATTTCCCTGTTACAAGAAATTGGCATTGCAGATATGGGTATGCTTATTGCCGTAACGGATTCTGATGAGGTCAATATGCTGGCTTGTATGCTAGGCAAGGCGGCAGGGATTCCAAAAACTATTGCAAGGGTGCGGGATAACGAATATGATAGTGGTACTAATGCTTCCATTCGTGAACGATTGGGTATCGATTTATTCATCAACCCAGAAATGGTAACGGCCCAAGAAATTTACAAAGTTTTAAAAACACCAGCGGCCTTAGATGTAGAAGACTTTGCCAGTGGTGCGGTTCGGTTGGTGGAATTTAAGATTCGGAACAATCTAAATGTCACTGGAATCCCTTTGCGAAAATTGGAACTACCCCCTAATGTGCTCGTAGTGGGGATTATGCGTGGTGGTGAAATGATTATTCCTCATGGTGAAAGTACCTTGGAATACCTAGATAATGTATTCTTTCTAGGGGCGAAGGAAAGCATCGATCAGGTAGAAGTCTGGTTGAATGAAGTAAGTCGTCCTACACAACGGGTCGTTATCATTGGTGCAGGTCTTATAGGGCGGAATCTTACCTTACTATTAGAAGCTGATGGATATGATGTGAAGGTTATTGAAAAAGATTTAGATCGTTGTGAACAACTGGCTGCCCTAGTGAGTCGCTCCATTGTCATACATGGAGATGGCACAGATATCGACTTATTACAAGCAGAAGAGATTAGTGACAACGATGTGATCATTTGCTTAACAGATGATGACAAGCTGAATCTATTGGTAGCACTGTTAGCGAAACATTTAGGTGTACCAAAGACCTTTGTCCGTGTAGGTCGCTTAGAATATATCACCTTAATGGAACAAGTAGGTATCGATGTGGTGTTCTCCCCACGATTATTAACATCAGGTCAAATTTTGAGACTCATCCGAGAAGGAGAAAATTTAATTAATATCTTCACCTTTGAAGGTTCCAAAGCAGAAGCTATTGAGATTAGTATTACCAATCGTTCAAATTTAATGAATCAATATTTAAAAGATTTAAAATTCCCTGGTAAATCTTTAGTGGGTGCTGTGGTGCGAGATAATCGTACAATTGTGCCAAAAGGGGATACGCAATTAGTGGAAGGTGACCACATTGTTATCTTTACATTGCCAGAATATGTTAATAAACTCCTTACCTATGTAAGCGGATAAGGAAGTAAGATGAAAGAAAGGAGGATTTCATGCGCATTCAAAATATTATGCGAGTAGTGGGGCAAGTATTGATTACACTAGCCCTCTTCATATTAGTTCCTTTTTTCTTTGGTCTCTTAGATGAAGGTATAGGATACTATTCATTCCTTGTAGCCAGCGCGCTGTCTGGTGTATTAGGTGGCGTATTGTATTATTATGGAACAGATACAGACTCCTATAGCTTGCGAGATGGTTTCTTGGTGGTCAGTTCAAGCTGGTTATTTGCAGCTATATTTTCAGCCTTGCCCTTTTACTTTAGTGGTGTCTTTACAAGCTTTGTAGATGCCCTCTTTGAAGCTGTATCAGGGATTACGACAACGGGAGCAACTATGATTGATGATGTCAGTTCATTGCCGAGAACTTTCATTTTATGGCGAGGCCTTACGAATTGGATTGGTGGCATGGGAATGATTGTCTTAGTCTTAGCGTTCCTTCGTAATTTGGGGGCTGATGCAGCTCATTTTTTTGAAGCGGAAGCCTCTGTACCAAGACCTGGCATTGTATTACCTAGAATTCGTTCCATTGCGGGGAATTTGTTGCGCACCTATATGGTATTTACTATAGTCTGTTCATCATTGCTGTGGTTGGCAGGAGTAGATTATTTTAAAGCGATTAATCTAACATTTGCTACCGTTGCCACTGGGGGATTGGCCCCCATGACGGGAGGGGCCTTTGCTTATGCAGATGCACCTATTGTATGTATCATATTATTGGTATTTATGGTGCTAGCAGGAGGAAACTTTGCAGTGTATCAATCTGTTTGGCAAAAGGGGATACAAGAAATTTGGCGGGATTTTGAATATCGTATGTATTTGATGACCCTCTGTATTGGATCAGTATTAGTGTTGGTAGCGCTCAGCTGGGAAGCGGGGGGCTTGGATATATCTCATATTCAAAATTCCTTATTTACATTAGTATCTATGCAAACAGGAACGGGTTTTGCCATTGTGGATTATAATCAATGGCCTAGCTTAGCACAGATGGTGCTATTCATGGGGACATTCTTTGGGGGATGCAGTGGATCCACCACAGGTGGTATAAAGATTATTCGAATTATTATCTTAGCAAAAAGTAGTATCCTACACTTGCGTAAAGCTATCCATCCAGATATGGTACAAATGGTGCGATTAAATGGACATGTTCTACCTACTAAGTGGTTACATATGACGCAACAGTTTTTCTTTTTTTATCTTCTAATCTTTGGTATTTCCTCTGTGGTGATATCTACTACAGGTCTTCCTATTGGCGATGTACTAGGTATTGTGACTGGTACCTTAGGGAATGTTGGTCTTGCCTTTGGCACGTTAGGACCAACGGAAACATTAACCATTTTGTCTCCATTGGCTAAAGTTGTTTGTATCATTGATATGCTGCTAGGACGGTTAGAACTGTTTACATTGCTTGTATTACTGCATCCGGGATTTTGGCGTGGATATTTTGCCAAGAAGGGGAAAAGGTATGAACGATTAGATGGACATCGTAAGAACACCTCAAGGTTTATATAAAACGAATTGCTATATACTGAAAGAAAATGGATACGCCCTTATTATCGATCCAGGCTTTCACGGGCACCGCATTATGAGAGAAATAGAGGAGGCGAAGCCCGTGGGTATTATACTGACACATGGACATGCAGACCATATCTGTGCCGTCGATGCGTTGGTAGAGCATTATCATATTCCCGTATATATGCATCCTATGGATGATGAATTACTACGGGTGAAACGGCGTATGCCATCGGGATACAAAGAACGATTTACTTCGCCATATATTGCGCTAGGAGAGGGACCTTTACAGATAGGACCTTTTTCTTTACATGTATGGGAGGTACCTGGGCATAGTGCAGGTAGTGTATGTATTGGGTATCAACATATTTTGTTTACAGGAGATACATTGTTTAAGGGTACCGTAGGCAAAGTAAATACCTATAATGGAAATCCTGTGGCTATGAAAGCAACATTAGAAAAAATAAAAACATTCAATCCAGCCTATGTGGTATACCCTGGTCATGGTACGAGTACTACATTGGGACATGAATTAGTAACGAATCCATATTTACTAGCACCTTGAGTTAGAGAAAATAGTATCAAGAACAAGGCTGTTATTGAGGTTATTGCGTAAGTCCTAGATAAGATTTCACAGAAATACAAACTCTTTATAAAAAAATATAAAAAATAGTTGACGAAAGAAATGAAATAGGGTATACTAACAAAGTAGTCAATTGGCCCCGTGGTGTAGCGGTTAACATGTCGCCCTGTCACGGCGAAGATCGTCGGTTCAAATCCGATCGGGGTCGCCACTACTTGCCTCGGTAGCTCAGTCGGTAGAGCAACGGACTGAAAATCCGTGTGTCGGCAGTTCGATTCTGCCCTGAGGCACCATTCGCGGAAATAGCTCAGCGGTAGAGCACCGCCTTGCCAAGGCGGGGGTCGCGAGTTCGAATCTCGTTTTCCGCTCCACTTTTTTGGCGGCATAGCCAAGCGGTAAGGCAGAGGTCTGCAAAACCTTTATTCCCCAGTTCGATTCTGGGTGCCGCCTCCACAACATTCCACCCATGCCGGGGTGGCGGAACAGGCAGACGCAACGGACTTAAAATCCGTCGGTTAGAGATAACCGTACCGGTTCGATTCCGGTCCTCGGCACCATTTAGACCAACTTCGGTTGGTCTATTTTTTTATGTGTAAATGGACTATAATGTAAGTATCATATAATGAGTGTGCTTAGGGAGGGACTATGAATACAGTTAATGATGTTGATCGATTATATAATGCTATTGAAATTAATGAAAAAACATTTCAGTTTTTTCAAATTAATGTACAGTCCTATGGAATACAAGAAGTCAATAAAGGGAGTACACAATTCTTTTATATTTTACTTGAAATCATGAATGGAAAATTTAATTGTAATTTAGCGTTTATCGTAAACTGTTATGATGAGTTAGGAACCATCATCTATAGTAATGAGAGGACAGTTTATGTAGATACATATATTGGCTATGATACTTTAAAATTTTGGTGTAATGATACTAATTTGATTGATAGGACGAATAAAATTCGTATATTTGTAAGAAAAGGATAATATTAAAGTGCCCTATACCGATATGCATATGTATGTCATAGCATAAGGTATAGGGCACTTTTTTATATCTATAGGCTTATTGATGCTGAGGAATTTCTTCTTCGTAAATCTCTTCTTTTTTTACAGGTTTATAGTAGATGGCATAAAGTATCAATACGATAACTGGAATGATGGCAGATACCATATAGATTCCGCTGTAGGATAGTAAGCCATGTAAGATTCCTAATGTATAAGGTCCGACGCCTAATCCAAGATCTAGACCAATAAAATAGGTGGAAAGGGCCACCCCAATTTTGGCAGGTTCTACAGCTTTCAAGCAAATAGCTTGTCCGTTAGACATAAAGGTACCATAACCTAAGCCTACAAAGGCTCCGGCGATAAGTAGTAACGCTGCATTGAAGCTATAAGCGATGAGTAAAAGACCAATCGTTAAACATACATAGCTAGGGTACATGACAGCATTTTCACCGCGTTCATCGAAGATACGACCTGCAATAGGACGGGTTACGGTAATCACAAGGGCATAGACCACAAAGAAGAAGGCTCCTGCTGTAATGAGACCGATTTCATGGGTGAAGATAGAAAGGAAACCGAGTACGCTAGAATAGGCTAAGCCCATTAGGAATCCAAGAAAGGCGATGAAGGATACACGTGGTTCAATGAAATTCTTCATAGACCAAGATGTCATAGAAGCTACTTCCCTAGAGGATAGTACTAAATTTTGTACAGGGAATCGTAAACAAGCGATGGCAACACCGATAGATAATAGGACGGCTAAATAAATAATCCACGTAAACCCAACGGCAGGTAATAAAATCATGCCAATGAAAGGACCAATAGCCGCTGCTAAGCTAGTGCTGAGACCATAATAATTGATACCTTCTCCATCTTTCGATTTCGGAATGTAAGCAGTGACTACGGCATTGGCTGCGGTGGATACAGTACCGTAAGCAAAACCGTTTAGGAAACGGACTGCATCCAAGATTAGAATATCTTTGGCGATGAGATACGCAAGGGTAGTGAGGAAATAAAAAATAGCTCCGTACCGAAGTACCTCTTTACGGCCGATCAGTTCTAAGCGTTGTCCCATGATAAGACGAGCGAATAAGGTACCAATAATATAGATACCGGTAGCGAATCCTGCTTCCGCAACGGTAGAATGAAGTTCTTTCGTAGCATAGCTTGCTGTGATGACTACAAAGCAGTAGTACACTAAAAAGACAATAAAATTAATGATGGTAATACTAATGAACCCAGAATTAAAAAGTGTTTCTTCTTGATTTTGTATCGATTGGGCATTCATGAATAACTCCTCCTTTTGTAATACGTTTTATAGAATATACCTAATTGCAAATCTTGTAAAGGTTATATAAATATTTTCGATAGAAGTTAACTAAGTTAACAATGTACGGATAGGTAAACAGGAGAAACAACTAGGTAAGAATAGGGATATGAGCGTATCATATAAAATAATTTCGTACACTTCAGGAGAGAGGGAAAGGAAAGAGAGGATATAAAATTTTTTTAGAGTATGACCATCCATGAAGTTAGAAACTGGTATAAAAGAGATATTAATATGAGGGGATATGTTGTATCTCTAGTTGGATCATCAGTATAGATTTGTTTTGAGCAGACTATCTTGCGATTACATTGTGTAGGTGTAACATAATATATTGCTACTTTCAGAGAAACTGACTATAATAAAAAGATAAGCATTGAGCATATATGTACAATGCGATAGTTTATAAGACATAGATGTGAATCATAAGAAAGGAGTCTCCCTTATGACAGTACAATTAGACACATTGGATCATCGTTTATTACGTTTATTAGATGAGGACGCCTCCATGTCGGCCGCCGACCTCGCTATTATGCTCAATAGTGAAGAAGCACATGTGGCAAGTCGTATTCAAGCCTTCGAGGAGTCTGGTATTATTAAACGGTACCAAGCAGTCATTGATTGGGAACAAGTAGACCAAAACAAATCTACTGCTCTTATCCAATTAGGCGTGACTCCTGCTCCCGATCAAGGCTTTGATAAAGTGGCAGAACGAATTATGGAATTTCCAGAAGTACAAGGTGTATACCTTATGTCTGGTAGCTATGATTTAACGGTTATCGTGGAAGGAGCTAGCATGCGTGATATTGCGTTATTCGTATCTCGCCGTCTATCTACATTAAATTCGGTGCTTTCCACTACAACAAACTTTATCTTAACACGTTATAAAGATAACAATATTGTGTTCCACACGGGTGGAGTTCGTGAAGATCGGAGAAATGTATTCGATGATTAATTATGACAACTATTTAAATTCTGAAATCAAAGCTGTGAAACCATCGGGGATTCGTCGTTTTTTTGAAATTGCTAACGAATTAGATAATGTGATTTCCCTCAGTATTGGTGAACCAGATTTTGCTACGCCCTATCATATACGTGAAGAAGGGATTAACACATTAGAAAAGGGGAAAACTTGGTATTCTCCTAATCGTGGTTTTATGGAATTACGGGAAGAAATTTCTAAGTGGTTAGAACGAAAGTATCATGTGTCTTATGACCCAGCTACAGAAGTGATTGTCACCGTAGGTGGCTCAGAGGCCATTGACTTAACCTGTCGTACCTTACTCAACCCAGGGGATGAAGTGTTGATTCCTGTGCCGAGCTTTGTGTGTTACACGCCATTGGCTGAATTGTGTAACGCCAAACCAGTGCAGATCATCACGAAAGAAGAAGATGAGTTTCGTTTGACTCCAGAGGCGATTGAAGCGGCTGTGACAGAAAAGACGAAGCTGTTAGTATTACCGTTCCCTAATAATCCAACAGGGGCGGTATTACGCCGTGAGCACTTGGAAGCCATTGCAGAAGTTGTGATTAAACATGATTTATTTATTTTGTCCGATGAGTTATACAGTGAACTTACCTATGGTGATGAACCACATGTATCTATTGCATCTATACCAGGTATGCAAGAGCGGACAATCTTAATCAATGGATTTTCCAAAGCCTTTGCCATGACAGGGTGGCGCCTTGGATTTGCTACAGGTCCAGCACCGATTATTGCACAGATGACGAAGATGCATCAATATGGTATTATGAGTGCTCCGTCCATGTCTCAATATGCGGCTATTGAGGCTTTAAAAAACGGAGACAAAGATATTCAATACATGCGTGAAGAGTATGATATGCGTCGTCGCTTATTGGTAAGTGCTTTCAATCGTATGGGACTTCATACATTCGAGCCAGAAGGGGCATTCTATGTATTCCCGTCCATTACGAGCACAGGCATGACATCAGAAGAGTTTTGTGAAAAACTTCTGTATGATCAACGTATTGCCGTTGTTCCTGGTAATGCCTTTGGCGACTGTGGAGAAGGATTCGTTCGCGTAGCTTATTCTAACTCCTTGCAGAATATTAAAGAAGCGGTAAAACGAATCGAGATATTCTTGGAAAAAATTAAAAATAAAGAAATTGAGTAATCAAAAAGACAGACATGGTTTGATGGTACAAACTGTGTCTGTCTTTTTGCGGTTCTATCATATATGTTAGTTCCATAGTATATGTTAGTTCTATGGTATATATTGTGGGACTATTTTGAGTATCATTATTCCATTGTTTCACTAAGGAAAGATAGGAATCGAGTAGCCCTACGCTGTAAGAAGGATTCTAAGGCTCTTACTTTTTTTTCTGTTAGAATGGAAGAGGGGACATAATCGAAAGTAAAAGTCTTCATGGTTTCTAACATAGGGATATGACGAACTTGTAAAAAACGCTTTGCTTGTTCTTCGTAGGAGATGCCCCAATAGCTAGTATTATGGTTCACTGTGTCTAAATGGTCGTAGTCCTCATCACAGGCATTGTAGAATAAGGAGTTCCCGTGGTCAAAGAGTGGGGCTGGACCGATGAGTTCGTTGCTTTCAGTGTGGAATAGAAAGCCAAAGTTATTCAAATGACGGTCTGCATTGCGAATAAAGGCGTCGAATACCATCATATCTTGAAATGCAGTGAGACCGTATCGTTGTCCGATTTCTAACTGGATGCGATAGCGACTAAGGTCGTCACGGGTTGTGATAGAGTCGATGCATTTCGACATAGGCAGGAACCCTATCTGTTCGGATGTGAATAGCGGGCACGCTGATACAGGTTCACCGTGATAGGTATGAATCGTATAGGGCACATGTGGAATCCCCATAGCCTCAGCAATTTGTGAAGCGTAACATTCAATAAAAGCCTCTTGTCCACCATTAGCGAACCGATGAGTAGATCCCTTATACAAATAAATTGTGGAATCTATACGGTGCCAACACTTTTTTAGCATTCCATTCGTAGTATACTCAGGGGTGGTGGTGATATGGTGGACTTTACTTTCATAACCGGTGAAAGCAATGCGAGCGATGATTTCGTCAAACGTGTTCGTATACAGATTCATTGCTTGCCATGTCGCCTGTTCATGGATAGGGCAAACCCAATAGGCATCATTCAAGGAAAGTCCGTAGGACAAATCGATGTAGGAGTAGGGATTATCCGTTTCGGACAAGGCTTGTAATAACTCATCTACATAGGCCCGATTCTTAGGAATCTTCCGCTCTAACAACCACTGATGTAGGCCAGTATCAGTAGGAGTTAAGCCTAAGGGAAGGTGCTTTGTATCTAAGATAGAATCAATATGCACCATGTAATCATGTACTGTTGTAGTACCTAACGAATGGGATTCTTTTTCTATGTGAAAGTATAAAATCTCTTTATCTTTTAGTTTAAGCCGATACTGCACGTGTGACACCTCCTTTTTACTTAGTATACTCTATTTGTTGTAATTGTGTATATATTGAAAGGCACTCTATGTAGTTTTGCTGTGTAGAAAGAGTTGGGTGATGCATGACCATATGAAAGTGGTGTATAAAATACTCGAAATTGAAAAGGTAATGGAATTTTATTAGAAATAAGAATAAAAGAGGACCATCAATGATGGTCCTCAAATAGATATTATTGGTTTTTATGTTTGAAAGCTAAGATTGATTGGATTAAAACGTCCAATGACATCTCACCACGTTCTGCTACCATGGATAAAGTAGCTTTGTGTTTCATCAATTTAGCAAGTGGAGAATTAAGCATTTTAAAGTTTGGATTGATATGAATCATATGATCTTTTAGACCTGGGATTACATCGAATAGAGGGAATAGTTTTGTATCTCCTGTTAAACCTAGGTCGTTTTCGTAGACCGTAGACTGTGATACGTTATCTTGCACGATAGGTTGTGGTGTGCTTTCTGGCGCCGTACCTTGTTCAGTTGAGTTAGTTGTACTATCCTCTTGGCGTACATGCTTGTAATCGATGTGGTCTACGGCATGGTACGCAGAATTAGCACCTTCCCAAATCAGTTCTTTGCGAGAACCACTTAAGCTACGAATATGCGTACAATCTTGAACCATTTCTAAAATGCCTTTGAACTGGCCTTGTTCATTGCGCACTGCGATGTATTCGATGTGGATGAATAGATCAGGCTTGTTAATCCACATTTCAGCGTAATCTTGTCTGCCAGCTTTGAAAGAATCGATAATTTCTTGTACTAAAGGTAGACTTTTCTTTGGATGGCAGTTTTGTACGATGCGACCGATGATATTAGAACTGCGAGGGAAGATACGGTGCTTTGTATCATTATAGAAACGAACTAAGTCATTTTCGTCTACAAAGGTAATATCTACAGGTAAGAATTTGAAGATTAATTTAATTTGTTCAATTGTCAACGCCCCCACAGCTAGGTCATGCGTTTGTTCAGGGCTTCCGTTAATGCCATACTTGCCCACTAATTGTGCTAACTCTTGTAACAGTGCGGTAGGGTTACCAGTACCACCTAATTGGGTATTTTCATGATTTTCCACATCAGCATGATTATGTTGTGTTGTTACATGACCCACATTTGTAGATGCCTCTCCAAGGTTTTTAGGTTCCGCATCAGGACGACCTTTATAAAATGGAGGAGGGGTGATGAAAGCAAATCCAATTTCATGATCGCCTTGGCTCATAGTGATGAAGTCACTGTCTTGTAATAACTTCCATGCTGTTGGGATGAGTACTTCTTTTTCTTTGTTATTGAGGTCACGGATAATATCGATGACGTCCGCTTGTTTAGCTAAAAATTCAGATTCCTTCCCAGATTCTAGGAGTTGTTTACTTTCAGAGATAGCATCACGAACAGCATCGTCGAAGGTCCACATGATTTTTGTAGGACGATCGAAACCGTAACGCTCTAACACAGGGTACAATTGATTTTGTTTGCGGGCTAAATGGGTGCGCCAAGTAGTAAGTGCATCATATACACCAAGCCAAGGATTCAGAATAAAGTGAGGTGCTTGTAACAAAGCTTCCATTTCCGTCAACTGTTGTTCCATGGCGTTGATTTCATTTAGATATACCGTCAATGGATGATGCTCAGGATATTCATTATTTGCGCGGATTAAAATGCCATCGAATAATTCTAATAAATCATCCATACGATGTGTGATTTCTTCGTCTGTGTAAGAACCTTTTAATTGTTGTTCACCATAGGCAAATTCATCAGGGGTGCACGTGCCGATTTTTTCTTTCAATAACGTACGAGCTGTTTCTAAATCTAAGGTGCCACCGAGAAAGCGATCTTTAATATCAATCATAACTTCCATTCTGTCATTGCCTGTAAGCCCAAGAGCTTGTTTCATTGTATCCATGTGCGAGTCCTTTCTGTGTTTACTATTAGTATAATCATTGGTATGGCACCGTCATTTGTGTTGGCTGAAAGAATACAGACATTCCTACAAATATAGATACCATAGGTCTAGCGTAATAAAGTATAGGGAGCGTACTCCCAGGGGAGTCGATTCCTTTTATGTGTTTAGTATACAGTAAATAAAAATAATTTTCAGTTGCTAGGGATACAGAATTATAAAAGTTTTGTAAAAAAGGAAATGTTGATGAGTATTTGCGTTTATTTACAATACAGAGGTCATGCTATGAAAACAGCCTGCGCATCGGATGCACAGGCTGTTTGTATTTATTTAGTATAATTCGATGCTGTATAGATTCCAAGGGCTACCCAAATGAAAGAAAAGGCAATCATTTTATTGGTATCGAAACTTTCACCGAAATAGAAGATGGCAATAAGCAAAGCGATGGTGGGCGATAGGTATTGGAGAAATCCTAAGAGGTTTAATGGTAATAATCGCGCTCCATAGGTAAATAAAACGAGTGGTGCCGAGGTGGTTAGACCAGAGATTACGAATAGTGCAGCTGTATAAGAATCGTTTTGAAACGCTGTCCAAGAACTAGCGTCGATATACGTCGTGTATGCTAGAGCTAAAGGGGCTACGAGCCAAGCTTCAAAAGCGATGCTTGTAAAAGGATGGATTAATAGTTTTTTCTTCACTAGGCCGTAAAGACCAAAGGTTAAGGCAATGGCCAGTGCTAAATCAGGAGTGCTTCCCATTTGTAGTGAAATGAAGATGATACCGATGGTAGCTAAGCCCACACTACACCACTGCGGGAAGGTTAGCTTTTCTTTAAATACCAATACTCCTAATACTACATTTAGTAACGGATTGATGTAATAGCCAAAGCTAGTATCCATCACGCGATTATTGGAGATGGCCCAAATGTATAATCCCCAATTGCTAGATACGAAGATAGAAGCTAGAATCAGTAGACCCAATTGGGATATATTCTGTCTTAAATGCAGGCAGTCTTTCTTAAATTGTTTGTAATTCAGTCCGATAGCCACAAAGGACATAAAGAGGGCAGACCATATAATGCGGTGTGCCAGTACGCTATAGGCTGATATATGGTGGAGAAGTCCCCAGTAGATGGGTAAAAGTCCCCAAATAAAATAGCAACTTAAAGCAGTGATAAGACCTTTTTTATTGGTTTGTTGCATAGATACCTCCTGATGATGTTCTTTCATCTTCATAGTACCACAGAACGTATAAATGCTCTAGTGGAAATCGGGGAATCGTAGGCATAACTTAATAGAACTTTAGTAAACATTATGAATAAAATATTATAAAATAAAAATATATAGAATATAGAAACATTTAAATATGAAATTAAGTTATATTTGAAAAAAGAATTGCAAAATGAAGATAAGGTGAAGTATAATTATTCTAATTGCTGTAGAATTTAATTAAAGCAATCTATGTATCAATTCGTATGGGCGTACGAAATTATTAATGGAGGTATATTCATGAATACAACAGGGAAACGCATCTCTGCTGCTCTTTTGGCATGTCTAGCTTTAACCACTTTCGGGGGGGGGGCGCAGGCCTCATTTGATGAGCATTTAGACAACTATCAATTAGATACAAAGGTAGTAAAAGGGGATCGTTCTAAAGACCAATTTGGTAATACAGTGACAGAACAATCCTACTATCGTACTGGTGGTGACGTGAAAGTTATCACTCGTGATGAAATTGAAAAGCGTCATTATTCTGATTTAACAGAAGCCATCAAACGTATTCCAGGGGTAACATTCCAAAACCCAGGATACCGTGGTGGTGAATATGGATATGATCCATTTAATAACGGTATTTCTATTAATGGTGATTCAAGAGTTATTATATTAGTGGACGGTCGTCGTGTAGATAATGTAACAAGTGCACGCGTTGGTTCTAGAACTGGTCGAGGTACTAAATCCACTGGCGTTAATTTAGACCAGGTTATTAATATTAATGCAGTCGATAAGATTGAAGTAATTAAAGGGCCAGGAGCTTCTGTGTATGGTTCTGATGCAACAGGCGGTGTTATCAACATTATCACTCGCAAAGGGGAAGAGGCTAATGAGGCTACCCTAGATATTTCTACTGGATCATGGGGAAAACACAATTATGACTTCTCCTACTCGGGCAGTGCAGGTAATGATAATTCCTTACACTACTATGTCGGTTTACATCGTGTCATGTCTCATGATACAAAATACCGTGATGGACATACTGGTGATACTGGTACACTAGGTGGTTCTCGTTTTGATGAAAGAAGCGGCAATATCCGTATCGATAAAGATTTCAGTGAAACAGATCGTTTAACTGTGTCTATTAATCACCAACAAGGTAAAGACGGATACCCTATTTCAACACCAAATTTACAATACTGGAACGAAGCTGATTGGAATCGTATCATTTTTGCAGCAGAAGTAGGTACATTAGATGACCAAGGAAGATTAAAACCAAACTCTACAGTATGGGGAAGAGTGAATAAAGGATATCATAATTTGTTTGCTTTAGATGGATTAGCATATAATTCGTTTAGCCAATACAAAAATAATGATATAGATGTAAAATATACATTTGATCGTCAAGCTGATATGGAAAGCTTTATACGTTTATATCATCAACTTCATACGTATGGAGATGTAGATAAGTATGTTTGGAGTTTACCAGGAACAGGACATACGAGTATACAAGACCAATTTAATGCAGATTTTCCTAATGGAGCTACAGATAAAGAGGCATTAAAAACATGGATAAAAAAATATTTAGCTCCATTCCCTGGCGGTAGTATGTCAGACCTTGAGGCATGGGTAGCTAAAACAGGTGGTAAGGCCCCAGCACCAAAATATCCTCCTGATGAGAAAAAATACGGTGTTCAATTACAAGTTTCAAGATCCCTAGGTAAACATGATTTGATTGGGAATGTAACCTATGATAAAGCCAGTTATTATTATCATGACACCGATGAGAATTATGATATAAAAGAATACACTATGCGACGGGATTCATTGTATGGATATGTACAAGATAAAATTCATGTTAATGATAACTTAGATATAACCCCAGCATTACGATTTGTATATAATGGAAATTATACAAAAAATGGAGTTTCCCAAAAAGGTGCAACTCATGCTGTAACCCCAGCTCTTAACGTACAGTATAAACTTGATGATACTAGTAGTGTATACGCAGGTTGGACAAGAGTATTACGACCATTGCGTTCTGAAGACTATATTTCTACCTATGGAGAATATAAAACACCATTGCATGATGAAAAAGGTAATGTGTATACATTAGGATATCAAAAAACATGGAACAAAAAAACAACAGTAGGTGTAAATTATAGCCTAACTGATATGACTAATGCTATTGCGTACATGCCTATTTTTACGAAATGGACTGTATACGAAAATAATGCACCTGTACAAAAACAAGGATTCCGAAGTACTGCAGTTAATGCAAAAGAAAAGAAAACGGCATTTAATATTACAGTAGACCATAAATTAAACCAATATTGGACCGTGGGTGCTGCTTATAGCCATTTGAGTGACAAATGGGGAGTAAAATCAGGTTATGTAGTAGATCCAAGCTGGGGATATAATGATTCTGGTGATATTAATACAGGTATTAATAAATTACGTCCAGCGAACCATTATACATTGAATGTGAACTACGAAAAAGGTAAATTATCATCTGGCTTATTAATTAACTATTATACAGGAGCTAATGTTGAAGCATTTACAGCTAGAAGATTCTTAATTCTAGATTGGAACTTAAACTATGATGTAACTAAAGATTTAACTACTTATATAGCAGTAACTAACTTGACAAATCAAGCTTATGAAACGTCAAGTAACTTTAGATATGATCCAGGTAGTTCCGCAATGCCAGCACGTCAAATGATGATTGGTGCCAAATACAAATTCTAATAATGATTCTAGAGAGAGCTACCTTGGTAGCTCTTTCATTTAGGTGAAAGAATGAAGAAAATATATATAACTGGCATTGTGGTGGCTCTACTTGGTGGATTGTATAGTGCACACTTGCATGGTATGGAAGAGTTCGTTCCTATGCCTGACTATGTGGAAAGTGCTGTTATATCCCATGAAGTAGGACCTCGTACGGTAAATCAATTAACGAGTAAAGGCACGGATCAAGTGATTACCTATGAAGGGGAACCACGTCGCATCATGGGCGTTTGGCAAAGTTCGGTAGAAACGTTGCTTGCTTTAGGTGTAGGTGATCGTATGATCGCAGCTATAGGAGTACCAGATAGTAAATATATAGCAGAAGAATATCGTGATGCTTACGAAAAGATTCCCTATAAAAGCATGGAAATTCCAGATGTAGAAACTACATTACTGTGGGAACCAGATTTGCTTGTGGGCTGGTATTCTACCTTTCAGAAGAATAATTGGAAGAGTACAGATTTCTGGGCACAACGAGGCATTGATAGCTATATTTCGAGATCATCCTATAAAAAATCTAAGAGAACAGTAGAGGGTGAATATCAATACATTCTTGATCTAGGGGCGATTGTTAATAGACAAGAACGAGCGCAGGCGTTGGTGAATCGAACGAAACGTGCAGTGGCAGAAGCAAGAGCCTATGGAGAAGCGCAGAGCACAAAGGATACGGTTTTAATACTGGAAAATTCGGGACGCCAGTATCGTGTGTATGATAAGGAAACGTTAGCAGGAAATATGCTAGAGGAAATAGGAGGACATCTCATTTCTGAGGCAGGGCAAACAATCAATGCAGAAGAGTTGATTCATTTAAATCCATCAGTTATCTTTTTAGTGCTAGTGGAAGATGATTATGAACGGCAAGAGGCACTCATAGACAATCTATATAAGAATCCTACATTACAACATGTGGATGCCATACGTAATCATCGAGTACATGGGGTTCCATTATTTATGGTATACAGCGCAGGCACTCGAGTTCATGATGGATTGAATCTTATGATTCACGGATTGTATCCTAATTTTACAGGAGGTATTCATGAGTAATCGAACACATACATTCACAGTGGTGGGCGTAGGAATTATACTCATAGCCCTATTGATTGCGGGTATGGCATGGTCTTTATTTTTAGGAACAGTCCATATTCCAGCACATACATTGTGGCAAGTAGTGGCATCAAAGTTTGTAGATACCATTACCATTGAGGATCCACGACAAGGAGCTTTGAATGATATTGTATGGATGTTGCGTATGCCACGGGTTATCTTGGCGGCTTTAGTCGGTGCGGGACTGGCTGTCAGTGGTGTTATCATGCAAGCCATTGTTAAAAATCCATTGGCAGATCCATATATTCTAGGCATTTCATCAGGAGCATCCACAGGGGCTACAGTAGCCATTTTAATGGGTGTAGGCATTGCCTTTGGTGAAGAATATGTGGGAATTATGGCTTTCATAGGGGCTATGGTCATATCCTTTGGTGTTCTTATTATTGCCAATATGGGTGGCCGAGCTAATGCGATTAAATTGTTGTTAGCTGGGATGGCATTGAGCGCCGTTTGCAGTGCTTTTACGAGTATTATCGTATATTTTGCGAAGGATAAAGAAGGGATTCAAAACGTAGCTTTCTGGATGATGGGTAGTCTAGCAGGGGCTAATTGGGATTTGATTGGCATTATGCTATTTGTCATTCTATTGCCAATTGTATTCTTCTGGTTCCAAACACGCATTTTGAACTTGATGTTACTAGGTGATGAAGTAGCCATTACCCTAGGTGTAGATCTACATAGATATCGTCAATTATATCTTGTGATGAGTTCTATTATGATAGGCTTTGCCGTATATGCAGCAGGGATTATTGGATTCGTTGGGTTGCTGATTCCTCATATTGTACGTCAAGCCTTAGGCACAAATCATAAAGGTTTAATTCCTATCTCTGCATTAGGAGGCGCTTTATTACTTGTGGTAGCAGATACACTGAGTAGAACGATTATTCCTCACACGGAATTACCGATTGGTATCTTAATTTCTGTGATTGGTGCGCCAGCTTTTGTATACTTAATGATTAAGCAAACCTATGCGTTCGGAGGTAATTAATGAATTTACAAGTAGAACAAGTTGCCTTTGGCATTGGACAAACTCAAATCTTACAAGGTATAGATTTAGATGTGCAAGACCGTGAAATTGTCGGCCTAATAGGCCCTAACGGTAGTGGTAAAAGTACACTGTTAAAGTGTATCTATCGTACATTGCATCCCAATGCTGGGCGCATTGAGCTGAACGGACGATCCTTAGATGAACTTTCCTTCCGTGAAAGTGCCTTACAAATGGCGGTAGTGGCGCAACATAATCAATACCAATTTGACTTTTCAGTGATGGATATTGTCCTTATGGGGCGCATGCCACATAAAAAATTACTTGAAGGTGATTCGTCAGAGGACTATACTATAGCTAGACGAGCCTTAGCACAGGTGGGGATGGACCATATGGAAACACGGAATTTCTTGAGCCTGTCAGGGGGCGAGCAGCAACGTGTAATCTTGGCTAGAGTTTTAACACAAGAAAGCCCATGTTTGATTTTGGATGAACCAACGAATCATTTGGATATTAAGTACCAATTGGAAATGTTGGAAATCGTTCGTGATGCGGGCGTAACTGTATTGAT
This sequence comes from Veillonella sp. VA139, assembly GCF_003992005.1. GTDB lineage: Bacteria > Bacillota > Negativicutes > Veillonellales > Veillonellaceae > F0422. The sequence goes on along the minus strand of NZ_RQVL01000001.1, from coordinate 81,488 downwards.
GGCTGTTCATGATTTAAACTTGGCATCCCAATTCTGTCATCGTCTAGTAGCTCTAGAAAAAGGACGAGTGGTTGGCACAGGGACGCCAAAAGAGTTGCTGACACCAGAGTTTATTCAAAACCTATATGGTGTACATAGTCGCATCGTAGAAGGTCCGACAGAAGATTCTATTCATATTATTTTTACGGAAACAGTAAAGTAAGTAGTGGCTCTTTGTTGCTGTCTATTGTAAGGATAGAGCTAGTTCGATCTGTTACAAATACTGTATGAATGTGAACCATGGATAAGGAGGTATGACATGGAATTATTTGAATTATTTATTAAGGGTGGATATGTAATGTATCCATTGTTACTTTGTTCTTTCATTGCTGTGATTATTTTCGTTGAGCGCTTGCGTTTCTATCGTTCTATGGTAGATGATGTGAATGCGTTGCGTGAAACGATCATTCCACTAGTACAACAAAGCAACTGGAAAGGCTTACAAGCCTTAAAAGAAACAAGCAAAGGGATGGCTACCCATGTCATTGCAGAAGCAGCTCGTGGCGGTAACAACAAAGAGCAACAAGAAAAATTGTTGGAAGCAGCAGCGATTAGTGAATCTGCAAAATTACGTCAATATTTAAACTACATTGAATCCATCGTTACCATGGCTCCTTTGTTGGGTTTGTTGGGTACAGTAACCGGCATGATTGGTTCTTTCAGTGTATTATCCATTTCTGAAGGACAACCATTTGCCATCACTGGCGGTGTAGGGGAAGCCTTGATTGCTACAGCGACAGGCTTGATCGTGGCGATTATTGCTTTGATTTTACATATATACTTAGTGCAACAGCAAGATATTTTGATTAGCCAAATTGAAGATGCAAGTGCTATGTATATGGCGGAATTGGCAGGTGACAACCATGCGGCTTAGATCCTTACGGACTACGTCTAAACCGAAACTCATGATTATTCCAATGATTGATATTATCTTTTTTTTATTGGTATTTTTCATGATGAGTATGTTGACAATGGTCGTACAAAAATCTGTGCCAATTCAATTACCACAAGCGGTGGCATCGAAAGTGGACTTGCAACGTAAAATTCCAATTACTGTGACTAGCAATGGACAAATTTATGTGGAAGCACAACCGGTGACGCTTGACCAAATGATTCGGTACTTGCAAGCAGAAAAAGCGAAGGGCGATGACATGGTCGTTATCTTGCGTGGTGATGCGAAAGCTGAATATGGCGCATTTGTTACTGTCTTAGATACATTGAAACAAATGGGTATTGTTAAAGTATCCATTGCGACAGATAGTAAATAAGGAGGTACTATGGATAGACGATGGCGTATACCCGCAGTGATATCCGGACTGACGAATATAGGTCTTGTAGTACTTCTAGGCGTATTGGGGCATATCCAAACTCCGACACCAGAATCGGATGAAATTGTAGAGGTGCAGTTGGTTCATGAGGATAAAGGTAGCGCAGGACAACCGAGTGCAGGACCTGCTATTACAGCGCCTCATACTGAAAAACGTGAAATTCCACCACCGATTACGAATTTAGCCGATGCAGAAGCAATTTTAGAACAAGTGAAAGCGGAAGTACCTAAAAATGTAGCTATTGTCGCACCACCATCAGCACTTCCAGGAAATCCTGGAGGCGGTGGAGAAGGTACGGAACCTAGTGATGGAAATGGAAATGGTAACGGAGATGGCGACGGCAAAGGCACTGGAGATGGTAACGGGGTAGACGGCAACGATGATGGAGTGATTGTCGATGCTGGTAGTTTATCTCTAGTTAGTGATGTAGAAGCACCGTACCCTCCTAAAATGCTCCGCCAAGGTAAAACAGGCACTGTAGTTGTTCAATTGGTAGTAGAAAAAGATGGTTCAGTTAGCTCCGTAGATATTATTGGAGGTAGCGGACAACCTGAATTTGAGCAAGCCGTGATGCGCGTGGCGTATCAATGGACCTTTGTGCCAGCCACTAGAAACGGACGACCAGTTCGAGCCTATGCAACGAGAACCTATCGCTTTGCATTATAAAAATAAATAGATGTATCTATGCATTAGCTTAGATGCAGTACATAGCGCCATATGGTTCTGAATACGTGTAGTTAGAACCATATGGCGCTTTTGTGTGTTCCTACTAGAAAGATATATAGGCATATCTAAGAAAAGATGAGGCTCTTTCAGAAATAAACTACTAGCCTATCATAAAAAAAAGGTATATACTATGCCATAGTGTACATTGTAAAGGAGGCATTAGAATGGAACAAGTTAGTCAAGAGGTAAAAAGTCGTTTTTTACGCTTGCAAATGAATTCTCTGATTGGTGTATGGATTGGATATGCAGCTTACTACTTAGTGCGCAGTAACTTTAATTTAGCATTGCCTTATTTATCTGGTGAACTAGATTTAAGTAAAACGCAATTAGGGTTATTGTCTAGCTGTTTACTGATTACATACGGACTTAGCAAAGGGTTCATGTCTGTGTTGGCAGATAAAGCAAATCCGAAGTATTTTATGGCTATCGGTTTGACTTTATGCGTCATCTTAAATGTATTGATGGGATTCACCACACATTATTCCTTATTCATCGGACTCGTTATTTTATTAGGTTTATTCCAAGGAATGGGTGTAGGACCGTCAATCATTACAGTAGGCTATTGGTTTCCAAGATCTCAGAGGGGGCGTGCTAGTACGATTTGGAATATGTCCCACAATTTAGGTGGTGGCATTGTGGCACCTATCGTAGGTGTAGCGATTGGCTATTTAGGAACAGAGCACTGGAGAATCGGTACATTTGCAGTACCAGCTATCTTGGCCGCTATTTGTGTCTTATTAGTCTTGTATTTTGTTCGTAAGCGCCCAACCGAAGAAGGATTGCCAACTGTAGAGGAAGTATTCCAAGAGGAAGCGGCAGGACAAAAATCTGCTAAAATGGCAGCGGACAAACCAGAGAATATGAATGCATTCCAAGTGTTTTACAACTTTGTATTTAAAAATCCAAACTCTTGGTATTTGGTATTAATTGACGTATTCGTATACATGGTACGCTTTGGCATGATTACCTGGATTCCTTTATACTTACTGAAAGTAAAAGGTTTTACGAAAACAGAGATGAGTGTAGCGTACATGTTGTTTGAATGGGCTGCTATTCCATCTACTATCTTGGCAGGCTACTTAGTAGATAAATACTTCAAAGGTCGCATTATGCAATTACCAATCTATTGCTTAGTGGTCATCTTTGCTTGTGTGATTGGGTATATGAACTCTGATAGTATTTTATGGGCCACTGTATTTGCTTGTATTACTGGCTGTTTGATTTACATTCCACAATCTATGATTCCAGTACAAGCAATGGAAGTTATTCCAACCTTTGCCTTAGGATCTGCTGTAGGCTTGCGTGGTTTTATGAGTTACCTTGTGGGTAGTTCATTAGGAACAACACTCTTTGGTTTCGTTGTAGACCATTGGGGCTGGGACATGGGTTTCTACACATTGCTAGTGGGTGTAGTTCTTTGTATGTTCTCTTGCTACTTATCCAACAGAGGGGTACAAAAAATCTATGCAGCTGCTGATAAAGCATAAACAGATATTTCAATGCTAATAAAAGAATAGATATTAGTAGAATGTGCTAGTGAAAGTTACGAAGGAAAGCCTAAGTATGGGCTTTCCTTTTTCGTATAAAACGATATTCAATAAAAAAGATAGAATTTATTTAATTAAATTTGTCATAGAAACCATAAAAGTGATAAAATGTGATAAAATACTGCATTCTATTACATAAAATAATATTGATTTATATAAAAATTGTCATAAACTCCATAAAAATGATAAAATAAGTAAAAAGTTACATCTAGTTCCGTAAAATAATAAAAAAACTACAAAAATATGTTATAAAATCTATAAAACATAAAAATTGAAGTTAATTTGTAGCAAAATCCATAATACAAAGGAGGGAACATATGAAGTTAATTGAACGAAAACAGTATTTAGATTTCCTGCGTAATCATCGGTACACGGATGCGATTATTGTTGTTTCTGGTATCCGTCGTTGTGGTAAGTCAACGCTCTTTCAATTGTATAAGGAAGAGCTGTTAGCTCAAGGAGTTCAGCCAGAGCAGATTATAAGTATTAATTTTGAAGATTTAGAATATGAGCATTTGCAAGAGTATCGTACTTTATATCAATATATTTTAGAACGACTTATACCGAATCAGGAGATGTATATATTTCTTGATGAAATACAGCATGTGCCTAATTTTGAAAAAGTGGTGGACAGTTTGTACATCAAAGATAAGGTGAAGGTGTACATTACTGGATCTAATGCGTACTTTATGTCTTCTGAAATGGTTACGTTATTGTCGGGACGTTATGTGCAGCTAGATATGTTACCTCTTTCATTTAAAGAATTTTGTGAAGTCCATGGAAACGATAAGCATCCATTATTAGAGGAATTGTATCAAAAATATATTCAATATAGTTCTTTCCCCGGCACGTTAACATTAGGGGATAATCTGCCGATGATCTTAGATTATTTACAAGGCATATTTAACACCATTGTATTGAAAGATATCATTGCTCGCAGTAAAATTGGAGATCCTCAATTATTGGAAAGTGTAGTAAGATATTTGTTTGCTAATATTGGGAGTCTTATCAATCCTACTAAGATTAAAAATTCGCTGATTAGTGCAGGTCGAAAAGTAGATGGTCGGACCATTGAGCGATATATATCATTGTTACTAGATACGTTGTTAATGTATCAAGTCAATCGATATGATGTCCGTGGAAAAGAAGTATTGCAATTAAATGCAAAGTACTATGCAGCAGATGTAGCGTTAAAACAATTCTTACTACCCAATCGTGGCGAAGATACAGGACATATACTAGAAAATATCGTATTTTTAGAACTTATACGTAGAGGGTACAAGGTCTATGTAGGTCATTTACAAAAAGGTGAGATCGATTTTATTTCCCAAAAACATGGTACCATCGAATATTACCAAGTAAGCCAAAGTGTATTAGATCCAAGCACATTAAGGCGAGAGCTAGAGCCGCTAGAAAAAATGCAAGACCATTATCCTAAATATCTATTAACCTTCGATGTGATTAATAAGAATGCTAGTTATAATGGGATTCAACAGAGAAATGTATTAGAATGGTTATTAGACACTCCATTGTAAGATGACAAGGGTAGATAATCGTATAGGGAGAGAACAATGTATACCATCCTAGCGTGTATCATAATCGCATGTTAGGAGATACATACTATAATTAACAGTCGAAAAATCTCCCACAATATGGTATGCTAATTTATATATAATTATTATTCAATAACAATAAAGGTGGATGCATATGAATGAATTAGTAGGTTTGATTTTAGCGGCCGGTAAAGGGACACGCATGAAATCTAAACTTCCGAAAGTATTGCACAAGGTAGCTGGTAAAGCTATGGTGGAACGTGTCTTAGAAGCGGCTCAATCTGTGGGGGCACAGCGCAATGTAGTTATCGTTGGCTTTGGTGGTGACGATGTGAAAGCCTATTTAGGTGACCGTGCGGAATACGTGACACAATTAGAGCAAAAAGGCACAGGTCATGCGGTACAACAAGCAGAATCCGTATTGGGCAACCATGAAGGTCTCATCTTGTTGTTGTGCGGCGATACTCCATTAGTAACGCAAGAAACATTGGAACAATTGTTGGCGCACCACAAAGAAACAGGGGCGGCAGCCACAGTGTTAACAGCCTACATGGACAATCCATATGGGTACGGCCGTATCATTCGTAATGAATCCAAGTCCGTAGAACGCATTGTAGAAGAAAAAGATGGCAAACTCGATGAATTAAAAGTGCATGAAGTGAACACAGGCATGTACATTTTCGACTCTAAAGAATTATGGCCTTGTTTAGAGCAACTTTCAGATGATAATGCACAAGGTGAGCTATACATTACAGACGTAGTGAGCATCCTTGTAAAAGCAGGCAAAACGGTGAGCGCTTATATGACCATGGACAGCGATGAATCCCTAGGGGTAAATAGCCGTTTACAATTAGCACAAGCAGAATTGATTTTGCGTAACCGCACGAATTTAGCATTGATGGAAGCTGGTGTTACCTTGGTGGACCCACATAGCACATACATTGCCCCAGAAGTGGTAGTAGGACCAGATACGATTATCTATCCTAATACGACATTAGAAGGCAACACCGTGGTGGGTACGAATAATATTTTGGGGCCTAATATACGTTTGTCCAATGTAACAGTAGGCGATAATAATCATATCCATGATTCTTACGCACATGATTGCGAAATCAAGAATGATACAGTGATTGGACCATTTGTTCATTTGCGCCCAGATACAGTGCTTTCTGATAAAGTAAAAATTGGTAACTTCGTAGAAGTGAAAAATAGCGTGGTTGGTACAGGTACAAAACTTCCGCACTTGTCCTATATTGGCGACAGCGATGTAGGGGCCAAGGTGAATATCGGTTGTGGTACTATTACTGTCAACTACGATGGTAAAAAGAAACATCGTACCACAATTGAAGATGGCGTGTTTGTAGGTTGTAATTCCAACTTAGTAGCGCCTGTGACAATCGGTAGTGAAAGTTACGTAGCAGCTGGCTCTACCATAACGAAGGATGTACCAAGCCGTGGATTGGCATTTGGACGGGCTCGCCAAGTGGTAAAAGAGAACTGGGTAACAGAGGATACTTTCAAAAAATAAAAATGTACGGAAATTTCATAAAATTGTTTACACAAAATTGAGAAAATGAAGTACAATATATAGAGAGCCTTTGTGCATCAAATTGTAAGTCAATTGTTTTAGAGGAGTAATGACATGGCATTAGAAGATGGTAAACGACTCAAAGTTTTTACAGGTAATGCAAATCCAGCATTAGCCAAAGAAATCTGTGATTATTTGGACCTCCCATTAGGCGAAGCATTTGTGGGACGCTTCAACAATGGGGAAGTACAAGTCATGATTGATGAAAGTGTACGTGGTAAAGACGTATTTATCGTGCAACCTACTAGCTATCCAGTGAATGATAATGTAGTTGAATTGTTCATCATGGCAGATGCATTAAAACGTGCATCCGCTCGTCATATCACAGCCGTTGTACCATATTATGGATATGCTCGCCAAGATAGAAAAACTCGTGGTAGAGAACCAATTACAGCAAAATTAATGGCAGACTTATTACAAACTGCTGGTGTTACTCGCCTTGTAACAGTAGACCTTCATGCAGGTCAGATTCAAGGTTTCTTTGATGTGCCAGTAGACCATTTAATGGGTGCGTCTATCATTGCAAATTATATTAATGAAAAGAAAATGGAAGATGTCATCGTTGTCTCTCCAGACCTTGGTGGAGTAACACGTGCCCGTGATTTAGCGGACCGCATTGGTGCACCAATTGCGATTATTGAGAAAAAACGCCCACAACCAGGCGTTGCGAAAGTAATGAACTTAATTGGTGATGTACAAGGTAAAAATTGTATCATCATCGATGATATTGTAGATACTGCGGGATCTCTTGTGGAAGGCGCGAAAGCATTACAAGAATTTGGCGCAAAATCTGTAACGGCTTGTGTAACACATGCAGTGTTAACAGATCCAGCTTGTGAACGTATTGCAAACTCCAATATTAAAGAGTTAATTGTCACAAATACAATCGATATTCCTGAAGAACGTCGCTTACCAAATATTACAGTCTTGTCCGTAGCTCCATTATTGGGAGAAGCGATTTTACGTATCTTTCAAGAAGAGTCTGTAAGCTCTTTGTTCGATAAATAAGATGAAATTAATCGTCGGACTAGGAAATCCAGGCAGAGACTACGAGGGAACTCGCCATAATATCGGATTCATGGTGGTAGATGCTATTGCGGATGGCGTGAGCCATACACCATGGAGAGAAGATTATAAAGCAGAAATTTGCTCCTGTACCATAGAGGGTGAAAAAGTGTTGTTGGTGAAGCCACAAACCTTTATGAACCTCAGCGGTGAGTCTGTAGGTCCCTTGATGCGATATTATAAGCTCACACCTGAGGATGTATATGTTATTTATGACGACATGGATTTGCCGGTCGGTAAATTGCGGATTCGACCAAATGGTAGTGCTGGTGGACATAATGGTATAAAATCTATGATTAGCCATTTAGGAACAGATGGGTTTCCCCATTTTCGGTTTGGCATAGGTCGTCCTTTGCCAGAGTGGACCGTGGTGGACCATGTATTGTCGCGATTCCCAGAAGACCAACAGGACACTGTGCAAAAGGGAATTAAGGCTATGGTGAAAGCCGTATTAGGTTGTGTAGAAGTAGGTATCGATAAAGGTATGAATCTATATAATCCTAAAAAAGGACGTCCTCGTTAACAGAGCGAGAAAACCAAAATAGAGCACTTGTTCTATTTTGGTTTTTATTATGCATATATCGTGTATATAAGGGTAGTTTTGATCAACTAGTGAATTACTTTTGGATTGTTATGCGAATTCAATCAAATAAATTCACTATATATGTCTTTTCATCTTGAAATTATGAAAATAAAAGTATATACTAGGTTTAGAGCAGTATAATTAGTATTTAATGTGAATCGTCTTTATTTTTACTTATTGTGAGGGAGGCATTATCATGAAAGGTAATAATTGGGGCGGCAAGCGGGCTGGTGCAGGTCGCAAAAAATCCTTATTTGAACGTAAAGGACGTACTTTCCGTTTGACTGATGCTGAATTCTTAGAAGTCAAACCATTAGTGGATGCAGTACGACGTCGTACTGAGGAAGCTATGTTAGCTACATTAGCAACTAAAAATAAAAAATAGTTGTACGTTCTTAATACTACTGAGTTTAATTAGCTAAGCGCTTTTGATTACAAGTTAGTATGGAAAATCGACTCCTTGTGGGGTCGATTTTTTTTGATTCTATAGAATGCACTTGACAATATCGAAAATTATCGTTACAATATTACATAACATAGCAATATAGGCTGATGCTACGTAAGACTTGTGCGGGAATAGATGCTTACTGTATACGCTCTTATGACAGTCTAGTAGCTATGGTGGTTCAACCCGACCACAGAAGGATCCAATTTTGGAAATGAATTCAAATAATTACTACACAAATGGAGGTTAGCAATGAGCTTAATTAAAAGTTTATCCAACCGCTTGTCTGTGCTAGGATATAGTGGTTACGAAATTTCACAAATTATCAATAGTGCAACGGGCGGTCAAGACATCAGTGCGTTGACTGGTCAAGATTTACACCATGTGGCAAATACAATGGAACACTACGTAAAAGCGGGTTCCCAATACGTTGCGGAATATAGTAAATAAGCAGAAACTGTTACAGTTTGTAAGAAATTACAAATTGTAGCAGTTTTTTTATTATTTTGAACTATGATGCAGTATGCCAATGAAAGGTAGAAGGTATATTTACAACGATACACAGTATGAACAGAATATAGGGATATATGTTAGTCGTGATAGAATTGCTTGAATGGATGTACAGAGTAGGGTAGAATACTAGATAGAGTATTTAGAACTATGATCTTAATGATATTGTGAAAGAATCAATAATAAATATATGAAACAAAATATAAATCAACACAGACTTCCTTTTGTGGAGTCTTTAGAAAAATATAAAGAACAACATATGGTACCTTTTCATACGCCTGGTCACAAGATTGGTCAGGGAGCGCCTGCGTTACTCACAGAGTGGATGGGAAAGGCTTTACCCTATGATTTAGGCGTAATGTATGCCATTGATGATTATCATGAGCCAGAGCGTGAATTGCTGGAAGCACAACAACTGGCAGCACAGGCCTTTGGTGCCGACCACACGTGGTTTTCTATTAACGGCACATCTGGTGCGATTCAAATGATGATTATGAGTGCAGTGAAAGAAGGGGACTCTATCATCATTCCTAGAGAGGCTCACTGTTCTGTTCATAATAGCTTGGTATTAAGTGGGGCTAAACCCATCTATATGAAAGGGCGATTTCATCCACGCTGGGGTATCCCTGTAGGGGTCACAGCGGAGGAGGCTATTGCTACGATGGATGCGCATCCAGAGGCGAAAGCTATATTGCTAGTACATCCTAATTATTATGGCATAGGTGTGGATGTAAAACGAATTGCAGAGGCAGCCCATGAACGGCATATGCTAGTGCTAGTGGATGAAGCTCATGGACCGCATTTAGTACCATCCTTGGGGATGCCTATACCTGCTTTGGCTAGTGGAGCTGATTTAGTAGCGCAGAGCACGCATAAATTATTAGGGTCTTTAACACAGACCTCAATGCTCCATGGACAAGGGCCTCGTATTGATGTAGACCGTATTCAACAATTACAACAAATCTTGATGAGCACGAGTCCGAATTATATCTTCTTAGCATCTTTGGACATGGCACGCCATCAATGGGCTACAGAGGGACAGTCTCTCATGAAAGACACATTGGAGTTAGCCCGTACTTTGCGAAGGGCTCTGAATGAGATTCCTGGCATTGCTTGTCCTGGACTTGAGGATATAGATGGTGCTTTCAGTTTGGATGAAACTAAGATTATTATTGATGCAAAGGACCTTGGACTTACGGCACAAGAGTTAGAACGAGAGCTGCGAGCACGTCATATTGAAGTGGAACTCATGAAAGCCTACCATGTCTTATTATTGATTACCATAGGTGATACAGACACATCGATACAACAGGTACTAGAGGCGGTGCAGAGTATCTCAGATGTGTATAGACATACATTGGCAGATACCACACAGGGGTGCAGAGAGCATGCGCAGCAACACAATACAGGTTTACTTAACCAAGGTAATCACGCGTCTTTTGATGCAATACATAGTACTAAGAATACGACAAAGAATAGTATCACAGATAGGTTAGATGATGCATATGGCACGGATTGTAACGATGTAGATACAAGTATAATGGAAATACTACCGACACCCGTAGTGGCACTTTCACCACGGCAAGCATTTTATGCAGAGATGGAAACAATCCCCTTGGAAGAAGCTCTAGGGCGAATTAGTGGGGAAACCATAACCTATTACCCACCGGGAATCCCTTGTTTAGGTGTAGGTGAGACTATAACGGAAGAAGTATTAGCATATATGAAACAGAAACAACGTGATGGGTATGTGCCGAATGGGGCTTGGGACCGCCAGCTGCAGACCATCCTGGTGTGTAAAGATAGAGCGAGGTAGAGGCATGGTGTGGATTGATGGAGTATACAAAAAATAATTGCGATATCATAAGGAGATACATATGGGACAATTAATTATTATTGAAGGTGGCGACGGCAGTGGTAAGGCCACGCAGACGGCAAAATTATTGGAACGACTACAAGCAGAAGGTTATCCAGTTCGGTCTGTTAGTTTTCCTAATTACGATAGTCCAGCAGCAGAACCAATTAAAATGTATTTGCGAGGAGACTTTGGAAAAGAGGCGAACTCCGTGAATGCCTATGTGGCTAGCACCCTCTATGCGATAGACCGATTTGCGTCCTATCGCCAAGATTGGCAACGCTTTTACGAAGAAGGTGGCATTATCATTGCTGATCGGTATACGACATCGAATATGGTGCATCAAATGATAAAGTACACTGATAAAAAAGAACGAAACACCTTTTTACAATGGCTGGATCAATTAGAATACGATTTATATGGCTTGCCAAGACCGGATGCAGTCATCTTATTGGATATGCCTTTGTCCTTGTCAAAATCCCTGTTAGCAGAACGGACAGGTAAAACAGGAGGCAATACGGGGGATATACATGAAAAGGATGCCTCTCACTTGACGGCGGTTCATGATGCCTATGATATGTTAGTGAATACCTACGATTGGCACCGTGTGCACTGCGAGAATGAAAGCAATCAGTTACGCACTATTGATGACATTCATGAGGAAGTGTATGGTATTGCAAAACAATATATATGTAAAGGCTAGACTCTAGCTAATAAAATGTGTCGTACCTATTCACTAGGTGAATAGTATCATGGATAGTCTGTTATGGTACGATACACGTTCAAAAAAGATATAATAGAAACACCACATGGAGTGCAAATATTTTGCTGAAACCATGAGGTGTTTCTTCTTTTATTCGTGTATTTATTGCCATAACATGCTATAATAAAGGGTAGTCTTATGAGGTAAAGGAGGGTGTATGTCTTTTTTTGAAACTGTACTTGGTCAACACCAAGTGAAAGAACAAATTACTACATTAATCCGAGATTCTGCTTTGCCCCATAGCTTACTGCTCTACGGAGAAACAGGTTTAGAGTCGACATCCATGGCCATCGCCATTGGGTCCCTATTAGTGGGACGTCAGATTTTTTCTCCTGATGAAGGACGAACTTTTTTATCCACTATAGAGCAACAACGCATTGAGTCTGGTGAAAGTGAGAGTGCAGTCAAAGATAAAGGATTGCCAATCTATATTGATCAAGGTCAAGCCTTTTGGATTCGCCCTATGAAAACACAGCTCAGCGTGGAACAATGGTATACCTTATTAGAAAAGTATATCAATGTATCTAGTGATACACCGAGGGTGGTTATCGTAGAAGGCTTTCAGACAGCCAATACTGTCTTAGCGAATGCGATGCTAAAAACGATTGAAGAACCACCACGAAATATGTATTTTATCATTGTCACTACCAATATCGACAATGTACTACCCACCATCGTGTCACGATGTATGCTTATTGGTATGCAACCAGTGCCAGAAGAGGAATTGGTGCAAGCCCTAACTAAAGAGGGGTATACAGGAGATGTTCGACGTGCTGTGCGAAGTGCCCGTGGAAATCCAACATTAGCTCGTCAGTGGGCGCAGGCTGGTGGTATTGAAAGTTTAGAAAAGGCTATGGAAGTACTAGAATGCGTAGTAGAAAGAAGTCATTTCTTTACTACCTTAGCTTTATCCTTTGAGGGGCTTTCAAAAGACGTGGTACTCGATATATTGAGCTGGTTACGTGTGTTAGCAAGAGATATGCTAGCCTTGCGATATGGTACAGAGAGTGAAAAGATGATACTAAGTGAGTATCGATTCCGCATGCAAATGATTTTACTACGATGGTCATCAAAATCTTTGCAACGAATTGTGCCCATTACATTAGAAGCAGAACAGGCACTGCGCCTTAATGTGCGCTTAGGCCTTGTTATAGATGGAGTTATATTAGCCTTACGTGAGGCTGTGAAGGAGGATATATAGTGGTTACTATAGTAGGAGTACGCTTTAAAAAAGCTGGCAAAATCTACTACTTTGGCCCAGGGTTTGTAACCCTTACGACGGGAGATGGTGTCATAGTAGAAACCTCTCGTGGTTTGGAATATGGGGAAGTCGTAATTGGACCACGGAAAGTATCGAAAGATAGCGTGGTGCAACCGCTGAAAGAAGTGACGCGTAAAGCAACGGCAAAAGATCTGAAACAAGTAGAAAAAAATAGAGAGCGAGAAGAAAAAGCTTTTGAAATTGGTTTAGAAAAAATCGCTTATCGTGGGTTACCAATGAAATTAATCAATGTGGAATACACATTTGATATGAATAAAATTGTCTTTTTCTTTACTGCAGAAGGTCGAATTGACTTCCGTGAGCTCGTAAAAGATTTGGCCAATGTATTCCGTACGCGCATTGAATTGCGACAAGTAGGGGTCCGTGATGAAGCAAAAATATTAAATGGAATTGGCGCTTGTGGACGTCCATTATGTTGCGCTACCTTTTTAGGTGATTTTGCATCTGTATCGATTCGTATGGCGAAAGATCAAAATTTGAGCTTAAATCCTACGAAAATTTCTGGCATTTGTGGTCGCTTGATGTGTTGTTTGAATTATGAAAATGACTCCTACCTAAAAGGGGGAGACTTGTATTCACAAAAAGCAAAACAAGCGCCTGTTGCAGTAGAACCACCAGGAATTGGTAAAGAAGTAGTAACCGACGAAGGTTTAGGTAAAGTCTTAAAAATCAATAACATGAAAAAGACGGTGAAAGTCCAATTGGAGGCAGGTCGTACAATCGACTTACATTGGTCGGAAGTGGCATTACCTGATGAAGAATAATATCACTACAACGGACTTGTTACTCAGTGGCTTTCAGCTCTTTCAAGATGAAAAAGAGTTTAAGTTTTCCATTGATGCTATTTTACTCGCTCATTTTGGTGAGGCAAAATCCAATAAGCACTATTTAGAATTAGGTACAGGCACAGGCGTGATTCCCCATGTGCTATACCATCGTGGAGCCCATCATGTAGTAGGGGTAGACTGCAATCCACGTGTCATCGAACTAGCGCAGAGAAGCGTTCTTCATAATGGTATTGCTGAGGCAGTATCCATGGTGGAGTTAGATTACATGACCGATGCTGGCAAACTGTATTATGGTCAGTTTGATGGTATCTACATGAATCCACCTTATTTTGAAACCAATAGTGGCTTACTTTCAACGGTAGAAAATGTAGCATTAGCCTTACATGAACAACAATATTCTATGAAAGATAGATTGGTACAAGCCCAACGATATTTAAAATTTGGCGGTACACTGTGGATGATTTATACAACCCCACGGTTAGAATCCTTACTGAGTGCCATAGAACAGACTCAATTTAGGGTAAAACGAATGCGCTTTATTCATGGTAATCAAGATAAAGTGAGCAAATTGGTCTTACTAGAATTAAAATATGGTGGAAAACTAGGCATGATGGTGGAACCACCTTTATATATTTACGAAGTAGATGGTTCCTATTCAGATGAGGTACAAGCATATTATGAGTAGTCATACAGGGACATTATTTTTAATTCCCACACCTATTGGGAACTTAGAGGATATGACCTATCGCGCTGTGCGCACATTGCAAGAGGTGGATGTGGTGGCAGCGGAAGATACGCGTCATACAGGGGTATTATTACAACATTTTAATATTGCGAAGCCTATGATTTCCTATCATGAACACAATAAAGCGGAGAAGGGGGCTGACCTCATCCAGCGTTTATTGGATGGTCAATCCATCGGTTTAGTCAGTGATGCGGGAATGCCTGCTATTTCTGATCCCGGTGAAGATTTGGTGAAAGAAGCCGTCGATGCGGGTATACAGATTGTTCCTTTACCAGGTGCGAACGCAGGCTTAACGGCGCTTATCGCATCGGGTCAAAACACTAAGGAATTTCACTTCATAGGTTTTCTGCCGAAACGAAAGCAGAATGTAAAAGAGGTGTTATCACGGATTGCTACCTATGAAGGAACTCTTATTTTCTATGAAGCACCTCATCGTATAGAAGAGACTATCCAAAGCTTGTATGAAGGGCTGGGGAATCGTCCTATTACAGTAGGTCGTGAACTGACGAAAAAGTTTGAGACTTTCACACGAACCACCTTGCTAGAGTTACGAAATGATTTCAGTCAAATCGTAGAAAAAGGGGAATTTGTCCTCTTGGTGGGTGGCAAGGAGACTGTGGCAGATGAAACGAAGGTGGAGGAAGTACTGCTTTCAACACTAGAAGCAGCCTTAGCCTTAATCGAAGAAGGGGTGCCAAAAAAAGAGGCCGCTCGTCAAATTGCAAAAGAACGTGGCCTTTCACGGCGCGATGTATATAATGAAATTGAATGGTATAGTAAGGAGAGAACAGATGACTAAGAAACCGTATTATATTACGACACCAATTTATTATCCAAGTGCGAAATTACATATTGGGCATACATACTGTACGTCCATTGCTGATACAATCGCTCGTTTTAAACGCAGAGCTGGCTATGATGTGCGATTCTTAACAGGCTCTGATGAACATGGACAAAAAATCCAACGTATGGCAGAATCGATGGGGATTACTCCGTTAGAATATACGACACAAATCGTAGACGGATTTAAACATTTATGGGAAAAATTGAACATCTCCCATGATGATTTCATTAGAACTACCGATGAAAGACACATCAAATATTGCCAACATTTATTTCAAAAAGCATTCGACAATGGAGATATTTACAAATCTTCCTACGAAGGTTTATACTGCGTACCATGCGAAACATTCTGGCCGGAATCTAAATTAGGTCCAGAAAAAACATGTCCTGATTGCGGTCGTCCATTAGAAGTGGTACAAGAAGAAAGTTATTTCTTCCGCATGAATAAATACGCTGACCAATGGTTCAAATTTATTGAAGAAAATCCTGATTTTATTCAACCAGAATCACGTCGTAATGAGATGATTCAATTCGTGAAACAAGGCCTAGAAGATTTGGCAGTATCTCGTACTAGCTTTAACTGGGGTATTCCAGTGCCATTTGATGAAAAACATGTTATGTATGTATGGTTTGATGCGTTGATTAACTATATTTCTGCTTTAAACCCATTGGATGAAAATAGTGATTTATTTGAAACGTACTGGCCTGCAGATTTGCATTTAGTGGGTAAAGAAATTGTGCGTTTCCATACCATCATTTGGCCTATTATGCTCATGAGCCTTGGCTTGCCATTGTCGAAAAAAGTATATGGTCACGGCTGGCTTGTAGTCGATGGTACAAAAATGAGTAAATCTTTGGGCAATGTGATCGACCCAATTCCATTGATTGACACTTACGGTTCTGATGCATTGCGCTATTTCTTGGTGAATGAAGTACATTTAGGCAATGATGGTAATTTCAGCTTGCCTAATTTCATTACAAAAATTAATGCAGACTTATCCAATGACCTAGGTAACTTGTTGAATCGTACCGTAGCAATGATTGAAAAATATCATGGTGGTATCATCACAAAACATGCGCCAACAGAAGATGTTGACAAGGATTTAATTGCTCTAGCTGAGCAAACAGTAAAAGACTACGAACAATTGATGGAAGATATGCAGTACAACAAAGCCTTTAAAGCGGTGTGGGCGTTTATTGGCCGTACGAATAAATACATTGATGAAACAATGCCTTGGGTATTGGCAAAAGGTGCTAACGAAGGAGATGCAGAGCGCTTAGAAGCTGTCATGTATCATTTGGCAGAATCCTTGCGTATCATCGCTGTCTTAGTGGATCCAGTGATTCCAACAGGAGCTCCTAAAATTTGGGAACAACTTGGTTTACAAGGATTTGCACAAGCTATGCTAGATGATGTGCGCACATTTGGAGCACTTCCAACAGGTACAAAAGTAGTGAAAGGAGATCCAATCTACCCACGCTTTGAAATTCCTGAAATGGTAGAAGTGGCTCCAGAAACTGTAGAAGAATCCACTGAGGAAGCGGTAGATACTAGCAATATTCCACCGATTAAAGAGGCCATTGAATACGATGATTTTGCAAAATTAGATTTACGGGTAGCAAAAGTGTTAACTTGCGAAGCGGTGAAAAAATCTAAAAAATTATTGTTATTCACCTTAGATTTAGGAATTGAAACACGTACCGTAGTCAGTGGTATCTCTCAATTTTACAAACCAGAAGACTTAATTGGTAAAAAAGTAATTTATTTGGCAAACTTAGCGCCTAAAAAAATTATGGGTCATATGTCAGAAGGTATGATTTTATCAGCCTCTAATGAGGATGATCAATTAGAGGTAACAAATATTGAATCTTTAACTCCGGGAAGCGTGGTGAGATAATGCGATTGTTTGATACACATGCGCATATCAATGATGAACGATTTGATAATGATCGGGAACAGATGATTCAAGACTGTTTTGACCAAGGCGTAGAGTATATTATGTGTCCAGCAGTAGACCGTAAAACGGCAGAGTCTGCCATTGCTTTGGCGGAACAGTATGACCGTGTCTATGCAGCGGTAGGCGTGCATCCACATGAATCTAAAGATGCTACCGAAGAAGACTATGAATGGTTCAAGCAAATGGCATCTCATCCAAAGGTAAAAGCCATTGGTGAAATCGGTTTAGATTATTACTATGATTTTTCCGATCGAGATGTACAGGCGGAATCTTTTAAACGTCAATTAGCCATCGCAAGAGAAGTGGATTTACCGATTATTATCCACGATCGTGATGCGCACGGTGCCATTCGAGATATGTTGGTAGAACATGGAAAAGGCAATTATGGGGTCTTCCATTGTTTCTCCACGAGCTTGGAGATGGCAAAAGAATTTATAAAAATGGGATATTACATCTCCTTTGCTGGACCGGTAGTATTTCCAAAATCTACGAATCTAAAAGAGGTAGCGAAACATATTCCGTTGGATCGTTTGCTCATTGAAACAGATTCCCCTTATTTGACACCGCCTCCATTTAGAGGTCGTCGCAATGATCCATCTAAAACACAATTTGTGGCTCAAGAAATTGCTCAATTGCGTGGTATGGATGTAGAAGAACTAGCTGCTATTGCCTTAGAGAATGGCAAGCGTTGTTTTGGTATTGAGTAATATAGAATGAGAAAGGCACTTTCACAGTAGCATATACGGAAAGTGTCTTTCTGTGTACATAGGAGACCTATGAAACGAGTAGCATTAATAGATTTAGGATCAAACTCAGTACGGTTTGTTATTTCAGAAATTACAGAATCGGGCAGTTATCGTTTAGTATATCAACAGAAGGAATCCATTCGCCTCAGTGAGGGCATGTGGACCCATCAAATGTTGACAAAACCTGCCATGGAACGGGCTATTAAAACTTTGAAAGCCTTGTCGCATATGGCAAAGGCTATGGGAGTTACAGAGATTCAAGGTATTGCGACAGCGGCTGTGCGATTGGCTACCAATGGTAATAGCTTTATTCGTCGTGTATATGCGGAGACGGGGATTCCCTTGCGTGCCATTAGTGGAGAGGAAGAGGCATACTTAGGATTTTTAGGTGTTGTCAATACCATAGGATTAGATGATTTTATTGTGTTTGACCTTGGTGGAGCTAGTATAGAAATTAGCTTAATTGAAAATCGACAATTAAAAAAATCTGTTAGCCTTCCTATGGGGGCTCTTGTGATGACAGGACAATTTAAATCGGGTCATGAGTTTACAAGTGCCGAATACGAAGCTATGGTGCGTTATATCCAAGAGGTATTGCATCGTGAAAGTTGGTTGAAACATGCCAAATTACCTCTTATTGGAATTGGAGGGACAGCCCGAAATATTGCCAAAATGGACCAACGGGAGAAAAATTATCCCATCCCTAAATTGCACAATTACAAGGTAAAAAAAGCGGGTATGGAGGCTTTGTTTCATCGGGTGAAAGAAACACCGTGGGAGGAACGGAAAAAGATTTCTGGGTTATCTGCAGAACGGGCTGATATCATCGTAGCAGGTATGGCCATTATTATAGAATTGATGGAGTATACAAGGGCATCGTCTATGATTGTCAGCGGTTGTGGCTTGCGGGAAGGGCTATTCTTTCAGTATTATGGAGCCAACTATTCAGCAGAGAAGTATGGGCTACCATGTCTTCAAAAAAATGGCATTGTAGATGATATTGTGACCCACTCTACTTTGAATGTGCTGCGTTCTTTCACACCTCACGATGTGGATCATTCCTTATATATTGCGAAATTGGCAAAACAGATTTATAAACAATGGAAAGAACTAATGCCTGAGGGAGATCGCTTGAAATTAATCTTGAAAGTGGCCTCTTTGCTCCATGATTTAGGAAAACAAATTAACTATTACAGCCATGCAAGACATAGTGCATATATGATTATTAATAGTAACCTCTATGGATTATCTCATCGAGAACAATTACTCAGTGCTTTTATTGCATCCTATTCTCATGGAGCCAACAGTAAATTTATTAAGCAGTCTCCGTATCTCTCCGTACTAAAAGAAGGGGATCGAGAGATGATACAAAAATTGTCCTTTCCCTTAGCCTTAGCAGAAGCTTTTGAAGAAAGTCATGAACGTACCATACGTTCCTTTCAAACGTATATTACAGATAAACAAATAGATATGCATGTTGAGGTGAAAGAATTAAGCCATATTTCTATGATGGAGATGGCTATCGAAAAATTAAAAAAGCAGTGTAAGAAAGAATTTAAACGTGAATTAGTGATACATTGGAAAGTTCGTTAGGAGTGATACTATGAAAGACTTTGATAATCCAAAGTATTATTTTAACCGTGAATTGTCTTGGCTGAAGTTCAACCAACGAGTCTTGCAAGAATCTATTGACAGAAGTAACCCACTCATGGAAAAATTACGATTTTTGACCATTGGCAGTTCTAACTTGGATGAATTTTTTATGATTCGCGTATCTGGACTGCGTCATCAAGAGCAGAGTGGCATCATTAAATACGATGCCGCCCATATGGATGCAAAGGCTCAATTAAAAGCCATCAGTGAAGCTACGAAAAAATTAGTATCTTTACAATATACTTATTTCCATGATATTTTGAAACGATTACAAAAAGAAGGGCTACACTTTGTCAAAGTAAAAGACCTAAAAGAAAGTGAATTACGTTGGTTATACCAATATTTTCGTACGCATATCTTTCCAGTCGTTACGCCACTAGCTGTGGATGCGAGTCATCCCTTTCCATTCTTGGTGAATAAAACATTAAACTCGGTGGTGAAGATTCACCCTATTCATGATAAAGAACAAGAAAAGATGGCTATATTACCGATTCCCTCTGTATTGAATCGGATTATTGAAGTACCGAATGATGTGCATCGTCACTTTGTTATGTTAGAAGATGTCATCAACTATTATTGTGAAGACTTCTTCGTAGGACATCACATTGATTCCTTTACTACCTTCCGTGTCACACGTGATGCGGATTTAGACATCGAAGAAGAAGCAACAGATTTACTGCGGGAGATTGAAAAATCTCTTCGACGGCGTCGTCGTGGTGAAGTGGTACGTGTGGAAGTATGTGAACATTATGATCCACAGTTATTGGAATTTGTTTTGCAAGGATTGCAGGCAAAAAAAGAGGCCGTTTATATAGCAGAAGGAATCTTAGACATAGCCTCTTTTGGCGAGTTTTGCAATTTACCTGGCTACGACCATTTGCGATATCCTGCTTTTACAAGACGAGAACTACCTTGTGTCACAGAGCGGGGGACTTCAGCTATCTTTGATTATATCCGAGAAAAAGATAGACTCTTGCACCATCCATTTGATTCTTTTTCTGTGGTGGAAGAGTTTATAGCTAGAGCAGCTGTAGACCCTGATGTACTGGCTATCAAGCAAACCTTGTATCGTGTCAGTGGGGATTCTCCTATTGTAGCAGCGTTGGTGAAAGCAGCAGAACTGGGCAAACAAGTGACAGTGTTGATGGAAGTGAAAGCCCGCTTTGATGAAGAAAATAATATTATCATGGCACGCCGTTTGGAAAAAGCGGGCTGTCATGTTATTTATGGCTTAAGAGGGCTTAAGACGCATTCCAAAATTACTATGGTGGTCCGTAAAGAAGGGGATGTACTACGAAGATATATGCATTTTGCTACAGGGAATTATAATGGGAAGACTGCTAAATATTATACAGACTGTGGCTTATTGACTTGTCGAGAGTCCTATGCGGATGATAGTTCTTTATTCTTTAATACTATCTCAGGCTATGCTGAATCACAGCAGTGGCAACATCTTATTGTGGCACCCTTGACATTGAGATCCTCCTTGATAGAGCTCATAGATGGCGAAATACGTGCTGTAGAACATGGTAAAGAAGGGCATATTGTGGCAAAGATGAACTCTTTACTTGATAAGGAAATCATTGCTAAGCTATATGAGGCATCCTGCAAGGGGGTCAAAATTGACCTCATCGTTCGTGGTATTTGTACACTAAGACCAGGTATTGAGGGCGTTAGTGACAATATTACTGTGCGATCCATTGTGGGGCGATTCTTAGAACATCATCGGATTTTATACTTTAAAAATCACAGTGAAAGCCCTTACTATATTTCTAGTGCGGATTGGATGCCACGGAATTTAAATGATCGAGTGGAGTTAATGGTTCCTGTAGAAGATATAGCTTTACAGAAAGAATTACAACACATTTTAGAAGTGTACTTAGCGGATAATCAAAAAGCCCATGTCATGCGTGCAGATGGGTCTTATCGTAAGGTCATTGCTAAAGAAGATAAGGTGTGTGCTCAACTTTCGTTTATGAACTCTAATGATATAGATACTGCTGAAAATATAGATGAATTAGGACTGTGGGACCCTATTTTAGAACCTGAAACTACTGATGATACTAGGTAAATAGCTTGTAGTATAGTGTAGGTTTGCTAGCAGGTATTTAATATATGTACCTATAAAGATTGGAAATTAAAAAAAGGAGTAGGAATTCATTGATTTGATGAATAGCGTATTTAAGAAATATCTATGATTCTGTAAAAATAATAGATATAATTAGTTGCAAATCACACAATTCGTGTAATTTGCAACTAATTTTTTTAAAAGTATGTGGACAAGTTATGAGTTTTAAGAATGAGGTATTACTAAAATGCGTATCATATCAATTTTGCATTATCAATAAGAAAGTAGGATTTTGAAAATATAGTATACTTCTTTGGAGATACATTGCACACTGGATGAACCCTGTGGATATAGTTATACACATGCTTTGAGCTGTGTATAAGTTTATATGATGTTATACATGCAAACTATGGATAATTAAAAAAGTATTATAATGAGAATGCTTGAACATAATAATTAATTTAACTATTCAAGTAACTATGTCTCTATATAGTGGACTGTGAGATTGTTGTAGACAAGGAATTAGAAAAATAGGATGCCGACAAATAGCTTAATAATGCGGATTAAGAGCGTATGTTTGACCTTATCTATCCATCTGTGGTAGAATACCACTCATGGAGGTACTAGATGACAAACCGATTACTACAGCAAAAGCAAAAAGCAGTGCTTATGCTCACACTGTTACTAATAGTCTTTGTTACAGTCTCAGGCTTTATGTGGAATCATGGATTCCAAACTAAACAATTAGAAACACATCAAGTAGAAGTACCAGTAGAGGTACAATACGAACGAGTGGATACCTTACCCAAAGGAATGGAAGAAGTGTTACAGGAAGGCACACCAGGACTTGATGAGGTGCAGGAAGAAGTCCACTATCATCATGGTGAAGTAGTGGATACGAAAGAGCTACAGCGTACAACGATTACACCGATGAAACCTAAAATTATTCGAGCAGGTACACGTGATATAGGCGTATCACAGCTTTATAATCAAGTGAAAAGCGTCATTACCATGGAGGCAACGGCCTATTTGCCAACAGATGGCGGTGGTGATGGCATTACAGCAACGGGCATGCGTGCACGTCATGGTGTAGTCGCTGTGGATCCCGATGTAATTCCTTTGGGAACACGAGTATTTATACCTGGATATGGTGAGGCAATTGCAGCTGATACAGGTGGAGACATCGTGGGAAATCGTATTGATGTGGTATTGGAAGATTATGGTTCTGCCATGCAATTTGGACGAAGAACAGTAGACGTATATATCCTCACTTCTTAGTCTATGTATCTATGGCGTTTTGTTTTTAACTTTATATTGATAGAAGAGCACGGCACATTCCTTCACAAACGGTACTACGTAATGTTTGTTCAGGAACATGCCGTGCTCTTCTGCATGTTTAGAATTTAAAAGTAAAACGCCATAGACTACTACGCCTAATTGCGTTCGTCTCGGAGAGGGCGGCGTTATTTGGCAATTTTGACTATGTGTGGTTGGGTAGTTTCTTCAGAGGTATATTGCGGTCTTTTGTATGTGCATGTATGACGATAAAGTGCCACAAGATGCTCTACTCATAACTGTGTTCCTCAGGAGGATGTTAATGGGCACGTTGCAAGTTTTTTGTAGCGCATGCCATAGGTTTCGATGTATGGTATAATAATAAAATACGATATTGTGAAGGAGCTTGATTTTATGTTAAAACAGGTCTTGGTGGTTGAGGGAAAATCAGATATTCAACGGGTGCAACAAGCCTTAGAGGTGGAGTGTATTGCTACGGAAGGGTTTAATTTGCGTAAGCCTGTGCTCAGTCGGATTAAGGATGCTTATGAAAAGAGGGGGATCATTATTCTGACGGATCCAGATTATGCAGGTGAACGGATTCGTCGATTTTTAACGAAAAGATTTCCGTTGGCACAGCATGCCTTTGTGCCACGAGAGGAAGCCTATGCCAATGATGATATTGGGATTGAGCAGGCAAGTCCTGAATCCATCCGTAAGGCTTTAGAGGTGCTACACATAGAATCTATGGAATCATCAGAGTTGTTTACGATGCAAGATTTAGTACAACATGATTTGAGTGGAGGGTCTAGCAGTGCTGCTATGAGGGCTCGTATTGGTGCTAAGCTGGGTATAGGCTATGGGAATGGGAAACAGTTTTTGTACCGTTTGAACCATTATGGAATTAGTCGGGACGCATTTTTCAAAGCACTTTCAGAAGAAGAAATACAGTAGGAGAATACATGATAGAATCAGTCATTGCAAGTCCAGAGGTTGTACATTATATATGTAAACGGTTTGGCATTCAAATGAGTAAAAAATTAGGGCAAAATTTTTTGATTAAGCGCACTGTGGTGGATAAGATTGTACAGGCTGCGGAATTAGAAGTAGGCGATGCAGTGTTAGAGGTAGGTCCTGGGATTGGTACCTTAACACAAGGGTTGGCACAAAGTGGGGCTAACGTTACCTCTGTAGAGCTCGATAGACGTTTGTTAGAGGTCTTAGACACGACCCTAGAGGCATACGATAATGTGCGCATCATTCATGGGGACGTATTAAAAGTCAATATCCCAGAATTAATGGATCATAAACCGTTCAAAGTAGTAGCGAACTTACCATACTATATTACGACACCAATTATTATGTCTTTGCTAGAATCTAAGTTACCTATCGAACGATTAGTGGTAATGGTGCAAAAAGAAGTGGCAGAGCGCATGATTGCTAAACCAGGCACAAAAATGTATGGCGCTTTATCGGTGGCGGTACAATATTATACAGACCCATATATTGTCATGGATGTGCCACCTAAGGCGTTTTTACCAGCTCCTGAGGTGACTAGTGCGGTGATTTGTTGTCCATTGCGCAGTGAACCACCTGTGAAAGTCCATAGTGAAGCATATTTCTTCCGTGCTGTGAAAGCAGGCTTTGCACAACGTCGTAAAACATTTAGTAATACGATGAAAACCACTGGATTAAGTAAAGAAACCATTGAAGCTATTTTGGTAAAAGCGAACATTGATGGATCACGTCGTGGAGAGACATTTACATTAGATGAATTTGCCTGTATCGGCAATGCTTGGTATGAGCTAGACAAAGACAACCAATGATAAATGGAGAGCCTAAGGGAGTCGTCATAAAATGCTTCATCCTCATTAAAACAAACGTATTTTGCCTATAACTTAAAACTACCAAGATATCTTGTGATAGGACTATCTCAAGAGATCTTGGTAGTTTCTGCATGTAAAAGGGGCTGTAACAAAAATGTAAACATGTACATATTGTTACAGCCCTTTTTTATAGTGGGGATAATTCCCTTTTATTCTATCCTGTACGTATATACAAAGACGGAACTAAGTTATATCATATGCTTAAATCAATTTTGCCATAAATGTAATTAAGAATGCATTAGTAAAGTCGATGAGGAAGGCACCTACTAAGGATACGACTAACCATGCTTTTGGAGATGGGCCGTATTTAGAAGCCAAGGACAACATGTTTACCAAGGCGTTTGGTGTAGCACCTAATCCGAAACCAATAGCACCAGAACCTAGCATAACTGCATCGTAGTTCCGACTGAAAAGCCAGAAGATTAAGTATGCAAAGATGGAGATTAATACCATTTGTGCTGCTAAGATTGCTAATAATGGCAATGCTAAATCAACTAATTGTGCCAATTTTAAGCTATTAATAGCCATCGTTACGAAGATGCTTAAGGATACATTAGACACCGCATCAAGGGCAGCGCTGTTGATAGTAATGTGACCAGTGAAGTCGGCGTAGTTACGAATACAAGCTCCTACAATCATAGCACCAATATACGCAGGTAATGGACCAAATACGGAAGATAATAGAGCACTTACCAATGTACCAAGACCTAAGGAAATACCAACAAAAGCGATGACATGCATTAAGGAATGTAAGTCAAATAATTTACTTTCAGAGTCGGATTCATCAATGTCAATGCCGTCTGCATGTAATAACTCAGGATGATCAACAGGCGTAGGCACGTTGTGCATTTTAATGATACGTTCCCCTACAGGAGCACCTAGCAAGGTACCAGCTACCATACCGAAAGTAGCAGCTGCGATAGCAGCAGAAGCTACACCAGGGATACCTGTTAACTGTTCAAAATGAGGGCCGAATGCACCAGCAGTACCTAGACCACCCATCATGGATACGGAACCAGCCATGATACCGAAGATTGGTTCAATACCCATAGCTTTGGCAATCATGATACCAGCACCATTTTGGAAGACAATCCAGACTGTACAAACAATCCAAAAGAAAATGATGCCAACCCCACCTTTTTTGAGGACGTTGAGACTTGCCATAAGACCGATGGTCGTAAAGAATGCGAGCATTAAGAATGATTGCAAGGCGCCATCGAAGGTAATGTTTACTATTTTATAGTAGGACAAGAATGCACATAAGAATGCAAATGGTAAACCACCTACAGCTGGAGCAGGCATGCTCACGCGTTGTAAAAACGAAGAATGTTTTTTGATAAATTCACCTAAATATAATGTAACAATAGCTAATGCTACCGTTTGAATCATAGACAGTTTCAGTGTCCAGATTCCGTTGACTAGACTTAAGTCAATAAGACCTTTCATAGTAGAACCCCCTTTGGAATAAGAAGCAAATTAGATAAAACTTATATCCCTATCATAGCATGAAATAGGGGATTTCGTCACAGTGATTTTTTGCACTATACTGCTTAGAATGCGTTCTTTTCATAGATTGCATAACGCATATACTTTATGAAAATTGTAAACAATTACAGTTATTATTCTATAGAATCTAGGTGTATAAACATGTGAAAGGATGTGCATTGAAATGTATGATGTATACAGCACATACAAAGTAATGAGTTATAATCATTTAATTTATGCAAAAATAGTATACATATAAAACTTTCACATCAATAAAAATAGGATAAATTTATGAAAAGAAACTGATTAATTTGGAGAACTATGGTACTATAGTGAAAATATCTGATAAACACCAATATAAAAGGATTTATTAATATACTTACTGCAAATGTACTGCAACTAAAAATTAAGTTTTTTTATATCTTCTCTTACGTCCTCTTGAAGAGAGTGTAAGTATTTGTTCGTAGTACTTATATCTGCATGTCTTAATTGAGACTGAATTGTTTTTATATCTATATGATTGTTTATTAGTATACTAGCATGTAAATGTCTCAATACATGCAAACCACCAGAGAAGCCATGTCTTTTTAAGTGCCTAGAAAAGCATTGTCGCATTCTTTGCACTTCTAATGCCTTGTGAAGGTTAAATAAATTCTCTTCATTTCGTTCTTTTTTATAGTCGAGCAAGATGTTTTTTAAAACGTCAGAGAATTGAGCGTACTCTCCAATACGGTTTGATTTAGGAGAAGAGATTATTACTTCTTTTCCTATGGATGCATAGCCTCTATTGATATATATTTTATTCTTATCTAAATCTATATCAGACCACTTCAATGCAATAGCTTCACCTCCTCTTAGCCCAGAGTACAGAAGTATATAAAGAAATACTCTAATATAGTTTTCCTTTATTTCCATAATTATAGATTTAATCTCTTCTACAGTTGGGAGCTTCCTTTTTTTGCTTTCTTTTGGTGGCTTATTTATTAAGTTAGATGGAATTCCTTTATCTCTTAAACCGTCTACTACAGAGGTATTGATAATAGAAAGAACGTACCCAACCATTGTATTAATAGTTCCTGGTGTAACGTTGCTACTAAGAAGAGACCCTACAAATTTATTAACATGGTCCGCTGTTATATCTCCTATTTTTATATCTCCTATTTTTATATCTCCAATAGCACTATTAAATTTATCTATTGCACACCTTTTTGTTACAGATGTTGTTCTTTTAATTTCTTTTTGGTTAACTTCTTTTTCAATAGTTCTAATGGCATAAGGATAGTATAACTCATCTGATGTGTTCGTAGTTTTCTCTTCTTGTATTTTATCTCTCAGTTTTCTCCTACATTCTTGGATGCCTTTAGCATACACGGTGTAGCGTATATTATTTATCATTATTTGTCCGCACCATGTTCCATTAGCTCTTTGGTAAAATGTTCCTTCTTGATTTCCTCTTCTTTTTGTCATACTACAATTCCTCCTTTACTACATTATAATACGAATAAAGGATAAAAACAAATGTTCTTGACTGCGAAGAAATGTTCGAGTATAATAAAGAAAAAAGTTAAAAAAACAGGTGTTGACTTATTAGTGTAGATGTGTTACAATACTTGCGAAGGGAGGAAACATGGAGCTGATTACAACGAAAGAAGTTGCCAGATTATTAGTCGTATCAGACGAGCAAGTAAGAAGATTAGTACACAGACATGGTTTACCCTGTTATCAACTTAGTCCAAGAGTATTAAGGTTCAAGGAGGAAGAAGTATTACAATGGGTAAAGAAAACAAGGAGTTGTATCTAGTCAGAATGGAGAATCACCATGATGAAATGGTTGAATCCCTAGAAGAAGCAAAAAATATTGTTCAAAGTTCTATTAGTATGAAACTATGTAGAAGCTGTGAGATTTATAAGGTTGGCGAAAGAGTTTTTAAATATGGTGAATCAGCTGTGTAAACAGCTTTTTCTTTCCATAAAACATACACTTACAAGTAAATAAAGGAGCATAAAAATGAGAAGTGAAGCAGAAGTTTTTGAAATTTTAAAAAAACCATTACATCCATCAGATATTGAATGGCGTATTGGAAAGAAATCAAAAGATAAGACAAAAGCAAGTATTTTAGCCTATACAACTGCTCGTGGAGTTATGAATCGTTTAGACGAGGCTGTTGGACCAGGTAACTGGGAAGTTCACTTTAAACCAATTGACATGGGAATAGCTGCAAAGACAGATAAAATGGGGAATACAATTGACCTAAAAGGTTTCTCTTGCACTTTGCTAATTAAATTCCTAGATGAAGAAGGCAAAGAGAAATATACAATCAGAGAAGATGTAGCTCCATGTACAGACTTTGAGGCTATTAAAGGTGGAGCATCTGGGGCAATGAAACGTGCCGCCGCTCAACTTGGAATTGGTCGTTACCTATACAACTTAGAAGCTACATGGGTTAGCATTGATGCTTACGGTAACTTTAAAACTCCTCGTTTACCAGACTGGGCACTACCAGAAGGATTCAAATACGAAGAGGAAGAGGAAACTCCTCATACACAAGAGGTTAAATCTCCTCAAGAGGAGCCTCAAATGCCTAATGACTGGCAAGAAAATACAGACCATCACGAACCAGTAATTGGTTTTGGAAAACACAAAGGTAAAACATTCTCTGAAGTACCAAGAGATTACATTGAATGGATGTCTAAAAACATCCAAAAAGAGGCTGTAAGAGAGCAAGCTATTGCATGGTTAGCTTCTAATCCATCAGCATCTCCAGCAATGGATGCAGTACCTTGGTAATAGACGATAAGTTATTACAGGAATATAGCCCTAATGAAGTGGTTGTATTCTCTTGTATTAGGGACATTGTGACAGAAGAAGGGTTCGTTGTGGGAGATAAAAAATTCTCCCATGTTGAGCTCAGGAAGATAAAGGCAAGATTGCCAAACTTATCCATGTTCACAATAAAAAAAGTAATTAAAACCATGCTAGCTAATGGAATGATTGTCAAAGGTCCTAGTATTACTAAGAGACCTGTATTATATGGGGTAAAGGTGAAGTAAATGACACAAGCTGGTAAATTACAAAAAGTAGTAACGATGTACTTAAAAAAGGTTTCAAAGCAAACTGCTTTTGTCCATGGGAAACCTACAAAAGAATATTGGTTGCTTCGTAGTTACCTGCTAAAGCAAGACCCAGACTTCATCAATATATCCTACGATTACTTGATGTCTCAAGACGAATTTGAGTTTATGAATGTCTATACCTTTTCAGATAAGGCAAAGGCATACCAAACCGAAATGAGATGGAAAGAAACAAAGGAGGGGTTATCAAAGATACATGACAAAGCTGACTCGTATTCATTTGATTCTTTAATGAGTTTGTAGGAGGCACTATTATGAAAAAAGAATATAGAAAAGAAGTAATCCGTAGATTCCGAGAAATTGAAACTATTGCAGGGTTAATGAGAAAAACTACACCGAATGAACAAAAGGTGTTTGTTGAAATCATTGGTGACTACGTAGATGAAATTAGAGAACTACTTAACAAGTAAGGAGAGCAGATATGAAAATTGGGAAACTCATTAATCAAAAAGTTGACATCGTAGAATATATCGGTAGATACACTGAGTTGAAACCCAAGGGGAATCTGTTTGAAGGTCGGTGCCCAATTCACAAAAGTGAGGAGGGCACTCCTCTTGTTGTATATCCTCACACCAATTCATACCATTGCTTTGCGTGTGAATCTAGTGGGGATGTCATCAGTTTTGTAATGGATTATGAAGATGTTCCTTTTAATGAAGCTGTAAAACAATTAGCAAGAGAATATAACATAGACATACAAACAGATGAAACCTTTATGAAGTCAATGAAAGTAGAAGAAGATTTCACTAAAAAAGTAGTTGCTTGTCAAAAAAACGTTAGTAAGGTATCTGATTATCTTCGCAGGCGTGGGTTTACAGATGAAACTATACAAGAATTTGGCTTAGGGGAAGAGGGTGGAAACCTAATTATCCCTATTCATAACTCTCAACTGCAAGTTGTTGCGATAGCAAAAAGACAGTTTGATAGAAAACCCAAATACCTAAATTCTATCAATAATGTTCTGTATGATAAATCTGCTTTGCTATTTAACATTGGTAGAGCAAGAAGACTTGTTAAGCATACAGGTGAACTATACATGGTAGAAGGGTACATGGATGCAATGAGCGGGCACCAAATGGGATTAGCCACTGTTGCGTATTGTGGGAATGAAGTTCACAGAGACCAATTAAGAAGTTTACCCATGTCTATCCGCCAGATGCCGACAATTATCTATTGCCCAGATAATGATGCAGAAGGTTTAAAAAGAGTTCCTCGTGTAAGAGATTACTTCAAAGAAGTTTTGCCGAAGGCAGTAGTTAAGGTATTACAATTACCAGAAGGATGTAAAGACCTAAATGATGCCCTAATGGCAGGTATCAACGTAGAAACACTACCTAAAATCCACATAGATAGATTTGCATTAATGAATTTATTAGACACCTGTAAAGCCAAAGAAGAAGAGTATGATTCTGCATACCAGTTCTTGAAATCTATAGCTAACCCTATTTTAAAGTCAGACTTGATAAAGCAATTAGCGGAAAGATGGGGAAGAGACTATACAGAGTTAAGGGCATACTTTGATTCAGTTCAAGACGATGTAGAAACATTAATCAAAAATGCGGCTGGTGTTGAAGAGTCAATTAATGACCTAAGACAAATCTATCAAAGGGGAGAGTATAAAACTCATTTCCAAAGATTAGATGACTGTATTGGTGGCTTATCTAAAGGGCAAGTATTTATCCTCGGTGCTTATTCATCTGCGGGCAAAACAGGTTGGGCGATAGAATATATCCTTAGACAGGTAATCGCTAACAAAATGCGTTGCGTATTCTTCTCCCTCGAAATGCAAAAAGGTAAGGTCATGGAAAGAATGATTGCCATGATTTTGAAAATAAACATGAGAGATGTTAGAGAATTAATTCTACAAGGCGATGAGCGAATACAGCAAGTAGTAGAAAAATTAAAAGATAGGCTAATCATCTACGATGATAATAATTTATCTATGGATGATATAGAACGTCGAATCGCATCTCTAAACCAAAAGAACCTACTAGGTGGTCCTGTAGATTTGGTTGTAGTAGATTACTTTACATACCTAAAGGGAGCTAATACCTACGAAGGTGCTAGTGGAGAGGCACTAAAGATGAAAGGCTTAGCAAAGAAGTATAATATTATACTGTTTATGTTGAGCCAGTTAAACCGAAGTGCTGGTACCTATAATGAACCTACTATGGATATGCTCCGTATGACAGGTGACATAGAGGCATCTGGTGACGTAATTGTTATGCTATGGAGACCAGAGAAAGAACCTGGTTTATCCCTAGAAAAACAACAAAAATTACAAAATATCACAAGGCTGAAAGTAGAAAAAGCTAGGGATGGCATGTACGGACCAAGTAGAATGGAATTGAAGTACAATTCAGAGACATCAAGGTTAGAAGAAATTTAACAAATAAGTGTTGACAAGTTAAGTTATAAGGAGTATAATGTAAGTAACGTAAGTAGATGTTATTTTTTTTATTTAATAACTTAACTTATAAGATAATAAAAGAGTAGAAAGGAAAGAAGAAATGCCATACGATAAATTTCTTTGTCCAGATGGGATAAAGGTTGGAATTAAGGAATGTTTAGATACATGTAGGCTGGCAGGGACTAGCTACGCACCTTGTGGAAGGTGTTTAAGTAAACCGACTCTTCAAAGTATTTCGCTACAAAGAGAGTGGACAGGGAAACCCTCTACTACCCAATTGTTAAAAGGAACAAGGGAAGTATACCTAGAAATAACAAACAACTACTCTATAAATCCTAGAGAATCTCTGTTTATGATTAACGGGACACGCTCTCATGATTACCTAGAGCAGTTTGTTACTGGAGATGACCTAGCAGAAATCAGAATAGATGATGGGGTATCTACAGGTGCGTTTGATTACTACTCCACAGAAGACGGAGGGACGCTCTACGATTATAAATTGTATGGGAGTTTCAAGGTTGCAAAAGTTCTTGGTTTGCATGAGGTCAAGGTTCCTACAGGAGAAGTGTATAAGACTGGAGCAAAAAAAGGACAACCTAAATTCAGAAAAGAGTTTAGACCTGGAGTTCATAGTCGATTAGACCTAGCTATTCAATTAAACGATTACCGAATGAAAATAGAAAAAGAATTAAATAAGCCAGTAAATAAATTGGTTTGTGAAATTATTGTTCGTGATGGGAATACGTTTATTGCAAATAGCAGAGGGATTACACAACCTGGGTATCTGGTCCCGATTAATAAGATTAGTGATATTTGGATTGAGCGGTATATGAAGAAAAAAGCCAATGACTTAATCAAGGCTTTAGAAACAAATACTTTACCACCACCGTGTAGACACAGTGAAACATGGGGTGGACTAAAATGTGAGAGATATTGTTCCGTAGCAGAATTTTGCGATGTTGGTCGCAAGGCGAAAGAGAACAAATCGTAATTTATTTGGAGGAATAATGCTTAATAGAAAAAACTTTAGCCATATTATGGTAGATGAATTAGTGAAAGTTGACCAGTTGTTTCTAATGAAGAACGAACAATATGCTTCTAAAGAAGATGTATTAAAGGCATTCAAGGAAAGTGCAAAGAGACAGAATGGAGAGCTTACAAAAGCGGGAGCGTTTAAAGCGTGCATGCAGTTCAAAGATAAACATGACTTAGCCTTACTACAACATGGGACAGTGTTACCAGATGCAAAAGAACGATTACGTGACGTAATTGTATATTGTTTATTAGGATTGGCAATTTTAAGTAATGAAGACTCTGAATTGCAAGGTTAGAAAAAACTGCAAGACCATGAAAGACCAATGTTGGTGTTGTGATGACTATGGCTTATACCAACCAAAAGATTACTCGATTCTTTCTCCTAGACAGGAAGAAAATAGAATAGAAAAAGCCTTACAAAAAAAGGTAAAGAAACAGTCCTCTGCATCCAAGAGAGGAAAGAGTAATCGAAGAAATGGTCGAGTGGCAGAGCGAGAACTTGTGAAGTGGTTAGAAAAGCATGGACTAGAAGCCAACCTAGTTCCTATGTCTGGAGCTTTAAAATCAGCTAACATCATCAAAGCATTAGCTAATGATGAGATGGTTGAAAAAATGAGAGGAGACATAAAACTAACTATTAATGGTGAAACCTACACCGTAGAATCAAAAAGGAATGTAAACTCTGATAGCTGGTACAAGAAGGCTGAAAAAGGGGTTATACGCATAAATACATTGGCATACCTTATGAGAGAGGACCTATTCATGGCTACAGTAAATGGTGTAGACCTACCAATCTCCGAGGTAATAGAAGATAAAGGTTTCAAAAAAATTCATGATTATTTTGAGCAAGATGATAGCGATATTGTTGTAATTTCACGACCATATTGTCACAGATTGTTCTTTATAAAGGAGAAAGTATATGAAAGAATTCACAGGATTAAAGATTAATGGGATGTACGAACTTAAAGACGAAGCTATACAAGCAAGCATAGATATTCAAATATCTAAGGTTTCACCAGTAGAATTGATGACTATTTTAAGTGCCCTTGTGGTTAATGTATTGAAGGGAGCAGACGAAAAGAACGCACCTTTATTCTTACATATGTTTAGCTCCGTATTTGATAAGTTTGTTGAGGAGTCTGTAGAAGGTGTAAGTAATGAATAAAGAAAGAGTTTTGGTATTCCCCGCTGAACCAAACGGGAAACCATTCGTAAGTTATGAAGAGGATGCAGAACAAGAAGGTTTTGAGGAAGATATTCTTTGCCCCCTATCCCGAAGTGGAGACCCATTCGCAGATATGGTTTGCGTACAAGATGTCGTTGGAGACCCATTGACAGCAGTACAAATCTGTTTAGATGCTGGGATAGGAAACCTTACAGATGCAACAACATTCCTAAATGAAGTTATATACAGAATCAAAAACTTTAAGTATGAATTATTAGACAAAGGAGAAACAAATGCTTATCTTAACTGATGATAGTAGAAAATTGGTGGATTGTGTATCCATCTTTGTGAAAGAACGCCCAGACAAAGCAGACCGAAATAAAATCTTTTGCTACGACCTACGAGGATGTCTACCTACAGGAAAAGAGATTGTAATTAAAAAGTTTGATGAAGAACAAAAAGCGATTCAACTACTAAATGAAATTGCTTTAGATTTGAATGCAAACAAGCGAGCAAAAGAGGAAAAATAAATGTGGTCTGAAGACAGTTTGTATGAGCTATTTGAGCTATATCAAGAATTAGTCGAATGGTATAACGAACTTGATGACAGTGCAGTAGGTGATGCCTTTGGATTGATGAAAGAGGCATCTTCCCTACAGGCGAGTTTTGAGTCAGTCTCTGCTGAAATAGGCAAAACTATTTCCGAATGTGAAATCACGGCAAAGGCTACTCAATCTCGTATCAGTTTAGAATCATCTACAAAGGTGAATGATGGAGAAAGAAAAGCGTCTTGTAACCCAGAGGTAATTGAGGGTTGGAAGAAAGTATCGTATTTTATTCATCATCAAAAAAATATAGATGCCAAGGCAAGGCACTTGGCTCGTATTTATTACGATTCTAAACTAGTGTATGAAAATGCTTGCAGGGCTATGAGAGGACCAGTAGGAGGAGAGAAACTTGTCGGTAACTATTAATGACCTTGAGTTCGAGGCAATGGAAATCCAAAAAAAACTTTATCCTGTATTTGGTTATACGTATATATTTGTATCAGAACGATATATGGCGTATATCATAGCAGATGAGCAAGGGAACATAATATATACAAAACAAGTATTGGATTAGGAGGAACTATGAAAGAATTCTTTATAGGGTTGTTATCAACTACCAGAGATGTCTTCATGCTTTTGTTGACCATTTTTGTTATTATTGGGGTACCTGTAGTATTTCTATTAGAAGGAAGACAGTTTATGTCTAATATTGATATGGTATTGACATTTGCAATGGTATCTTTATGGGGAGCTTGGCTTCCTGACCACTTAAAACACATCGGTTCCTATAGTACATCTTTATACAAAAGATTAAAGGGAGAACCAAATGAGTAAAGAGATAATTGATTTGCATGATATTATTATGACTCCTAAAGGAGAAATTGAAGTGCAATCTATTATGTACAACCCAAAAACAAAGAAACATTCATACTCTGTATTAGGTCCCAAAGGGAAGTACTGGTCAGAAGATGATGTAAAATTAGTAAGAAAGCGTGAAGTTGGAGGAAAGAAGAAGTGAAATTAGGCAAGGAATTTCTAGGGAAATATAAAGATTTCCCAGACCATATGACAGAGTTATCTAAGTTTGTGTACTACAGAACGTATTCACGATGGCTAGCAGAAGAGAACCGCAGAGAGACATGGAAAGAAACATGTGCTCGTGCAGTTGAATATAATACTTCTTTAGCAACTACGTCTAAGGAAGAAGCAGAAGAATTATTCGACAACATGTATAATCTAAAACAGTTTATTAGTGGTCGTAGCTTATGGATTGGTGGCTCAGAAGCATCTAAAAAAGTTCCATTGGCTGGATTTAACTGCTCCTTTGTGGTAATTGATAACTTAGTTTCGTTTGATGAATTGTTTTATCTTCTTATGGTTGGTACTGGAGTAGGATTTAGAATCTTGCCTAGTGATGTAGCGAAACTACCTACATTCAGACAGAATGTAGAATTAACCACTACCAAGCATAAAGGAATGCCTTGGGGAGACCCCGATACAGAGTATATCGAAGCGAGTAAAGACCATGCTTATATTATCGTAGGAGATAGTAAAGAAGGTTGGAAAGAAGCATTAGCTACTTACTTACGCTTTATGACTAATCCTAAGAAAACACAAACAAAGTTAGTTATCGACTTTACAAAGATTCGTCCCAAAGGAACTCCATTAATGACTTTCGGAGGTTAAATTAGCCCCCTTTTGCTAGTAATAGCATCAAAATAAACTATGTGAACCTGTACATGCAGGGTGTGCCGAAAGGTGCTAACGGTGGAAACCTAAGTCTTTATGATATGGTAATACCGTGCCAAGACCTATTATTGTTTATAGGTAGTAGGTAAGGTGTAACGACTATCCTGTTTAGGAGTAGCGGTTGGGTGAAATTCCCAACTGCGAAGTGCATAGCCCCACAAACGTGGGTGAAGATATAGTCTACTCCCCTTTTAAAATATCGGGAAACCGAGGGTATAAAGGACAGCCAGCGGTAGTGAATCTATCGAAGACATGTTTAATAAAATTCACAAAGTTATCACCGAAGGTGAATATAGTTCTAAACCAGTAGGTGGTAAACTTAGACCTATTCATTGTTTGGATATTTGTAATTTAATTGGACAAAATGTTGTTGTTGGTGGAGTGAGAAGAACGGCGGAAATTGCTTTAATTGACCCAAAAGATACAGAATGTACAGAGGCAAAAAGCAATCTAACCCCAGAGAAGTACCATCGCTTTATGAGTAATAACTCATTATACATTGAAGAAACACCTACAAAAGAATACTTACAAAAAATCTTTGATTCCATTAGAGCTACTGGAGAACCTGGCTTCGTCAATGTAGCAGAATCTAAAAGACGTAGAGGAGATTATGCTGGAACAAATCCATGCACAACAGGAGATACAGAAATCCTCACAGGCGAATATGGATACGTTCAAATTAAGGATGTTGTTGATACCGACGTAACTGTTTGGAATGGATACGAATGGAGTCAAGTTCGACCTAGAGTAACTGGATATAACCAACCAATTCTGGAGGTTAAATTCTCTAATGGAACATCATTAAAATGCACAGACTACCATAAATTCGTTTTAGTTGGTGGGGAGCGAGTTATGGCTACAGAGTTGTCAATTGGAGATAAACTTGAAAAGTGGACATTACCAGTTTTAACATCCCTATTTAGAGGAAACTCTTTGTTCTCTGATTTTTCATCCGTAGACCCTTACGTAGCTGGGTTTTACGCTGGAGATGGTGTCGTATCCAAACCTTTGATTTGGTTATACGGGAAAAAGAGAGCTTTAAAGCAAGTTTTTGCAAGTAAGGGTTGTCGAGTATTAGATGGAGAGGAAAGAGATACTGTTTATATTCCAACTACATTCCCAAAACATAGAGTACCTACAGCACAAGATTCTATTCAAAATAGACTTGATTATTTGGCTGGATTGCTCGATAGTGATGGATGCATAAACTCTAAAGATGGTAGCGTAGCAATTTCTTCTGTAGATAAAAATTTCTTGAAAGACCTTTTTAAGATGTTGTCTACCATGGGAGTTAATTCCTGTATTTCAGAAATGAAAGAAGAGGGAGAAAGAGCATTGCCTGCTAACAACGGGACAGGAGAAAGCAAAATCTATTTCTGCAATAAATGTTATAGATTAACAATTTCTGCTTGGAACGTAAGAGAATTAATGGAACTAGGATTAAAAACCTATAGATTAAACCTAAATCCAAATCCAAATAGAGAGGCATCAAGATTCGTTTACGTAACTGGAATAGTTCGTAGAGACAATGAACCTACGGTGTACTGTTTTACAGAGCCAAAGAATCATACTGGCATCTTCAATGGAGTTATGACAGCCCAGTGTGGAGAAATCTTATTGCCTGCTAATGCAGTATGTAATCTGACAACAATTAATTTGACCCAGTTTGTGGTTAGAGGAAAATACAAAGGGCAAGCCGCAGTAGATTGGACTGGTCTAAAGAAAGCAATGCGTTTATCTGCTCGTGCAGGGTATAGAATGACGTGCGTTGATTTAGAGCTACCAGGTTGGAATGAGATTCACCATAGAGACCGTTTATTAGGTTGTTCAATTACGGGGTATCAAGACCTTATTGGGATGTTACCAGAGGGGTTCAATGAAGAGCTTTTCTTAGAAGAGATGAAAAAGTGGACTAGATTCTACGCTGACGAATACGCAGAAGAGTTAGGAACACCTAAATCCAAGCTAGTTACGAGCGTCAAGCCCGAAGGATGTACGACATCAGATATGATGAGGACACTTGACGATGGGGTCTTATTCTTAGATGAAATTTATGAAGGCATTACAGATGAAAACACGAAATCTGGGTTTCATGAAATTAAAGAACCATATTCTGTAGCTGGAAATACAGTAAGTAAAATCTACAAAAACGACCTTAAAAATGTAAAAAGAATTACATTAAAAAATGGGCGTATTTTACGAATTACTGACGAACATCCAATGTCTGTAAATGGAGAATGGGTAAATGGTTCAAACCTAAAAGAAGGTATGGTTATTGACCATAACATTGGTACGTATAAAACAGAGGAGAATCAAAAGTTAAAAGAGATTGACTATACAATCTATAGGTCTGATGCAAGACTAGAAAAATACCCTACAGAGATGAACGAAGATTTAGCTTGGCTAATCGGAGCATACTTTGCTAATGGTAGTTTTACTAGTAATCATAGAATCAAATTCCATTGCCAATACAAAGAGGTTCATGACAAAGTTCAAAGAATCTGGAAAGAACAATTTGGCATTGATACCCACATTATAAAATTAACCGATAGAGATTCTTTCGTTCAAGACTTTAGACGGGTAGCTGTTAGACAATGGTTAGACAGTAATGGAATCCGTAAATACGATGACGAAGGAGAAATGTATATTCCAGAAGTAATTAGACGGTCTTCTTGGAAGTGTATTTTGTCTTTTATTATTGGATACGCAGATAACGATGGCTGTTTCAGTAATAAATCGTTTTGCATTGATTCTTCAAAAGAAACTTTTGTAAGACATATGCAACAGGTTGCCGAGGCAGTAGGGATTTCCTTTGGAGTATCTTGCAATACATCGAGAGAAAATAGCTTCTCTAAAACTCCAATGTGGAAATTACACTTATCAAGAGCTTTTTCTTCGGAGGAAGCAACTGATTACGTAAATCAAAACTCTGTCAAAGCAAAATTAAAAGGTTTTGTGGAAAAGGGGATTGTTAAGACAAAAGACCCGTATACTATTGTGAAAATAGAAGACGAAGGGAGCGTCCCCACATACGATATAGAGGTAGAAAATATTCACTGCTATTATCAAGGTGGTTTGTTGTCTCATAATACGCTTAGCTTGATTGCTGGAGGAGTGAGCCCTGGTGTACATTACCAACATAGCCCATACTTTATTCGACGTATTCGTGTAAACGCTAGTGACCCACTAGCTAAAACAGCCTTAGAACTAGGGTGGCAAATACATCCAGAAGTAGGGCAAACAATGGATAATGCAACTACGTTGGTAATTGATTTCCCATGTAAGACAGAGGCTCGTAAAACTAAAAACGATGTATCGGCAGTAGAACAATTAAAAACATATTTAATGTTCCAAAAAAATTACACGGAACACAACGCATCAAATACTATTAGTGTAAAACCAAACGAGTGGGAGGAGGTTGTTGACTTTGTACATACCAACTGGAATGATGTATTGGGAGTTACTTTTTTGGAAAGTAATTCAACGTATTATCCGCTTATGCCGTATGAAGAATGCACCAAAGAAGTATATGACGATTTAGTGAAAAAGACTAGACAATTTGACCCAGAAATCTTGAATAACATGGAAATTACCACTAGAAATATGGGTAAGGAATATGAAATTCTTGACGATAAAGAAGGTTGTGAAAACGGAGTCTGCCCAATTCGCTAAAAAACTTTACTTATAAGTGTTGACAAGCTAATGTAAAAGTGCTATAATAACATTGTAGGTTGAACCTACCTTTTTATTCCACTTTTACTTAACTTATAAGTCAATAAAAGTATATTAAGATTAATCATTAGGAGGAAATTATGACAAAAGAAACAATGACAGTGAGAGCCGCACTCACTCAAAAAAAATTACTGGACAAACAAATTGCTGAAATGTCCAGTGAGAGTTTTGTAGAAGTTATCTCAAAACAAACAAAGGTGTTAAATGGAATGATTGTATCAGACTGGGAAGAGGAAGCTAAAAAAGTTTTCCACTCTTTAAATGATAAATTACGTCGCCGCGAGGCGATTGCTAAAGCAATCATCAAAGCTAATGCCATGCATACGGTTACGTTACCTAAGTTTAACGGAATCAAAGAACATAGCAAAAAAGAAACAGAAGAACTTCCTTTTGCTTCTGCTATTGCTCGAAAAAACTACTTGGCTTTTTTACAGGATACCTTGATTGTTAGCCTAATGCAACAGGTAAAATGTGCAACAAAAAACCAAAAAGCTAAAGAAAAAGAGTTAGAGCAAACTGTAGTTACACGAATTAATAATGAGTTTGGGGGAGCTACTCAAGTATCTCCTAAGCAAATTAAAGAACGTGAAGAAGAAATCCGAGTTGCTAACGAAGTCTTGTATTTAGACCCGAACAACCTTGCTAAAAACCTACGATACTTTAAAGAGTATGTGTCTTGGTATTTGGCAGAGATTGATTCGATTCTAGGACATGCTACAGAGGTAACTGAAATCACTGTGGAATACTAAAATCACACTCATATACACTAAATAACTTTTGCAACAAATCCACATAAATGCTAGTGTATCGAAAAACTTTTAAAGAAACCTGGGCGGTTGCTGTTCCCAAGATTGTCGTCCCGTCAAATTAATGCGAGCAAAATTGGAAAAATAAAGTCGCTTTTATAGAGGGGTACAACATCATAGACGTACCCTTCTGATAAAAGCATCATGCCAAATGTGTAAATAGAGAAACGGCTTACTGGTAATCCTTAATCTCTAATCATTCAGATTAAGCTACTAATCATTAAGACTCGATTAATCATTTACATTAAGCAATTAAGGTCTAATCCGTAATTGTTATAAAACCCTAGGGTAAGTTTTTACTCACAGGTTGGGTTTAAGGTTTTGTACTAGGCTGATACACTAGCCTACCATGCCCCAGTCGCCTAAAGGATATGGCAATAGCCTTCTAAGCTATCATGTGCAGGTTCGAGTCCTGCCTGGGGCACCATTAATAAAGGAGGAATTATGAATAAGTTAATCGAATTCAAACTAAATCCATTCTGGTTAGAAAAAAATCAAGAAGAAAAAACATATTTTAAAGTAGAGATGATGAAAACTCACAAAGACGTATGGGAATATTCTTCTGATGTTGAGTTCCCAGATGAGTATCCAAAGCTATCTATTGATGAAGACATTGTAACAGTTACGTATATAGATGTAGAAAAAG
Source organism: Veillonella sp. VA139 (assembly GCF_003992005.1). Taxonomy (GTDB): domain Bacteria; phylum Bacillota; class Negativicutes; order Veillonellales; family Veillonellaceae; genus F0422. The sequence goes on along the minus strand of NZ_RQVL01000001.1, from coordinate 39,534 downwards.
ACGAAGATAAAATCTTCTGGAGAGCTAGCGAAAGTGATATTAACTATTTTGAAGACGAGATTCTATCGTTAAGTGAACATGATATGTTAATAAGACTTCTTACAAGATACAGTCAATCTATTCGAGCGTATGCAGAAAACAAAGAAAAACAAAGACAAAAAGAAGAGCAAGATAAAGAAAAATGGGAACAAAGAGGAGTAGAACACACAGTGGTGTAGAAAGAAGGAATTATGTACGAGTTAATATACGGGAACAGTGAATCAGAAGAGTTCATAGGATACTTTTCATCAGAGAAAGAAGCAATTGAGAATATTCTCGACTATTTTGAAAAGGTTGGTTATGAATATCCGTACATTAGAGTTATCCATAAAAAAGAAGAAACAAAAATAGATTACGGAAGTCATAAGTGGTTCTACTGGATTAAGAGAATAGATGGACCAATTAGGATAGAAGAAGACTTTATAAAGGTCACACTCGTTCCAGATTATGAAGAAACAGGAGAGTTAGATGGCTACATAGTTGAGGAATTAAGCTATGACCCGCTACTTGCTAAGTTCAAATCTGGAAACAAGATGATAGATAACCAATTCTTATTATTTCATCCAGATTGGGTCTATGTGCTTAATCGTAACAGAGGAAATAGAACCCTAAGTGGCTGTGGAGTAGTAGAAGGAGATAATATCCCCGAATTATTCGGAATAGTTCTAGTTAATGTCATCAGAAAAAAGAAAAATCAAATGAAAGAATATATTAGGTTACAACAAAAACAATAGGAGGTTATATGAGAATATTTTTAGCAGTATTGGCTTTAGCCCTGTCCCTTATGGGGACAGAGGTACAAGCAGAAAGACTGATGAATGTAAGTGCCTATACACATACGGGCAATGTTATGGCAAATGGAGAGTATCCTTATGTGGGTGCGGTTGCTAGTGATGACCTACCGATAGGCACAAAAGTACTTGTTAACGGACAGGAGTACGTGGTCAAGGATAGATTTGGTGGTGGTTATACAGATAGATTAGACATTTTTGTAGATAGCTATGATGAAGCTATTGAATTTGGTCGACAATGGTTAATGGTAGAAGTACTAGGACAATGAGACATATAGAAGATATTGCAAAAATCACGCCTAGAAGAGAGTTCATCCTCCAATACGGAGAGTATTATTGGATGAATATCTGTAATAATAGAATTAATAATTCTAGGATTAGGAAAATCGGGAAAAGAAATAAAAAGACAGGAAAGGTGTACAAATGAAATTACCTATTAGTAATGAATGAAGAGCATATAAGGAGTGAAATAGATGGATGAATTAGTTAGCTTTTCTTTAATACCAACGATTGAAGAGCGTTATATTGTCGATAATCTTAAAATTAACAAATATCTCTTTGGGTTTAGTAAAAGCAAGGAAGTCAATGGTGTTAGATACATGATTGACGTTCATAAAAATTCAGTTAATGTTAGTGAGGATAGAGGATTTGGCTATGGATATGAATATTTTTGTAAGATAGAGCAAGATGGGGGAGTATTAGAATATTCTGTTAATAAAATTGAAAATATTCTCAAATCGTTCAAGGAAGGAATGCAAGAGCATATAAAGAAAAAAATGGAATGGGAACAAAAAAGTAAAATCCATATTTCAATCTAATGGATAATTTAAAAAAAGAAATAAAAAAGACGGGGAGGGCATATAAATGAAAGCAACTTTAAAATGGGCAGAGACCCTAAGAAAATGCTATTACGCTATGGGTAATTGCTATGGAATGAAGTGTAAGGAGCCAGCTCTTATTAAGGCTGTAAGGGCAGGGCATTTATCTTTATTAGAGCATGCAGATGTGACATTTGATATTATCTGTAGCCAAAAGTGCTTGGCACAAATTACAAGGCATAGACATTTTTCTTTTACAGTCCAATCTACAAGAGGAATGAATATCACGGGAAACGGATTCTACAACGGCTTTGATAAATTAAGTGGAGTAGATAAAACAAAAATGAAAATGGCTTATGGTGCTATTGCTATGCAGTTTGAAAACTTGCTTGCTAGTGGTGTACCAGTAGAGATTGCATCGTATCTATTACCATTAGGAACAAACGTAAAGTTAACTGTTACTGGAAATCTTCGCTGTTGGTTTGAATACCTAAAGAAAAGAGTTTGCAACAGAGCAAGTGACGAACATCGTAAATTAGCTATTGAAATCTACAACCAGTTGAATGCACAATACCCTACATTGTTCAACCAAGATGCTTTAGGTATTTGTGTTGGTTGCAAGGAAGTTAGTTGCGATTTTTCCGTACATAAAGCGACAGCTAAAAATCCAATTATAAAGGAGCTAAACAATGGAACTAGTGTATAGTGCATATATATTTTGTATGTCGGTATTGATAGGCGTACTTGTGTATTTATCTATTAGAGGTGAAAGATGAGATGTTTTGAAATAGTATCAGACTATATCGTTGAGGATATTAAATTACCAACAAGAAAAACTAAAACCTCAGCAGGTTATGATATAGAGTCAGCTAGTGACGTTATCATCAGCCCAGGGTGTACAGAACTTATACCAACAGGATTAAAGGCTTATATGCATGATGATGAGTTTTTAGCAATTCATGTTCGGTCTAGTGTTGGAATTAAACGTGGGTTGGTATTGGCAAATGGAACTGGAATTATTGACTCAGATTACTATAATAACTTAGATAATGAGGGTCATATCATGATTGCGTTAAGAAATACAACACATGGAAAAGTGATGATTAAAAAAGGCGAACGTATTGCACAGGGAATTTTTCAAAAATACTTAACGGTAGAAAATGACAAAATTAGTGATAATGTTCGCACAGGTGGCATAGGAAGCACGGGAGAATAGAAATGAAACAAGAAGAAACAAAATTTGCAGTAGCTAGTATCTTAGCGGAATTATTATTTCACAATTACGAGGACATTGACGTAAACGATAAAGGACAAATCGTAGCATATTGCTACCGACCTAAGAACAATACTTTGGAATTAAACTTACCAAAAGATATTAGCAAGGAGTTGTCTCGTCATTTATGCGAAGTAAGACCAATCCTAGACATCTTGCGTTCTGATTATGCATTGTATTTAGGAATGTATATGGCACAAGAATTAGAAGACAGTTTAGAAAATGTAGAAATTGTTCACAAGCCTAACAAGTTAGTTGGTCGTATTTGTGATGATACTAGATATTTACTAACTCTTAACGGGGTAGTAAGAACAAACCCAGGTGACTGGATTATTACTGGTGTTAATGGAGAAAAATATCCATGCGACCCAGAAATATTTAAAGAATTATATGAATTAGCATAGGAGGTAACGTGGTTCATTACTTTGTAATTGACTACGGCAATACAGGCGAATTTTATACGGTAGCAGTAGAAGGACAAAATAGAAATGACATAGAGTTGTATTTGCAAGGGCAATCAAGAAATGTAAGATACTTAAAACAAGCAGAACGCATTAAGTATAAAAAAGGTAAGGACATTGGGGTAGGAAAGATAGTGTACTGTAAACACTGTAGTTCTTGCCCTAAAGGGCTATCTCCAGATACAAGGGAGAGAGTATTGTGAAAGAGTCAATCTTATTAGAAGCAATTTCAATGTACGAGGATAAAGGACCAGATGCGATTGAAGAAATTAATCGTACGACGGCTATATACGAATATTCATTGAAAGTAGAAGAGTTAAGAATAGCAGAAAAGATATTTAAGACCCTCAAGTATGGAGAAAATATAAACGGAAAATCTCCAGAGGATATACTAATAGACAAAGAAGAAAAAGAACGTATTTTTCACTTTGCATGTTGGGTAATGGATTACCTTAAAACACAAAATCCTCATTATTGGGAGCTATTTAGGGATAGATTTATCCTAGGTATCAGTATAGAAAAAATGGCGAAAAAATATAATAAAAGTAAATCGGTGATGTACAAGACAACTAAAAGAGTAATAACAGAAGTTAATTCCGTCATGAAATTATACGATGAAGAATATGGTAGTTTGAAAGATTATTTGGAGATGTAAACATGCTTATAGATGATATGTTTTTAGATTTAGGATACGGCTACAAAGTAGCTTTGCGTGAAGTATATGCTATGTTCCCTATGAATTTAGCTCCAGTAAAGGAAATGTATAGAGAGTACTGGAGACAAGGGAAGGTGTACAGAGCGACAAAGGGTCGAAAAGCAAAGAGTTTCCTTTTGTTACAGAACGGCTGGACGTTTGTATCGGCTTTATCAACAGACGAACTAAATGAACGTATTTGGGAAATGAGACGTATTCGTAAAGCGAAAGAAAGTTTAATGGAGGTAGGTACTGATGCCTAAGAGAAAACCTGGGCGGAAGAAAAACAAGCCTATTACAGAAAAGGATTTGATATATATGCAAGCTAAAGCACTCACGGGAAGTGAAAGGGAAGCTAAAAAGATAGCTAATATTAGCTTAAAGGTAGACCCAGAAAAGAATAACCCTGCTGTGAAAGAGTCTATGAAAGACTATAAGCGGTTTATGGACAGGAAGTTCATTGAACAGGCAGATATGGTTGCTAACGAACTATTGGAGCTTGTTATGAATGCAAAATCAGAGACTGCTAAGTTAGGGGCAATCAAGGATTGGTTAGACAGGGCGGGTCTAGCACCAGTAAGTAAAACAGAGACAACTACAAGAGAAATAGGAACAGGTTCACAAGTAGCGATTGACCTAATCCATAGATTAAACAAATTAGATAATAAAAAAGGCGGAGAATAAACTCCGCCACTTTTTTTATTTGTGATTCTTTTTAAATAGAGAGGTTAACTCTCTAGGGTTATAAACCCTACCTTTATCCATAAGGTTTTTCTTGTAAACCATACTATCAATAGCCTCAAATAGCGGTCTAGTATCCTCGATAGCATTGTGTACGTTTACGAACAAATCTTGTTTGTCACGGAATACACGTCGTGAAGTGGATACGGTATTCAATAATTTTAGAAGATAGTCTCTATCCTCTGGTGTATTTGGGTAATTAAACTCTGCACAATGACGAATGTCAGATAATGCTTTATCTAGTCGACCAACCTCGCCATACCAAATATTTTTATTATTTCTAATATATAGAATAGCCTCTTTAAATTTTACGATAATCTCAATTAATTCTTCGTTTGTAAATTCTTTATTCATTTTAATATTCCTCCGTAATAATATATGTTTCGTATACGTCGTTAAGAAAAGGAAAAAAACATAATCCTTTCATAGCTCCTTCCAAGGATACATGAGTCTCATTTCTGTATAAGTACCTCAAAGAATGGTAAAGTCTAGGGTTCCCTATATCCTCTAATAATTCAATAACAAACTTTCTACTAGGTTCATTCTTAACAACAAATAATAGCATTCCTTTTTTTAGTCGACTATAAAACTCTGTTGCTTTTTCCTCTCGTCTATAAAATTCTTCGTTCATTTTAATATTCCTTTCTAACAATATAGTATTCACAAAGACTGGAGGAAGTTCTTATCAACTCTTCCACAGATAAACCTATAAAAAAATTAGAACGGTTCCCTACATTGTATAACACGTTAGCTTTTATTTTCTCTCCGTATCTTTCATATGCCTCTCCTAATTTATATACATACAAGCTGTTGAATTTGTCGATTTCAATAATCGTATTTCCTGTTTTTACGATTTCACACATAAACGCAAACTTATTTATTTCGTCCATTACTAAAACACCTCTTTTATTAAATAAATATCACAAAAAGTGTCTGAGAATATCGTGTTGAATAAGTAGTTTTCTACATTGCATTGTTCTCCATCTTCGCAAATTAAAGTAGTTTCAACATCCTTATGTCTTTCGTAGTCTTCTTCCAAAACTACAATATCCCAATCATTATCCATTGCTGGGTCAATTGAAATTAATATATCTCCTTTTTTAAAATCTCCTTGTATATATCTCATTAGTATTCCTCCACAACAATATAATAGTTACAATAGTTAGTACTTTCGTTTATTAAACAAGACATACTAAAAGCTATCTTATAATTAGAAGGATTCCCATAATTATACAGTACATCAGCTTTTATTTGCTCCCCGTTTGGACTATATGGCTCCATTAGTTTATACACATAAAGGTAAGAACCACGTCCTCCAAGTGCAACAATTATATTTCCATTCTTTACAATTTCATTTATAAATTCGCTTTTTGTCATTAATATATCTCCTTAACTAAATAAAAATCAAAGCCACCATGTTCTTGTTCAATATATCCTCTGTCATAAAAAACAACACTTTTTTCTTTGGGGGATTTGTTCCAACCAACGAGAGTAGCTATATCAGAACATTCTTCTGTAAAGTCTGTTAATATCCTTGCTACACCGAAGGTGGAAATTTTTTCTTCTATTACAATAAGTTTAGTTCCTGCTTCAAAGTTTTCCAGTGCAAATTCTAACTTTGTCATTAGTATTCCTCTTTTACTATAAAAATAATAGGTTCTTTGTAATTATTAGCTAAAGCTGTATAGCCTACACGAGAATTGTAGGGTTTAGAACCTGGTTCAGTAACTTCAATATAAATATATTCTTCACCAGGAATATAGTCTCGTAGAACTCTTCTAACTACAAGACTCCCGTTCATTCTTGTAACTATAAATAAACTATCTTTTTTTAAAAATTGTGATAAATATTGTTCACTAGTCATATTAGTACTCCTTTACGATTTTATAAACATCAAAAAACATATCTACATATTGCGTGTCCATTTTTATTGTTTTTGCATACTCTTCACCAGATTTATAAAGAATTATAGAATTGATGTCTCTGTGTGTTCCATAGTTATCGAGGATAGAGATTACCTTCCAATTATTTGGGAAGAGAGGGTCAATGACAACTATATCATCCCACTTTTTAAATGTTCCTTGTCTATAGTTTGTGTTAATCATAGTAAAACTCCTCTATTACAACATATTCATCAGTACCCGTTTCTCCTAGAAGTCTACCATCTATATTAAAGCCAACTGTAAGAGGGGCGAAGACTCCGTTTCTATAATATCTTTGAACTTCTATCCACCTATAGCTTTCTTCATAAGTTTCTAAAAGTTCGTAAATTCCCCAGAGTATCCCGTCATCACCAATACAAACTACCAAACTTCCTTTTTTGAAGTTTTCTTTAAAAAAGCTTAATTTATCCATTAAAATTCCTCCGTAACAACATACGCATTTCCATTGGTTGTTTCATATTTTAATGAGGAATTAAGTAACTCACCTTTGTTGGCACATGGTTCCGAATACCTACCTCTTAAAAATACGTGTGTGGTGGGAGTGTTTTTGTTGTAATCTTCCAACAATTTCATTACATGCAGCTGGTCTGGTTTAGCAATTACCAGTAGAGCATCTATTTTTAATTTATTGAAAAAATCTGTTTCCATTTTAGTCTCCTATAATCTTATTAATAATTACTTCTTTAAAATTAGACGTGTTCATTCTGTACTCGTCAATGCTTTTGGTCGCATACAAATAGTAGATAAACACATCTCTATCTTGCCCTAGGCGGTGTACCCTATCTTGTGCTTGACGTAGTAGGGTAGGGGACCAAGGATACTCTATAAACACTGCACATCGACTAGCCGTAAGTGTTAAGCCTACTGCACTAGCTTGCAAACTACAGATAATCAATGGTGTATCTCCTAATTGAAAATTATCTATGTTGCGTTGTCGAACACTAGGTAATTGACCACCTACAATAACAGAACTGTCGGGGAAGGCTAGATTAATTTGCTTTCCGACTTCTTTGTGGTGGACAAACACGACTACCTTTTCTCCTTTGTCTAGTAGGTTTTGTATAAAATCAATCGACATCGTGAGTTTTCTCTGCGTAACGGCTTTGTCAAACCTTTCAATATCATGAAATGTTTTTGGAGACGGTTGCTCCAATTCCATAATAGGGATAGGGATAATTCGTTTTTCTGGCAATCCGTTTTTTAAATCTTTTTTTGTTCTCCGTAACCATATTTTTTTCATTTTTTTGTGTAGAGAAGTCAGGTTGCTAAAACCGCTGTAATCAATACCGTATTGGCTATTTCTAGGGGAGCAATATCGTTTTAAAAATTCTTTTTCCCCACCTAACAAATGCAAGTTATTTAAAATCTGCATTTGAGTTAGTAACTCTACAGGACGATTAAGCATTGGCGTTCCTGTTATTAAAATTTTATAGGGAATACGCTTACTCCATTGTAAAGCTATCTTGGTTCGTTGTGCTTTCGGATTTTTAAAGCAATGACATTCATCAAGCACAATTTGCTTAATACCTAGCTTAGGAATTTGAAATTTATATTTTTTCATTCTTTCGTAGTTAGTAATAATGATAGGGGAGTGTAGGTCGTCGATGTTTACATCAATGCCAATCCAACGTTTTATTTCATTTTTCCAGTTTATTTTTAAGCTAGCGGGGCAAACCACTAGAATTGGGAAAGCCCCTCTTTTAAACATAGCCTCAATTACTGTTCTGGTTTTTCCCATGCCCATGTCATCACAAACATAGGCAGAGGAGTTATTTAGGATGTACTTAACACCCTCAATTTGATGGGGAAGTAGTGGTAAACTCATTCAAAAATTCCCCCTTGACCCAATTCAATATCAATTAAATGTAAAACTTCTTTTAAGTTCTTTAGCACTTGTTTATTTCTTGTGGTTAGTATTAAACCACTCAATAAACCTTCAAAATAACGTAAATCCTCATAAGTAGAGGATTGGTTGTTTATCACAACTAAAGCGTCATCAATAATTTCGGAAATTTTACTTTGTACACTCATATTAAACCTCCTCTAAAATATTACCAAACAAATCGTTGTAGGCTACATCAACTAAATAGGGAATAGACTCTTTTAAAAAGCAGTCTATCTCGTGCTGGTCAAAAAATCTAAATTCCCCACTTTCAGGGAACACCACGACAAAATCTTGTTCGTCGCAGTGTTCTGCATATGCTTTGGCAAATTCTAATAAACTGATACCGTGACCTTCAAGGTAGCCTACCAACAATTCCTTATCTCTTGTGCTTTTTAAATAAAATGCTTTGGAGAAGTCTAAAGTTTCGTATGTCAAGCCGTATTCCACAAGACCCTCATTTACGAATCTCACTGCATCCAATAAAAAGTCAAAGCTCTCTATTAAAGCAAAGATTTGATAATCTAAAGTTTGCTTAATAACATGTTTCACATCGTCTTTATTTATTAATTCACTAATATTCATAATCAAATCTCCTTTTATCCTCTACCAATACCGTCAAGGGCTTGGTCTAAAAACTGTTCTGTTATACCAGATACTAAGTAATCTCTTGCGACATCGAAAAACGGCTTAATATTTTTTAACGTGAAAAAGACAAATTTATTTTTATTCACCATACAAACATGGGTGAAAGGGGATTCTTCATGTGGCACGTGTTTTAAAAATTCGTCTAGTGAAACTTGCTCTTCACTCAAATATAAAAAGAACTCTCTCGAACCACTCATACTAGTTAAGTCGAATGCACGTGAGATTTGTGGGTCGTCACAATCTAAAATAGCTTGATTCAGCAAATCTACTGCCAAACGGCTTTTCCGTAGGTCTTCACAAAACACATTGACTTGAGAACTAATTTCATACAAAATCATATCGGATAAATCTCCAGTATCTAATAAGCCTAAATCATAAGCATCGGTTAATAAACTCATTTTTATATCTCCTTTTTAAAATGGAGGGGGTATATCCCCCTCTCTCGTTACCTTTGTTTTTTATTACTTAACAGTGTATTCATAGTTGCCGTGCAACCATTTTTTATTGACGATTGTTGATGGCAAGTCGTCTGGAATGGCGTTCACGTATAACACGATAGAATATTCTTTTATTTGCATGTCAAGGATAGAAACGTCGTACGAATACAGTTCATATTCAGCCTCATCAATGAACTCCTCTAACTTTTCGTCATCCATTTTTCCAGTCCACACCTCAATAGGCAAGTAATCCACGCCGTGTTCGTCGGTAGACATGGTTGTGTTATTTTTCCCGAAGTTAACGGGAAACTCTTTCTTCACTTCTTTTTTAGTAGTAGAGCAACCATAAGAACTAGTTGTGCCCCAGTAATAGCTATCGTCATACCACGGTTTAATCATTGCTGTTTTGTAACGATAGCCGATGTAGCTAGTGTTTGAATATAACGCCCCTGATACTTCCGATTGGACAAAGTCCCCAATTACTGCCAACTGACCATCGCCGACCAATACATATTTATTGGAACCCATTGCTGTGTTCCATAACTCTTGAACTGCGGTGTTCCATACGGCATCACCTAGAGGGTTGACTACCTCTTTGATGAATTGCATTGTATCGGAATGTTTTGCTTTCATCCCGCCTTTAGGTGTGTAGTCATGCATAATACCGTTATGAACCATTCCAACCTTAGTCCAGTTATTAGGCAAGCCCATTTCTTTGTAGTTGTTGCACACCGCAAATGGATGACACGTCTCTGGGGAAATAGCTCCACTTGTTGCGATGCGGAAGTGGAAGACCCTATCAATAGAGTCTGGCAATTTACTTGCCTCTGCCCAAAAATCTTCAAACGTGAAGAAGCCTTTTTTGACGTGAGTCATTCCTTTCTTTTCATCGTAGTACATTAAGCCTGCTCCATCTGGGTTGCCTGCGAAACAGTTCATCAATTCTTCTTTATCCAACTGGAAACCTTTTTTATAAACACTAATTACACACATATTGTTCTCCTTTTTTATAAAATAATTAATTAAAAATGTTTGTTTTGGTAAAGCCCCTCTCAATGGAGGGGCATAATTATTAAGCGTGTACTAAACCTACGTTCAGTAGCTGTTCTTTCAATTCCTCATAACCTTTTTCAGCAGCTTTACGATTCACGATGTCCCAACCGAATGTATAACGGTCAAGGTTTGCCATATCTGTTAACACGTCAGTTAGTTGAATGCAAGCCATTATATGTTGGCGGCTTGCCAAAGAATGGAAGAGACGAATCTCAACCGTGTTATCATTTTGTAAATTCACGGCTGTGTAACGACCAGCTCGACGAGCGTTGTTATACCAATCGACAGCATATTGACGAGCTGTTCCGTTTACACGGTTCGCCCAGTGTTCTGCCCTGTATTCTGGTCGTTGTGCAAATTTGACCATTTCGCTGTAATTCTCGGAGAACATGCGAACTAATCGACCGATATTTTTTTCACTGTTGAAAAATGCACGGCTGATATGAATATGGATACCAGCGGTATCACGGTCGTTGTCATAAGCCCGTTCGAGCATTTCGTCCGTGATTTGCTCCCAATCAATTTTTAGCATTTCGGCAGGAGACATTGGGTGAGTGATAGCCTCGAACCCGTTAGATAAGGAGCCATCGGAATTGAAGTAGAATTTGTTCATATGACCATCAAAGATAGCAAGGACATCATCTTCGGAGCCCTCTGCATCGGAGCCGTCACACTCCAATTCAAGACCGAAATATTTAGGACCCTCTCCGAAGAATTTAAGAGTAGGGCGTTTGTGGTAGCCCCGAATTAATCCTTCAGGCATGTTACTTTCGTAACGATACCAACCCTCTTCAATACCGCACCAATAGAGGTCGTCTTGCTCTCCTTCGGCGTAGTAGTAGCCGTCCTCAGTTTCATAACGCTCCTCATTATCAGACCACCAGTTGCCACTCACTTCGGATTGCCAACCATATTGGCTTTTGCACTCACAGTGGACAGGACTATCATAGTGCTCTTTGTCGTCCTCGTAATAGAAGGCATCGTCGGAGTAGATGTAGGTGTTCATTGCCTCGGACCAAACGTATTGGTCGTCAGAGCAATCTTCACAAATAACTTCGTCGTTATAGGCGTCTCTAGCACTATCTACGTGACAAATTTCATTACAGCAATCGCAAATAAAATAATCTTCTGCTAAACCCTCTCTGACATCCATAGGATGAATTATCTCCTCATCAAACTCATTAAAATAAGTTACTTGATTTTTTAAGAACCAACGACCACTTGCAGTCGATTGGACAATTTCTTTGTCAAATTTATTTACAGCAAATGTCGCTGAATAAGTGACTAATTCCACTGGTTCTGTTAGTGGTTCTTGAGTTAGAGCCGATAGATTTGCTACTGGAGCCAAGTTTTGTAGCCGACAAACATAGATATGACAAGCTCTACCTTTTGGAGTGTAAATTTCTCCGTCACTTCCTATGGTTACGACAGCACCGTTATAGGAATAGCGATTTCCTGCCACAATAGGATTTCCGCTACCATCTAGTAAAATATCTTCTGGAGCGATGTCCATTGTGCAAGGTTGTGTTGCACATTTAAACGCACCGTTTTCCTTGTAATATTGACCTTTTACAAGGTCAATGTAGTTAGGAACATACGGAGATGGTAGCTCTTCCACTGGAATGTGGATTAAGCGTTCATTTTCCGTGTTTTCCAACACCAAAATTTGTTCCCCTTTAAAATTCTCTGCTAAGTATTTTTTTGTGTATAAAGCACCATTGATTTTAAAAAACTGTTTTTCCATTTTAAAAACTCCTCTCTAGCTAAACATAGCCAAGATAATAAGAAATAGGGCGAAATAGCACACGAATAAAGTGCCTTGAAATGCTAACTCAAGATAATGGTTGACTAAACCTTTCCGAGTTAACTTGATGTTGTGGGTTTTCCCGTCTACAGTGGAACGTCCCACAAATTTGGGGTTTAATAAGCCACGACGTTCTAAAATAACGTGGTCTACCCCATGGATTTTGATGACTTCGCCTCGCATAGCTTACTCCTTTCTAAACACATAAGTTAATAAACAAGCCTAAAAATATAGCCCGATTACGAGCTAACCATATAATACACCTAACTTAACTAGTAAGTCAAGCATATATTTTTGCGTACCCATATGCATGTGGGTGCATGTACGTGGGTACGTGTACGTGACCGTGAGAACGGTACGTGGTCGTGACGTGGTACCGTGGTACCGTCGGTTCGTTCGACCTGCTAACAGCTTACCACAACCCTCATCGAGTTCGGAGAATGGCTCAACCATGCGGTTTGTGATGGGGTAGGATAATCCTCGGCTTGCGAACAGAGTAAATAAACAAAACAAACAATAACATATAAGTCAATATATAATAATTGATAAATAGCATTATTAAAAATATACAAAACAAATAAATGATTATCAATGAGAATTAATATATTAAATTTTATACTATATATTACTAATATAAAAAATCATGATACTATGTATCATGTAGGCGAACGCCTACCGCCTTATATAAAGATAGGGAATAGAACGAATACAAGGTAATATATAGGCAATCCTATATAAGCTAATACAAGCATAAAAAACGGAATATAAAGCAATGTACTAGCCTAGCATATAAAATAATATCCACAAGGCAAAAACGGGGGAATCTATAAAATTCTACTACCCTATACACTAATAACATATATAGAGCAATAGACAATATATAAAAGCCTATACCGTATCAGTAATAGAGAATATAAAAGAATATTTGTACTATCTTATAAAATGCTTTAAAATCGTTTATAAGCCCTCTTATTTATTATCCTAACGGTATTACACCTATAAATGATATAAAGCACCTTATACAGCCTATAAAGTAGCTTAAATTGAATATATAGAATTAAGATGTACCACGATACAGCCTATTAGATTAAAATAGGCATAAAAAAAGCCTTTACCCGTCTAAGGTAAAGGCATATAGCAAATATGATATAGATGTACTATAAAATAGAATAAAAAGCCGTAAAAATTTAAACGATGTATATAGGATGTTAGAAAAAGACAAGTATCAAATAGTACACGATAACGATAACTATATATAAATATGGTTATCATTGATTATCAATAATGAATATATATTCGATAAATGGATATAAAAAAAAGGAGGGCATAAAGCCCCCCATTTTATTTTTATTTGTTTTTGATAGGTCCGATAATATCAGACCATAAGCCGTTTACCACCATAGCAACAGCGGTAGGCGAGTATGTTGTATTGCACCTAACAAACATACTCATTACGTGTTTAAATTCCTTTTCTACTTTTATTAATTCTACTGTTTTTGTTTTTCCCATGTTTTACCTCTTTCGTTTAATATATGGAATCGGTTTGGTATTGGTCACTTGCTTTATATAAGAGTACTTGAAAGCCTTGTTTAAAAAATTAGGTTATTTCAATTCGATACCATTCTCTTTCAAGATATTGAGAACAGTCGCAAGGCTATCTTTTAAAGCCTTATTTTCTTGAATAAGTTCTTCGTTATTGGCTTTTACGCTGTTTACCTTTGGTGCATAGTCTAAACTAGCTTTGTACAATGTAATTGTGTTCCCTAAATCATCTACGAACTCAGTCAAAGTATATTCTTTCCCCGTTTTTGTAGATACGGCTTTTTTAGTAGCTACATCAGAAAACATTAACTTTTTACCGTCGTCGGACAATTGGCATTTGATTGCCAATGTTAACAAGCCCTTTTCTTCGTCAAATTTGAATTGGTTAGAAGTCAAGTTTTTACGAGTTGTTTTATTAGTAGTACGTTTAATAGTCATGATTTACCTTTTCTACCTACGTGAGTAGGATTTTTTTATTAGTCAAAAAAGATTGTTATGACTTTCAAGTACCCTTGTATAAAACAAGCGACCTTTTTCTATATGTAGTTATCAAAGAACACTATCGAGTGTACCGCCTACCGTAGTAGGTTGTTCGGTTGCTTTCGATGGTTACACTATAGCACACCTTTTTAAAGTCTAAAGAATGGCTTAGTTATGCGGTTTGTAGGCTGTTTGGATAATCTAAGGTATACTTTTTATTACTTTTAGGCTTATATTTGAATAAAGTGGCTTTTTTATCATAGTAGGTGGCTAGGTGGGGCTTCGCAAAGCAAGGTACCAGGTCCGCCCCGCCCCGTATAGAGACCCTTTTAGTAGGCAAATAATGTCCCATAAAACCCTTTTGGTAAACAAATAAGATGACTTAAAATCATTTTTTGTAGGCAAATCAACTTATTTGAAAACCTTTTGGTAGGTAGGGTAGGGCTTTCTTTTTAAGGGGTACTAATACGAACGTAGGTATCTTTTAATAAAAATAAAATCAGATACTGGTACATACTAGGGTGGGGCTTCTACATACTGTTATCTATACATAGGAGATAAAGGGTACAGAAATTAAATAATTTTTCCTTCTTTTGGTAGGTTGATTCCTACCTAAGAGTTCTACAAAATCGAAATTTTGTCTGAAATAGTAGAATTTCGAGAGGAGTGAAATTATGAATCATTCTGTAGAAGTAGAACAGATAGCTGAGGCTTTTAGAAAAGGAAAAGAAAATTTAGTTTCATTTAAAAGGCTATTTCTCCCTGTGGGAGAGGACGAAGAAGTCCCGTATGCTTGGTTTCATTATTCCTGGAGTGACATCCTATTACACGGAAAGAAACACTATGCTATCGAGGGGTTCCGAGAGTCAGCAAAGAGTACCTTTGTATTGAATGCATTTCCACTGTATCGGTTGGTTTATCCAGATAAGAAGAACAATTACATCGTAATCGTTATGGCTAACCAGACGAAGGCTAGTAAACAGTTAAAAGAAATCGCAACGAAGTACGTTACGGACGAGTTGTTCACCCTGAACTTAGTGAAGGTGAAGGAACAGTCAGAGAAAGCTTTTGAGGTAATCGTTAAAGATGGGGGAGGGGGGCACGTAAACGTAAGAATCGAAGCCTACGGCAAAGGTTCTTCTATACGTGGTTTGTTATGGAATGATAGACGTCCGTCTATCGTTATCATAGATGACCCTCAGGACGTAACTGATTCTTTGTCTGATACTATTCAGACAAATGACTATGATTGGTTCCTATCGGACGTGTTGTTCTTAGGTAAGAACACACGAATCTTTATGATTGGTAATAACCTTGGTGAAAAATGTTTGATAGAACAGGTTATCACAAACAAAGACCTTCTTAATTTTGATGCCTTACGAATACCAGTAATGAATGGTGAGGGAAAATCGAATTGGGAAGAAAGGTGGTCTGCGGAGCAGATTCTCCAAGAGAAAGAGAATTGGAGAGCATTGGGTAAACTGGATATTTGGGAACGGGAGAAAATGTGTATTGCTATTTCCCCAGAACGGCAAATGTTCAAGAAAGAATATTATAAGTATTACGCACCGACAGAATTGAAGCTGGAGGGGTGTTCTATTTATACGACGGTTGACCTTGCTATCTCACAAAAAGAGAGTGCCGACTACACGGTAATCTGTACGATTGCAGTCAATAAAGATAACCACTGGTTTATATTGGATATTGATTATGATAGGTATGACCCATCACAAACCATTGATGCTATTTTCCGAGCGTATCAGAAGTACAAGCCACTCTACGTAGGCGTAGAGAAAGTAGCTTACCAGGCTTCTGTAAAACATTACTTGGAAAAAGAAATGCCAAAACGGAACATCTGGTTTACAGTGAAAGACTTAGAGGCGTCTAGCCGTAAAGAACTTAGGATTGCAACATTGCAACCACGATTCAAGGCTGGTACTATTTGGTTCCCTATGGGGGCTAAATTCTTAACTGAATTAGAGAGTGAGTTGGGGAGCTTCCCAAGAGGGTTGCACGATAGAATTTGTCGTGGATAAAGGTGTTTAATTGCTGGAAACCCCTTAGAGCCAACAAAACCACAAAGGAATTGGAGACAATAGACTTGATGGTTTGAAAATTTGTTGGATTGGGCAATCAGCAGCATTAACTCTGAAAGGATAGGAAATGGATATAGAAAAAATTAAAAAATTATACAGAGAAGGCAAGACTTTAAGCGAATTAGGAGATATGTTTAAGGTGGATAGAAATACTATCAGATACCACCTAAAAAAGCATGGAGTTCCTATTAGAGCGAAAAAAGAAGTAAACCAACAAAGAAAAATAGATATAAGTATAGAATCCATCCTCTATTTAATAAATGTAGAAAAGATGCTCGTAACTGAAGTTGCAAAATACTTTGGTGTTTCAAGAGCTACAATAGGCAAAAGACTAAAGGAAGTTGGTTTAAATCTTAAAAACCACAAAAATCAAAGAGAAAGACAATCAGAATTTATGAAAGAAAACAACCCTGTTCCAAAAGGGTGTTCAAGAGATGAAAAACTAGTTGAAAAATTGGTTGAGTCTAAAGAAAAATCTTTACAAAACAAGATTAGAACATTCAATCCAAAGAACTTTAAAGAGTATGCTAAGTTCGCTAGGTATTTAGCGTACAAAGAATGTGGATTAAAAACTCCAAAGGGGATGAATATCGACCATATATATTCCCTACAAGACGGATATAAAAACAATGTTCCTGTTGATGTTATTTCTCACAAAGAAAACCTAAGAATTATCTCAGAAAAAGAAAACTTAGAGAAAGGGTCTAATAGTCTAATTTGCCTTGACGAATTATACAAAAGAGTTGGTGTTCAACGACTAGCTACTATAGCGTAGGGTCAAGCGACTCGAAACAACACCCGTATTAAATACGAAGATATAGTCTGAACTTATGTGAAAGCATAAGCCATAAGGCAGGTAAGTAGCGACTACCTGTAAACATATTTGGACCTAATTGATGCACTCTCTTATCATAATCAGATTGCTATCCCACCAGCAGGCGGATTTAATACCGTCCATACAGAAGACATACCATACGGAGGAGCGATGTAATGAAAGTATTATTTGATAACGTACTAGTCATTCCAGACGAAGAAAAAGAAAAGATTAGCGAAAGCGGTCTGTACCTTGGTACACGAAATGAGCCAGTATTAACTGGAACTGTTTACAAAGCAGGAGAAGGAACTTTTAACCATGGTAAATGGGTCCATAACGAAGTCAAAGAAAATGACAAAATCCAGTTTGGGCACGATTACCAAGAGGTTAAGATTGATGGCTCTAAATATTATTTAATGAAACAAACCAACGTAGTTTGTATTTTCTAGGAGAGTATAATTGGACGATATTTTACAGTTAGGTAGTACAAGTGATGAAGAAGCGATTCTGAATGACTTTGATAAGACAATAGTTAGACGGATTCAAGCAGACATTGCTAGTGCAGAAGCCTATCAGGCTTCCGTTGTTGAACCAACGGTAAAACAGCGTTATGAAATTTATTACGCTGACAAAGATTACTATAGAAATCGTTTTCCAATTTTATCTAAAACTTCCGACTTAGTTTCTACAGACGTAGCTGACACCATTGAGTGGGCATTGCCCTCTCTAATGAAGGTGTTCACAGGTAGTGATGAAGTTATTACCATCGCTGGAGTAACAGAAGAAGATGATACAAAAGCAGAGACAATGCAAGAACTTTTGGTGTATCAGTTACAACGTCAAAACAAATTCTTTCCTATCTTATATAACTGGATGAAGGATGCCTTGATTACAGGCATGGGTATCATCAAATGTTATTGGGAAAGGACAGAGGGGTATACTACTGAACAAACTACTCTAAATAATGAGGCACTACAGGCACTCCAACAAACAGGGGTGCCTATTGTTTCTATTGAGGGTCCAGATATTTATGGTGACTTTGTTGTTACCTATCAATCCCCTTATTATGTGAAAAACGCTCCTAAAATTGAGAATATTTTAGTGAGCGATTTCATTTATTCCTCTGATGCGAAGTCCCTCGAAGAGGCTAACTTCGTTGCCCAAAAAAGAAAGGTAACGATGTCCTATTTAAGAGAGAGGGAAGCACAGGGTGTATATGCAAATATTGACGAAATTAAGACAGAAGACTTTAGACAAAGTAAAATTGAAAGCCCGATTGAACAGGTAATTGGAGACAAATATAACGATTTAACCTTTAATGAAGAAGATAAAGCTAGATTAGAGGTTGTGATTTACGAATGTTATACCAAGATGGACATTAATGGGGATGGTATCCTAGAAGATATGATTATCACCATTTGTGGAGATACCATCATTCGTATTGAGCAAAACTACATGGGTAGACACCCATTTTTCACGATTTCTCCGACAAAAGACCCTCATCGTATCTGGGTGAAACGCTCTTATGCAGAGCTTATTGGGGAATTACAAGACTTAAAAGTGGCGTTAACACGTCAAATCATGCACAATGTTGCCCTAAATAACGACCCTAAAATGCTATTAGCGGAAGATGCTATCAATATTGACGATTATATCCAAGGTCGTAAGGTAATTCGCATGAAATCTGGACATAGCCTTAATGAAGTGGCTATGCCAATGCCAGTTCACCCTCTATCCCCTCAAACATTCCAGTTTTTAGAGTATATCGAAGGACAAAAAGAGAACAGAACTGGTATCACTCGATACAATCAAGGCTTAGATGCTAACAGCTTAAACAAAACTGCCACGGGGATTTCGGCAATTTTAGGGCAGAGCTCCCAACGATTGGAGTTAATTGCTCGTATGTTTGCAGAGACTGGTATTTACGAGTTATTCCGCTTTATGGTTTCTTTAAACCAAAAATTTATTGACCAAAATACAGTAATTCGCTTAACAAATAAGTCTTTGAAGATTAATCCAGAAGATTTAAACGGTAATTTTGATTTAGTTGTTAATGCTGGTATTAGTATTGCCACTAAAGAATCTACGATTATGGCAACACAAACACTACTTACGGCTTTAATGCAAGCTAATGCTGGTGGGTATATGGTTTCTACACCAGAAAATATCTACAATTTATTTAAAAAATGGATTGAAAGTATTGGCTTTAAAAACTATGGTGATTACATTACAGACCCAGCGGTAACGCAACAACGCATGATGATGGAAATGCAGTTAAAACAACAAGTTTTATCCCAATTACCTCCTCAAGCGTTACAGTATTATGCTCAGTTTGGTATTTTACCACCAGAAGTGTTATTACAATTACCACCAGAATTACAGTTATTATTTAAAGGAGCGGGAGATGACCCAACACAACAACAGCAAGGAGCTAATTCAGCAGATGGAATTGGGGGCGGGGGCTTCGGAGGCACTAACCTTTCTCAAGGACTGGCTGGAGGAGTATCAAGAGTGGACAATCAGTCGCCTCAAATCGTGCCCCGTGGAGGAAATGGTCCAGTACAGGAACCTCCTTCTGGTATCGGAGGCTTTTGAGGGCTATTTAACTAAAGTGATTAATAACGGAGATATAGCTAAGGCAGATTTCCAAGAGCTACAAGACCAAATAGCTTACGAAACACGTCGTGGTTACTATCCAGAATAGGAGAAATTATTGCAAGTTAATTTTGAACAATATAAAAGACCTACGAATGACAAGCCGTGGGAAGGTGGAGCTGATGGGGTTTTAAATAAACCTCATCAGTTTAATTATGGTATGGAGAATCCATCCTACCAAAGCCAAAATTCTGGTACAAATTCCGAATATGCAGGGCGTATTACTCCAGAAATGATGGGTGCTAAAGGACCTAGTTATCAAGCACCAGTACCAGACCGTTCTAATGCATTGGTTGACGGAATTAAGAAAAAGGTAGAGGCAGAAGAGGCTGAAAGAAACGCATATGCTGATTCTCACCCAGGTTTAAGCAGAGATTTTGCTAGAAACATTTCTGATATTCTTAATCAAACTAAACGGATGGCAGACGAATCTGCCGCTAGAGCAGACGGTTCTTGGTATAAAGACCATGGTCCAGACTTGTTAGCTATGAGAGAGGCTCGTATGAAAGATGCTCCAGATTGGGCTAAGCAAGACCCTATGGCTCAAGGCATGGGATATGAGTGGGCGGATAACGAAAAACTAAAATCGTTTGGATGGGATGATGATTATATTAATCACCTTAAAGCAAGTCATGAATTCCACCCACAAGAGATTGAACACTTACGTTCTATTGGTGCTTTAAGAGCACCTTACGCCGAATACCTTGCTCAGCAAGAAGAGATGCGTAAACAAGCCGAAGCTGAGTCAGTTGCTAGAGCTGCTCAGAACAGTTATAACGAACCAAGTTATGGCGGTGCTGGTTACTATGAAACTCCTTCATTTTACAACCCAGAGGAGTTTAAGGCTAATTTATTAAAAGAACTGAACTCTGGAGGAGGATATAGTGCACCTGCTCAACCAGAAAACAATTGGGATGGAAATAATTCTCCTTCGGCTAGGGGAATTTCAGATGATTATATGAGAAAAGCTCAATTATACAGCCCATACTAAGAAAAATGATAATTTCACCAACCCCCATGGGGAGTGAAGGAGGAAACATGAAAGAAGAATTTAAAATTAACTTACAACTTTTCGCTGATGGCGAAGGTGTAAATACAGGGGAGCAACCTACTATGGACTCCCAACCAGACGATATTCCCGATTTTGGAATTGACCAAGATGGGAATCCAGTCTTTTTTAATGGTGGCTCTATGGACGATGACCAGAATCAAGCGGAACCGAATACACCAGAGGGTGACGACTCTCCTAATGTACAATCAGCTCCAACAGAACCTGAGACATACGTCGTAAAAGTCAACGGAGAGGAACAAGAAGTTAGTTTAGATGAGTTGCTCCACGGATACATGAGAAATCAGGACTATACACGCAAAACGCAACAGCTTGCTGATGAGCGTAGACAAATGCAAATGTATACTCCGCAACCTCAAGTACAACCACAAGCACAGCCTCAACAACCTCAAGAACCAGCTCCAAGTGAACCTCAGTTCACACAAAAAACTTACTATGAAAAGTTAGCAGAATACGCTAAAGCAGAAGTTGAAAGCACATTCGGAGAAGAATTCGATGAATATAACACCATGCACCAAGCGGCTTTTGCTGATTCTATTGCAACAGTTAAGGCTCAAGTGTGGCAACAACAACAAGAAGAGGCTCAACGACAATCGGTCGTAGACAACTTCAATAAAACGATGTACAAGTACACACAAGACCCTAACTACCGAGAGATTGATGCGTACGCATTACAAAAACTAAATGAACTCCCTTATGCACAGGCAATTCAAATTAAACAGGCATTAGACAATTACGATGCAAATGTTGTAGACCAATACATGACAGCTGTGAGAAACGAGTTCTATGGGGTTCGTAACGTACCAACAATCGCTAAAAAAAATATAGTCACTCAACAACGTGGTCCAAAACCACCTTATGTAGAACCAGCTGGTGCGGCTACTACCCAACCAGGTAACCCTACAAGAGAGATTGACTACTCTAAATTACGAAACTTAAATATTGATGAACAGGCTAAGCTATTAGCCCAGATGAATTATTTTGAAAAATAGGAGATTTAACTTTGGCACAAGAAACTGCTGTAAAGTCTTATAAAGTAGTGGGCAAGGTCGAGGATATGAATGATTTCATTACGAACATCGACCCAGACCAAACTTTATTGACTTCCCGATTTGGAAAACTTTCTGTACATTCTACAGAACATAACTGGTTATGTGATTCTTTACGACCTGCGATGGACAATGCGACACTAGAGGTTCATGACTTCTCCACTCGCCAAGCTACACCTCGTAGACGTGAATCCAACTATACTCAACAATTTGAACACGGTTACAACGTGTCCGACATCACTCAAGCTATCAAAAAGTATGGTGTACGTGATGAAAAAGGCTACCAAATGTTAAAAGCGTCTAAAGAGATTGCTCGTGACTTGGAATACGCTATCGTTACTAACAAAACGAAAGTTCCATTTGACGATGCAACTGCTGGTCGTTTTGGCGGTCTTCCATATTTCTTAGACGACTACAAAGATGTAACTATGGCAACTACTGGTATTGTTACTTTAAATACTCATCGTTTTATTAATGGTGACAAAGTAACATTCCGTGGTAAAGGTACAAATGCATTGGATGCCAATATTAAGCCTAACACACAATACTTTGTTAGAGTTATTGATGCCAATACATTCTATGTACACTTAACAGCGACAGAAACTACTTCTGCAACTTCTACGCCTATTAAGCCAACAGCAAATGTAACTGCTGGTAAAATGGAATTGACGTATTGCAACTCCATTGACGCTGGTAAACTGGATTCCCCTGGCGAATTTAGTATGGATGCATTGAATGATGCAATGCAGGCTGTATGGGGTCGTGGTGGAGACGTAGATATTGCTGTTATGTCTGGTAAAAACAAACGTAAAGCATCTACATTTACTGCTAACTCTCAACGTAACGTTGCGATGGAAGCTAAGAAACTTACTCAAGTAGTAGACGTCTTAGAAACTGATTTCGGCGTTGTTCAGTTGATTGCTCATCGTATGTATACTGATGATGTAGTCGATTTACTTGACTTACAATACTGGAAACTTGGCTACTTAATTCCATTCCATAAAGAGGACTTGGAACGACGTGGTACTTACCAAGAATCCATTATCACCGGTACAGCTACACTAGAGTGTACTGCTCCAATTGCAAATGCTCGTTTATACGGCATTACAAAATAATCCTATGGGGGTGGTATATCCACCCCCTTTTTTTATTATAAGGGGGTATGACCTTGAGAATTAGTACAACAGTAGAAGTAGAAAAGGATACCTGGACGATTAGCCATGCCTATGATGAAACAGAAATCCTTAAACAAGCTAGAGAAGATAGAAATAGTGGGGAAGAAGGTCGTATAGACGGAGGCAAAGCCAAGTGTATTGCTCGTATCCCTAGACATAGATTTGATAGTGATATTGAATTGCAGATGGCATTATCTTGCCAAGGCAAGGATAAAGCAGAATACGAGAAATGGATTCGGTTATGGCTAATGAGAAACCCCGAATTTAGAACAACTACTGGGAAAACGAAGGTGTACTTATGATTATTGTTCGTGATGTAGTTACCTCAATTCTTTACGTATTGGGGGAGAATGCCACTAGAAAGCATAGTGACCCAGAAATCATAGATGCCATGAACTTAGTTTTAAGGTATGTCAACATGTCATTAATCAATGCTAAGTCTTACTGGATTACAAAAGAGAAAAAGTTAGTACCAGTAAAGGGAATGGCTAAGCTACCAGAGGACTTTGGAGGCTTTAAGTCTTTTGAAGACTATGATGGAGGGTATAAATTTATCAGAGGCTCTGTGAAAGTTGACTCTCCAGTTAATATGTTGTACTTGTATGTGCTTGACCCTATCGAATCTATTGAAGATGAGATAGATTTACCATATCTCTTATACGATATGTTTGTTAGGTATACAGCTGGACTATTGAATGGAACTTTTGGAGCAGATACGATTGCTGGATTAATCACGTCAGAAGTTATGAAACTAGTAGAAGCTGAATCTGATGGACCTATAGATAGACCAGTACAATTTTTTGTTTAGGAGGGACAATGACTGCGAACGATTTACTTATCCTTGTTCGTCAAAGACTAGGAGATATGCAAAAATTATCCTTGTCCGACGAAGAATTATTAATGAGTTTAAATGTAGCTATTGATAGATTGAGTCAAGAACTTTCTGAAGCTGCAAATCCAGAGCTCACAAAATCTTTTACAATTGAAAATACAAACAAAGTGGAAAGACCGCAAGATTTTATTGGTCTTTGTGGACAGTTTCCTGTTGTATTTCATCAAGACCCAGACGGAATTAAGGTATCACATATGAACCCCAATTATGAAGGGGTATTAGAGGTTAGATATTTCGCTAATCGACCACATGTTACCTCTTTGTCAGATACAATTCCGTTTGACAAAGTACTACAGCAAAGACAATTAGTTACATATACAGTATATGATGTGAAATCTTTAACAGGAGAGGTGAAAGCTGATGACGGTTCGAGAGCTAATGGACAAAGCGGCACTTAGAGATAGACTGAGCGATAGTTTGCAAAGTGGATACGAAGACAAAGAGCTGATTGCCTATATTAATGATGCCATTAACTTTATTTGGCATGTATTAATTGACCATGGCTACTATGAAGTTGTGGGCGACCATACATTTACACAAGAAACGGAGCAGGTTCCAGAAGATTGGTATAAGGTAACTAACCAAGCTCCCGTTATAGTTAGAGAGAGAACAGCGACAGTATATGGGAAATTACCAATGAAGATTCGGTATTACAAAAGACCTAAATTTGTAACTGAGGTTACAGACCAAGTTCCGTTCGATAACGAAGCCTTTGGCAATATCGTTGCACAATTAGTTGTAGTTTTAGCAATGTCTAACCACGGCTTTAACATGGATGTAGAACAAGACATGGTAGAAGCTATCGTAGGTTTATTATAGGAGATGTGTTATGGATAACGGTGCTAATAATTTGCCTTCTTCTATACTAGGAGATGGACGAAAGTTTGTCTCCTTACTTAAAAACTACCTTAAAGGTTTGCAAGATGATATTGCTGAAAAACTAGGAGAAGTTACTAAGATTTATAATACGGTAGCAGATACTCCAGAGACTATTGATGAGCAAGTTCATTCGATTACCGTAGAGGAAAAAGCTGTAAATGGTAATATTTCTTTGTTAGTTAAATGGAACTCTGACAATATTAAGAAGTATGCTGGTGCGGTAATTGATATTAAAATTGGTGACTTTCACACTACTTTAGCTGGGTTTTCCGACCAACAATGGGTTAAGCACTATGAAACAACCAAGACTAACCAGTATTTGATTGACAATATCGAACCTGGTCAGAACTATTTAATTAGAGTTCGAGGAAAAGACGTTTATAATGCTAAGTCTATAGAGGCTAAAGCTCCAGCGATTACTTATTATGTAGAGCCCAACAAGCATGTTCCTAGACCACCTTATGAGGCAACGGTAGTTTTCAACAAAAAAGGAGTCTACTGGTCTTGGAAACAGTATGACCAAAACGAATATATGTGGACAGAGCTAAGGCTAGATGAACACCCAGGTGAACTGCATAACAGATTAGAAGTTACAACCGATTTAATGTCCACAGAAAAACCCTATGCAAGGTCTGGTACGGCATACTTATATAACAAGGGGGTGGGAAATAGCTATTCCTCTCCTTTAAAGTTACCTTATGCTAAAGCAGTTCCTCATGCTCCAGAAAATGTTACAGTTACCCCAACATTAGAAGGGATGAGAATCCATTTTGATAAAATTCCAGAAGATTGCTATGGAGCTAACGTGTACATAAATGAAGAAAAGTTTTATGTAGAAGACAATACATATAACTTTGTATGTGCTATGGGGAAATACACTATCCGTGTAGCATATCTCGATGTATTCGGGGAAGGGGAAAGTTCTACTCCTATCGAAAAAGGAACTAATGAAGAAATCCCTCCAGAGGCTGTCCATATTACTAATAAGACGGTATTTGATGACGGAGTGATTGTTGCCAAACATATTGGTAATAATGCTATTGTAGGAACAAAAATTGCTGAAGGAGCAATTACTACAGATAAGATTTCTGCTAATGCCATTACGGCTGGAAAGATAGCAACTAACGCAATTACTACTGATAAGATTGCATCTAAGGCTATTGTCTCAGAACACATGGAAATTAATAGCATTGAGGGGAATAGAATTAAAGCTAGTTCTATTGACGCTGATAAACTAAAAGCCAATTCTATTACGGGCGATAAGCTAGTAGTTGATTCTATTACAGGTGATAAGATTAAAGCTGGTAGCGTTACTGTTGACAAATTAGGAGCAGGAGTTATCGACCTTAAAGAGTTAGGGTCCGCTATTCAAGGTGGTTCAGTTCGGATTGATGGAACTGGAATGTCAGTTGGACAACGAAATGGGTCTTATACTAAATTTGATTCAACAGGATTAGTTTGGTACGACTCAAAGGGAACTCCATTTGGGTCGGTTAGAAGGATGGTTAAAGGCTATGCAAAAAATGGCGATAAAATAAATCTTTCTTGGGATACAACCCCTTATGTTATGGTGGTTCCTCCAGTTATACCTATATTAGGGGATAACTCCCCTAATCCACAAAACCAAAATGTGGTCTGTAGAGCTGTAAATGTATCTCCAAACGGATTTGAAATAGAAGCATTCACAGAGCTGACAGTTCCAAATGCCTTGAGGCTAACTCCTAACTCGAAGTCTCTTAATGGTATAGGACAAACTACTGTAATGTGGGTATGGTCTCCATATGACATAAAGGTAAAATGCGAGTTTAAGCCAGGCATAGATATATATGTAGGAGATGTCCTAGCGGTAGATACGTATAAAGAGTATTTCCCTGATGGAGTTTGGAATCTAGTACCGCCTAGGAGGCACACATTTGGAGGAAGCAGAGACGATGCAAGAACAAATTTTATTTTATCCAGAAACAGTAAAGTCACAAAAAAATACAAATTAGCAGAACCTATAAAAAGAACAAATCCGTTAGAGGAATATCTAGCTCAGTACAGAATAAAAAGCGAAGTAAGAGGTGAAATGAAGGAGGATGGGTATAGTGAACGCAGTGGCAGCTATACTTATTACACCCCAACGAATATATATGATTTTTTCTTTAATATGGAGGAGGTTGAATTTAGAGAAGCATCCTTAGATTTGAAGAAAGGAATGAATAAAATTCAAGCAATATATTACAGTGGGGCTGTATATGGGACTAACTGGAATAATGTAATTGCTAAATTGGTTTCTCCTCCAGAAATTTTAAAATTCTATCGTCCTTTTGATGAGAGTGTGCAGTTTCTAGCAATGGACTTTCCAATTGAAAACTATTATTCCATTACAAGAAATGGATTTAATACACTTCATTTTTCGGGGAAAGGAACTCATACATATAAACCAAAAGGAAGAAGGTTTAAAGTTACTTTAATTGGAGCAAGTTCTGCCATAGGCAAACCAAGACCAGAGACATCGGAAACAAAAATTGTTGGAGGGGATATTTCCTACAGTACATCAAAGTCTTCTATTTTTGTAAACGGGATAAATAACCAAGAAGAATATAAGTATAAATTTGACGACTACCATGGCTCATGGAAGGGAAACGAACAACCAGAAGAAACATTTTTTGCTGCTGATTTTGGATTAGGTCTTCCTTGGGGGTGGGGGGTAACCTCAACTCCATTTAAGGTACCAGGTTATTTAACAAGTACCCCTAATGCTTTTTTTGCTGAACCACACTCCACAGATAAAGAGACCTTAGCTAAAAGCAACCTATCTCCTACATTTAGGATGTTGTGGTCTCAAGGAACACGAATGAACAAGTGGAACGATGGATACTTCGGTCCTGCGGTTGAAATTGTTGGGGCTCCTGTCCCATACAAGATTCATAGTGATTCTCATCACGGAGCACGAGGCGGTTATCATAGAGAAATGCATGGAAACACCTATTTTAAAATGGGGATGTCTATGCCAGAAACATATGAAATTGAAATCCCAGAAGACCAAGAGATTCCAGAGTTTACAATTACTATTGGGGAATGTCCAGATGTACAGGTCGGACAAAAAATCCCATTAACAGGAACACTTGGCGGGAGAACTTCTATTGAGGTGGTGGATACAAAAATATTTGAAGGTGGCGTGTTTATTGTAGAAGAAGAGCCTACTGTACAAAGGTCATAAGGAGAGAAATATGTATTATAATGTAGAGTTTTTCTTTGAAAAGCCATATAGGCTGTTTACGTCAGAAGAAGAAACACAATATTCTGTTACACCAGAAGAATTTGAACTGTATAATTCTGGGAAATACGTCAAGGGAAGTGACGGGAGACCTAAATTGTTAGAGCAAACTGCTCTCAGTATTCCAGTAGAAAGTTATTCAACTGAAAACTTAGTTGGTAGTGGAGTAGTAGAGGAAGTTGCTCCAGCGGTTTCTAATGACCAAATTATGTCGGCTCTTTCTGAATTAAGCGAAACAATGGCACAATTAATAGGAGATAAAGATGATTAGTTTTTTTACGGATGTGTATGCCGTTTTATGTTATGTAAAGGAGAAATGCAATATGTACGTTTTCAAAACAATGGTTCCAATTTACGGTTACTTGATTCTTAACGGTAGCTGGGTATTAACAAAAGAGGAAGCTGTAGAAGGTAAAAAGGCTATTCCGAAACGTTATGTAGAATTGGTATCTGAATGGCTTGCTGAACAAGAGTCTAAACGTTCCGAAGCTACTGAGTAATTGATATTTTGTGAAACTTTAGATATACTAAAACTATATTTCAATACTTTTTCTGTATAGGTGAATAACAATGTTTCAATCTAAAAAGACGCTAGAAGAAATATTAGAGCAAGACCATTTAGGGGTAACATTAGGAGATTCAAAGATTGCTTCTGATTACCTACAAAGAAATAGTCATCAAGACATTTTTATCACAACGTCAGAGTTAAGAAAAAATGGTCTTGGTTCTTGGGGAGCAGAAGAAGAGTTTATTCTCCGAAGTCTACCAAACAGAAATAGAAAAAGTTTCATCAAAAAGTACCGAGAAAGGTACAAAATGTGAGTAGCTAACAAGGAGGTAAATTGGCTAAACGAAAACTAATGCCACCAACGCAAGAGTTAGTGGTGAATCAAGGGGATGACTTCTCTTTCCAATTATGGATTAAAGATAGTCACGATACCCCAGTAGATATTACGGATTACCAATTTACATTAAAAGTTAGAGAAGATGCAGAAAATGACCAAGTATTAATTGAGGCGGTATCTACTGTTGTAGATGCCTCCGATGGCTTGGTAGAATTTTATTTCTCTAGCGAACTAACCTCTCAGATTGATACAGAAGGTCTCAATTACGAAGAAGTTAGTGAATATTGGTATGATATTTTACAAACAAATAAAGAAGGTAAAAAGACCAGGATTTTACAAGGTAGATTCATTGTAAGTCCTGGTATTTCTTATCACTAAGAGGTTTTATGGTTAAATGGCTAAAAGAACATTTTCCCCCTCCATATAGATTTTTATCTGTTTTAGGTTTTATAGTTTTGGCAGACGTACTAGACGTTTACGAAAGATTCGTTATGCATTTGTCAAAATTATTAGACTATTGGGAGATAAAGGTAATGGCTGGTAGTTTTCTATCTCTGATTATGACTATACATAATTCGGATGTAGCCTATATTGCACAAGCTATTTTCTGGCTTATAGTATTAGACATTATTACAAAATGGTTTGCTATTAGCTATGAATATCTTCAAGAAGAGGGGATTCCAAAAGAAAGAATTACCGTGGTAAGTACTTTCTTTGGGTGGATTCCAGCGTTTAAAGCTGGAAAGATTAATAGCACTCACCTAGGGTTTGGCTTTGTTAGCAAGGTGGTTCAAATTGCACTGTTATTAGTAGCTGGCGATATGATAGATTCTGCTTTGGCTAACAGCCATATTGAACTAGGTATTAGGGCTATTACATTTACTATAGGCTATGTGTGCTATAGTGAATCACTTTCTATTATTGAGAACATGAGAGATAGCGGTGTTCCTCATATGGATAAATTAATGGATTTAATGAGTACTAACGTACTTGGACGGTTACGAAAGTAGGAGGCATATGGACAATAAGTTAGAAGTAAAACTCCCAGACCCAATCAAGATTGAAGTTAAATTTGGGCTCAAAGGAGATAAGGGGATGCAAGGTGAAGTAGGAGAAAAGGGAGACCCATTCCGATATGAAGACTTCACTACAGAACAACTAGAATCTCTTCGAGGTCCTAAAGGAGAACAAGGTTTAACAGGACCAGTCGGGCCCCAAGGACCTAAAGGTGACCCATTTACTTATGCAGATTTTACAGAAAGCCAGCTAGAAGGGTTAAAAGGACCTAAGGGCGATACTGGGGAGCGTGGATTGACTGGTCCTCAAGGAGAAAGAGGCTTAACAGGAGAGCAAGGTCCACAAGGTATTCGTGGAGAAGTGGGACCACAGGGACCACGTGGGGAACAAGGTATACAAGGTCCAGTAGGTCCTAAAGGAGCCGATGGAGTTGTAACCTTTGAATCCTTGACAAGCGAACAAGTTGAAAGCCTTAAAGGTCCAAAAGGAGAAAAAGGTGACACTGGAGAAATTGGACCTATAGGTCCTCAAGGTCCAAAAGGAGAACAAGGACTAAGTGCTTTTGAATTGTGGAAAAAGACATATAAATATCCAGACAATTACCCTGTCGAAGAATTTTTGAGAGAAATAAGAGGGGAAAAAGGTCGTGATGGGAATCCTGGATTTAGTGCTTACGAACTTTGGCGAAAATGGGGTAACACAGGTTCAATGGATGACTTCCTAAATTCCTTAAAAGGACAAAAAGGAGAGACAGGAGAGCGTGGAGAAACAGGTCCTAAAGGTGACAAAGGAGAGGTTGGACCACAGGGTGTTCCTGGTATCCAAGGACCAGAAGGACCAAGAGGTCCTAAGGGGGAGACTGGAGAAAGGGGTCCGCAAGGCATCCAAGGCGTTCAAGGAGAACAAGGTATTCAAGGTGTAGCTGGTCCGACTGGAGAAGCAGGAAATAATGGTCTCAGTGCTTACGAACTTTGGAAACAAGAGGGTCACGAAGGCTCTATAGAAGATTTCTTCCTCTCTTTAAAAGGACCCAAAGGAGAGCAAGGTGACGTAGGTCCTGCTGGACCGAAAGGACCAGAGGGGGAAGCCTTAAAAGGCTTTCGTTTTCTTCAAAATTATATTAGAGCCATAGGGATAGACCTAGACGAAAATCAAGATAATGACTCAATATTTAGAGTTCATTTTCCAGATATAGACAATCTTCCAGGGGCTAATGGCATTACAGGTAATACAAGAAAAGTTGTTAATTGCCTTCATAAAATTGTTATGCACGGACTGCGGAATGGAGTGGATTTCGATTTGCTTGTAGAATGGATGAAGATGCTACAAAAAATCCGACTATCATTTTTGACTGTTTCCAGAACCATGGGAATATTTGGGAGAATAGAATTAATAAAAAGCATTGATGAAGCGATTTGGTTTATTGGTGAGTATGTCTTTACCAAAGAGTGTAAAGAAGGAACAGATAGTGATAAAGACTTCTTCAACCTTCTTTCAAATGCAAACTGGTTTGATATGATTAATAACTCAAGTTTATTATACTCTTCGGACGCTAGGACTAGAGAATCCTTCCTTCTTATTATCGAGAATTATATAAAACCATTAGAAACAATTTTAGAAAAAATAGAAGAAGTTGGCTAAAAAAGTAGGAAAATCCCAACGAATTAAAACGGTAACTTTAGTAGACTTAACAGGTGGAATGAACGTGGCACGCTCTCCAGAATTTCTTCCAGAAAACGAATGTGTTAAATTAGAAAATTTCGAGTTTGACATTGAAGGGGATAAACTACGGACAAGAAGGGGGCTAGGTGCCCCCCTCCACTTGTTTGACTCACAAGTTACTCACGTATATAACGATTACGAAATGAATGATTTCTTTATATTTCTAAAGAACAGAAAAGTATATCGTTATGAATTTGGCAAAACACCACAGCTAATTGGAACTCTTAATGGAGATTCTGAAAGACCTACTTGCTGTAAGTTTGGTGGAAATCTACTTATCGCAAGCGGGAGCAAGCTCCAAAAATATAACTACCAAGAACTGACAGAAATTTCTACTTCACCTAATGCCGACATAGTATTCGAGCGATTTGGTCGAGTAGTGGTTACTAAAACAGGTCAGGACTTGTTAATCTATTCTGCTATCGGGAACGAAGAAGACTGGCATGAAAACTCTAATGATGACTCTGCGAGAAAAGATGTAAACGTTGGGTATAAAGACGGCGGAGACATATTAGGAGTAGCTAGACTTGCTACAGACTTACTGGTGTTTAAGTCAAATGGCGTTATTTATAACGTTCAAAACGAACCAAGTGATTGGAATATCACTCCATTAGGCGAAAAGAGTGACTTTATTTCAAGACATGCACTTACGAATCTAAGTAAGGATGTTGTTTTTATGTCGACCACTGGGTTAAAATCTTATTCAACATCTATGTCGTATGCGAACTTTGAACCAAAAGACATCGGGGATAAATGCAATCCACTACTAAAAAAACAAGTTGATAATCCTTTTGTATCCGACCTACGGAGAACAAAACAGCTTATAGTCAGCGGAAATAGTGGAAATACTTTATTCGTATATCACTATGGCTTAAAGGCGTTTTCCATGTGGACATTCCCTGGTGACGTCACTTCTGTATGTGAAAATAGATACCATGTATTGGTGGCTATGAATACAGGAACAGAATCTGGTGGCATCTACGAACTAAAGTGGAAAAACACTACAGACAATGGAGAACCAATCTACCAAGAAATTATTACAGGACAACTTAGAGATACTCATGAAATGAACGTGTATAGAACATACATTGACATAGAGGCAAAGGTGCCTGGCTCTGGTCGAATCCATATCAACAAAGAAGTGATAAACCATAGTTGGATAAGTAAAGAACAACAAAAAGAATTTAAAAGTCAGATTAGGGCTCCTATCTTACAGTTTATGTTTGATACTACAAGTCCTATTATTTTTAAATTTGTTTCCTTTGACATAGTAATGGAAAAAGAAGCATTCGTAAACGAAAGTTCTGCTAAAGCAGGAGGAAAACGTGGCTCTGGTTTCGGAGCTAAAAAGAAATCTGCAAAACATGATGATTTCTTAAAGAATTTACATGGGGGAGGAAAGAACCCATACGGATAATAGGGCACTCTTCGGAGTGCCTTTTTCTTGTAGGAGGACATATGCCTAACACAGAGGACATTATAAAATGGATAGACAAATATAAAAAGAAAGTAGGGAAAGACTTTTTTGAAGATTGGGAAAGAGACTTTTATCCGCTTTTATACGTACATGACGATGGTTCTTTATTTGCATATACTTTATTAGCAGATAGGCTGGAAATTGGTGTTTTTAGTGGGTCTTTACAGGTACTATATCCAATTATAGAGCACCTAGCAAGACAAGCGGGGGTTTCTTTAATTTCTACAATAAGTCCTTTTAACCCTAGGGCATATGAAAGACTTACAAAATCCACGTGCATAGATTTTAAATGTATTGATGGTACAACATATTATTATTTTATAAAGGAGATAGATAATGGGTAAAGGTGGAGCAAGTTATCACGAACGACAACTAACCCCAGAAGAAAGGGCGTTAATAGCTCAACAACAAAGATATTTGTCTTCTATTCAACCTAGTATTGACAAACTGGTGAATAGGGGAACAGCAATGTTAGATGATGTGGTAAATCCAGACTGGAAAGGAATATATGGACAAACGGTTCACGATATTGACGGACTCCGCAAAGAACAGTCTTTATTAGCTACGGGACAATTACCAAAAGTATACAGCGATGCTAAGATGAACTACTTCAATCGTATTTATGAGAATACTATGGGACAAGGGCTAGCTAAGATGGCTCGTAATGGCGTAGTAGACAGTTCTAGATACAACTCAACAGTAAATGATATGCAGAGCAATATGATGGCACAAATGTCAAAAGACTATACACAAGACCTTGGTATGGCTAAAGACTTGCTAGACCAAAAATACAAATTTGCATTAAGTCCATTGGAAGTAGCTCACAAGGCAAATCAATATTCTTTTGCTAATCCAGAACAACATCTAGCGTTAGCACAAGGACAAAGTAAATCAACAAATGATGCTCTCCAAACGCAAGGGTCTTTAAATAACGGAAGAACTACCGTAACTCAAAAAGGACCTGGTTTCCTTGGAGGATTAATGAGTGGTGTTAGCAATATTGCTAGTGCTGCAATTATGTGCTTCCCAGAATATGTAACAGTGGAAACTGATTATGGCTACATTCCTATTACAGAAGTAGAAAAAAATGATGTCTTGGTATCTAAAGATGGTATTGAGATTGTATTAGATGTTATCGAATGTGGGGAAAAAGACATTCATACAGTTACCACAGAAACGCACGAAGTAGATTGCACATCTACGCAAACAGTCTGGACGAGACGTGGTTCAGTGGAAGTTAAAGACTTAGAAGATAAAGATGAGATTCTAACTGATAATGGATTTGAGAAACTTGTCAATATAGAGTTTAAAGAATCAGATATACCTGTGTACGAACTTGTTGTATCTGGTTCTGGTATGTTCTATGCGAATGGTGTTTGTGTAGAAGGTTTTAGCGAGGAGGAACTAAATGAACTATATTCCCTATAACCCAGAAGCTGATTTAGGCTATATTGCTGGTAGAGCGTTGGCTAATGTCGGGGGATTACTTTACCAAAACTATGTTGGTAGAGGTGAAGCAAAAAACTTAGATAACGAAATGGCTACAGATAAAGCCAATCAGTTAAGTGGGTTTAGTAATAAATTAGGAGGACTATCCCAGCTTACAGGAGAAGACTTCCGAAATGGAGTTTCTCAATTATATGCTAATGGCTATCAAGGTCCCATGGTCACAGAAAAGAATGCATCAGATTTAAGCAAAGGATTTCTAGAACAATCCAATTATATGAGAGGTTTTGAGGAACGTAATAAAGGCAAATATCTACATGGTGGAGATTACCAGAACTACAATCAAGCAGTAGCTGGGATGCCAGATATTAATGGGTTCTTAAATTTAGGGAGGTAGTAATGGATAATAGAGCACTTGTACAACAGGGGCTTTTAAACCTGGGGTTTTCCCCAGGTGCTACCTCTGGCATTATGGCTAATGCGTATCACGAATCGGGAGCAGATTATTCTCCAACACGGTTGCAAGGTGGTGGAGAGGCAGGAGAGGTGAACGTAGACGGAGAAACTGGATACGGATTATTTCAATGGACTTCATCAGATAGACAACAGGGCTTAGCTGACTACGCAAAGCAAGCAGGGACATCGTCTTCTGACTTGTTGACACAACTTTCTTACATGAAAAAAGAATTAGGACAAGAAGGGTTCAATAAAATTAATGCCATGACACCAGAAGATGCAGCCTTATACTTTAACGACTATTATGAAAGACCAGCTTATAATCCAGAAAATAGGCTGGCAAGGAAGAATATGGCAACTACCATTTCCAATACCATTGGACAAGATGGTGGTAAAACCATTGTTGATAATATTGACGGGATTAAAACCAATATGGTTACTGAAAATCCTAATGAAAAATTGGATATGGAAGGTGTTATGTCTATTATCCAACAGCCTAAGCGTAATGTAGCAGCTGCTGGAGAAGAAGCTCTTCGAGAGCAATTGGTTCGACAAGCTCATCATAGAGCAAGAGGAGTATTTGCATCTAGGTTCTATGAAGATAGTGACAAAGCTATGATGAACGCCGCTGTAGCTAAAGCACAAGAAGAAGCTAAATTGCAAAATGCTAACGCACAATTAACTGGTGCTGGTAAATTAGCTCAAATGATTGCTAATAGTCAAAACAATTCTAATAGACAGGCTTATGCATCTCTTGGTGCTATGGTTGGAATGAATGTAAATCCAATGCAAACACAATTAATGAGTCATAATCAATTAGCACAAATGGGGCTACAAGTCCAGTTACAAAGAAAACAACAAGAAGAACAAATGCAAAGACAAAAAGAAATGATGTTGTTGTCTGCGGCTACTCGCCCTCATGGAGGAGGCGGTGGAAGTGGTTCTTCTGGTAGTGGTCGTAGCTCTAGTGGTGCTAAACGAACAATGAGCCCAGCACAAAATACAAAATATGTAGATGATATTAGAAATGGTTTTAGAGAGGTTTTGGAGAATAATGCTAACTTAGGTAGCTTCTCTCAACATGATGTCGATAATTTAAACGAACAGGCGATGTTATCACTCCAAAAACTTGCTGTAGCAGAGGATGACCCATACGCCGTTCAAACAGTTAATGATATTAAAAGGTGGCAATCAGAACAATTAAAACACATGGCAGAGTCACAAAGTGGACATAATTTAAAATACGATTAATAGGGAGGATATATGGCTCTAATTAGAGATAGGATTGGCGATAATTTTGATGATTATTTATATAGTTCCAAGAAAAATATCGCAGAATACGCCAAGCAGTTACAAGCATCTGGGTATATCCCGAACGAAAATGAAGGCTTACTTGACAGCTTACAATCTGGTCTTTGGGGAGGACTTGGCGGTCTCTTGGGCGGTGCATCTGCCCTTGCAAAAGAACAGGGCTGGGACGGATTAGCTAACTGGACTAGCAACGAAGCTCAATATGCTGGTAATAGAGCACAAGCTAACGCCTATACTGGTAAATGGGAAGAAGGCAACTACTTAAACTATGCATTAAATCAATCGGCACAGGCATTAGGTTCGTCTGTGCCTTCTTTAATTGGTGATATTGCGACTACAGCTGCTATTGGTAGTGTGGCTGGTGGTCCTGTAGGTACAGCACTCGGTGCAGTAGCTGGTGTAGGTAAATGGGCTAACAGACTGTACGAAGGTAGTAAATTAGTGCAGTACGGTGCTAAAGCTGGTAAATTTGCAACTGGCGTAGTAGCTGGTGGTCTTATTGAAAATGCAACCAATGCTGGTGATACCTATATGACTGGTCTGCAAAGAGGTATGGACCATAGCCAATCCTACGATGCTATGAAAACAAGTTTCAATGAAGGTTGGGCACCTGCCATGGCTAACTATGCCTTCGATAAAATTTCCATGCAAGGTAGCTTAGGTTCTGGCATTACTAGTGCGTTTGCTACTGGTGGAGGTAAGGTTTTAGCTAAAGGTGCCGTTGCAACAGCTGTTAATGCTGGTGTTGGTGCGGTAGGTGAGGCTGTTACCGAAGCATGGCAACAACAAATTCAAGAGCAAGCACTTGGTACACCAGAATATAAAAATGTAAATATTTATGACCCAACTTCTTGGACTCAAGATATGAAAGACCAAGCATTTGATGCGGGTATTGGTTCTATTCCATTAGGTTTAATTTCTGGTACATTCAGCTCTGGTAAAACCTTATCTCAAAAAGAAAGAGAAAAGAAAAACCAATTAGCTTTAGAACAAGCAGAACAAGCAATGAATGCAACTCCTACTTTGAGAGAAAATACTGTTACAACACCTAACAAAGAGGGTGGAGATGTTGATTTAGGAGAAACTACTCCGACAGTAATGCCAGAGGCACCATCTACCGATGGAGAAAATGTTTCTCTTGATTTGTCAGAGGAAACTCCAGAGCACATGGTTGAAAGACCTAGGGATGAGCTTGATGATGCATTTGATAGCTTGAATCACGCCCACTACAAAAAACAAGGAAAATCTGATGATGAAATCCTAGAAATGAACAATAATGCTAGGGCAACAGCTGAAGAAATTGATAGACAGTGGGAAGAACATTCTCCAGAAGTTAAATATCACCCACATGCGTTTAAAGACGACTTTAAACAACAAGGTTATTCGGATAAAGACGCCAAAAGACTTTCCCGTGCTGTAGTTGAAATGCACGAGAAGAAACAACCAAAAGAACCTAGCAATGAACCTACCCTAGTTGAAAGAGCGGAAAGTGTTGGCTATAACTTATCAGATAACGATAAAGAGTCTATTAATAATGGAACTATGCCTAAAGTAATTATGGGTTCCATAGAAAAGAATGTAGCTGCTAAAGAAAAAGAAGTAACAGAAACTAAAGAGCAAGAAAGAAAAATACAAGGGGAAAACCAAAAGAGAGAAGAATATAATAATCACTACAAAGATTCTGTAAACAAAGGCTTTTTAGAAGAAACGTTCAGAGCAGTTCCAGACGGACCAAATAAAGACCAATTAATTAGAGATACAGGGTATGCGATTAGAGAAGCGACCTCTGAACACAATAAAGAACAAGCAGAACATAAAAATGGAAAAAGAAAGAATAAACCTGTTGGATTACAAAGGAAACTGGGTGAAAAAGGGATTAAACCTGGCAATACGTATACAAGAGAACAAGTTGATAATATTGTGGGTCATGTAGAAGATATACAAAAAACAAGAAAAGATAATCCAGCTGCTACCAAGGAAGAATTAAGAAAAAGAGGCTTTGAAAATGCTAGTCTTGGGAAAATAGATAATGCATTTAATAATAGAAGAGCAAAAGATAAGGTAGATGTTCATGCTGAGAAAAATGATAAAAGGTTTGAAAACTTTTACCTAGACGAAGCAAATAAATTAATTAACACAGCTAAAACAACAGGATTGCCTGTTGAAAGAAGCAAAACATATAAAGCTATTCGAGAAAAAAGTGCTCAAGGGTTTAAAAATATCCAAGACGCTTTATTCCCGAAAGTAAAGGCTCCTAAAAAAGGGAATGCTAAGCAAAAAAATGTAACACAAGAACAGCCATTGGCTCCTACTAAAGGCAATGAAAATGTAGGAAAACTTACAAATAAACAAAAGAAACAATTAAAACAAGCAGAAAATGAAAGAAAATTACAAGAAGCACAAGCTAAACTTGCAGAAGAAAAAGTTAATGATACAGTAATTGAAAATGGTGAATTAGCAGACCAAGCAGAAAGAGCAGAAAAAGAGGAAGAAGAGACTAGAGCCGCATTTGAAGAAAAAGAAAATAATAAAGAAGACGATAATGACGAATTAGTAAGGAAAGCAAAAGAGGACGAAGAAGAGGAAGAGAAAGCTAGAGCTGTATTCGAGGGCAAGGAAAATAATGGAGAACATATTTCTCCAGAAGCAGAAAAGCAAACAGACAATAAAGAAACAAAAGAAAAGCCAAAAGCAAATACTAAGAAATCTTGGAGTAAAGAAGATTCTCATTCAGTTGTAGACAGATATTTAAGTGGTGAAATT